>CAIWFH010000081.1 GCA_903911925.1 uncultured Acidobacteriaceae bacterium
CGCAAGACCCCGGGAGGGCCTTCTCAGATGGAGCGGCCGGGATTCGAATCACCCTTGTGTGCCAAGAGCACGAATAGAAGTCTGTCGGCAACTATTCGCAAATACCGCTGGACAGGTGCGGGCTTTTTCATAGAAGGATGATAGCCGATTTTACGTTGCGTATTTCAGACTCAGCACACTAGAAGTCGATTTTGAGGCGGACGGAGAAACTGCGGGAGGGGCCAATCGCGTTTCCAGAGAAGAGTCCGCCGAAGTTGATTACTTCAAGCTTGTTGCCCAAGTTCTGGACGTCGGCCTGCAGCCTTGTCGAGTATCTTTCGTGCTTGAGCAAATCGGCTCCCAATGAAGCATTTCCGGTGAGATAGGGCTTGATGCGGTCGCGATTGAAATCGAGGCGATTGATGACTGCCAGACCGTATTCAACCGCATATTGCCGAGGAGTTAGATCTGGTTCAAAGGGCAGTCCGCTGTTGTAGTCGCTTCCGAGCGCGATCCACAAACGCGGGGCGGCCTGGTAACGCACCCGTGTGCGCACCGTGTTTCGCTGGTCTTGCGAATCGGGCGAATGCCCGGTTAGCTGGCTAAGTGCGCCTGCTGCACCGTCCCCAAGAAACAAGCCACCGGTCACCGGATTCCAGACATTGCCCACGATGTATGAGTAGCTGGCGAGGCCTGAAAAGCGCCCCCAGCGATGAACCTCAAGCTTCGCCTCAGCACCGTAGAGGATGCCTTTCTCAAATGAGATGGGAAAGCTAATTCCGGTGCTGAGAATTTGCGAATCGTCGGCGTAATTACTCACGTCGCGGCGAAACATGTTCGCGTCAATCCGCAGCTTATCGAAGAGTGCTTTCGTCAGGCCGAATTCATAGTAGCTTCCGTGCGAGGGCTGGACCGGGAGTTGCAATGCGGGAACGCTGGTGTCTAAAGACTCCGCGGCGGGAGAACTGGACAACAGGATGTTCTCAAAGGATGGCGTCTGGAAGATGCGGTCATAGGAGCCGTGCAGGATCAGGGCAACTTTGGGGAAGTAGCGCGAGATGGCGACACGCGGGCTCACCGCATCCTGGTTCACCAGCACCTGGTAGTGGTCCCACCGCAGGCCAGCATTGACCGTCCACTTCCCGAGGCGGACGAGGTCCTGAATGTAGGCCGATTGTTCGAGATCGGGACGGCTTCCCGTAAAAGCAAAGGTAGTGGCCCCTGCATCGAGAATCCCCAAAGCGATGGGGCATTGAGCATTTGAAAGATCGGCGCAGTCGGGCAAGACGTAGCTGAAGTCCTCGTTCAGGAATGTCACGTCGGATTCGACGCCTGCCTTCCAATCTTGCCGGCCGCGATGAACTGAGCCGCTGCCGTTGAAATAGATCTCCTTGAAATGGTTGTGCTGGGTGGCAATGACTGGCCAGGACGACGGGTTGGAATGAAAATCGTTGGAGTTATCGCGGACCATCTCTCGAAGCCAGCCTATCCCGTTGGAGGAAAAGATGTGTTGATAGGAGGCGCTGCCCATGGTCTCAACATTGCTACTCGTCTGCACTTGGCCGCCGGGAATGAACACGCAGCTACTGGGCTCCTCGCTTACAGGAACTGACGGGCAGCCGACGGAGTTGTCTGCGTCAGGCACCCACGCTCCATTCTGCTGAACCTCTTCGTTGGGGATCTCATAGCGCGCAAGTTCATGGCGGGCGATCAGGGTGAGACGATCTCTCTGCGACAGGTCGCGCCCATAGCTGAGCGAAAAGCTGCCGGTGGTGCCGTTGTTTGTGTAGTTCTCAGGGACCACCGGGTTGAGATAGTGGGCAGTCATGTTGCCTGCAGCACTGACCCCAATCGTGTTTTGTCCCCAATTGCCCTGCAGGCCAGCGAATGCGCCGGCGGTGCTGAAACTTCCGCCTGAAAGAGCAAGGTTGCCGTGAATGCCGGGATCGACATTACGCAGCGTATTGACCTCGATGACGCCGCCCATTTTGCGGCCGTACTCGGCGGGAATGCCAGCCGTGCAAACGGTGAGGGACTCGACATCGTCGGCTTCGATTTCCGGACCGAGACCAGGAGAGCGATTGTCGGTAAGCGGGATGCCATCAACTACGAATTGCGTTTGATATTCCGATCCGCGAGGATGCAGCACGGCGTTGCCTTCATAAAGCCAACCTGGCTGCGAATCGACAAGATCCTGCAGCGAGCGGCCGGGCAGAGAAGCAGGCCGATCTTGAATGATGCCCGCGCCGATGCGGCTGACAGAACCGGCTTGATCGGGGTTCATCAGCGTGCTGCCTGCATTAACAGTTATGGAGGCGGTGGCGGTGGGAATCTTCAACTGAATGCTGTGGTAGGTGGGCGTCGAAGCACGTATCTCGACAAGCTCGGATACAGGAGCGAAACCAGACTCTGCGATTTCGAGCCTGTAGACTCCGAAGGGAATCTGACGAACGGTAAGAATGCCTTCCTGGTCGGTGACTGCTTTCTGAAGGAACTGATTGGCTTCACTTGCCAACTCGGTGGATATCTGGACGCCAAGACCCGCAGGGTTGGTGACCTTCAGGCGCAGCTCTCCAATGTTGCTTTGCGCAAAAAGAGGGTAGGAGCCGATAACAGCGATCAAAACGGATTGGAGCATCGGCTTCATAGAGTGACTTATTTCAACCTCAAAAAGTAAGCTCTGGTCCAGACTGCTTTCGGGACGGTTGAAGTCGCGCCCCTAGACAAAGCGATTTTTGGAACACGCTCCGAGTCGATCTCGACGATGCGCGGCAATGCCGGCGTATGAGCGGCACATCGTGCGAGCTACCACACATGGCAAGAATTCTCTGCGTACATGGGCTGGCCTTTTGTGCATCCGAAGGCTTTGCCGAATTCGTCAAAATTCTGGATGGCGCCGTTGACACGCGAGCGCGCCGGGGAATGCGGGTCGTTGGCGGCCGACTGGCGGGCGGAACGCGCGCCCTGGTTCTGGCACCAGACCTGCGCGAACGACAGGAAGAAACGCTGCTTCGCGCTGTAGCCGTTGATCGAATCCTGTGCGGTGTTTCCTTCGGCAGCCAATGCTTCAGTGAGTGCTTGAAATGCGATGCGCAGACCGCCATTGTCGGCGGTGTTCTCGGCGAGTGTGAGCCTTCCGTTCACCTTGAGCAGCGGCAGATTGCCGGGATCGGGCATGGCCTCGAAGCTGCCGTATTCCTCAATCTCGCAGGCGGTCTTCTCGGCGAAGCGGCGATGATCATCCGGGGTTTGCCACTCCCGCAGATTGCCCTTGCTGTCGAATCTCGATCCGAGGCCGTCGAATCCGTGCGTCAACTCGTGCCCCAGGACGACGCCGATGGCGCCGAAGTTAACCGATGGATCTGCGGCCTCAGGGTCGAAGAAAGGCGGCTGAATAATGCCGGCAGGGATGTCGAGGCTGTTGCTTGGCCGCAGATAGACGGCGTCCACGGTCGGAGGCGCGATGCTCCATACGCGATCCTCTGTCGGCTTGCCGGCTTCGTTCAGCTTATAGGTGCGCTCAAAGACGCGGCTGTGCCGCAGGTTTCCGATCAGATCGCTGCGGTCGACTTTCAGGCTGGAGTAATTGCGCCAATTCTCGGGGCTTCCGATCCGGTTCCGGATCAACGCCAATTTTTGCGCCGCGAGTTTCTTCGTCGTATCGCTCATCCACGGAACTGCATCGATTTCGTCGCCGAGTGCCTTGTCAAGAGAGGCGACCAGCTTTTCAATGCCGGTCTTGGCGCCGGGAGTGAAGTTCTGCTTGACCCAGTCCTGGCCGATCGAGTCGCCCAGCGCCTGATCGGTCATTTCTGTGCAGACTTTCCAGCGCGGTTTCGGCTGATCCTGTCGTGTGAAGAATCCACCCCAGAAAGCGAAATCTTCGTCGCGGAAGGCCTTGGGCAGAGCTTCGACCTGCTCGTTCAAGACATGCCAACGAAAGTAGGACTTCCACATATCAACGGGGACGGAGACAAGCAAGCCATCGAGCGAATTCAGAAAGTCCGGGTCGGCTACATTGAGTGTTTCGACTGGCGGCGCAGCCAGTCGCTTGAAGTAGGCCGCGAAGTCAAAGCCGGGCGCGAGCTTCTGAAGGTCAGCAAAGGAGAGGATGTGATTGCGCTTGCCGGGGTCGCTCAAGTCGGCACCGCCGATCGAAGCCTGAGCGAGTAATGTCTCGACGTTCAAAACGGCGTCCGCTTCCGCGATGGCTCGCTCCATCGTATCGCCGGCAAGCATGAAGACGCGGATCACGTGGCTCGTAAATCGCCTGCGGAAATACCCCTTCTGAGAGAGATATGGGTCGCGGCTGGGCAACGTGAGGCCGCTCTGGGAGATGTTCAGGATTTGCCTGGATGAGTTGCCTGGATCGGGCACGACATCGAGGCGGAACAGCGGCGCAGGTTCTCCGGAAGCGGCAAGATCGCCGATGAGCGCGGCCAAGCCCTTTGCCTCCTGGAACTCGGAGATGCGTCTCAGTGCAGGCTCAAGAGGCTGAAGGCCCTTGCTCTCCAACAGCGAGACGTTCATGCACGCGGCGAAATAGTCGCCATATTGCCTTTGCAGCGGAGTTGCCGGCTCTTTGGCGGCAGCGTCCAGCAGTTGCCAGAGTTCGTAGAGGTTCCGCTCCTTGAGCAGGGAGAACGAGCGGACCCATCGCACCTGGTCGGGAGGAAGCGGATTGTCCTTAATCCAATTGCCGCACGCGTACTGATAAAAGTCGGTGCATGGATCGGCTGATTTGTCGATGGCGGCGAGGTCAAGACCTTTGAGCACGGGCTGGGCCACCGGCTTCTCTTCATCATCGAGCAAGGCAGGTGCGGTCTGCGCCAACGAGGCCACGGCCGAAAGCAAAGAAATAGCAACGAGCGCGACAGCCAGAATTGCGGCTACACTTTGCCTCTGTCGCGGGGGCTTGCCCGTGAACATCCGATCAGTTTTCACGAGTTGATCTTCGAGCAGAGGATTCCCGGCGCGTCGTCTCTTCCCGCTTGCGCGTGACGACCTTCTGTTTTGCATCGTTCAGGTCTCCCGATTCTCTCTTTGGGCGGTGCGCCGAATAAATGATTTGGCGGCTCGCCCTGGCTCGTGAAGGGTGAAGCCGCCGAGAGTATTCCGCTTCAGGGTCGGCCGCGACCCGTTCGTGAGAACGAATCGCGGCTGTCCGTTGACACGCCCAGCAAAAAAGTCGCTGGACTCTTGTTGTCGGGCTTCGAATTCCTACTCATCACCCGGAAGCGCGAAGGCAATCACGGCGTCGCCCAGCACGCCGGGGCCCTCACCGGGTTCGCCGCCAAAGCCGTACACCACGTACTCTTTTCCTTTGACGACGTAAAAGGCCGGAGACGCGGTTGCGCCGCCTGCATTGGGGACCTTTGACGCATCGAAAGTCCACAGGATCGTTCCCGTCGCGGCATCCGCGGCGTGAAGGAGCCCATTGCTTTCACCGAAGAAGACCAGGTCGCCGGCGACTCCAATGCCAGAGTCGGGATTCACGCCGGGAGTCATAGCGTCCTTCCAGGCGAGTTTGCCCGTACGCGTGTCAATGGCTCCGTAAACACCATGAGGCGTTGCGTTGGGAACATCGAACGTCCCTGTGAACGAGCACACACCAAATGGGAGCGGGCAAAGCAAATCGTTCACCGGGTCATTTGTGATTCCGACATCGACAGGCGAATAACGGGAATGCGAATAGAGGAAGTGGGTTCGTGGGCTATAAGCCGCAGGAGGCCATTCCACTCCGTCCGCCCATGGCTGAAACACGAGCGGCGTTGGCTGCATCGTTGTCCACATCGGAGCAGCAGTGTAGCCGACCGGGAGCGGGAGCTCAGCCGAGTGTTCGAGGAGGGTTGCAATCGAGGACACAGGTTGAGTGGGCCAGGGATGCTGGAAGGCCGCATCGGCCGGCGTGGGTGGAACCGGCACCTCAGCCCACGGGAAAAGCGACTTGCCGGTGCGCCGATCAAGGATGAACGTATACCCCGTCTTCGATGTATGGGCAATGGCCGGAGTGCCGTCCTGCGCAGTGAAGAGGATTGTCGGCTGCGGGCCGTCAAAATCCCACTGATCATGGTGGACAAATTGGAAGTGCCACTTGTAGTCACCGGTCTCTGAGTCGATGGCTACAATCGAAGTCGCGTAGAGGTTTAATCCGGCGTGATTGCCGGTGTAAGGCCAGGGGTAGGCATTACCGGTGGCGAAGTACAGCATGTGGAGCTTCTGATCGAAAGTTGGAGTTCCCCAAACCGAGGCTCCGCCAACAAGGTACGAAGTTCCCTCCCACGACTTGGGCTCAGTTGTCCAGAAACGCCAGACGAGCGAGCCGTTGTGCAGGTTGTACGCATCTACATGACCGCGAACCCCGAATTCTGCGCCTGAAACACCAACAACGACCTTGTCCTCGACTATCTGCGGAGCAATCGTCATGCTGGCGCCCATGCTCGGAAGATCGACGGTTGTTTTCCAAACCACTTTGCCGGTCTTCGCATTGAGGGCGACCAGTTTCGCATCAAGGCGCGCGACGAAGATCAACCCGTCGGCAAGCGCTACGCCGCGATTATCGTTGTTGCAGCAAATGGGAAGCGTGGAGGGCGACACCATGTCGGTTGGGTGGTAGGCCCAGATCTGCTTGCCGGTCACGGCATTGACGGCAAAAACATCGTCGTCGCCGGTGGGAATATATGTCACGCCATCGACCTCGATCGGCGTCATTTCCATGGCCATGTTGGGGTCGCCGAGAACGCCGGTATGGAAGATCCATGCAGGCTTTAGCCGGTGGACATTGGAAGGGTTGATCTGGTCGACATCCTGATAGCGTTCATTGTCCAAAGTGTTTCCGTTGTATGGCCAGTCAACATTCTCCTGGGCGACCAACGGGCGGAGGTTGAGTGCGCCCACGATCAACGCCAGAGCGCATAGTGGCCTTACGAAGCTGCTTTCAAACGACCTGGAAAAAGATAGGTTCCTCATCGCATTCCTTTCCGAATGCGCCAACCCGAGTGGCAGGGCCGAGGGTGGCTTCTACTAACTCGCTCGATTACGCCGGTCGAAAAACGCAGACCGAGCAAGCGATCCGGCAAATCGCAAAGCGTGCCGCGAAGGGACTGCCTCCGAATCAGACAAACTACCGCTTACGTCACGGCGCTTTTGCGAACTACTAAATCTCCGCAGGGGCGTAACTGTTGATTTCGCATCCGAGGTTAATCTCTTTGACTTCCGGGCGGGTCCAGACTTTGGTCTTCATTGCAAACTCTCCTCTCTCAGTGCAGCTCACGCGGCAATCTTCACGGTAGTTGTCGCTGCAATTGTCACTGCGATGTCACTGCAATGTAATTTCCTGGTTTCGAACTCGAGGGCCATCTTTGCGAACATGCGCGGGATCTTCGATTAACGAATCGAAGGATAGCCGATAGTTTGCCGCGGCATCGCCTGCGTCCTCTACCGGCAGATGCAAACTGAGCGACATGGTAGGCGCGCGAAAATTTCGCTTGGATTGCGATTCATCAAACAAGGAAGTAAAGTCTTGTAAAGTCCGCAAGCAAACAAGCAATACAAGAGTCAGACCGATGAGCCGCGCTCATGCGCCCTTTGCTCTTCATCAAGATCACGCGGCGATGCACACATCAAGCAAACATTGTTATGGACGGATTGATGGCGGAAGTCGCGCTTTCCACTACCTGGCCTGCGAGCTTAATTGATCCTCGTGCTTGACAGCCGTTCATTATTCATTCATATTTTCCGGGCGGCGAGAGACACGGCGGAGAGCCAGCGAATGTTGCACTTCAGGCTATTGGGCACTGCAGCGGGCGGCGGATTTCCGCAGTGGAACTGCGCATGCGCGACGTGCGCTTCAAGCCGGGCTGAACCAGGGAGGGTTTCGCCGCGGCTGCAACTGCAGGCGGCGGTATGGAGTTCTCCCGACGCCATCTTCCTGTTGAACGCATCGGCGGATCTTCGATTCCAGATTGAAGAAAATTTGGAACTTCGTCCCCGCACCGATCGAGGAAACCGCAATACTCCGATTGAGGGCGTGGTGCTGACCACTGCCGACCTAGATCAAGTTCTGGGTATGCTGCTGCTGCGCAAATTTCAGCCTTTGAAGGTGTATGCGACGGCGCTGGTACGCCGTGTACTTGAATCGAACAGTTTTATCAGGATGCTGGAACGCGTGCCAAATCAATTGACCTGGGTGGAGATCGAGCCGGGAGTATCTTTTCAACTCGGCGGGAGCGGCATTGCGTGTACGCCGTTTGACATGGGCGGAGAGCTGCCTTTTTACGCCAGAGAGTTTGGTAGAAACGTACCGGAGCAAGTGAGCCAGGGGTTGCTTCTCGAAAAAGATGGAATGCGCATAGCGTATACCCCGATGGTGCCGGCGATTACCGATTCGCTTCGATCGATCTACGCCGGGTGCGGGGCGATATTCGTTGACGGCACCTTCTGGAGCAATGAGGAACTGAGTAAAGCGCATACCGGAACGCCGATGGCGCAAGACATAGGGCACGTTCCAATGAGCGGCAAGGATGGCACGATAGCCCTGTTGTCCGATCTGCCCACAATCCAAAAGATTTTTGTGCATTTGAATAACACCAACCCGGTTCTCGATCCCCGGAGCAGCGCATACAACGCAGTCGTGGAGGCGGGATGGAAAATAGGAGAGGACGGATGGGAACTGGGACAGTGACACCGGCAACGGAAATGCTTTCGCGGGAGGAACTCCGGGATCGACTGCTTGCGGTTGGCGCCGGCCGCTACCACCATCAACATCCATTTCACCTGCGGATGCACGAGGGACTGCTGAGCCGCGGGCAGATGCAGGCCTGGGCGCTGAATCGCTATTACTACCAAAGCCGCATTCCGATGAAAGACGCGCTGCTGCTGGCCAAGAGCGAAGATCCAGCGTTTCGGCGCGCGTGGAGGAAGCGGATTGTGGACCATGACGGAAATCTGGATGGCTACGGTGGGATCGAGAAATGGATAAAGCTTGCGGAAGCTGCCGGCTTGTCGCCCGATGAAGTGATTCCCTGCGTCGGCGTACTGCCCGGCGTTCGCTACGCAGTGGATGCCTACCTGGCGCTGGTGCGCGACAGTCCTTTGCTGGTGGCTGTAGCGTCTTCGCTGACGGAGTTATTTTCAAGGGACCTGATCTCACTGCGGATCGACAAGATGCGGATGCACTATCCATACATGGTTGATGGCCTGGCGTATTTCGAGGGAAGGCTGACGCAGGCTCCGGAAGATGCTGAGTTTGCGCTGGACTACGTTTCGACGCATGCCGGGAATCGCTCGCAGCAGCAACAAGTAATCGGCGCGCTGGAACAGAAATGCGCGATTCTTTGGGCGCAGCTTGACGCCATTGACTATGCTTACGTGTCGCCGGGAAATATTCCGCCGGGATGTTTTGTGCCGCAGTGTGACTGACATCGCGGACGAGGTGCCTATGGATATGAACTCGATTCCGATGGTGGTGCGCGGATGCCGCCTGCATCCTACGCAGGATGTGTTGCTGATGCCCGAAGGCACGCTTGAATTGAACGGGCCCTCACGCGATGTGCTGGCACGCGTGGATGGGAACCGCGACGTGGCCGCAATCGTGCGGGACCTTGCACAGGAGTATGAAGGCGCGGAAGAGTCCGAGATTTCTACGGACGTGCTTGTTTTGTTGCAGGATCTAATGCAGCGGGGCGTTTTGAGGTTCAGGACATGAGCACAACGCCATCCGCGCCGGATTCGACACCGCGGCCGCTCTCGCTTGTTGCGGAGTTGACGCATCGCTGTCCCCTGCATTGCCTCTATTGCTCCAATCCAATCGAGATGCGGAGGTCTGCGGACGAGTTGACGACGGACGAGTGGGAGCGCGTGTTTAGCGCGGCGGCGGCGCTGGGCGTGCTGCAGTTGAGTTTGACCGGCGGCGAACCATTGATTCGCAAAGACCTGGCGCAGTTGATTGCATCGGGGCGAAAGGCCGGACTCTACGTGAACATGATTACGTCCGGAGTCGGATTGACCGAGGAGCGGCTGGCAGAACTGGTGGACGCGGGGTTGGAGCATCTGCAATTGAGCTTTCAGGATCTGGACGAAGCATCGGCGAATTACATTGCAGGCACCAAGGCGCATGCAATCAAGATTGCGCTAGCTCCGTTGATTCGGAAGTTTCAATTGGCTTTCACCGTGAACCTGGTGGTGCATCGGATGAACCTTGACCGGCTGGAACAATTTATTGCGATGGCCGAGGAGTTAGGTCCGGACCGGTTGGAGATTGCGCATGTGCAGTATTACGGCTGGGCGTTGAAAAACCGTACAAAGCTGATGGCAACCGAAAAGCAGGTACACGCCTCGCTTGAAATTGTGGCCAAGGCAAAAGAGCGATTGCGGGGAAAGATCAAGCTTGAGAGCGTGTTTCCGGATTACTTCGGGAGCTATCCCAAGGCGTGTGTTGGCGGGTGGGGACGCCAGATGATCTTGATCGACCCGGTGGGCAATGCACTGCCGTGCCATGCGGCAGCGGTGATTCCCAACATGGAGTTTGACAACGTGCGCGCGCACGAACTTGGGTGGATCTGGCGGGAGTCAAGCGCGTTTCGACGCTTTCGCGGCGATGCATGGATGCCGGAGACCTGCAAGGAGTGTCCCCGCAAGGAGGTTGATTTTGGCGGTTGCCGCTGCCAGGCTCATCTGCTAACCGGAGATGCAAATGCAATCGATCCAGTTTGCCGGTATAGCCCTTCGCATGGACTGCTGGAGACTCTGCGCACTGCTGAAGCAGTCAACTTACCGATTTGGAGAAACTAATATCGCGAGCGCGAAAATGCGACTCCGCGATAGTGGACCCAAATGAATGAGTTTTGACATTATGGCGCCGGGGAGTAGCGAACCTTGCACAGTTGCTCTTGTGCCGCCCGGTGCAACCACTGCAACGCGAAACATCCAGTGGCGGATGGCATGAAATAAGCAGGCAGAATTTCGAAAGAACCGCTTCCCAACCTACCCGATAACTCGGTATACTTCGCCATCCCTATTCCCATCGCGATACAAATGAGTTCGAGGTAAGTACTTGATTCTGTTCGACGAGCTTTTCTCCAGCCCGCTGCGTCGGCTTGCCCGGCCCAGGATTTGCGCTGTTGTCTCTGTTCTGGCCGTGCTTTTGGCAGGTTCCAATGTTCTTTCGGCGGCAACGGTAACCATATCTGTTTCGCCCGCATCGGTCACTGTGACTGAGTCGCAAACCACCGCAATCAAGGCTACGGTGACTGGGACCACGAACGTTGCGGTTACCTGGAGCGCCAGTTGCGGCAAGCTGTCGAGCACGAGCACTAATCCGGTGACGTTTACCGTGCCAGCGACCGCGGGTACGTGCACCGTAACCGCGTCAAGCAAGGCAGACAGCACGAAGACCGCCCAGGCCACCGTCACGGTGAATGCGCCCGTGGCCATCGCGGTAACTCCGGCGCCGGCGAATTTGCTGACCAACGGGACGCAGGCTTTTGCCGCGACCGTCACCAATACGGCAAACACGGCGGTGACGTGGACGGCCAGTTGCGGGTTGGTATCAAGTGCAACGTCAAATCCGGTGATGTTTACCGCCCCGGCATCCGCTGGCAGCTGCACGGTGACCGCGCAGAGCAGCGCCGATATTATGAAGAGCGCCAAGGCAACTGTGACCGTGACTGCGCCGGTCACCATCTCGGTGGCTCCGGCAACGGCAAGCTTGAAGACCAATGGCGCGCAAGTATTTTCAGCAACGGTTGGCCACACAACCAATACCTCGGTTGCCTGGAGCGCCAGTTGCGGGAAGCTTTCAAGCACGACGGCAAACCCGGTCACGTTTACGGCCCCTACGACGGCCGGTAGTTGTGCCGTGACGGCAACCAGCAAGGCCGATAGCACCAAGACGGCGCAGGCAACGGTGACCGTAACTTTACCTGTGAGCATCACCGTTGCTCCGGCAACCGCCGCACTGTTGACCAGAGCGACGCAGGCTTTTACCGCTACAGTGAGCAACACAACCAACACCGCGGTTACCTGGAGCGCGAGTTGCGGCAGTTTCTCCAGCGCGACGGCAAATCCTGCTACCTACATTGCGCCGGCATCAGCCGGCAGTTGCACGGTGACTGCCAAGAGCGCAGCGGACCCCACAAAAAATGCGCAGGCGACGGTAAGTGTTACGGCGCCGGTGACCATCTCCGTGGCTCCTGCAACAGTCGCGTCGAAAAGCAATACGACTCAGACCTTCACGGCAACGGTAGGACACACAACAAACACGGCTGTAAAGTGGAGCGCAAGTTGCGGCTCGCTGTCGAGCACGACGGCTAACCCGGTGACGTACACAGCGCCATCCACAAGTGAAAGCTGCACCGTCACCGCAACCAGCAAAGCCGATACGACCAAAACGGCAATTGCGAAAGTGACGGTGACCGCGCCGGTGGCAATCTCTGTAGCGCCTGCCACTGCGAGCGTTGAGACCAAGGGGACGCAAGGCTTTATCGCGACGGTGAGCAACACGACCAACACCGCGGTTACCTGGAGCGCAACGTGCGGCACGCTATCGAGCACAACGACAAATCCGGTGACGTTTACCGCGCCAGCGACGACGGGCGGTTGCGGCGTGAAGGCGACCAGCAAGGCCGATACTACCAAGACCGCTCAAGCCACTGTCACCGTCACGGCTCCACCTGTCAGCATCTCTGTAGCTCCGGCCACGGCAAGCCTGCTTACCAACGGAACCCAGTCCTTCTCTGCGACAGTGAAAAACACGAGCAATACGGTGGTGGTGTGGGGAGCAAGCTGCGGAACACTATCGAGCACGACGGCCAACCTTGTAACCTATGCCGCGCCGCCGACTGCCGGAAATTGTACTGTTACAGCAACCATATTTGACGGCACTCTGGTGGGCAATTCGGCACTTCTGTTTATTCACGACGATACGCAGACCGCTGGTTTTGCCGCCACAGCCTACACGGAGCCCTCGACAGTGACGGCGAACTATGTGGCCGGCCTTATGCCCGGCGCACCATATGGCGTTGCCAAACGCACAAATGGGGGAACGGGTCAGGTGACGATTACTGCCGGGGGATCATCTCATGCGGATGCCGCCGGAGTGCTGGTGTATTAGCGTGCGATGCCTAACGACGACAGGGAGCAACAGAAATGCTCATCGTGGTTTGAGAGTTACCGTCTCTGTCTGGTTGCAGTTGTCGAGGGCGGCAACCTGCGCCCGCGTAACTGCCTCATTTCTTGACAGTGACCGCTGGTTCGCGTCAGGCTGTTCGTGAAACTCTCGCAAATGAAGATAGGCTGCGAAGAGTCGGGGAGTCCCGTGCATGACCGAAATCACCCCACCACAAATGTTGGCGATGAGCGCCCTGGCTTCAGGCTTAGGAGCGAGAGCGGACGCCGCGGCGAAACCCGCCACCACAGACGAAAGTCCGGGGCATGCCGGCCGGCCTGTTCGTGCCGTGAGCATTGGCTTTAAG
Source organism: uncultured Acidobacteriaceae bacterium (assembly GCA_903911925.1). Lineage (GTDB taxonomy): Bacteria > Acidobacteriota > Terriglobia > Terriglobales > Acidobacteriaceae > Telmatobacter. The sequence goes on from CAIWFH010000081.1 coordinate 13,452, forward strand.
CCTGGCCTCACTCTGGAGAAGATAGCTGGCCTGGTTGACGGTGAGGGCGCGCTGGGTGCCGACATTATCGTACTTCCAGAAACCTGCTGCGGACAGAATGAGAAAAGCCAGGAGACTCTTGACGGTCCTACAATTACGGCAATAGCGCGCCTGGCAGAAAAGCATCGCACTTACATTGTTTGTCCCATCGACCGCAAAGACGGCGACCGCCGGTTCAACTCTGCGGTCCTGATTGACCGGCACGGCCAGGTAGCCTGCGTTTACGACAAGCTTTACCCGGTGTGGCAGCAGGAGTGCGTGATGCAGCCGCCGGTTCTGCCGGGTAGCGCTGTCAAGGTTTACTCAACTGACTTCGGGCGCGTGGGTCTGGCCATCTGTTTTGACGTCAACTGGTCTCCGCTATGGCAGCAGATGGCGAACCAGGGCGCGGAGCTGGTGATATGGCCCAGTGCCTACTCGGCCGGGCGTTCCCTGCAGGCTCAAGCGACGCAGTTCAACTACTACATCATGAGCGCGACCCAGGTTCCGGATTGCCTGGTTTACGATATCGACGGAGAGCTGCTCATCCATGACACGGAAAATGCAAGATCGGGAGTCAACGTGACCCGGGTTGGCCTCGACCTGGACCGCTGCATCTTCCACCAGGATCTGAATCTTCCCGGCAAGCGCGACGCGTTGCTGAAGGAACATGGCGACGATGTTGAGCAGGAAAAATGGCGGCCCATGGAGGGATGGTTCGTGCTGAAGGCCAAGCGCCCGGGAGTGAGCGCGCGCGAGTTGGCCCGGCAGCATGGGCTGGAGGAACTCCGCCACTATATCAACCGAAGCCGCATGGAAATCGACAAGTGCCGCGGGTGGGAATTTTCTTAGAGCGCAGATGCAGCTTGGCGGAATTATTTCTGCGTGCAAGGGCATAGACGCGAAGGGCTGCCGGTAAACAGCAGCCCTCAGCTATTTTATGGGCACCGGCTAAACCAGTGCGTCTTCCATCCAACCGATGCGGTTAATCTGGATTTCTTCCAGTTTGCTGGTGCCGAGCCCGTATTGCTTGTCGGCCATCTCAACAACCATGGGCGGCGGGGAGAGCGGCCACGGTTCGCCGCGCAGAGCCTGCCGCTTCTGCATGATGATTTTGAGGCAAACGGTTTCGACGGCGACAGGATCGGTGCCCGCAATCAGGCCCCGGTACGGCCACATATAGCGCGGATCGGGTTGCGGTCCCTTGTCGCAGAGCGGCCGCAGGGCGTCAACGAGCACGAGCTTGGTTTTGCCTTTCACGTGCGGCATGTTCCATATCTCGCCCAGTTTCGCGTTGTTGGCGTCGTGATAAGTGGAAGGCGATCCATTGAAGCAGATGTAGTTTTTGAATACGGTGCCGATGCCGGTGAGCCAATGCGCCTTGAGGGCCGGCAGGGAGATCAACGCAGTGCACTGCTTCACCTTTTCAGGACTGCCCTGGACCATCAGGATGTTCTTTTCAGGAATGCCGGCCAGTTTCAGCGACCGCTTTACAGCTTCGATCAACTCGGGATGGGTTTTGTTGAGGTGATCGGTGTGCACCAGGCCAACGATGTCATCGGCCTTAACCAGTGCCCGCCAGGCCGATGCTTCATCGGTCTGGCCGGTGACCGTGTGCAGAGCCTGCGTCAGCATGTCGCCGAGCACAAGTTCGTTCACCTGGTTGCTGGAGCTTAGCGCGCCCTGATTGCGCACCAGGGCAACGTAGCTCTTGATGGCTGGCGCAGCCTTCGAATCCAGCGGAGTTCCCAACAAAGAAGCTGCCACGGCGGCCCCGACGGTTCCGCGCACAAAATCGCGCCTTGTCAGGGCAGTACTTTCATCACTCATGAAATGCCTCCACTTTATCGAGGGCCCGTTCGGAGCTTTGAAGGAACAGGCGCGTTGTTGTTTCGTCGGGAGCTTCAAACACCAGCCCCAGCCCTTTTCCCGAGAGGATGAATCCTGTCCATCCGTCCTCGATGGGCATTATTCCGCGATCTCCCGCGGTGAACGACTTCCCGGCCAGATAGAGTTTTTGAAAGTGAGCCAATGCCTTGCGTGCTGCCGCTTCGTCGGGGTAGCGCACCAGAAGGACGCGCACCAGTTTCTTTTTGTCCGCTCCAGCACTTGACCGATAGACGGCCGCAGCCATCTCGCAGTCCAATCCGAGATCCAGTAGATTCTCAGAACTGAGAAAGTACGCAGAGTTGAGCACCAAGTGCGAGCGCAAATAGACGGTGCGATTCGATTTCAGCGAAAACTGCGGACCAACTGCTTCAGGCAATGCCCTGATCAGCTTCGGCGTCTTTGAGTCCGCGCGCAAAGCGACGATCGCCTTTCCCATCGCAAGCACGGCTTGCTTGGAAGAATCCGTTTCCTGGTAGACCAGCACCCGCGCATACAGATCGCCTGACCAGATGCGCAGCAGCCCTGCCCCGTAGAGCGCATGCACGCCCGATGTGTCGTCGCGGTCCCGCAGTGGGGCAAGGTCCGCGGCTTCGCCGCCCCAATCGCCTGAGAGCAGTCCATAGGCATCATCCGAAGACTCCATCCAGTAGAGTTCCACAAGCAGGTCGCTCTCGCCCGGCTTTGTGTACTCATAGACATCCAGGTACTTGAAGCGAAACCCAAGATAGAGTTCACCGGCGCCATCCATGTACTCGAAGATGGTTTTCGGCTCCACGCGTTTTGCAGGTCCCGCGAAAGTCCAACCACTCAGCGACTGAGGAATATTCACGTTCATCGTAGAAGCCTTTGCATCCTCGGCCAAGGTGGCAGGTACGGCGATTACCGTGAGAGCGACCGACAACACGACGCACCGCCGCAGCAGGGAACTCAGCCGTTGCCGAGTTTGCGCTTTCAGAATGGATAAGTCCATGCGTTCTTCCAAAAATAGCATCAAGCCGGGCTTTGCGGCGGTCAGGCAAGGGCTATACGTTCAGCGCGGGGTAGTCTGTGTAGCCGTGCGGTCCCGGCGCGAAGAAGGTGGATGGATCAGGAACATTGAGCGATGCATTGCGGGTAAACCGTGCCGGCAGATCGGGGTTGGCGATAAAGAGTTGACCGAAAGCAACCGCGTCCGCTTCACCGTTTTGGATGACCTGATTCGCTTGAGCGAGCGTGTATTTTTCATTTGCGATGAAGACGCCGCCGAATTGTTTCTTGAGTTGCGGGCCCAGGCGGTCGGGTCCGAAATACTCGCGCGCAAAGAGGAAGCCGATCTCGCGCATGCCGAGTTCGCGCGCTACGTAACCGAATGTTGCCGCCGGATTTGAGTCAAGCATGTCCTGAGAATCGCCGCGCGGCGCCAGATGCATGCCTACGCGCTTGGCGCCCCAAACGGACACAGCCGCATCGGCCACTTCAAGCATGAGCCGTGCGCGGTTTTCAATCGAGCCGCCGTATTCGTCGGTGCGGCGATTGGAACCATCCTGCAGGAACTGATCGAGCAGGTAGCCATTGGCCCCGTGAATCTCGACGCCGTCAAAGCCGGCTAGCTTGGCGTTCTCCGCACCCTTGCGGAAAGCCTCGACAATGCCTGGAATTTCAGACATTTCAAGCGCGCGCGGGGTTACGTAATCGGCAACGGGGCGCACCAGGCTCACGTGGCCCGCGGGCCGGATGGCGCTGGGAGCGACCGGAAGATTGCCTTGAAGGAAGCGCGGGTCGGAGATACGGCCCACATGCCAGAGTTGCGCAAAGATGCGTCCGCCAGACTCATGCACTGCCTTTGTTATCGGCTTCCACGCTTCGACTTGCTGCGGCGACCAGATCCCCGGCACGTTTGCGTAGCCAACACCCTGCGGCACAACCGGTATGCCTTCGGAGATGATGAGGCCGGCGCCGGCGCGTTGTGCGTAGTACTCGGCCATGAGTTGTGTTGGAATGTGCTCCGGGGTGCCCCGCAGGCGGGTAAGCGGAGCCATGATAACTCGATTCGGCAGATGAAGCTCGCCGATCTGGATAGGGTCTAACAGAGAAGTCATTGAGATGAGTCCTTCAAGAATGCGTGATGTTACTTGAATGGTTTTCGACGAGTAGACGATGGCCGACGTAACCTTCGTTTGAGATAAACGCAGTGTCCAGGATGAATGAGATTAGCGTACCACGATTGTCTCTGTAATTGAACTGCTCTCGGGACGAATTATGTGTCCGATTTGGATCTGCATTTTCTCAGGGCCGGAGAACCGTGGCCAGCAAGGCTGCGAACCCGTTCCATGCGATCTGTACGCCAATGCAAAGAAGAATGAAAGCAACCACGCGCAGGATGCCGTGCGCAGTAGAAGGCGGAATGATCGTGGTGATCTTCGACGCATAGGCGTAACAGAAATAGACGAGCACACTAATGACAACGACAGCAAGAAACACTCCGAGGTGGGCGAGAACATCTTTTGAAACGACCCGAGTGGAGATATGAGCAGTGAGTGTCAGCACCGCCACAAGCGTTCCGGGACCCGAGGTTACGGGAAAGGTAAACGGATAGAACGTTCCCTGTTCAAGATAACGCACCCGAGTTTCATCGCGCACCTCGCTCTCTTCTTCCTTGTTTTTGACGATCGCGCGCGCGTCCCTCTCGTTCAATACCGACCACCCCATCGCCGCTATCACAATTCCTCCGGATAGCTGGACGATCGGCAGAGAGATTCCGAAGAAGTCGAGAATGGCCGCGCCCAGTAGTTCGATTATGGTGAGGAAGATGATGTTATTGACAGCGATCTTGCGCGCCAGTGATCGGTAGACTGCCGGCGGCGCCTCGCCTGCGAGCCCCAGGAAGACCAGGGCAGACCCCAGAGGGTTGATCAGCGGAAGCAGCACGCTGAAGGCGATAAGAAACGAATTCCAAAGGAGCAAGAGCAGTCCCCCAACTTCTGTTTCCTATCCATGGCAAACGGCGAAGGCTGATTTTGCCGAGTTTCGCCGTCGAAGAGTTGTCGGACCTAGACGCCAATTTCATGCAAGGCCAGAAAGGTTTCCAACAAGACGCGGGGATTGAATTGTCCCTTGTAAACAGTTGGCGCCTTGCGCTCCAGGCCGAGCAGCGAGTAGACGGCTGTCTGCGCAGAGCGGATGGAGTACTCGACCGTGAACACCACATCGTCCGGGAGTTCGCAATACTGCCCAACAAAGGCCAGATTCTTCGAGCCCTCGGGAATAACATGCGGGCGGTCGCCCTTGCTTCTTGGAAGAAACTGGCTGGTGATGAAGGGCATCACGGATGGGATGCAGGTGCAGGCGCCGAGGATTCTGTCGCCGTGCTCCTGAAGGCGCAAGTGGCCGATGATCTCCGTCATGATTTCTCGTCCCGTACATGCCGCCATGGGCTTCTTCACAAAATTGCCGGGCTCATCTACAAACAGCCCATATCCCCAGAAGACTTCGACTCCGTCTGGTTGGCCAATGAAATGCGGCTGGTGGGGCAACACGATTGACGCAAGCCAACTTGACTCGGGGAAGGTGATGAGCCCGCCTTCTCCGGGGACGCTGCCCGTCAAATCCCGGATCAATTCAAAGAATGAGTGGTCGTGAAGTGTGGTGGTGAAGGACAACCACTTGGATTGCTCTACGTGACCGGTGAAGTTCGACGGATGTCCAAACCCGGTTCGGCCGGACGCGATCTTCTCCCAAAGAGTCCATGCGCCGCCATCGGATTTACCCAGCAGAGCGGCAGGTGAGTCCATCGAGCCGAGACTTGAACCTTCGGTCATGGATCCAAGAGTTACGATGACTCTGTCTTGCTCTTGAACGCCAATCTCCCTGACGCAACCTTCCTGATCGACGACGATTCTCTTGACGGTGAAACCGTCTTTTGCCTGCGCGAATACGAGGTCAGTAACGGTTGTATTCAGCATGAACTGCACGCCGCGCTCTTCAAGCCATTTGTGAAGCGGGCGCACCATCGAGTCATACTGGTTATAGACCGTCCTCATAATTCCGGTAAGGGTATTGAAGCCGGAAACCATATGAGTGAAGCGAACCAGATATCGCTTGAACTCAACTGCGCTATGCCAGGGTTGAAACGCGAAGGTGGTGCACCACATGTGCCAGAAGTCTGTCTCAAAGAATCCCGGATCTAACTGATCTGAGATCATGCTGCGCCCAAGAAGGAGTTCGGGTTCGATCGCCAGGCGCTCGATGTTGAGAATATCCTTCTCGCTCAAGCCGAAAGTGGGGGCATCTACCCTGTGGCCGTTCCGGAACAAGCGCGCTTTCGAGGCGGTTTTCATGGTCTCGTTCCAGTCAAAGATCTCCTGGGTTACGGTCCTCGTTTCATCGAGAGCCGGAATCGACGAGAATAGATCGTATGTGCACAGGTACTTGCTTTCAATCATGCGGCCGCCGCGCATCACGTATCCGTCCGTTGCATTACCGGCCGCGTCAAGGCTGCCGCCAATCCTGGACGACTCCTCGAGGATCGTGATTGTGCGGCCCTGCACATCACCGTCGCGAATGAGAAAAACCGCGGCGGTAAGAGAGGCAATGCCACCGCCAACCAAGTACGTTGCCGCGTTATCATCAGGTCGTTTCACAGGGATAATCTACTCTTTCTCGCTGCCCATTCAAATCTTGTTGCACCCGCGGCAGGGAATGCCACGAGCGCCCAAAGAGATTGTCAATTTGCAGTGAGGATATGGCTGTATCCAATTGAACAGATAGTCAGACATACCCGAGAGAAGAATGGTGCGTGTGCGCGATTATCAGATCAGGATTGCAGGCGGCCAACTGTTGTTTGCATCCAAACCGATATGCAGAGGTAATTGAACATGACCATCCATTCGAAGACCTACCAAGTATCCCCGGGGAAGAAGCTGAAGCTGGGAGAGTTGCCAACGGTTGGGCCGAAGCTGACGAAGTCAAAAAAGCAATATCAGAAGCTGCTTGAAGAGCATGTCAAGGATCTGAGCGCGTTGCAGCAACTTCACTACGCGTCAAACCGCCACGCGCTTCTGGTTATCTTCCAGGGCATGGACGCCGCCGGAAAGGACGGCGCCATAAGGCACGTCATGTCTGGGATCAACCCGCAGGGATGCGAGGTTTACAGCTTCAAACAACCGAGCACCGAAGAACTGGAACACGATTTTCTCTGGCGCACTACCGGCTGCTTGCCGGAGCGCGGCCGGATCGGCATCTTTAATCGTTCGTATTACGAAGAGGTGCTGGTTGTTCGCGTCCATCCGGAACAGCTTCGCGAGGAAGGGCTCTCAAAGCAACTGCGGGATGACAAGTCGAAATGGGAGGACCGCTATCGGTCGATTGCAAATTTCGAGGAACATCTCGATAGAAACAGTACGCGCGTGGTCAAGATGTTCCTGCACATATCGAAGGATGAACAGCGGCGGCGCTTCCTTGCGCGCATTGACGACCCCGGGAAGAACTGGAAGTTGAGCCTTGCGGATATTCGCGAGAGAAAGTTCTGGAACGATTACGTGAGAGCGTACGAAGAATGCATAAGTGCGACCAGCACGCATCGCGCTCCCTGGTATGTTGTCCCGGCCGACGATAAGGACGATGCCCGCCTGATCGTCTCTCAGATCGTTCTTGATGCGCTAAGGGAACTAAAACCCTCCTATCCTGAAACAACGCGAAAGCATCGGGCAGAGTTGAAAGCGATCCGCAAAGTGCTCGCCAAGTGAATTCGAAAGCGGTGAATTGAGGTGCAAGTCGTGTATTGCTGCCTCAGTTGGATTTACAGCCAGAGTCTTTCAACCCCATGGCGCGAAAGATGGACATGGCGGGGCACCAATTTGTGAAGGCCGACTGCAGTAAGTTTAGTCCAACGAATGCGGTGAGCCAGAGCCAGTTGGGTGAGAGGTAGTGGGCCAGAGCGAGGGATAGCAAGACCATTGCGCCTCCCATGAGGCGAACTGCTCGTTCAACTGTCATAGCGAATCTCCTTCTTCGGTTGCGGGTTGAGCATCAGCTCCAGGTTTGTGCCCGGAGTGAACCATGTAGTAAAGCACCGGAATAGTCGGCCACGAGAGGAACGTTGAGGCAACGGCTCCAGCAATAAGGGAGAGTGCAAGGCCTTGAAAGATTGGATCGGTAAGGATCACGCTCGCACCGACAACGACGGCGGCCGCCGTCAGCAGCATGGGACGGAAGCGAGTGGCGCCTGCATCGATTACCGCTTCGGCCAACGGCATTCCCTGACGTATGCGCAGTTCGATGAAGTCAACCATGATGATTGAGTTGCGCACGATGATTCCGGCTCCCGCAATAAAGCCAATCATCGAAGTCGCGGTGAAGAATGCGCCCAGCATCGCGTGCGCCGGCATAATGCCAACGAGCGTAAGTGGAATCGGCGCCATAATGATGAGCGGCACAATAAAGGACCGGAACCACCCGACCACTAGAACGTAGATGAGCACGAGCACGGCCGCGAAGGCGAGGCCCATGTCGCGGAAAACCTCGATGGTGATGTGCCATTCGCCGTCCCACTTCATCGAATAATGGTCTGTCGACTTTGGCATCGCCGCGTTGTAGCGTGTCAGCCTATAGCCTGCAGGCAGAATGAGATGGTCGAGCAGCTTGTTCATGGCCATGATGGCGTAGACCGGACTCTCTTCGGCACCGGCCACGTCTCCCGTCACGTAGACGACGCGGTGGAGATTTTTGTGATAGATGCTGCGCTCGATGGTACTGTGTTCGACAACAACCAATTCGCGCAGCGAGACCATTCCTCCATCAACGCCCGGCAGGCGGATATTCTGCAGTCCCTGCTCAGAGGAACGATCGGCACGATCAACTTCGACCATTGCAGGCACAGGTTCGCGAGCGGTTTCATCGTGGAGCAGTCCTACCTGCATTCCGGAACTAGCAAGCGCGAGAGCATGGGTCACATCGGAGACCGCGATGCCGTGCTGCGCAGCCTTTACCTCATCCACACGTATCTTGAGCCTCGGTTGAGGGTCTTCGACGTACCAGTCGGTGTCTACAACTCCCGGAGTGTGCTGGAAGATCGATTTGATTTGCTGGGCAACTTGCGTTTGACCATCGAGATCAGGGCCGTAAACCTCGGCGACCAGAGTTTGGATCACCGGCGGCCCTGGCGGAACTTCGCTGACCTGGACGCGCGCGCCGTACTGGTTGCCAATCGCAATCAGCAAAGGCCGCAACCGCTTGGCGATGCCGTGGCTCTGCAGGCTGCGCCGGTCTGCCGGCAACAGGTTCACTTGAATGTCCGCTTGATTCGGTTGACGGCGCATGTAGTAGTGGCGCACCAAGCCGTTGAAGTTATAGGGGCCGGAAGTTCCGGTATACGACTGGTAATTGAGAACGTCAGGCTGCCGTGCCAGTTCAGCACCAAGCGCCTGCGCGACGCGTGCCGTTTGCTCCAGCGGCGTGCCGCCGGGCATGTTGATCACCACCTGCAACTCGCTCTTGTTGTCGAAGGGCAGCATCTTCACCCGCACCAGACCCATCGGGACAAGCGCGCACGATATCAGGAGCAACGCCACCACTCCAATAAAGAACAGAGTGCGATTTCGACCGGACTCAATCAGTGGAGTCATAATGCGCCGATAGAGCCTGGTTCTCCAGTTCTCTGTCTCGGGCTCCGGTAATTTGGCTCCCTGAAGATGCTTGCCAAGGAGGCGAAGCGCAGCCCAGGGCGAAACCACAAACGCAACCAGGAGCGAGAACAGCATGGCCGCCGAAGCCCCGACTGGAATGGGACGCATATAGGGCCCCATCAGGCCGCGGACAAAGGCCATGGGCAGTACTGCTGCAATCACGGCAAAGGTGGCCAGGATGGTCGGGTTTCCGACTTCGGCGACAGCCTCCACCGCGACAGCGCTCATCGAACGGCCGTGGTTTTCTGGAAGCCTGAAGTGGCGCACCATGTTTTCGACCACCACGATTGCGTCATCCACAAGAATGCCGATGGAGAAGATCAAAGCGAAGAGCGTAACGCGGTTGATGGTGTAGCCCATCAGGTAGAACACAGACATGGTGAGCGCAAGCGTTACCGGAATCGCCAACAGCACGACGCCCGACTCGCGCCAGCCGAGGAAGAGCGCGACCAGAAAAGTAACGGAAAGTGTTGCCAGCAGCAGATGCTCCAGCAGTTCATCGGACTTGTTCTTGGCGGTCTCGCCATAATTCCGAGTGGTGGTCACGGTGACGTCGTTCGGAATTGAAACGCCCTGCATCTCATGCACGCGCTTCATGACGGCGTTGGAGATATCGGTCGCGTTGGTGCCCTTGCGCTTGGCCACAGTGATTGTCACGGCCGGGTACTGGCCTGCGCTCTTTCCGCCGGTGTTGGTGGTGCCAAACACGACGTAGTTTGCCGGGTCGGCCGCGCCGTCAACAATTTTCTCGGCCACGTCCCGCAGATAAACCGGATGTCCACGAACAACGCCCACCACCACGGCTTCCAAATCTTCGCGCCGCGTAAACAGATTGCCGGAATCTATGCGGACCTCCTGGTTGTTCTCGGCAAAGGTACCTGCCTGCACGCTGGCATTTGCGGCTTGCAAGTGCCCGGCAATGGCCATTGGCGAAAGGCCGTAGGCATTGAGCTTTTCTGTGCTGAGCACGACTCGCATCGAGCGCGGCAGCCCGCCGATGACCGCCGTCTCCGAAACATCCGCAACCTGACCAATGCTGTGCTGTATCTCTGCCGCGATGGCGCGCAGTTGGTATCCGTTGTAGCGCTCGCCCCACAGCGTCAGCGCGAGGATCGGCACGTCGTCGATTGACCGCGCCTTGATCAGAGGCTGTGAAACTCCCGGCGGGATGCCGTCGAAATTCGAATAGAGCTTGCTGTATACCTTGATCAGCGCGTCTTCCTGCTGCGTGCCTACGAGGAACCGCACAATCACCAGGCTCTGCCCGGGCGCGGAAGTTGAATAAACATACTCGACGCCCGAGATCTGATGGACAAGGTTCTCAATCGGCAGCGTAACCTGCTGCTCTACCTCGGACGGGGACGCGCCCGGCATGGCGGTGACAATGTCCAGCATGGGAACAAGAATCTGCGGTTCTTCCTCGCGAGGAATAATTACCACCGAAAAGATTCCCAGCGCCAGCGATGCCGCGATGAACAGCGGCGTCAACTTCGAGTTGAGAAAGCTCTGAGCCAGGCGGCCTGCAATTCCGAGTTCTTCCTTCATGGCTGGACCTCAATGCGCTTGCCTGCGAGGTCACGGTCAGAGGGTGTATCAACCAGTTTTTCACCCGCGGATATACCGGACAGAACCTCGATGAGATCGCCTTGTGGAGCGCCCAGTGTGAGGTAGCGAAGTTGTGCAATGCTTTTGCCGTCGAGGACGTAAGCACAGGCCAGCGAACCGCGCATCACCACAGCGGTCCGCGGGATCAGGATCGCCTGCTTTACGCCGTTTGCAAAGTCAGCAGTTCCATACATGCCCGCGCGCAATTGGCTCGATGCGGGCAAGTCGATCTTGATAACGAAGCCATGACTGGAAGGATCGGCTGTGGGCACAATCTCCTGAAGAGTCCCGGTCATGGCTGTCGAGCCTGCGCCATTGATGGCCACCTGGACCTTCATTCCCTTGTGAACGACGCCAATTGCCGACTCATCAACAGTTGCCTGAAGTTGCAAAGCCCCTGCCCGATCCACCTGCACGAGCGGTACGCCCGGCTCCGCCATCGTTCCCGGGTCTGCCATACGCGCCGTCACCACGCCTGCAAATGGCGCAACCAGCCGCGCATAGCCGAGCATGGTGCGAGCGCCATTTTCCTGCGCCCGCGCCGCGTCTGTCTGCGCGCGCACTGCTTCAAGATTCGCAGCCGCTGCTTCGGCCCGCCGCGAGACTTCATCCATCTCCTGCGGGCTGACGCTTTTCTCCGACTCCAACTGCTTGTACCGGCCCAGCGTGCTCGCCGCCAGGGCGGCATTAGTTTGCGCGGCTACCTGCACGCTCTGCGCTGCCTTCACCCCGGCCTGCGCCTGTTCCACCGAGGCCCGCATCGCAGCATCGTCCAGAACGGCAAGCGTCTGTCCTGCCCGCACGCTGTCGCCTTCGTGCACCAGGACCTGTTGGACGCGGCCCATCACCTGCGCCGAGACAATCGCGGTCTCTCGCGCATGAACGGTGCCCGTCGACCGCACGTTTAGAGGTACCTCTTGCTGCCGGCTCTCCACCACCCGAGCCTGCATGGTCTGGACTACCGTTTGTTGAGCAGTATCATCGCTCTTGCAGCCGGCCGTCATCATTGCGGAACTGAGAACCAGACAACCCAATAAGACAGTCTTCATTGCAATTCCTCCGCCGCATCGGGAGTCAGCGTCCCTGTCGCGTACAAAAGTTCGGTATAGGCCATGGCGTTTCCGTAAACGGCATGCCAGTAGTTGGATTGGCTCTGCCGCTCGGCATCTTCGGCTCGCAGCAAATCAGTGATGGTGGCGAGCCCAGCGGCATAGCGATTCTTCAGAATTCGCAGGCTCTCGGCCGATTGGTCCATTGCCGCCCGTGCCGTCTCCAGCGAGAGCGACGCCGTCTGCCGGTGAATGTGCGCCTGGCTCACTTCAAGCCGCAGATGCAGTCGCGAGGCAGCCACTTGCGCGTCTATCTTCTGCTTGGCCGCCGTCTCCCGCGCAACCTGGGAGCGCTTGCCAATGGGCAGAATGTCCACGCTGATCTGCACCCCGGCTACCCAGTTGTTGCCGCCTGCACCGCCTATCGAACCCCGGTCTTCTTCCCAGTTCCCGTAGGCGCTGACGCGGGGGCCAAACTCCGACTTCGCGGCTCCCAGCGCGGAAACCTGCGCTTGCTGTGCCTGTCCGAGCGCCGCGAGATCGGGCCTCGTCTTCGCCGCCGTCGCCATCTCCTGCTCCAGCGGAAGTTCCGGAAATGCGTGCGTCTCAATCGGTTTTAATTCAGTCGCCTTCAAATCCGTCGTGCCCATCGCCTCGCTCAGTTGCGCCCACGCGAGTTCCAGGTCGCCTTGTGCAGTAATCAGCTCCTGCTTGCGTGCCGCTGCGTTCACCAGGGCCGACATCCGATCCGACTCCACCGCAAGCCCAGCCTTCACATGGTCATCCACCGATGTCAGCAGCGCGGCGGCCGTTTCCTGTTCGTGCTGCGCAACAGCAATCTCCCGCTGCGCGTAAAGCACGGACTGGTACGCACCCACAACTCGAAACACAATCTGCTGATCGACTGCCTTGGCAGATGAGGCGGCGCTCGCTTTGAACAAATCTGCGCGCCTGATCTCCTTCTGCGTCTTGAACGAGTCGAATGCCATCCATGAGCCGGAGAGACGCGTTGAGAGATTGCCCATCGGCTGCGGATGGTTTAGTGCGTTCACTGCAAAGTCGGCCAAGGTGAACTGTCCCTGTCTAAGCTTTGAACCGAACACATACACTGGATCGTTTCCGCGCGAAATGTCTTCGGTAAAGCCCAGTTGTGGCAGCAATGCGGTACGGGCCAGGCTGGCGCCCGCTTTGGCGTCCTGGTTGCCTGCGCGCGCAATCGCAGCCTCGGGATTCTGTCCCAGGGCCCGATTGATGGCTCGCCGGAGCGTCAGCGGTTCTTGCGAAGAGGCAGCCAGTCCGCTCAAACACGACAGGAGAAAGAGAAATAACGTCCGAAGAGGGCGAGAATTCATAGGTGAGATTTCCTTGACTGATGCGTTCATACTGATAAAGCCACGCAAACAGGCATTCGTTACAAAAGACGCAAATGTATTTTTAGAAAGGCCGCTCACGGTGTTTAGATAAAGTCTCCAATCCTCTTTACTTGGAGGAACTGAAGATGCAATGCTCTCGATTTTGCCATGATATGCCGGGACGGGATCGACGGATATTCCCGATAGTTCAAACGCGATTCTCGTCACGCGACTTTCCAGCGACGTAAGATTGGTATTGACGACCTCACCGCGAGGCATCGGTACGCGACAGGAGAATCTCCATGACCGCCGAATTGATTCACCGTCTCCACTTCGCCTTTACGATTACGTTCCACTATCTCTTCCCCCAACTCACCATGGGACTGGCGCTTTTGATCGTGGTTCTCAAGTCAGTCGCGCTCAAGACCGGCAGCGAACAGTGGGACCGCGCCGCGCGCTTCTGGGGTCGCATCTTCGGCATCAACTTTGTCTTCGGGGTGGTCACCGGCATTCCGATGGAGTTCGAGTTTGGCACCAACTGGGCTCGTTTTTCGCAGCTTTCGGGCGGCGTGATCGGCCAGCCACTGGCGATGGAAGGCGTCTTCAGCTTCTTTCTTGAGTCGGCCTTCCTGGGCCTGTTTCTCTACGGTGAAAAGCGCATCTCCAAATGGATGCATTGGTTCTCGGCCGTAATGGTCTTTGTGGGATCGTGGATCTCCGGCTTCTTCATCATCGTCACCGACGCCTGGATGCAGCATCCTGTCTCCTATGGCCGCCTCCCTAACGGTCAGTTCGAGGTGCTCAGCTTCTGGCATCTGCTTCTCAACCCCTGGGGTTTACTCCAATACGCGCACAACATGACTGGCGCCGTGGTCACCGGTTCCTTCGTCATGAGCGCCGTGGGCGCATTCTATCTTTTGGACCGGCGAATGATGGATTACGCGCGCATCTTTCTCAAGGTCGGCGTTATCGCAGGCCTTGTGGCTTCTGTCCTCATCATCTTTCCGACCGGCGATCTTCACGGCAAGTACGTTGCGCGCAACCAACCAGCCGCGATGGCCGGAATGGAGGGTCTGTTCAAAACCGAGGACGGGGCGGGAATGGTGCTCATTGGTCAACCCAACGAGGAGACAGGACAGATCGATAACCCCATCGTTGTCAGCGACGCGCTCAGCTTCCTGATCTATGGCACCACCAAGGCCGAAGTGAAAGGCCTCGATCAGATTCCGCGCGACCAATGGCCGACGGCCCTGCCCTTGCTCTTCTACGCCTACCACATCATGGCCGGCCTCGGAACCTGGTTTGTGCTGCTGATGATCGTTTCCGCATTTCTGCTCTGGCGACGGCGGCTCTACCAATCCCGCTGGGTGCTGTGGGCGTTGCTGCTGAGCTTTCCGCTGCCGTATATCGCCAACACCGCAGGCTGGATGACTGCCGAGCTCGGTCGCCAACCGTGGCTCATCTATGGCCTGATGCGCACCAGCGAGGGCTATTCGAACACTGTCTCAGCAAGCAACGGCCTGTTCACGCTGCTGGGCTTCATGGGCCTTTACTCGCTGCTGGGTCTTCTGTTCACCGTCCTCATCTACCGCGAGATCAGCAACGGCCCGGAGTCCAAATCCGCTCCAGCCGCAATGGCTCACGCAGAATGACGATCACGGCTCTCCTTTGAAGGCCTGAAGAGAAAGGAAATTCTCCATGATGGGTTTGGTCTGGTTCTGGCTGGTTGCCGTAATGATCGTGGGCTACGTCGTGCTCGACGGCTTCGATCTGGGTGTTGGCGTTTTGCATCTGTTTTTGCCGCGCACCGAACCCGAGCGCCGCACGATGCTTGCCAGCATCGGACCGGTGTGGGATGGCAACGAAGTCTGGTTGTTGGCTGGCGGGGGTACGCTCTACTTTGCTTTTCCGCTTCTGTACGCTTCAGCCTTCAGCGGTTTCTACCTGCCGCTCATGATCGTGCTCTGGCTCTTGATCCTGCGTGGCATTAGCCTCGAGCTGCGCAACCACATCGAAGTCGGCGTCTGGCGCGCTCTGCTCGACGGTGTCTTCGGTGTGGCAAGCGCTCTGCTCACCATCTTCTTTGGCGCCGCGCTGGCCAACGTGCTGCGAGGCGTTCCTCTGCAGGCCGACGGCTACTTCTTCCTGCCCTTGTGGACCAACTGGCAACCGGGGCCCAACCCCGGAATCCTTGACTGGTATACAGTCATTGGGGGCCTGCTTGCGTTGGTCGCACTGACGCTTCACGGCGCTCTCTGGCTCTCCATCAAGACCTCGCACAGGCTGGCCCAGCGCGCCCGCGGTATAGTCAACCCGCTTTGGCTGCTGCTGGCGGCTCTAACGGTTGTCAGCCTTGTCGCAACGATCGCTGTACGTCCAGAGAGTCTGAACAACTACTACAGCTTCCCGGCGACTTTTGTGGTTCCCGTGGGAGTGATCGTATCTCTTGCAGGTATCTGGCTCCTCAATCGCAAGGCGCAGCCGGTCAAGGCGTTTTTGTGTTCCTGCTTCTATCTGTTCTTTATGCTGGCCGGCGCTTGCTGGGGACTTTATCCAACGCTGCTGCCTGCCACCACCGGAGCAGACCGCGATATCACACTCACACGCGCCATTTCCGGTCCGCACACGCTCGCCGTCGGCCTGGTCTGGTGGGGTTTCGGCATGGCGCTGGCCATTGGCTACGTTGTGTTCGTGTACAGCAAATTCCGCGGCAAGGTGGACCTGAATGCCGGAGGACACTAATGGCTTGGAAGAACCATGCCGCAAAATAATGGAGCCGATGCAAACAACGAAAAATCAGATGGACGCGGTTGGGTTCGATTTCGGCACTACAAACAGTTCGGTCGCGTTTTTGAATGATGCATCCGAAGTGAAGCTTGCCTCGTTTTGTTCGCTCGGAGCGCAGGTAGAATCTTCGCGCTCGGTTCTTTACCTTGAACCGTTCCGGACGGCAGACGGGCATCGAAGGACGCATGCTTTCACCGGCCCTGCCGCTATCGAGCGCTATCTTCAGGCCGAGGAGAAGGGCAGGCTTATCCAGTCGCTCAAGTCTCACCTCTCCAGCCGCTCGCTAACCGGGACAGAAGTGTTTGGCCGCCGCTACAAACTGGAAGACCTGATTGCCCGCATGCTCGGCGATTTACGCAAACATACTGCAACGCAATCTGAAAAGCCAATTCGATATGCAATGGTGGGCCGCCCCGTGCGCTTTGTCGGCGCTGACACACCGGAGGATGACGACTTTGCTGTTGTGCGGCTCCGGGAGGCTTTTGCAATAGCGGGTTTCGAACGCGTGGATTTCGAATTGGAGCCCATTGCCGCCGCGTGCGCCTATGAGTCCACGCTTGACCACGACGAATTGATTCTGATCGGCGACTTTGGCGGCGGCACCAGCGACTTTTCTTTGCTGCGGGTCGGCCCTGGCGTGCTACGCCGCGGGCGTACTCCCCAGGATTTGCTCGGCAATAGCGGAGTGGGACTTGCGGGCGACGCGTTCGACGCGCGCATTATTCGCAAACTCGTATCGCCCGCCCTGGGATCGGACTCCGAGGCGCGGTCGCTCAATAAATTGCTTCCTGCCGTGCCGGCATGGATCTATGCCAACCTTGAGCGCTGGCACTATCTCTCTTTTCTGCGCACCAATAACGCACGCGAAATCTTGAAGAGCGCACGGATTCGAGCGTTGGAGCCGAAGAAGATCGAAGCCTTGATTGCGCTCATCGAAGAAGACCTGGGCTACCAGCTTCACCAGGCAGTGCAGCAGGTCAAGTTTGAACTGTCGCGCAGCGATACTGCCGAATTCTGCTTTCGCGACAGCAGCCCCGTGCATCCCGTCATTGACCTGCGCATTCCCGTGACGCGCATGGAATTTGAAGCTTGGATCGCGGATGATTTGCAGGCCATCGAGAACTCGATTGAGCAACTCCTTAATACCGCCGGCATTCACCCACGCGCTGTCGATCGTGTCTTCCTTACTGGCGGAAGCTCATTTGTGCCGGCGGTTCGCCGCATCTTCGAGACTCGCTTCGGGAAGGACCGCATCCGCAGCGGCAATGAGTTTACTTCCGTTGCCCACGGTCTCGCCTTGCGCGCAGCGGAGGCTTTGCGAGAAATCTCATAACAAGAAATGCTGCCTTTGAATGCGAGGCAGTTCCTGTTCTGTAGCCGTCCTTCCATTCATGCGGAGATGCGTTTATTCTGCAAGTCATGACCGACGGAGAACAAGAGCTGTTGTCTCGAAGACCGGGGAACACAGACTTAACCAAGTTGAGTCTCAGCGAGGTTTCTGAGCTGGTGCGCACCAAAAGAGTGTCGCCGGTCGAATTAACAGAAGAGTGCTTAGGCCGTATAGAGCGGTTCAACCCCCGGCTAAACGCGTTCATCACTGTCACAGGAGAGTCGGCCCTGCGCGAGGCCGGTCTGGCTGAAGAGGAGATACAGCACGGCAATTGGAGAGGGCCATTACACGGCATACCGATCGCGCTGAAGGACCTGGTGGACACGGCCGGCGTGCGTACCACCGCTGCCAGCGCTTTGTTCAAGGACCGCATTCCCGCGCGGGACGCGGAGGTTGTGCGCCGCCTGAAAACCGCGGGCGCCGTGTTTCTGGGGAAACTGAACATGCACGAGTTCGCTTACGGCGGCAGTTCCGCGGTCAGCTATTTCGGCGCAGTTCGCAATCCCTGGGAGAATGGCTATTGCGCAGGAGGCTCGTCAGGCGGGTCCGCTGCCGCAGTCGCAGCATGCCTTTGCTATGGGGCCATCGGATCGGATACGGGCGGTTCTATCCGGGAGCCGGCAGGGTATTGCGGCATCGTTGGATTGAAACCAACGTACGGGCTCGTGAGCACGACCGGCGTTCTGCCCATGTCGTGGTCGCTGGATCACGTGGGGCCGATGACGCGCACCGCGATGGACGCCGCGCTCATGCTTCAAGCGATTGCCGGTCATGACCCTGAAGATGCGGCGAGCATCGATTTCCGAGTTCCGGATTACTCCCGGTCTATCGCTGAATCTACATCCTCTTTGCGACTTGGAATTCCACGCGACTATTTCTACGAGGCGCTTCATCAGGAAATTTATGCAGCAATGGAAATCGCGCTGTCAGTCTTAGAGACGGTCGCTGGCAGTGAATGCGACATTGGGCCGCTGGCAACCGATGCTACTTACTCCTCGGTCATCGATCCATCCCTGACGGTGCAGAAGGCGGAGTGTTACACGTATCACAAGGAATACATTTCCAAGAATGCCGAACTCTATCAGGATGCCACTCTGAAGAGAATCCGCGCCGGCGAAGAAATAGCCGCGTCCGCGTATATCCAGAGCCGACGCCAACTCGATCAAATTCGCCGCTCGATTTCGCGCCACCTTGAAAACGTGGACCTGGTGATCACGCCGACTTCCCCGGTACCGACCTTCTCACTTGCCGATTTGCGCGAGCCGGATTCCGCTCGCGCAAAGGAGCTGATAATGCTTCGCAACACGCGGCCGTTCAACGTGCTTGGGCTGCCGTCGATCTCAGTTCCTTGCGGATTCACTCTCGCGGGAATGCCGATCGGGATGCAAATCACAGGTCCGCCGGGAGGCGAAGCAACGGTTCTACGCCTTGCCTCCGCTTATGGAAAAGCCACCGAGTGGCACCACCGCTATCCCGGCCTGGATTGAGTTTTCCGATCCGTCTTTCGTATTGCGAGACACCTGATGCGAACCATTCAGACGGTGTGAGTTTGCAAATGTAAGGAGCTCCGTGGTTGAATGGTTTTGTTATGACTCACGAGGCAAATCCGACTGTTCGTAAGTGCCCTCCCTGTTGCGGCCGAGTTTTGGCGTGTTCCCTGCGGGCCTTGAGAGCGGACGGATAAATCCTCCCGAATTTGCATGGATTCTCTCAACGGCCCACGATTCCAAACGTGGGCCGTTTCATTTTTCCCCTCAAATGATGAAGGAGTAAGAATGCCTGAACGAACAATTTCACTTGGCTTGACTAGCCGGACCCGGTTCCTCCCCAGCGCGGTATTCCAGCGTGCTGTTGCGATAACTGCCCTATGTCTCGCTTTGGTGAGTGCGGCTCCCGTGGCGCCGGCACAGAAGCTGGTTCCAGCAGATCCTGCGCGCTACATTCACGACATTCAATCGCTCACCACATTGCAGATGGAAGGCCGCGGGAATGGATCACAAGGGCTGACCCGCGCGGAAAAGATTCTGGTGGCGCGGCACAAGAGCCTGGGCCTGGAGCCGAAAGGGAGCCAGGGATACCTGCAGCCTTTCAGCGTGATTACCGGTGCTGAGTTGAAGGCCGGCAACCATCTGACGGTGGAAGAAAAGAACGGCAAGAGCGCACTGGCGATCAATCAGGACTACGTGCCGTTCAGCTTCTCCTCGTCCAGTGAAGCTAATGGCGCAGTGGTGTTTGCCGGGTATGGCATTACGGCGCCGGAGCGTAAGTACGACGACTACGAGAATCTCGATGCGAAGGACAAGATCGTGGTTGTGCTGCGCCGGGAGCCGGAAAGCTTTGCGAAAGGCGGAGACAACGCGGGGCCCAGCACGCACGCGCAGTTGATCACCAAGGCCATCAATGCGCGCAATCACGGGGCACATGCGCTGATCATTTTGAATGGCAAACTCGGAGACGGCGAAGAGGACCTGCTGACCCAATTTGGAAGCGCCAGCGGACCCGAGGATGTGGGCATTCCGTTTGTCCAGGTCAAGAATCACGCGGCGGATGGCTGGTTTGCCGCGGCAGGCAAGAGCCTTGCCGACGCACAGAAGCAGATTGAGTCCACAGGCAAGGCCGGCTCGTTTGCATTTCCTGCGGGGTTACACATCAACCTCGCAACTAACATCGATAAGAAGCGCGCGGTTGTGAACAACGTGCTTGCCTATCTGCCTGGCAAGAGCGACGAATACGTGATTCTGGGGGCGCACTACGATCACCTAGGCAGCGGCGAATATGGCTCGCTGGCGCCGTCGCAGATTGGGCAATTTCATCCTGGGGCGGACGACAATGGCTCCGGCACAGCGGGGTTGCTGGAACTGGCGCATATTCTCGCTCCGCTCAAGGGACAGTTGCCGCGCGGCATCCTGTTCGCTTCGTTTGCGGGCGAGGAACTGGGACTGCGGGGCTCCGCGGAATGGGTGAAAGAGCCGACGCTGCCCATTGACAAGGCGGTGGCCATGCTCAACATGGACATGATCGGGCGGATTCAGAAAGACACCATCTACATTGGCGGAATCGGGACGGGAACGGGTTTTCAGCAAACGCTTGAAGCGGCCAATGCCGGCATCAAGCTTAAAGCCGAGTACTCGCAAAGCGGCTACTCGTCGAGCGACCACACTTCGTTTCTGGTAAAGAGGATTCCGGTGCTGTTCTTTTTCTCGGGGTTGCACTCGGATTATCACAAGCCGTCCGACACCTGGGAAAAGATTGAGCCCGACCAGGCAGCACGCGTTGTGAACCTGGTTGCGGAAGTTGCCTTACGCCTGGACGAAGCACCGCAGCGGCCGGGCTTTTTGACGGTTGCCGAAGAACACTCCGCACGGGGAGGATCGGGCGGGGGCTATGGACCTTACTTTGGGTCGATTCCAGACTTTGGACAGGTTGAGACCGGTGTGCGGTTCTCAGATGTTCGACCCAGGTCACCGGCAGACAAAGCCGGACTCAAAGCAGGAGACACCCTGATCGAATTTCGCGGCCAACCCATCAAGAACCTGTACGACTTTACCGACGCATTGCGCCGCAGCAAGGTGGGCGATGTTGTGGATGTGACCGTGCTCCGTGACGGCAAGCCTCTGAAGGTTCAGGCCAAGCTGGAACAGAGAAAGTAGCGAAGTGGCCGTGTCTAAAGAAAGAAGCGGAACGCGTGACGAGAGCCTGCGCGCTGCCCGGCGTTGTCGATGTTCGCCAGGCAACTCGCGGCCCGATCAGTTGGTGTCGCGGGTAATTTTTCTTTGCAATTTGATCCAGGCATTTGCGTTTGAAAACACAATCGGTTATATTGCAGAAACTGAGGCCATGACTCCTTCCTATCTCATGATCGCCATTTGTTGTCGCCGGGGCCGCGGGCTCATGTGCGCGTTTGGCGAAGCTATGAGATGTTGTCCCCTCAGCTAGCCAGTCCAGCATCTATCGAGTTACCCAGCGGCCCACGATTCAAATCGTGGGCCGTTTTGTTTCTCGCGCGTGAATTGTGGAGAAGACTCCACCTGACTGACAAAGGAGAGTAAGCAAATGGCTGTTCATTTCGATTTTCGGTTTGCCTTGAGATTCGCTTTCGCGGTGATGATGATGACGGGCCTGCTTTTTTGCTCTGGCGCAAATGCGCAAACGTTCCGCGGTGGAATCCGCGGAACTATCACCGATCCTTCGGGTGCCTTTGTGGCGAGTGCCCAGGTAACGGCCAAGGAGAACGCAACTGGCCTCACCTATGCGACGATTTCGTCCGGCGCAGGGCAGTATGCATTTCAAGACCTGCCGATTGGCCTGTACAGTGTTACGGCTCATAAAGACGGGTTTCGGGATTTCGTTGCCGACAAGGCTCCCATTGAGGCAGGCGGCATTTACGACTTGCCGGTGCGGTTCGAGGTGGCCTCGGTTGGAGGCGCGATCATCATTACGGCAAACTCGCTCAACGTGGAAAGCACTACAACCACCCAAGCCAATGTGCTGGATGCGGCAACAGTGGAGGGGACGCCGCTGAGCGGCCGCGACTTTACGCAATTACTCGCCCTCAGCCCAGGCTACACCGGCTATACGGTTGGCTTTCTCGGCGCCATTAACGGAACGCAGGCCTCGCAAATCAATTGGCAGATTGAAGGGGCCGATAACAACGACCTTTGGAATAACTCCTCCGCAGTGAACCAGGGCGGAGTTTATGGAGTGCCCGGCGTGTTGTTGCCGCTTGACTCTGTGGAAGAATTCTCGCTGGTCACCCAAGGCAACGCAGAGGCAGGACGGAATCCGGGCGGAGTGGCAAACCTGCTGCTGAAGTCCGGAACCAACCGAGTGCACGGCGCGTTGTATTACTACAACCGGAACGAGGCACTGGCAGAAGGCAATCCTTTTGCTGCGACCGGAGCCGGCACGCAGAAGATCCGCAACGAGCAATATGGCACGTCGGTCGGCGGTCCGATCCGGCGCGACAACACATTTTACGAAGCAAGTTTTGAGCGACAGAATTTCGTGATAGGGCTGCCTCAACAGGTGACAGAGCCATCGCTGGACTACCAGGCTGCGGCGACCGATCTGCTCAACAACCCGAACGGGATTTACGGGAACTATGCTCCCATTGCGGTGAGTCCCGTCTCGTTGAACTTGCTCAACAACCTCTGGCCGTCAAGCGCACTCAACGGTCCTGCCGCGCCGGACAACTACTTCAATCCCGGCGTTGAAAATGGAAACAGCGACAATGGCGTGCTCAAGCTGGATCACTCGTTCAGCCAGAATCAGCGTCTTTCGCTCAGCGTGTTTGTGGGAGACGGCACACAGACCGCTCCGACCAGTTCCTACCTGACGCCGTACTTTGAGCAGGCGCCGCTGCACGATGAAAACTGGTCGGTGGTTTACAACGCCACGCTTTCTCCGCGACTCACCAGCCAGGCGACTTTCGGATTCAACTATTTTCACCAGAGCTTTGCCGATCAGGATCATAGCTACGACCCGGCGGCCCTGGGGTTCAATACCGGTGTTCCCTCGACGCAGCTTACTGGCGCCCCGAAGATCACCATTGGAGACTTCGACCCGATCGGTCCTACGCCCGCCTCGGGGCGCGAGGATATTGCCGCACATCTCACAGAGACATTGTCGTATGTTACCGGCAGACACCAATTTCGCTTTGGCGGGGAGGTTAGACGCGGACAGGTATACGCCGATTACCATACCGGCCAGCGCGGAGTATTCGCCTACCAGGAGCTACCTTCCGATCCATGGGCACAGTCGCCGCTGGTGACCGACGGCAACGTGGCGGCGCTCGCCGACTTTCTTCAGGGCGAGGTCTACTCGGCCAACATTGTGCAAGGGGATCCAGTCAGAAAGGTATTCGAGGACAGCTTTTCTCTGTTTGCAAACGACAACTGGCAGGTCTCGTCCCGCCTTAACCTGAACCTGGGCGTGCGCTATGACTCAACAAGCCCTGTGCACAATGGCAAGCAGGACCTCTCAACCTTCTTGCCCGACAAGGGGCTGGTGCTTGTCGGTTCGGGCCTGAGTTCTCTCTATCCCCACGACTGGAGCAACGTTGGGCCGCGCATAGGATTTGCTTATCAGCCTCGCCACAGCAACGATCTTTCAATTCGCGGCGCTTTCGGCATTTACTACGATACGGTGAACGTTTCGCCGCTGCTGGGCAACAGCTTTGTCTACAGCGGCGGTGCCACTGGCGTTGAAGAAAACCTGATAGGAAGCAGCCCGACTGTCTCTGTCTCTTTGCAGCCCGGAACGGTGCTGCCGTCCGATGGATCGCCAATTTTTTCGCAGGCCAGCGCCGGCGGCTTTGCCAACATCTATTCAGTCAGCCAGAGGTTCCACACTCCTTACACTTACAACTTCAACCTCAACGTGCAGAAGGGCATTGGCAAAGCCGCGGTGCTGGAGGTGGGCTACGTGGGCAGCCAGAGCCGGCACCTTCTGCAACTCATCGACCTCAATCAGGCCGCGCTGGGCAGCGATTTCGACCCGACCGCCTTCGACGCGAACGGCAACAATACAACTCGACCCTACTATGGGCGGTTCCCTGAATATGGCGTGATTAACGAGATTCAAACCAGGGCCAATTCAAACTACAACTCGCTGCAGGCATCGTTGCGCATCTCGGCGTGGCACGGCATTGTTTCGCAGTTCCACTACACGTGGGCGCACACGCTCGATGTATCCAGCTTTGGCGGAGCGCCGCAGGACAGCACGCATCCCGATGCGGACTACGGCAACAGCGATTTCGATACGCGTCATAACTTCACCGCGTTCTTCCAATATCAAGTGCCAGGTGGGCGTGGTCCCAAGTGGCTCACCAACGGCTGGGCGGCAGACACTACGCTGAGCTTCCGCAGCGGACTTCCCTTCTCGCTGGATGCAATCGGCGACTGGAGCGGTACAGGCGAGAACCTCGACCGCCCGAACCTGGTCAGCAATCCGTACGCTGGCGCCTCTCACGCGGTTACCAATAGCGGAGTCTACTGGTTTAACCCTTACGCATTCGCCTTTCCCAATCCTGGGACATTCGGAACGTATCGGCGCAACCAGCTGGTGGGGCCGGGGTTCAGCGATGTAGATCTGTCCCTTGTAAAAACGACTCACGTGACCGAGAGGCTTAGCGCTCAGTTGCGTGCGGAATTGTTCAACGTGTTCAACCGCGCCAATCTTGGCAATCCAACGTTCCTCGGCGCCAACCTGCTGATCCCCGCCGGCCCTGGAGTTAACTTCGCGCTCCCGATCACATCCACAAACGGAGCACAGTTCGGACTGCCCGGCATCGGACCAGGCGAACCTTTCAACGCGCAAATTGCACTCAAGCTGATCTTTTAGCCCGTGCCGAAGTGATTGCGGTTCATTTGGCAGAACAAAGTTCCTGACAGAAAGGACAAGAAATGAAGACAAGACAAGCTAACCGGCGTGTGGTTTATACGGCATTGACCTTGTGCGCCCTTGCGATCTCAACTCACCCCATCGGGCATGCGCAGACTGCGGCTGCTCCCACTGCACCCGAAGCGCGCGAACTGCCCGTCCATCGCATTCCCAACCTCGGCCCCGGCGCCGAGTTCTATTTCGCGCCGGATGGAACGCACATTATCGGCAACGCCAAGCGCGAGGGCGACTCCAGCTTTCACGTCTACACGCTCAACATCGACGGCACTGAGATTCGCCGTATCAACGACAAGGGCGACGATGCCTGCTCGTTCTTCTTTCCCGACGGCAAGCGCATCATCTGGACATCGACCAAAGATCATCCGGAACTGGACAAGTCAAATTTCTCCGACCCCAGTGCATATCCGCAGGGCTCGGAATTGTACACATCGAATCTCGATGGAAATGACGTAAAGCGGCTCACCAACAACACGGTCTACGATGCTGAAGTCTCTGTCGCTCCCAATGGCAAGTGGATACTCTTCGGGAGCCAGCGCTCCGGCAAGATGGAACTGTGGAAGATGAATACGGACGGCAGCAATCCGGTGCAGATCACACACCTGGATGGGTGGGAGCCGGGCGGTTCGTTTGTCTTCGGCGACGGAAAGACGATCATCTTTCGCGCCTGGCGATCTGAAGACTCCAACGCCAAAAAGCACCCGCTGCCGATGGATCTGTTCACGATTCAAGCAGACGGCACTGGGCTGAAAGAGCTTACGCACAATGGCGGCACGAACTGGTCGCCGTTTCCCGCACCGGACGGCCATCATTACGTCTTCGTCAAGGTGCTGCCCCCGCATAACTACGAGGTTTATCTTGGCGACTTAAACAGCGACGAACTGGTGCGCCTCACCTACAACGATGCTTTCGACGGCTATCCGTCGATCTCCCCGGACGGCCATTGGCTGATCTTTACCTCGACGCGCGATTCAACATCGGATTCTCATGTGACCGGCGTGTATCTGGAGGATATTTCAAGTCTTCACATAGGACCCGCGGTAGTCGTCCAAACGAAGTGACGCGCAAAACAATTCCACTTGAGTTCAAACAAATAGACAAAGGAGAACGAAGTGTTCAAATTCCCCAGGAAATGGGCTTCCCCAGTTCCATTGGTTTTTGTGTTGATGGCGCAATTCGCATTTGCGACAGATGGTTACTTTGCCACCGGCTACGGGGCAAAACAGCAAGGCAAAGGCGGCGTGGGTGTGGCCGCGCCGGGCGACAGTCTTGCGGCGGCCACAAACCCAGCGGGTCTATGGTTGGTTGGCGATCGGTTTGATGTAGGCATGACACTGTTCCGTCCGAACCGCTCTGCCACAATCGTCGGCAATCAATTGCCTCCGGGGTACCCCGATGTGAACGGTTCTTACGATGCCAATCGCGTGACCAACTTCTTCATCCCCGAACTGGGTTACAGCCAGCAGTTCAACTCCAAGCTGGCGTGGGGAGTGGCAATCTACGGGAACGGCGGAATGAACTCATCCTACAAAGATCCGATCTTTCTGCTTGGAACCACGCGCGGCGGAGTGGATCTGGATCAGTTGTTTTTAACGCCAGCAATCGCATACAAGCTCGGTCCGCATAACACCATCGGTGTGGCGGCCAACATTGCTTACCAGCGCGTTTCTGTTGAGGGCTTGCAGAACTTCGCCACCGCAAACTCCTCCAACGATCCTACGCACGTGACCAATACCGGCTATTCGAACTCATATGGAGCGGGCGTGCGCGTGGGCTGGATCAGCGAGATCAACCCCGCTCTGAGCATCGGCGCAACTTATCAGAGCAGAACGTTTACGTCCGCCTTCGACCGCTACAAAGGCCTGTTTGCCGAGGGAGGCAAGTTCGACATCCCGGCCAACTTCGCGGGTGGCGCGGCGCTAAAAGTCGGACCGAAGGTTACTGTTCTTTTCGACTACGAGCGCATTCAGTACAGCCAGGTTAAGTCGATTGCGAATTC
The DNA here is from genome assembly GCA_903911925.1 of uncultured Acidobacteriaceae bacterium. GTDB lineage: Bacteria > Acidobacteriota > Terriglobia > Terriglobales > Acidobacteriaceae > Telmatobacter. Next base: position 40,601 of record CAIWFH010000081.1, read on the forward strand.
AGATGCAAACCAGGCGCTGCTCGGATCGAGCGATGGACCTGGCTTTGGGTGGCATAGCATCAATGTGATCAAGGCCGGAGCGGAGTACAAGGCGACACCGGAATTGACGCTTCGCGGCGGCTACAACCACGCCGGGCTGCCCTTCGACAGCACACAGACCTTCTTCAACGTGCTTGCTCCGGCCGTGACGCAGGATCACCTGCATGTTGGAGCAACCTGGGCGCTCAAGAGCGGGAAAGAAATCAGCTTCGCTTACGTGCATGCATTCAACAGCACTGTGAAAGGGCCCAATTCAATTCCGCCAACGGCCGGAGGCGGCGATGCGAACCTGAGCATGTATCAAAACTCATTCCAGATCAGCCTGGGATGGCTCAAGAAATAACCGGCACGATATGCTCAGAGTGAGGAGACGATAAAGAATGACGGCTTGGCTAAGTGGAGAGTGGCCCTGGTACGTTGCGGGGCCGCTCATTGGATTGTTCGTTCCTGCGTTGCTGATCGTGGGCAACAAGGTCTTCGGAATCTCAGCGAGCTTGAGTCATCTGTGCGCGGCCGTAGCTCCGGGCAAAGTTGAATATTTTCGCTACGACTGGCGGCGGGCAGGTCTCTGGAACCTGGTCTTTTTGGCTGGTGTCCTTCTGGGCGGGTTCCTGGCGTCGCAGGGCGGTCCGCATTCGATACACATCTCGGATGCGACTCACGCTTCGCTCGTCAAACTCGGGATTCACGACTTCAGCGGGCTCGCCCCACGCGAATTGTTCACCTGGCATGCGCTGCTGACCGTGCGCGGATTTGTCTCGGTCGTCGTCGGCGGTTTCCTCGTTGGCTTTGGAACCGCCTATGCCGCAGGCTGCACCTCGGGGCATGCAATCAGCGGGCTGGCAAACGTCCAAGTGCCCTCTCTGATCGCGGTCATCGGCTTTTTTGCGGGCGGCCTTGCTGCCACTTATTTCATCCTGCCTCTCGTGATTGGAGGAGTATGAGTACCTTATCTGTTTCAGAATTCCAGGGCTGTGGTTCGGGTGGCGCTGAAAAACCCGAGGCGCCACTTCGGTTTCTGCCGGTGTATCTGTTATTGGGCGCCGCATTCGGGTTCGTCTTGAGCCGCTCTGAGGTCCTCTCCTGGTTTCGCATTCAGGAGATGTTTCGGTTTCAATCGTTTCGCATGTATGGCATCATCGGGTCCGCCGTAGCAACGGCGGCAGTTTCCCTGGCGCTGATCAAGGCGTTGAAGCTCAAGTCCGTTCAAGGCGTGGCAATTTCAGTACCGCCGAAAGTATTGGGCTCCGGAATCCAATACGCCGCCGGCGGAACAATCTTCGGCATAGGCTGGGCGCTAACAGGCGCATGCCCGGGTCCGCTTTTTGCGCTTGTCGGCAATGGCGTGACGGTGATGCTCGCGGCCGCGATCAGCGCTCTGCTGGGGACGTGGTCATACGGATGGATCAAGCCCAAGGTACCGCACTAGTTTCCTTTCCAATGAAAAGCGGGATCAGGGTTGCGTGTAATCCACTGCGTCGCCGTCGATCATCAGATCGGGCTGCCACGCGGACGATGCACAGTAACAGTCCTTATGATTAGCAGCCCGCCCCTGGGGTCCATGGAACTGCCTAAGGGCGGGAGGATTTACTCCGCCCTAAATCCATTTCATTCTCAGCAGCCAAACCTTGACGCCTTGCGTAAGGGCAGTGTAGGCAAGAAGCGTGAGCAGCAGGATCGGCCAATACATCGCGGGCAGGTGCGTCAGGCCCAGCGAAGTGGCCAATGGAGAATACGGCAGCCAAGCCCCCAGGGCCATGATGGTCAATGTCGTGATTAACAACGGCCAGCTTGCGCGGCTTTGGAAGAAAGGAATCTTGTTGGTGCGAATGATGTGGATGATGAGCGTCTGCGTCATGATGGACTCGACGAACCAGCCGGTCTGAAATAAAGGCGCGCGGGATGGATCCCAGCACTTGAACAGATAGAGCATGACAAAGAAAGTGGTGTAGTCGAAGATGGAACTGATGGGGCCGATGCAGAGGATGAACCGCTTGATCTCTCCGATTTTCCAGGGCCGCGGCCGCGCCACTTGTTCGTCATCCACCGCGTCGTTGGGGATGGGCACCTGGGAGAAGTCGTAGAGCATGTTGTTGGTGAGTATCTGGATCGGCACCATGGGAAGGAACGGAAGAAAGGCACTGGCCCCCAACACGCTGAACATGTTTCCAAAATTGGAACTCGCGCCCATCCGGATGTATTTTAGGATGTTGGCGAAAACCTTTCGTCCCTCAATGACGCCCCCTTCGAGCACCATCAAATCTTTCTGCAGCAAGATCAAATCGGCCGATTCCTTTGCGATGTCGGCCGCGGTATCTACCGAGATGCCAATGTCGGCGGCGCGCAGCGCGGGGGAATCGTTGATGCCGTCGCCCATAAACCCAACCACATGGCCTGTGCTGCGCAGCGCGCGGACGATTCGCTGCTTGTGTGCGGGAGACAGGCGAGCGAAAAGTGTCGTAGTCTCCGCCGCCTCGGCCAATTCGGTGTCCGACATCTTCTCTACCTGATCGCCCAACAGCATTGGATCGGCGGAAAGGCCAACGTCGCGGCACACCTTGCGGCTGATCAAGTCGTTGTCGCCAGTGAGAATCTTTACTACGACGCCATGTTTGTGCAGCGCCTCAATTGCCGGTCCAGCAGTGGGCTTTGGCGGGTCGAGGAACGCGACATATCCCTTCAGCACAAGATCGCGCTCATCTTCTTTTGCGCAAAACTTCTTGCCTGGCAACTCTTTTACCGCGACGGCCAGGACCCGGAATCCATCGTTACTCAGATTTGCATATTCATCTTTCAACCCTTTCATCAGGGCGGGGTCCATGGGCGACAACTTGCCGTCAAGCTCGAATTGAGAGCATTGGTGAAAGATTTCTTCCGGGGCGCCTTTGGTTAAGAGAATGGCCTTACCTTCAGGATCTTCGACAAGTACGGACATCATGCGCCGAGTGAAGTCGAACGGGATTTCATCGAGTTTTCTGTACTTCTCAATCAACGCCTGGTCATGAAAGTCGGAGCTGTTAAGAATTGCCGTGTCAAGCAGGTTCTTTAATCCAGTTTGAAAGTGACTGATGAGGTAGCCATCCCTGAGCACTTCATCCGTTTCCCGGCCGGCTACGTTACAGTGCCGCTGCAGGACGACTCTATCCTCAGTGAGCGTGCCGGTCTTGTCGGTGCAGAGTACGTCCATTCCGCCGAAGTTCTGAATGGCATTGAGGCGTTTTACGATGACCTTCTTGCGGCTCATGGCAAGCGCGCCCTTGGCGAGGCACACGGAGACAATCATGGGCAACATCTCCGGGGTCAACCCGACGGCCACGGCCATCGCAAAAAAGAAGGCTCCCTTCCAATCGTGCTTGGTGAATCCGTTGATGAAGAAAACCAAAGGCACCATGATGGCCATGAGCTGAATCATGAGCCAAGTGAAGCGGCTTAGGCCCTGGTCGAAGCTGGTCGGCGTTCCTTCCTCCGTGATGGAACTGGCCATTGTGCCCAGGTATGTGCGTACTCCCGTGACAACCACAACGGCTGTCGCGGTGCCGCTTTGAACGCTGGTGCCCATGAAGCATATATTCTTGAGTTCGACCGGCGAGTTTGCGGCGTTTGGGTCGGCATCGTGAAACTTCTCAACGGGGAGCGACTCCCCGGTCAGCGTGCCCTGGCTGACGAAGAGATCTTTCGCAGAAAGAATTCGTACATCGCCCGGGATCATGTCTCCAGCCGACAGGTTGATGATGTCTCCCGGAACAAGGTAGCGGAGCGGAACTTCGCGCGGCTTGCCATCCCGAACCACCGTGGCTGTTACGTGGATCATGGCCTTGAGCTTTGCCGCGGCGGCACCGGCGCGCGCTTCCTGCAGGAATCGGAGCGTGACGCTCAGCACGATCATGCCGGCCATGACGCTTCCAGCTCTAGGGTCGCCCGTGGCAAATGAGATCGACGACAAAACAGCGAGCAGTATGACCAGCGGGTTTCGAATGATGATCAGAAGACTGATGAACCAGCCGCGCTGCCGCTCCTGCGCAACCTCATTCGGCCCTGCGACGCGCGCTCTGGAGTCGGCCTCGATTTGCGTGAGGCCTGCGGGAGAGGTCTGCAACGAGTTCAGCAGAGAATCCCCGTCCTTTCCCGCCGCATCGAGGACTGCCGGGGAGACGCGAATATTATGCTGCTTCGCCTTGGCGGGGATTTGAGACTCATCCGGAGGGGGAAGAGTTCCGGTTGCGCCGGTCTTCGCCTTTGATGAAGAATCCTCGACCGGGTGATTCGAACCAGGTGCAGCCATCGCGTTGAATCCCTTTCCAAACCGTGATCTAAACTCCCAACTGAGGATACAAGCGAGCTCCGACAAAGACCAAGACGATCATTATCGGCGAAATCACTGCATAGTCCGTTCGGAGGCTGATGCTGCTCGGACTGGCGGCAATTATTGACTGACTCACGACGATCGATTTGACCGATCCCGGGGAACCGGAGGCGAGCAGCGCAGAGCCGCGAAGGACCCGGGCAACAACCGTCACACCTGTAATTTACGATGCGGCAGTTTCTTTGAATGCATGCGGAATGCCTGGGGCGAGAATTCCGTCATACAATCACATGGGGGTACGGATGCGTCCATTCTGTCGCCACCTTGCGCTGCCCGGATTCATGCTGCTGGCCGCGGTCCTTCGGGCCCAGGAAACGCCAGCGCCGGATAGCGGCCACATCGTCATCCATACGAATGTTCAGGAAGTCGTTCTGGACGTGGTGGTTCGTCACAAGGACAAGTCGCAGGCGACCAACCTCAAGGCTTCGGATTTCACGATCACTGAAAGCGGCGTGCCGCAGACTATTCATTCGTTTCGTTTAGCGCGAGGCAGCGAAGCTGGGTTCATCGCTCAACCTGTCGCGATGGAAGGCGCGTCGACCGGCGCCACCGCGGCCACGCCGGTTATCGCCCATGAGCCAAATTTCATTTCCATTGTGTTTGATCAGATGGGCGCAGACTCCAGGCGGAACGCACTGGAAGCCGCCACAGAATTCCTCGACCTTGAATTTCAGAACAGCACTGAAGCCGCCATCTTCAGCCTGGACCTCCGGATCAATGTTCTCCATGGGTTTACCAGTGATCGCACTGCACTTGCCTCAGCTGTTCGGCTGGCGTTGAAGGGCAATGCTGCCGAACTCGCTGCCGCCTCAGCGAATGTGCTGAACGAAACCGATTACACTCTCACCGGCGGGCCGGGCGGAGTTACTCTTCACCCGGGCATCGACGTGACGAGAACGGCGGACTTCTCAACCAGCGCCGCGTCTGCCAATCCTCTCTCTGAGTCACAGACGCAATTGGCGGCGATGATCACGGACCAACGCGGGATGGTGGACCTGGTCTCCGGCATGAGAACGTGGGAGTCGCTTGAAAAGATCGTCCAGCACGAGTCAGCCCTGCCTGGCCGCAAGACGATCCTCTATCTTTCCGATGGACTCGTCGACCCTCCCGCCCGGCAGGACATCGTGCGGCAGGTGGTCAGCGCGGCCAATCGCGGCAATGTGACTTTCTATTGCATCGATGTCCGCGGCATGACTCTGACGACATCCAATGGCGCAAGCACGGGACTGATGGAGTCGGCGACCGCCACCAGCAAAACAAAGGGAACCATGTCGTCCTCGCCCTCTGTCGCCATGAAACAGGCGCAGGAGTTCGACGAGATGGATCAAGCCGCAGCCGGCAACGTTCAGCTCAACATGGTAGAACTTTCGCAGGGCACTGGCGGCTTCGCCGTCTTCAACACCAACGACTTCAAGAAGAGTATGGCGCGCATCATGGAAGAGGTGCGCACGCATTACGAAATTTCGTACGTGCCGAAGTCCACCGTCTACGACGGCAAGTACAGGCAGATCAAGGTCGTGGTGGATCAGCCGCATCTGACCGTTCATACCCGGGACGGATACTTCGCTCTGCCCCAGTTGAACGGCGAAGCACTGAAGCCGTTCGAGATGGCAGCCCTTCATATCCTTGACGGCGGCCCGCGCCAGGACTTCGGATTCCATGCGGCGCCCCTGCGATTCAAGCCGTTGAATGACGGCTACCACTTCGAAATGAGTATCGACGTGCCGGTCGCCGGCTTGACAACTGCGGTGGATCAAAAAAGCCACAAAGCGCGCGTGCATGCGGAGTTTCTGGCGCTGCTGAAGGATGCCGGCGGACAGGTGGTGGCAAAGGTCAGCCGGCAGATTGACCGCGACGTGCCGGCTGCCGAACTGGCGCAGTTCAGGCGCGGCGAAATGATCGTGACCATGCCGTTCGAAGCCTCCCCGGGTAACTACACCATCGACGCTATCGCCATCGATCCGGAAGGGAATCGCGCCAGCACCAGGCACATTGCGCTGGCGGTTCCGCAGCCCCGCAAATACAGCATCAGCAATGTGGTGGTGGTGCGCAGCATTCAGCCGCTCAGTGCGCCGCGCGATCCCGGCTATCCGCTGGAATTCGCAGGTGGCAAAGTGACTCCAGCTCTCGACCAGAGGGCCAGCGCGTCGGCGGGCGCGGCCCTGTTCTTCGTGATTTATCCGGACCGCGACACTCCTGGCAAGCCTAATGTGACGATAGAGTTCTTCCACGATGGCAAGCCGATCGCGATTTCAAAGCCGGACGTGGGATCGCCGGACGAGGTGAACTCATTCCCAATGTTCCAATTCGCAAGGCTCCCTACCGGCGACTATGTGGCTCGGGTCACCGTGCAACATGGAGTACGCGTCAGCACCGAATCTACTTCGATTACATTGATTCCATAAGACCGTAGTCCTTTGGGCCATGCGGTCTGTCCGGTCACAATTGCCGATTCACTTTCGGACTCATGGCCCCTCTTCATCGGATCGACAAAACCGCTCTTCTTCTTTCATAATGTCGGGAGCAGAGAACAGGAGGTTCCCCTAACATGTGTGATGAATTCATTCACCAGGGACTTACCCACGATCCCACGGTTTCGCGCCGCGCCTTCGGCTTGGGAGCGGCGGCAACCGCCGTCGCGCTGCGCGCGCCCGCCGCGGTGGGAGAAGCCAAAGTGGTCGAGACCGACGTCAACGTGCCCATGGCCAGCGGCGTCTCTGACTCGGCGCTCTTCCATCCCGAGGGCAAAGGCAGATGGCCCGCCGTCCTGGTGTGGACTGACATTCTCGGACTCCGGCCCGTCTTTCGCGAGTTGGGCCAGCGGCTTGCCGCCCAGGGCTACGTGGTCCTGGTGCCGAATCCTTTCTACCGGAATGCGAAGGCTCCCGTGGTCGATGGCACGTTCGATTTCAGCAAGCCCGAAGACCGCGCCAAAGTAATGCCGATGGCGGCAGCTCTTACCGCCGACGCCAACATCAGCGATGCCAAGTCGTACGTCACATTCCTCGACGCACAGCCCCAGACCGACAAGAAAAAGAAGATGGGCGTTCAAGGCTACTGCATGGGCGGCCCGCTCACTTTCCGCACGGCGGCCACTATTCCCGCGCGCATCGGCGCCGCAGCCACCTTCCATGGCGGAGGCCTAGTAACCGACAAGCCCGACAGTCCGCACCTGCTCATTCCGCAGATGAAAGCCGAAGTTCTTTGCGCGGTTGCCGACAACGACGACAAGCGCGATCCCGCCGCCAAGGACAAACTGAAAGCCGCCTTTGCCGCGGTGCATCTCACCGCAACGGTCGAAGTTTACGGCGGCTGTAATCACGGCTGGACGGTACGAGGCAGCCAGGTCTACAACGAAGCTGGAGCCGAACGCGCCTGGACCGAACTCCTAGCACTCTACAAGCGAAATCTCGCCTAGCCGCCACAGACTGCGGTGCAGGATTCCCCAATGTGCCAAATGCATCTACGTGCCGTTGCCTGCGTAATTGCGGCGTCACTCCTTCTTGGTTCAGCCTTCGCACAAGAGAGTTATTGGGCTTCGGCCGGCGACAAGACCGCGAAGTACATTGTCGAGATGGAACGCAAGTGGGCCGAGGGTGTCTGCATTGATAACGGCGTCGTCGCCAGTCTGCTTGCCGACGACTTCCAGGGGACCTCTACCCGGGGCGCACGCTTCACAAAAGCGGACGAGCTAAAAGATGAAAAGAGCGTGCGCACCGCTCACGATTGCGGACTGGATGACGCGAAAGTGCGTTTCTTCGGCGACAGCCTTGCCATCGTCTATGGCAGCGAGCATGCAACGGGCAAAGACAAGTCCCAGCCTGGCGCAAAGGTGTGCCAGATTTGGACCGATACATGGCTCAAGCGCGGCGGCACTTGGCAAGTAATCGCTTCTCACGATAATCGCGTGAAGTGCAGCTAGCCGGTACTATTCCCCTTTGGGGGCTCTGAAGAAGTTATCCGATACTCAGCATTGAATCGTATCTGTCAAAGCAAACCTTCATCTACGCGCGGTTCTCTGGCGATGAACAAGCCTAAGCGTAATCCGATGAGGCGAGCAAGTCGACGCCCGCTGGCAGTTCCACTGTTACCCGCCGAAAAGAGATTTCGCTTGACAAGAATTGCATGCGCTGCGATTATTTTCCCGTCTCATAGCTCTCATTATTTTGGCTTTTATAGACCGATTTAGTTACGGCGGAATACCACATTTGCAAGTTGAGTTACTGTCTCTGCATTCTTTTGCGGGAAAACTATGCCTTGTCGCAATGGTCAAAAACAGATCAGCGAGGACGACGTCTACGCGAATCGGTGCGTCTGCATAATTGCACTTGCCTGGATGCTTTATCTTTCCCCCTCGACCTGTATTTTGGCGCAAAATTCTCCTTCTCCTTTATCAAAAGACAATGTAATCAAGCTTCTGATCGGCGGCGTGTCATGCAAGAGAGTAGCGAGCTTTGCCGACGAGCGAAAGATCGATTTCGTTTTGGACAGCGAAGTCGAAGCGCAGCTGAGGCATGCAGGAGCCACGGATTCTCTGATTGAGACGCTTCGACGAAACGCGCCCGAGCCAACCCGCGCGGTTACTCCGGAGAAAGATCAAACTCCGTCTGCACCCCCGGCTGTTGCCTCAACCCCGAATCCGGTTCCGCTATCCGATAGCCCGAATCTACAGGCAAAGAAAGCATTCGATGAGGCGCTCGCAGAACTCAATGTCAAGAACTACGAAGAGGCCGCCACGTTATTCGGCCGGGCTGCCCGCGAGAAGCCGGGATGGAGTGAACCGTTGGTGGAGAAGGCAAAGCTCGAAACCAAATTGGGGCGGTTTACTGACGCGATTGAAGATTGCAGCGACGCTCTTCGGCTCAGTCCAAACGATGCAACGGCACTGTATTTTCGCGGGTTCGCCAAATACCAGTTGAACCGTAACAACGAAGCGATTGCCGATTTCAATGTCGCGCTTCGCCTCAAAACAGACTATGCGGAAGCGTATCAGAATCGTGGAAATGCAAGATGGGCTCTTGGCGACAAGCAGGGAGCGAATAGTGACTTCGCTATGGCCCGATCACTCAGGGGTGGAAAGAGGTGACATGTGAAGGTGTACCGCCTTTTCGCATTGTTAGTCATTATGTGCCTCCCGGCGCGTTGTTCTCCCGCTGTTGAGAAGGGAGAGAATTTCGTCTTCGGCAAGGCCGACCTCGAGTTCCTGAGGGATGTGGAACTGCTGGACCAGCGCTATGAAAGAGAAGGCATGGTCTATCACGACGAGGCGCTCAATGCATATTTGACGCGAATAGGCATGTCTATGCTCCCGGCAGGTACCGCGCCAGAGCACGTGAAGTGGGTTTTCAAGATCATCCGCGATCCCATGGCCAATGCATTTGCTCTGCCGAATGGCTCAATCTATGTGACAACCGGATTGCTGTCGCTTCTCGATTCCGAAGACCAGTTGGCAAGCGTGCTGGCGCACGAAATCACTCATGTCACCGATCGGCATTCTTATCTTGGGAACAGGGACTACCGCAAAAAGTCAACGCTAATAAGCATCGCCCAATTTGCAGGCAGAATGGCTCCCGGAAATACGGATTGGGGTGCATCTATTCAGCTCGCTGCTTTGATGGTGCCGGCAATTATGGATTTCTCCATCATGGGATACCGCCGCGAACTGGAACGCGATGCGGACATGTACGCGTTTAACAAAATCATCGAAGGCAATTACGACCCGCGAGAGATGCCCAACACCTTTCGGCTGCTGGAACAGAGAGATGAAGCGGAGCCTCCCCCAAAGGGAGCGGTCTACAGTGACCATCCCAAGCTGGAGGACAGGATTAGTTACATCAACGCCGAGATTGCCTCCAAAGCGCCATCCCTGGTTCCCGTAAGCCTGCTGGCCGAACGTCGAGCGCGATACCAGAACCTCACTGAAAGTATTGTGCGTGAGGATATTCGAGTCTCAATCATGGTGGGCAGGCCGCGGACCGCACTGGCCCGCGCGAGCAAACTGCTGCAATTTCACCCCGACTCCGCGGACAACCTGTACTTCCAGGCAGAAGCATACCGCGGCCTGGGACCATGGACTCCTCATCCCACCGATACAGAAATGTCGCGCTCCGGACTGAGGCAAGTCGAGTCGCTAAGCAGTAAATTCACGCTTGACGAAGAAGAAAAGGTACTTCTCAAGAAACCTGAAGGCCAGGCCACCTGGTCGGAAAACAAGGCAAAGGCACAGGAAGGCTATGAGAAGGCACTGGCGGTCAATCCTAATCATGCCAAAGCTTACCTGGGACTGGGACGAATCTATGAGTTGGACGGCAAGAAGGAGGAAGCATTGATGGCCTATCAGAAATATCTCGACCTGAATCCCAATGGGCAAGAAAGTTTCTCTGTTACACAGCGTATTGCGGCGCTGAAGCGTTCGATCGAGCAATAGCATTGCTCGAAGGAAGAACCAATTCAAAGGAGATGGTTCCATGAATGCTCGGATTACGTTTGCAGTTGCACTGTTCTTTTCGTGTGTTCTGTCCGCGGCGGCAGTTGAGTATGTTCATCCAAAACTCAAAGAACACGAAGTGTCTGTCAAGGTTGCGGCGGTTCTTCCAGCTCACGTGGACATCGAGCAGCACGGAGTAAAGGGCGTTAGCGGAATGGGCCAGGCATCCGACGATGCCGGCCGGCAGGTGACATTTGAAGTAGGTAAGGCACTGTCAAACCGCGGCATTACGATTGAGAACTCATTTCCGGAAGAAACGCTCAAAAGCAACGAAGACCTGCGGTTGGCTATGGCCGATGTTCAGCAGCGTTTCGACCAGACTGAACGGCAACTCTTCAGGAAAGAAAAAGATGTAAAGAATGGGCGCTTCTCGCTCGGCGATTCTGTGACCGTACTCAATCCCACAGGTAAGATAGACGTCTTCATCATCGTTCGTTCGGTAGGCGCCAAAGAGACCAAAAGCAAGGCCTTCATGACCGGCGGACTTATCGGAATGGCGATGTCCGGCGAGGCTGAGTTTCGGACCCGCGTTGCGATTGTAGACGCCAAAAACGGAGACATCCTTTTCATTGGTGATTTTGTGAGCAAAGGCCTGCCATCCGACAAGGTTTACGAGCACTCGTTCAAGAAGATTCCCTTTCAATAACCGACTGGCTTTGCTCGATATGGCGGTGCTTCGGTGTTTCGTACTCAGGATTCTCTGCACTGGTTGCACATTTTCAAGGTCAGATCATTTGCAAGAAAACGGCGGCATCGATAACCCCAACCATGAAGCATTGCGACCAATGCCGCAGCAGTTACCCCAACGAGTTCAAAGTCTGCCCGATCGACAATTCCCCGCTGCATTTGAATTCGGATATCGCCCCTGGCGTAACCATCCGCGATAAGTACCTCATTCTCGACAAGGTGGGCGAAGGAGGAATGGGCGCGGTGTTTCGCGCCAGGCATCTGGCGTTTAATGAAATCCGCGCAATAAAGGTAGTGCATTCTTCGATGATGGAGGACCGCGGATTCATCAAGCGTTTTAAAACCGAGGCCATCGTGGCACACCGTCTTCTTCATCCCAACGCGGTGCGCGTCGACGATCTGGATTCGACTGAAGACGGCCGTCCCTTCATCGTAATGGAAATGGTGGAAGGTGACAGCCTGAAAGCGCTGATCGCCCAATCCGGCTCGTTTCCGTTTGGGCGCACGATCGACATCGCGATCCAGATCGCTGAAGCGCTGGCCTCGGCTCATAGGCTCGGGATCGTTCATCGCGACATCAAACCCGACAACATCTTGATTACGACTACCAGCGATGGACGCGACCTGGTAAAGGTCGTCGACTTCGGAATTGCGAAAGTGCGCGAAGGAGCCATCGACGTAGGAGGCGGGTATACGGCCACTCGCACCGGCATGATCATCGGGACTCCGCAATACCTCTCACCGGAACAGGCCACCGGGATGCAGGGAGACGAGATTGACGGGCGAGTGGACATCTACTCCCTGGGAGTCGTGCTCTACGTGATGCTGACGGGCCAGTTACCGTTTGAGTCCAACACGCCAATGGGATTCCTCGTGCAGCATGTTCAGACGCTGCCAATTGCACCGCACCTGGCTCGCCCCGATCTGCATATCCCGGTTGAACTGTCTGCAATCCTGATGAAGGCGTTGGAGAAAGATCGCGACTGCCGCTTTGAGTCAGCAGACGAAATGGCCCTGGCACTGCGCAATGTGCCAGAGTATCTGCACGAGAGTCAACTTCTTGAACATTCATCGTCACGGACCCCAGCAACGCCACTGATCGCAAACTCGCACGCTGGATCGGTCACGCCGGGAATGGCTCGCACTCCAACTCCGCGGCTGGAAAGCACCAAGATCGCAACCTCCACGGAGCCCCTTGTCCACAAGCTGCACGAGCATGATCTGACAAAGCCCATCGCTGGCCCAAGGCGCACCGGAGCCTGGGTTGCGATTACGACGGCCATCGTGGTTTCTGGCGGGTTGGGTGGCCTGTATCTCTACCTCAATTCCGATGCAAACCATCGGAACCAGGCGACGAATCCGGTTGCGACCTCGATGCCAGGGAATTCTGAAAAGGCTATCGTGTCGGGCCTCCCTGACCTGGAGATTCATTCCAGAATTGAAGGCACTCTTGCAACATTGCAGAAGCGTGCCTCGATCCAGATTGCGGTCCAGAGTGGCATTGTGACGTTAACTGGGAAGTGCCAGTTAGAGGCTGACTGTAAAGAAGCAGAAAACCTGGCCTCGCGTGTGAGCGGCGTGACAACTGTAAGGAATCAGACTGAGGTCGACTCCGCCGCGCCTTCGAACGCCTCTGCCGCAAAGCCCGCAACCCCAAAACCTGCTCTCTCGAAAAATGGGGAGCCTGATTCCGCGGTCGCAACTCATAAGGTGGACAAAGCGGCTATCGAGACTCTGATGTCAACTGGGAGCAAAGCGGCAGAGAACGGCGAATACGACAAAGCTATTGTCAGTTATCAAGAGGTGCTGCGGCACGATCCGGCGAACGCGACTGCCCAAGCTGGATTGGCCCATGCAACGAAGGCACAAGAAACTGAAGAGCAAGTATTGAAGCCTCGTTGAAGTGGTTCGGGTGCAATCCGAAGCTCCTCTTGCCGCATCGAGTTAAAACTGCACTTTGCCCTTCAATGCAACCGGCAGAGTCCCATTCGCTGAGATCCTGGTTTCTCCGGCGTAGAGATGCTGCAGTCTAGGCAGGTGATCAGCAGTTTTGAGCGCGGCGGGCGTGACCTCGGTGCCGAAGACGTTCAGAGACTCCAGTTCGCTCAGCCCGCTTAGTGCGAGAACAGTGGCGTCAGTGATTTTGGTGCGCATGAGCCGGAGTTTGCGAAGATGCTTCATCGCGGCAAGATTGAGCGCCGAGCGATCAGTGACGGCAGTATTAGAAAAGTCAGCGGCAACAAACTGGCCATAGAGAGGTTTGATGTCGGCTAGGTCGCTGTCGCCAAAATTGCTGCCCATCAGCGATGCGTTGATTGTCAGCCTGGAAGAGTCGCGCGACTCGTATTCGATTGCGCCCGGATAGCGCTTATCGAATTCTGCGAGCGCATTGGCGAATGGGGCGCGCTGTTTGGCGACTGCAGCATCGTCAATCTCAGTGATGGTAACGTCGACTGCTGGACGAGCAGGGGCCGAGACGCCTTTGGCAGCATTAGCAGCTAAACTGGGCGACGCTCCAGTTGAGATCCAAAGTTCGATGACTTTGATCTGATCGGGCGAGAGCGGCGTCTTGCCTTGCGGCGGCATGATCTTTTCTGAGCCGGGCGGGCAGGAGACGCGCTGAAAGAGTCCGCTGTTCTTGAAGTCTCCTGTTTTGATGGCAAGCCCGCTCTTGCCGCCGCGCATCACGGCTTCATAGGAGTCGAGACGCAGACCATTTTTCTGGCTTGAACGCCCGTGGCAAGCGACGCAGTTCTGCTGAAGGACCGGCTCAACGCGAACCGCAAAAAAAGAATCGGGCGTGGAGGCGGTGGGACCGTGTTCCTGGGATACGCCGAGCCAGTTTCGCAGCGGGCCTGGCAAGTGTTCGGTGAGATGGTTCGCGCCATGCGAAAGTTGACCGCCTCGGTAGCCGGTGAATGAGATGAGCAGCACAGTGACGGCGAGGCCGAAGAAATAGGCGATGTCGAATCGAAGGCCCGGGAACCGGCCCCTGAACATCCAGCCCAACCAACATAGAACGGAGACGAAGAAGCCGGCCCACATGTGCTGCACGACGAACGTGCCGCTTGATCCTCCGCTGCGTGCGAGAAACCAGCCGAGGATAGCGGAAGCAATGACGCTGAAGAATGCCAGCACCAAGAGCGGCTCAATGACAGGAAGCAGATATTGAAAACGGCGCGATCTTGATGCGACCTCCAGAACCGGAACCAGGAGAATCAGCGCGATGGGGAAGTGGATGGTGAGCAGATGAAAGCCGCCGATGAACTGCGCCCAGTCAGAGCGCTGTGCACCGTCGGGCGGAAAGAAGAGCAGCAGACCAAGGAGCAGAAGGATCGGCGCCAGCGAGAACAACCCTAGCCGATAACGAAGTGGCCTTTGCGGGATCGGCACTATCATGAGCGATCAATTTCCTTATCGTGGTCGAAATGCGTGCAAGGCAAGCGGCGGATGACGTGCAATGTCATGCCAGGACCTCGGATACGATGCGCGCCGGCTTAACGCTGGTGAGCTTCTGATCGAGTCCCTGGAACGAGTAGTTGAGCTTGCGATGATCGAAGCCCATCGCATAGAGGATGGTTGCGTGCAGGTCGCGAATCTCTACCGGGTCTTTGACGATTTCGTAGCCCATCGCGTCGGTTTCGCCGTGGGTGATGCCAGGCGCGATTCCTCCGCCGGCCATCCAGACGGTGAACGCGCCGGGATTGTGATCGCGGCCAACGAACTGCATCACCGCCCCGTTGCGATTCTCGCGCATGGAGGTGCGGCCAAATTCGCCGCCCCAGACGACGAGCGTGTCCTCAAGCATTCCGCGCTGCTTGAGATCAGCGAGAAGCGCGGCCATGGGTTGATCGACTTCGCGGCAGCGGTCCATGAAACCGAGGTTCAAAGCCTCTTTGGCGTTGGACCCGTGCGAGTCCCAGCCCCAGTGATAAAGCTGGATAAAGCGCACGCCGCGCTCGGCGAGGCGTCGCGCCACCAGGCAATTGTTGGCAAAGCTCTCTTCTCCGGGCTGGCTGCCATAAGCAGCCAACGTGGCAGCGGACTCCTTGCGAATGTCGAGAGCGTCGGTGGCTTCCATCTGCATGCGGAAGGCCATCTCGTACTGGGAAATGCGGGTGATGGTCTCGGGATTGCCGAACTCGGCGTATTGCTGGCGGTTGATTTCGTCGATAGCATCGAGTTCGCTGCGGCGAAGCGAGCGGCTGACATTTTGCGGATTTTCGAGGTACAGAACCGGCTCCCCATGCGAGCGGCATTGCACGCCCTGGTAGATGCTGGGCAGGAAGCCTGAAGACCAAAGCTGCTTGCCGCCATCGGGCTGCTTGCCGCCGGAGATCAGAACGATGAAGCCAGGAAGATTCTGGTTCTCGGAGCCTAATCCGTAAGTGACCCAGGAGCCCATCGAAGCATAGCCGAGGCGGGCGTTGCCGGTATGCACCAGTAACTGCGCCGGCGCGTGATTGAACTGATCGGTGCGCATCGACTTGATGAAGCACACGTCGTCTGCATGCTTCTCGAAGTATGGCAGCCGGTCGGAAAGCCACACACCGCTCTGTCCTGCCTGGTGAAACGGGTACTGTGATCCCAGCAGCTTGGGCACGCCGCTGATGAAGGCGAAGCGCTTGCCTTGCAGGAACGACGCGGGGCAATCCTGGCCATCGAGGCGGGCCAGATCAGGCTTGTGTTCGAAGAGTTCCAATTGGCTGGGTGCGCCGGCCATGTGCAGATAGATGATGCGCTTGGCGCGCGCGGGAAACTGGGGGGGCAAAACCGAAAGCGGACGCGTGGGGTCGCGCTTGAAGGCGAGGCGCGGCGTGCCGTCGATGTTCAACTCCGATGCCTCCACCGGTGAGGCGTACTTCAACGCCATGCTGCCGAGAAACATGCTGCCGACTCCGGCGCTGAGGCTACGCAGAAAATGACGGCGGGTTTGCGCCTGCAGGCGCGCCAGAATCTCTTCAGGATGCGCGGCGGCAGAACTATTTTCAATCGGAGCGGAATCGTGAGTGAGCGCGTCCTGGTCAATCTTCTCGGAATCGGGCATAGCCATCACCTGTTGAGAGCGGCATCAAGGTTGAAAAGCACGCTGCCTACGGCGGCCAGCGCGGCGACATCACGATCTGATGTGAAAACGGTTTTTCCAGGCGCGTTTCCTGCGACTGTCAGGCTGGCGTCGACACGCCTGGCTTGCCGCTCGCCGAGAGCGCGCTTGTAGAGCGACATCATCGCAGGCAACTCGCGCGGCGAGGGATCGCGGGAAAGCACCAACCTGGCTTCGTATCGGATTCGGAACTGAAGCATGTCATCGGCGGAAGCGGCACCGGACCGCATGCCCGCAGTCTCTTTCACTACGCGCTGCGCCAAGGCGCGGGCGGCCTCCTGATAAACCGGATCGTTCAAGGTGACCAGGGCCTGCAGAGGCGTATTGGTGGGGATGCGGCGGGGAAGGCTGGTGTCGCGGTCAGAGGCGTCGAAGGTCAAAAAGCTGGGATAGCCGTTGGTCCTCTTGACATAGGTGTAGACGGCGCGGCGATACCGGTTGGGGCCCGTGGCGTCAGTCCACTTTTCGTTGTTGTACACAGAGTTCCAGACGCCGGCCGGTTGCGGCGGCATTACCGGCGGGCCGCCCATGGAGTTCGAGAGAAGGCCGCTTGCCAGCAGCGCCTGGTCGCGAACCATCTCTGCTGTAAGGCGCTGCTGTGGGCCGCGCGCCAGCAGGCGATTGCGAGGATCTTTCGCTGTGAGCTGCGGCGTGGTGGCGCCGCTCTGGCGATAGGTTGCGCTAGTCACCATTTCACGCAACAGCGCCTTCATGTCCCAATGCAGATCGTTCTGGAAATGGAGCGCGAGATAGTCCAGCAGTTCGGGGTGGCTGGGCTCCTCGCCCACGCTGCCGAAGTTCTCAAGCGTTTCAACAATCCCGGTTCCGAAAAGCTCCTGCCAATAGCGATTGACGGCAACGCGCGCGGTCAGCGGCTGGCCGGGCTGGAAGAACCATTTTGCAAGTGTCAGCCGGTTGCGCGGGGCGCCGTCGGGCAGCTTGGGGAAGATCCTCGGTACGTCGGGCGCGAGGTCAGGACCGATCTTGTCGAGGAAGTTGCCGCGTTCGAATTCGTGCGTCGCCCGCTGGTCGTAGGGTTGCTGCTCTACCATAATTGGAATCTGAACGCTGGGAATTGCGGCAAGCTGCCTGTAAAGATCTTGCAGGCGGGCGAGGCCCTGGACGCGTTGCGGATTCTGCGATTGCGCTGTCCAGCCGGGATCGCCGCTTGCCGAGAGCCGGACGCGCTGAATTAGAGCTGGCTTGGAGTCAATCTCCTGGGTCTGTTCGACTGCAACCTCAACGCGGCTGCCGGGCGGCACATGCAATGGCTGTGCAGGAACGCCAACGACCCAGCGCGTGCGGAAGACTTTGGGAAGCGCCGCGAACGAACTGGGGACGGGATCGACCTCTTCGAGGCTGGAAGATGCTTTGCCGGGCTTTGGGTCGAGCAACACGTTGGAAAAAATCGCCGATCGAAGATTTGGCTCAGAATCCTGCGCGAAGCAGCGGAAATCGATTTTCTCCCGAGCGCCGCCGGGCGCGACTAGCCAGGCTTCGACCTTATCGACAATGAAGCCGTTCTCCGGGGTGTGGCGGGCCTTTTCGGCATCGACGGGCGGCACCTCAATCCGGATCGCCGTCACTACAGGCAGATTGGCATTCGCTGTCAATTCGTAGAAAGACTGCGGAGGAACCTTGGCATCGGTGAAGACCTCCCCGCCTTGAATGTGGAATGTCTTCGCCGGCCCCGTGACCTTGGCCCGAGCGAGTCTCGTCTCCGCCTCGTGAATCGCTTCGCGCAGTCCGAGTATCGCCTCGGCCTTTGCTTTCGCCGTCAGCTTCTTATCTTGCTGAACCGGCTCCAGCGAGCGCTTGAGTTTGGGAACGATCTTATCGAGCGCCGGCACCTCATTCGCATCGGCCGTTTGCACCGGCAGAGGCTGCCACTTGGTTTTCTCAACGATCTGGCGGTCAGACTCCTCGATCTTGTGAATCAGATCGTCCATCTCTCTTTGGATCGCCGCCGCCTCAGGGTAGCGCGCTTTGTCTTTGGGGACGGCCATGTTCGGAGAGTCGTCGTCAAGGTCCGCGTCTTCCTGCGTGTTAAAGAAGGCAAGAGACTTGTAATAGTCGGCATGGCGAATCGGATCGTAGGGGTGGGAATGGCATTGCACGCAGTTCATGGTCACGCCGTTCAATACCGACCATGTGGTGGCCACACGATCCATCACCGCGACAAGGCGAAACTCCTCGTCGTCGGTTCCTCCCTCGTCGTTATTGGGAGTCTGCCGATGGAAGGACGTTGCAATGCGATCTTCAAACGTCGCGTTGGGCAGCAGGTCGCCGGCCATCTGCTTGATGACAAACTGATCGTAAGGCAGATTGCGATTAAAAGCGTCGATGACCCAGTCGCGGTAAGGCCATACACCTGGCCGGCTATCGTCTTTCTCGTACCCCTTGGTATCGGCGTAGCGGGCCAGGTCGAGCCACATTGAGGCCCAGCGTTCCCCGTAGCGTGGGGACGCAAGCAAACGGTCTACCTGCTTTTCATAAGCGTCAGGCGACGCATCGGCAAGGAAGGCCTGCTCCTCGGCGGTGGTGGGCGGTAGGCCCGTGAGATCAAACGAGACGCGGCGCAACAACGCAGCCTTATCGGCCTGAGAAGAGGGTTGCAGACCTTCTTTCTCAAGGCGCGCAAGAATGAAGCGATCCCAGGGCTGGCGGGCCCAGTTGGCGCGCTGTACGCCCGGCAATGGTTGCGGCTTGGGCGGAACAAAGGCCCAATAATCGTCCCAAGGGGCGCCCTGCTTGATCCACTTGCGAATCAGCTCGACCTGCTGTTTGGTCAGGGCCGGGGCGTGGTAAGGCATGCGCTCTTCGGAATCGTTGGCGGCGAGGCGCGCCATCAGTTCGGAAGCGTTGGGATCGCCGGGTATGATCGTTCGGTGGCCGGACTTGCCGACTCCGAGCGCTTCGTCGCGATAGATGAACGAAACATCGTTTCTCTGCCGCACCCCGCCATGGCAGGATACGCAGTTTTGATTGAAGATGGGTCGAATATCGCGGCTGAATACCACGCGATCGCTGGAAAGACGGGAACTAACGTAATGCCATGCCTTGACGCCGCATCCCATCGTCATCGCCGACAGAGCGGCGATGACGGCACACCAGGCG
The DNA here is from genome assembly GCA_903911925.1 of uncultured Acidobacteriaceae bacterium. GTDB lineage: Bacteria > Acidobacteriota > Terriglobia > Terriglobales > Acidobacteriaceae > Telmatobacter. The sequence goes on from CAIWFH010000081.1 coordinate 60,398, forward strand.
ATGATCGTTTTCTGACGTGAGATCATTTTGGGACGGTACCTGTTCCGCGTGATCCGCTTACCCTATAGTGCCTCTGAATGGCCTATTGCCAATCGGTACGATCATCCTGTTCCATTGGCCGTTCCCGGACTTCCACCTCCACAAACTCCGCGTCCGGCTCGAAGGAAAACCGCAGGTCCATCCGTTCTGACCCATGAGTCTCTTCGCTCATAGTCCCCCTAGCATAGCGCGTTCCTCATGAGGTGCAAAAGTCCCACTGGTTTCCCGCCAAAGCAGCCTTACCGATGGCGGGAGACCGGCGGCGCAAAAGAGAACCTGGCTGCGGCTGAGAATCTGGTCATTGCGTTGTTGGCCCGGCTTTGAGCAGAACTCCCACTCCGGGGGAAAGGACACCGTTTCAACGAGATGCCGATAGCAGTTGCCTCCAGACAGACCGGTCACTCCCTCATTGATCTCGTGTCGTCAACTGTCTTCGAACGCCTGCCACTATCCCTCTGGACGCAGCAACCCACTGCCGCGCTCAGCAACGAAGTCGCGCGCCCGCCGTTGGCGAACCAGGAGGTTGCGGGTAACGAAGCCGGTTCTCTACTTTGAAAGGCGGCCGGCAAGAAGGAGGTCGATCACGACGTCATTGTCCGCCTTCCAAACCAGAAAGCTTGGATTCTTCAGTCCCCACTGGACGTATGGTACGACAAAATGAGACTTGGCCGTCGCGGCCGTGTCTTCAAGATGGACAAGGATTGGAATGGTGATCTCGTGAGGCGTGCCGAGGAGTGTGAAGATGCCGGTTGCCTGGATGGTCGAGTCGCTTGAATTAGCGATGGTGCCGGTATAGGTCTTCGGCTCGAAGGAGACAGTTGCGTACTGTTCGACCTTGAGGATGACCTTGTTCATCTTTTTGTCGCGGCTGTCATTGCCGGTCTTGCCGCTGCCGGCGAAGACGACCACCGCACCTTGCAACGTGGGAGCGCTGCGGTCAAACTCAATCGATCCGGATTGGACGTGAAAAGCGCCGTTGACGACCTCATGTGTTGTCTTGAGCGTGATCTTGACCTCGCTCGCCTCTGGATTGACGACAAATGTCTGATGCTGGGCGAGCGCGGCAGGAGCTAGCAGGGCAGCGAGGGCGAAGGCTGTGAAAGATTTCATCGCATCTCTCCGATGGAGTTTTAACGGCTGAGAATCGCTTTTTTAGAGTAGCTAGATTTCAGCTGGCAGTTGGATGGGAGCAACACCGGCGTTCTGGGCGACGCGCGTCAGCTTTGCCGTCACGCGCATCACGCCGGGCCAGACCCTGAGACAGAACGGCAATACAGCGCGTGCGAAGGAGTTGTTCAAGCCATCGGCAGCGAGCCCGGCAAGCCGCATCTGCGCCAGCAGTGCGGTCCGCAAGCTGGCCTGGAAGAGCGGGGCCGACTCGGCCGCAAGATACGCGGCGACGGCGCAACGAGCCGTGTGCAGCGCGATCGATATGCCATCCCCGGTGAACGAGGGAATGACCGCAGCCTGATCGCCGATGCAGTAGAGCCCCTTCTCGGTTGTTGCGCGGATGTAACCATACGGGATATGCGTGACGGCGATGGGCTTGGCCAGCAGTGGCTCCGCGCCGGCAAGCCTCATCGCAAGGTGCGGGCAGTCCTGCTGCATCTTCGCGAGAAAGCTCTCCCATCGATTACCCGCACGTGCGAGATACTTCTGTTGCACCACAGAGCAGAGGTTTGCGATGCCGCCTTCAACCGGCTGGATACCGCCGTACCCCCCCGGATAGAGCATCAACTCCGAGGCGTGCGCAAGCTCAGCGGCCTGAGCGGGAGCCAGGCGAAAATACATCTTGAAGGCGACCCATCGCTGCGGGTCCTCCGGACGCGCGTAGCCGCGCAGATCGTGCTTGCCTGTGGCGAGAAAAACCGTTGGAGCTTCGCGAGTGGCGCCGTCATTGAGCGTAGCTTGCCACATGCCGCTTTCGGTACGACTGAGCGCCTGCACGCTGCGACCGCGCTCAACGCGGACTCCTGCGTGGATGGCCTCGGCGATGAGCGCTGTATCGAGCGCCTTGCGCGTCAACGACGCTGCTGGAAAAGGCAAGGGAGCTTCCGCCGCGCGCTTTGCAGCTGAGAGGCGAACGTGGTCGATAGGCACGGCTCCGAGCGAAGCCACGTCGATGCCGAGTAAACGCAGATCATCAAGGGCTTCACCGCTCAGGAACTCACCGCAGACCTTATGGCGCGGGGCGGCTTCGCGTTCGATCAGTGTGACGCGCCGTCCCTTGCGGGCCAGCGCGATAGAAGCGGCACAGCCTGCCACTCCACCACCGAGGACGAGAACTTCACTTTGCAAAGGAATCCGATTCGAAGGGTACGTTGTAACTGGAATCTCCTTTTCGGGCTTCGATACTGGAATTGTCTCGCTCCGATCAGTAGCATAACCAACGCTGTAGTTGGGTAGTGGTGCAAATTGAGGTCCACAGGACTGCCACAACCGTTTGACTAGGCGGAGGCAAAGAAGGTGAGTCCCGGCTTGCGGTGCTTATTGCACATGATCGTCAACGGAACACTTCAGGTCAGGCTTCCCCAGCAGCGCGCGCAACGTCTAACTCCATAATCCGGGCTGGGGACCCACTGCGCTTGACTATCGCTTATCTGAACCGCATCGCCACTGCCGTACCGGATCACGATGTACATGACAGCTTCGTCATCTTCGCAGAGCAGATGCTCGCCAACCCCCGGTTGCGCGCGGTCTTCCGCCGCATGGCCAGCCGCGCCGACATCGCGCATCGCTACTCGTTCCTCAATCCAAATAAAGGTCCAGGCCAATTCTCGTCGCATGACGCTCGCGCGTTTTATCGGTCAGGGTGTTTTCCGGATACGGCGCGGCGCATGGAACTGTTTGAAGAGAACGCACCGGTGCTGATGCGGAAAACAGTGGACCGGCTTGCCCTCACTGAGGAGGAGCGCTCGGGTATTACTCACGTGCTGGTCACCTGCTGCACAGGCCTCTATGCGCCGGGGCTGGACTTTGAGATCGTTGATCACCTCGGGCTTGCACTGGGAGTGGAGCGCACGATGGTCGGATTCATGGGATGCTTTGCCGCAATCAATGCGCTGAAGCTGGCCCGGCACATAGTGCGCTCGGACCCGAAGGCGGGCGTTCTAATGGTCAACCTGGAATTGTGCTCGCTGCACTTCCAGGAGACGCAGGAGTTGGAGCAGGTGCTCTCGTTTCTGGTCTTCGCCGATGGCGCTGCGGCGAGCCTGATCACGGCGCGCGAGCAGGGCATTGCACTTGACAGCTTCAAGGCGATGATGGTGCCTGGGACGAGGGAGCTGATTACGTGGAAGATCCGTGGGTTGGGATTCGACATGTTTCTCTCCGGCCATGTTCCGGCGGAGTTGGGCCGCGCGCTGCATGAGGGCGAACTGATGGCCGAGCGCGAATGCATCGACCTGTGGGCGGTGCATCCCGGCGGACGGTCGATTCTGGATGCGGTAGAGAACGGACTCGAACTGCCGGCCGAAGTGCTGGCGGCGTCGCGTCATGTTTTGTCGTGCTTCGGCAACATGTCGTCGGCCACTGTGATGTTTGTGCTGGAGAGAATCATGCAGCAGGCGCGGCCGGGGCAGCGCGGATGTGCAATGTCGTTTGGCCCGGGGCTGACGGCAGAGACGATGCGCTTCCATGCGGTCTAGTACGGAGATTGAATTCAGGCAGCGGGTCTCTCCGCGCGATCTGCCGGAGCTGATGGATGGCGCATGCAGCTATGAAGATTTCCGCGGCTGCCTGCGCAGCCTTGAGCAGATCAACCGCTGGCTACTGGGCTATCGACCGACGTTGGTCTGGCTGAAGCGGTTGCCGCCTGCATTGGGTAATCATGGATTGCGTGCCCCGCTGCACATTGTCGATGTGGGCAGCGGCGGCGGTGATCTGCTGCGACAGATTGCGGTCTGGGCGCGAAGACGCGGCACTGCCGTCCAGTTGGCGGGGATCGACTTGAACCCTTATGCAGCGCGTGCGGCAGCGGCGTCCACGCCGCAGGACTTCGGCATCGAGTGGGTGACCGGCAATGCCCTCGTATACCAGCCTGAGAAGCCGGTGGATATCGTCATGAGTTCGCTGATGGCGCACCATCTCGAAGATGAAGAGATCGTCGCGCTGCTGCGCTGGATGGAAGCGAACACGCAGGCAGGTTGGTTCATCAACGATCTGGAACGGTCGGAGCGTAATTCCCGGATGTTTGGGTGGTTGGATCGGATGGCGGGTTGGCACCGGTTTGTTCGGCACGATGGGCCGGTATCCTTCCGCCGCGCCTTCCGCGAAGAGGACTGGGTGCAGTTGTTGACATCGGCTGAGGTTCCGCGAGAGGCCGTGACGGTAGAACATTGGCGGCCGGGACGGTTGTGCGTGGGGCGTTGGAAGTAAGACAGTGCGTCCCCGCCCGTCTTTGCAGTGGGCCATTTCCTGCAAAACTGGCATCTCATACATCTGATTGCTCGAGCGAGGTATTTGATTGCGGCGATGCAGACTCCTTATAGCCCTTCTTTTGACAGTGGCGTTTGCCACCGCAGCGCAGGCAGAACGAATTCCAGTAAAGCATATCCAACTCCCGAGGCATGCGACCATGGTGGCGCGCTCGGAGAATGGAAGAATCATTGCCCAGGTTGACTTCACGCAGGTCGTGCAGGGCGATGAAGTGACGATGCGCCTGACTTATCGCTTTGTGGATGGGTCGATTGACGATGAAACCACGACATATAAACAGCAGGGCACGTTTCGCTTGGTACGCAGCCGTCACATACAGAAAGGGCCGTACTTCGCGAAGCCCGTCGGCTTTGCGGTAGAAGCAGCTACCGGCATGGCGACCAGCCGCACTGCGGACAGGATGCAGGTCGAGAGCGAGCACATGACCCTGCCCGATGACCTGGCAAATGGGTTCGTTGGAACGTTGCTGCTGAATGTGCCGCCCAATACGGCGCCGTTTTCGGTGGGGTTATTGACGCCATTCGGCGGCGGGCGACTGATTCGGATCCTGATCTCTCAGGAGGGCGAGCAACCGTTTCAAAAGACGGGACAGACCCTTAAGGCGACCGTGTTTCGCATCCATCCGGAGTTGGGTGGAATCCTCGGCGTGTTGGCTCGCCTGCTTGGCCTTCAGCCGAAAGATGTGATGGTGTGGGTACTAGAGGGCGAGCAGCCTGAAGTGGTGAGGGTCGTCGGACAGTTAGGCGGTTACGGGCCTGTGCTCAGTTCGGAGTTGGAGGGGACAAGTTTCGGAAAGTAGAAAACTCGCGAAGCTAAATCGAAACGGCGACACGTGGATCGCTCGCGTTCTTGATGACTCTGTGAACCTGATGGCCATCAATCACGATGAGTGGTGAGTTCGCGCCAGTTGAGGCCGAGGTCCACAATAAGCAGTGAGGCGAGGGTGAAGGCGATGACGCCGACGGCGGCGAGGGTGTCGCCGAGGTGGCTCCAGTAACGGGGCCAGAGGTTGAGCACCCGGCTGGAAACAAAGGTAAAGGTGACGGCATAGGAACGGGCCATCCACTGCCGATGTTGAGTGATGTGGCGGTTCCGCGCGGTGATTAAGGCTGCGGTGGTGCAAACGATCCAGGCTGCGGCCTGCATGGAGGTTCCGGGGAAGCCCGGGCGGCCGGCGGCGAGCGCGACTCCGGTTGCGGCGCCGACAAAGACTGAAATGAAGTAGATGCGCCCGAGGACTCGATGGAGTTTCATGTACCGCAGTCGGATGCGCGAGGAGAAATTGATGGGGCCGATCAACAGAGCGAAGATTCCGGCGAGCGTGTGCGGGATAAGGAGGCCGCGGTCGGCAATGACCTGCAGACGGTAGGCGTGGTACATGGAGTAATCGGTGAAGAGTAGAACTTCTGAAGTGATGAAGACAAAGAGCGCAGTGAGACCAAGGAAGATCCAGAGAACGGTTTTGAATCTGAAACGCCTTGAACTTGGCGCAAGCAGATCGGAAGTCGCCATGATTCGCCTCTCAAAGGGTTAGACGTCTCTTGGGGAACAGATGCATCTGTCGGGCGCGTGGGATGTAGTCAACGGATTCCGCCAAGTCAAAGCGGCGCAACCCATAGTCTTCGCCTCAATGCCGCACCTAATGGCGTAGTGCGGTGCAGCAGGGCTTCGCGTTGCATATCTCAGCTTAATTCGCAGCAGAAATGCGGTGCGTTTCGCGCCAATCGCTTGGCGGCACGCCCTCCCAACTGCGAAAGGCACGACCGAACGAATTTGGGTCCTCGAAGCCAAGCAGGTATGCAGCCTCATTCAACTCCAGGACAGAATTGGAGAGGTAATACCGCGCCATCATGTGCCGCGCTTTATCCAGCACGCGTTGAAAACTGGAATTGGATTCCTGCAGGCGCCGTTGCAGCGTGCGAGGGCTCATATGAAGCGCCAGGGAGATCACGTCAATTGAAGGGCGTTGGCCGGTGAGCCGGTCCTGAATAGCACGGCGCACCAGTTCGATGAAGCTGTCTTCTTCCTTGTTCTGGCGCATCTGCTCTTCAAACTGCGGCGCAAGCAGTTCGAGCAGTTCAGCATTGCGCGTCACAAAGGGCACCGCGGCATCGGAGGCGCGGAAGACGATCGCGTTGCGCGCGGCGCCGCCCATCGCCTTGCAGCCAAAGCTGCGCTCAAGCAGACGCAAGTTGGCAGGCTGCTGCACATACTCCACACGGAGAGGATTGAGCTGCGTCCCGGTCCCGTGCCGGGCGAGCGAGATCATCCAGGAGAAGCAGTAGTCGGTGAGCACTTGGGGCTCGTCCTCGACCGCAAGCAGCCAACGGAACGCAACACTGAACTCTTGCTTGCCGAGTTTGGCAAGAATCTCTTCTGGCGCAGTGAGCTTTTTATAGCGAGCCAAATGGTCGGTGGCCGTGACCAGATTCTGCGTCGAGAGCGCGGCGATAGCTATGGGATGGAAGCGCTCTGTCCTCGACTCGATGCCCAGTTTGATACCAATAAGCGGATCGGGACTCACCACCTCGATCGCGTGCCAAAGCGCGAAGAGCTCTTCGGTAGAGACCAGAACACGGGTCTGATCGAACAGACCCCTGGGAAGGCCGGCGCTGCGCAGGACTGCGGCAACCGAGACGCCGTGCTCCTTCAACTTGAGGGCCAGGCGGCCCGGAACCCGAAAACGCTTCAGCATGGCAGAATCCTCCACCTGAAAGCTTAGCGGATTTCGGATTCATCCACAATTCAGAACGCGCCAAAATGCCAGCGAAACGCGCCAGGCAAGATTGGCGCGATCGGAAGTAAGTTTGGCGGGTCTGGAAGGGCGCGCGGATCGGATTAGAGCTAATGTAGGGGAATACCGATCAACCACGCTACTTCAAGTTCCTCCAAGGGGCAACCACACAAATCGAAGGAGAGCCATGAAAACCTTAATGTTAGGTCTGTTTCTGTCAGCACTGATTGCGCCATCGTGCAACGCGCAGCAATCGCCAATGCCACCAACGGAAACGATTAAAACCGCCGCAAGTCAAACGCCTGAGCAACAAGAAGTCATCAACCTCTCAAGCACGAAATGGAATTGGATGGCAGACAAGAAGGTCGATTCCTTAGAGACACTCTTTGATGACAAAGCCATGTTTACTCACATGGGCGGAACCTGGGGGAAAACCCAGGAACTGGCCACCATTAGGAGCGGGGGCATCTGGTACAAAAAGGCTGTAGTGTACGCAGTTGACGCTCGCATATTTGGTAACACGGCCATCCTGCTGGAGGACATTGATTTGCAGGCGGCAGTCGGTGAGCACGAAGTCGCCAATCCTTTCATGGTGACGGAGGTTTATATCAAGGAAAGCGGCAAGTGGACGCTCGCCCAACTCACGTTCTCGCATCTGCTTAGGCCGGTCAAAATGGATAGCAATAAGAAATAGCCACAAACGTCGAGAGAGAGAATCTGCAGCGAACTTGGGCGCTCGCGGAGTATCCTGCTCAGCTTCAGAGCCTTGTCAATCGTTAGGGAAAAAGAACTGACACAACACAAAGGAGCAGCAATGCAAAAGCGTACTCTCGGACAGGATCTCGAAGTCTCGGCTCTCGGCCTCGGCTGCATGGGCATGAGCTCGGCCTACGGGCCGGCAGCGGATAAGGGCGAGATGATCAAGCTGATTCATGCCGCCTACGATCTTGGCGTTACTCACTTCGATACGGCAGAAGCCTATGGGCCATTCGCGAATGAAGAATTGGTGGGCGAGGCGCTTCAGCCGATCCGCGCGCAGGTGACGATCGCCACCAAGTTCGGCTTCGACATCGATCTTGAAACGGGCCAGCGCACGGGCGGGACCAATAGCAAGCCTGACCACATCAAGGCTGTGGCCGACGCTTGCCTGAGGCGTTTGCGCACCGACCATATCGATCTCTTCTATCAGCATCGCGTCGATCCCGGCGTGCCAATCGAGGACGTGGCGGGAGCGGTGAAGGAGTTGATTGCACAGGGCAAGGTCAAACACTTCGGCATGTCGGAGGCCGGTGTTCAAACGATTCGCCGGGCGCATGCGGTGCAGCCCGTGACCGCCGTACAGAGCGAGTACTCGCTGTTCTACCGTGGCCCGGAGGCCGAACTGCTCCCCGCACTTGAGGAACTGGGTATTGGCTTTGTGCCATTCAGTCCTCTAGGAGCAGGATTCCTGGCGGGCAAGATCGACGAGAACACGAAGTTCGATCCCACCGACTTCCGGAACTTCGTGCCCCGATTTACGCCTGAGGCGCGCAAGGCCAACATGGTTCTGGTCGAACTGGTCAAGAGTGTCGCGGAGCGCAAGGGCGCAACCCCTGCGCAAGTCGCGCTTGCGTGGCTCTTGGCGCAGAAGCCGTGGATCGTGCCGATTCCGGGAACGACCAAGCTGCATCGGCTTGAAGAGAATCTCGGCGCGGTGGACCTCGAGCTGACCGAGGCTGACCTCAAACAGATCAACGAAGCTTCTTCCGGTTTGAAGCTCGAAGGAGCACGTCTTCCGGAAGCCGTATTGAAAATGACCGGACTTTGAGAATTCATTTGAATTGAGCGAAGGGAAGGAGACCATAAGAATCATCGGGATCGCGGCTGTTGAGGCGCCCGGGATTCGGCCGCTCGCAGCATCGGCAGACTGCACCGGTGAAGGGGTCCCGGGTTGCACCGCACCCGACTAGAGCGATATATTTCACACATCATGGTTATTTCTTCGTGTCGCGAAGGCGAGTCAGCGAGCATCCCGGCGAAGATGACGGGCTCGACGACCCTCGTTCTTAGCTTGTTGCTGGGCCTTATTAAGGTCCCCGGCTGAGGCTGCTCAAGGCACGAGATTGAGAGGCCGCCAGCGGGAACAACCGCTGGCGGCCATTTACTTCTTACGGCAGGAGAAAAAGGGATGCTGAAAGATCCAAGCACAAAATACCGGCCCGTTGCCGATTTCCGGCTCAATGACAGGCGTTGGCCTTCTCGCACAATCGAGAAGGCGCCCATATGGTGCAGTGTCGATTTACGCGACGGCAACCAGGCCCTGATTGAACCGATGGATGCCGACCGCAAACTCCGCATGTTCGATCTGCTGGTTGGCTGCGGCTTCAAGGAGATCGAGGTTGGTTTTCCATCGGCATCCCAGACGGATTTCTATTTCTGCCGGGAGTTGATCGACCGCAAGCTCATCCCCGCCGATGTGACACTACAGGTGCTGGTGCAGGCTCGCGAGGACCTGATGGAGCGCACCTTTGAAGCGATACGCGGCGTGCATCGAGCCATCGTACATGTCTATAATTCGACTTCGACGCTGCAGCGGCGCGTGGTCTTCGGAATGGATCGCGACGCAGTCAGGATGCTGGCCGCGGAGGGAGCGCGCCTGGTGCGGGATTACGCATCCCGATACCCGGAGACCGACTGGGTCTTTGAATACTCTCCTGAGAGCTTTACGGGAACAGAGATGGATTATGCAGTTGAAGTTTGCGAGGCGGTCATGGACGTGTGGCAGCCGACACCCGCTCACCCCGCGATTCTCAATCTGCCTGCCACGGTCGAGGTTTCCACGCCCAATGTTTACGCCGATCAGATTGAATGGGTGAGCCGCGCGATAGGTAACCGCGAATCGGTGGTATTGAGCGTTCACCCGCATAACGATCGGGGAACCGCGGTGGCCGCGGCTGAGCTGGCCCTGATGGCGGGCGCCGATCGCGTGGAAGGCACGCTGTTCGGCAATGGCGAGCGGACCGGCAATGTGGACCTTGTCACGCTGGCGATGAACCTCTACACGCAGGGCATCCATCCCAACCTCGACTTTTCAAACATCAACGAAGTCATCGAACGCGTGGAGTTCTGCAATCGGATTCCCGTTCATCAGCGGCATCCCTACGCCGGTGAGATGGTCTTCACCGCCTTTTCCGGATCGCACCAGGATGCCATCAAGAAAGGTTTTGCAGCCCAACTGAAAGATGGTATGTGGGAGGTTCCTTACCTGCCCATCGATCCCAAGGACCTTGGGCGAAGCTATGAAGCGGTGATTCGTGTGAACAGCCAATCGGGTAAGGGCGGCGTCACTTATCTGCTCGAGCGCGATTACGGAATCCGGCTGCCACGCGGCCTCCAGATCGAATTCAGCCGCGTGGTTCAGCAAATCAGCGACGCGCAGGGCGGAGAGGTGACCTCTGAGGAGATTTGGGCCGCATTCAAGGCGAAATACCTCGATCGGCGCTCTCCGTTCATTCTCCGCGGCCACCAGGACGATTCCGATGAAGATACGAATAGACTGACGGCGAAGGTAACCAGGGACGGCGTGGATCACCTTATTTCAGGCTCGGGAAAAGGTCCCCTCGAAGCGTTTATTGACGGCTTCAAGCAGGAGTTTGGAATCCCGGTGCGCATCGCTGATTATCAGGAGCATGCCATCGGCAACGGGGCCAGCGCGCTTGCCATCAGCTTTGTTGAGGCGCAGGTGTGCGATGCGCCGCCTGTCTTTGGCGTCGGCATGCACAACAGCATTGTCAGCGCTTCGCTGAACGCCATCATCAGCGCGGTCAACGGCTCAGTGCAAGCGGCGGCCAGCATGGGGAATGGACGCGGCTGACGGTAAACCGGGGCGAGGCTGCCAGTCGCAATCGCCCCATCAACCCAAGCTGCGCTTCTGGCCAGGAACACCGTCCCTCTGCCGGGAAATTCACCTCGAAGGCCGCCCGGAGTTAGCCTGTCTTCGGCTGGACTGTTGTACCATTTCGGCAAGGACTTTCGTTGTTCGCGCTCACCCTCTGATTACCCCAACAATTTCCCATCCATTGTGGAGGAACCTTGATGCATACTTTTGAGCCATCGCGTCCGGTTGTTTTGCTCCTGGCGCACGCCAGAGGACGCACTGCCGGCTTGATGGCCGCCGCCGTTGCCGGCGCGGCCCTGGGCGTGTCGGCCGCCGCCGCACAGCAGGCACAGATACCCGCGCAGGATATTGTCTTCAAAAACGCCACGGTGATGACGGCCAGCCACGGAACTATCGAACATGGGTCGGTGTGGGTGCATGCGGGCAAAATCGCCGGGGTGGGTGACACGGTGAGCGCTCCGGCCGGAACTGCTGTGGTGGATGCGACGGGGTTGTGGCTGACGCCAGGAATCATCGATCCTCATTCGCATTCCGGGCTGGACTCAGACGTTAACGAGGCCACCAGCCCGGTCACGCCGTCCATGCACATGATCGACGCATTCGACAACCGCGACAAGGCGCTCTACCAGGCGCTGGCGGGCGGCGTTACCACGGAACTGCTGCTGCATGGATCGGCCAACATGATCGGCGGGCAGGCCGTGGTGATCAAAAACAAGGTGGGCCTTGACCGCGATGCCATGTTGTTTCCCAATGCGCCGCGCTCCATCAAATTTGCCTCGGGAGAGAACCCCAAGCGTGTGTACGGCGGACGCAACCAGTTGCCCTCAACGCGGATGGGCAATTTTGAGGTGATGCGGCAGGCCTTTGAAGATGCCAAAGAGTACGTAGCCACCGAGAATGCCTACAGCGCAAAAGTCGCCAAGGGAGACAAGGATGCGGTTGCGCCTAAGCGGGATTTAAAGCTCGAGGCGCTGGCCGACGTGTTGCGCGGCAAACTGTTTGTGCAGATCCACTGCTACCGCGCCGACGAGTTCCTGACCGAGGAGGCCATAGCCCACGAGTACGGCTATAAGATTCGCGCCTTCCACCATGCCCTTGAGATGTACAAGGTCGCCGACAAGATTGCGCCAGAGGAAACGGCGATTGCCACCTTTTCTGATTGGTGGGGATACAAGGACGAGGCCTGGGACGCGATTCCGTGGAACGCGGTGATGTCCATGCGGAAAGGGGTCAAGGTGGCGCTGAAGAGCGACTCGAACGATCACATCCGAAGGCTCAACCAGGAGGCGGGCAAGATGGTGCACTACGGCGGAGCCACCGAGGACGAGGCCATCCGCATGGTCACTCTCAACCCAGCCTGGATTATCGGAGTCGATCAGCAGACTGGCTCCATCGATGTTGGCAAAGACGCTGACCTTGTTCTCTGGAACCACGACCCGCTCTCAACGTACGCGCGGGCACAGAAGGTTTACATTGACGGCGACCTGTTTTTCGACGCCTCGCTGCCGGGGCTGGGAACGCCGCGCTTCTCCGGTGTCATGCATGGAGACAACGAGCAAGGATCGGAAGACGGGGAGGACGGCCAGTGAAAAAGTTCTTGTTGGTTGCGCTATTGCTGGCGGCGAGCTCCGCATTGCATTCAGGCCGGCTTTCGGCGCAGGAGTCCGCGAAGAAGGTGATCGTCATCTCAGGGGGACGGTTGCTGACGGTAAGTCACGGCGTCATTGATAACGGCGTGCTGGTGATGGCCGACGGAAAGATTGCCGCGGTGGGTGAAAAGGGCAAGGTGTCGGTTCCCAAAGGCGCGCAGATTATCGACGCGCACGGAATGACGGTCTACCCGGGGCTGATCGACCCGGAGACGAACTTCGGGTTAATGGAGATCGAGTCGGACCAGAACTCACGCGACATGTCCGAGCCCTCTGACGAGATTATGCCCCACATGCACGTGGCTGACGCCTTCCATGCGGAGACGGAACTGATTCCGGTGGCGCGGCTCAACGGCATTACCAACGCGTTGGTTGCGCCTGCCAGCGAAGACACGATAGCCGGCCAGGATATCTTCATTCAACTCGCAGGAGCAGACAGGGACGCGATGATTCTTGGGCGCGACGTGGCGCTGGCCATGAACTACGGCGCGGAGCAGCGGCGTCGTGGTGCACATGCGGCGTTTCCTTCTACGCGCATGGGCCTGGTGACGCAGTTGCGCCAGGCCTTTCTCGATGCGCAGGACTACGTAGCGCACCGCGATGCGGCTGCCGCCAAAAAAGACAATCTCGCGGATGCGAAGAAGGATGACAAAGGCGACAGCAAGAAAGACGATAAAGCCGACAAGCCGTTCAAGCGCGACCTCAAACTCGAAGCTCTCATTCCTTACCTGAAGGGCGAACGGCCGGTGGTCATCGGGGTTTATGAGGGGTACGACATTGAAACCATCATGGGCCTAGCGCAGGAATTTCACCTCAAAGTGGTGTTGAACCACGTTACCCACAGCCAGGATGTTTTGGACAAGATTGCGGCTTGGAAGGTCCCGGTGATCGTGGGTTCGATCTACGATTTTCCTCGCGCCAACGAGCGGTTCGATGCGGTCTACACACTGCCGGCCGAGTTGGCGAAGCGCGGCGTGAAAATCGCCATCTCATCCAGCGATGCCGACGGGCCGGTGAGCAGCCACTCCTCGCGCAATTTGCCCTACACGGCGGGGTTTGCGGTGGCCTACGGGCTACCTTACGACGAGGCGCTGAAGGCCATCACCTTGAATGTGGCTGAAATGTTCGGCTTCGGCGATAGCCTGGGCTCGCTGGACGTGGGCAAAACGGCCAACGTTGTGATCGCAAACGGAGACCCGCTCGACGTCAGAACGGACGTTAAGCAGGTATACATCCAGGGCGCGGCGGTCCCCATGGTGACTCGCCAGACGAAATTAAGAGACGAGTACAGCAAGTAGGCGCCTATCCACGCCGATCAATGAACTCCGTACCGTGGGGTCGAAGCAGATTCAGTTCCTGCCGAGACATATCTCTGCGCAAATGGCGGACTGATAATCTTTGTGTTGGTTTGGCGTGTCGATGAACCGAGGCGATGAGGAGCCGAAAGTACTGTCTGTCCGGATCGGTCTTTCGGCCCAGAAAGCTTGTATGTCAACGCCATTTGCTTGTTTTGCGGGCCGCAGGTCAAAAAGTAATTATTATTGTCAAATTAATTGACAATAATACGCGACAATTTCATGGGTGCTAACTCTGTTATATCCATGTAAAAAATATCTTATCGTCTGTAATGTTTGCTTAGCACCAAACATCAAATCTCCCCTTCGCCTGAATCTGACACTTACGAAGACGGCGCGATCCAGCGCAGCCAGCCCCATTTGGCGACTTCGGCAAAGAGGAGGAAAACGCATGTCGAGAGGAATCGCAGGCACTTTTGTGCTGGCGCTGCTCACGGTTGCAGCAACGACCGCAACCGGGCAGTCGTTTAGGGTTCAATGTCCAACAAGCACCATCACCCATCCGAACGCAGCCAACAATAACGGAGAACCGGCTTACGCCGGTCCGACGGCATTTGCATTAGGCGCCAATGGTTACCAGGTCCCGCAAACCAATGTGAACGGCGCTATCAAGTGCCAGCAGATTTCAGGCGGCGATGGCTATGCAACCATGGGCGACGGAACCCAGACATACATGTTTTCCTTCGGTCCGCTTTCAGGACTAGCCGACATCGCCAATGGGCGGCCCGGCACGGAGTTTCCAAGCGTATTCAACGCCGTATCACCGGTGACGTTTGTGCCAGGCGATCCAGCGACAACGGTTGATGCTGCGTCCGGTAACTTGGGAGCATTCACCTACAACGGCGCGGTGGGACTGTCGCCTGACCTGGATGCGATTGGCGCGGGGTGCACATCCCCATGCCTGAACGGCCATGTGGATCCCCGGCCGATCATGGATGTCGGCGTAATGAACGGGAACATCCCGGCTCCTTTGATGGCTATTGACGAGGATGACGAGTTCTTCCTGACGTTGAGCAACGTGGGCATGATCATGCGGCCCGACCTGTTCGAGCAGCACACGGTTCACTTCCACGGCTATCCCAACGCATCGTCCTTCTACGACGGCGTTCCCGACGCATCGGTCGCGATCAACATCGGCGGCAGCTTCACTTATTACTACCTTGCGCCCGATGCCGGCACCTACTTCTGGCATTGCCACATCACTCCCCCAGAGCACCTTCAGATGGGCATGGTAGGCCAGATCTATGTGCGTCCGCGTCAGAATCGTGTCTCAGGCGATTTGTTTGCAGCGCTTCAGAAGCAGCAATTGGATCCTCGCACGGCATGCACAACCTCGGATGTTGTTTGCACCAATCCGCTTCCTGCTGTGAATACGGGCGCTGTCGGCGGCCGCAAGTATGCCTACAACGACGGCGATGGCACGACCGCATACGATGTAGAGTACCCAATCCAGATTCACGGGTTCGATCCCAACTTCCATTTTGTCGGCATGACCTTCAACCCTGAGGGATTCGCCGATATGAAGGACAAGTACTTCCTTCTTAACGGACGCAGCTATCCCGACACCGTAACCGCGGGCCCGATGGAAACACAGTCGGCGGACGGGTCCAATCATTTCTCGCAGCCACTGACCTCGATCATCAACATCCCCTCCGGCAAAAAGGCGCTGCTTCGCATTTCAGATTTGGATGTTAGCGAATACCAGACATTGGCCTCGCTTGGAATTCCGATGCATGTAATCGGGTACAACGCCAAGCTGCTGCGCGACCAGGCCGGAAACAACATGTACTACACCACGAACTCCATCACCCTGGGTGGCGGCGAGTCTCTGGATGTGATTCTGGATACCGCGGGCGTGCCCACTGGAACCTACTACCTTTACACCCCCAATCTCGACCACCTGTCGAACGACGCTGAAAATTTCGGCGGCCTTATGACAGAAGTTCGCGTGAATTAGGAGAGCAACGATGAGGCCGATAAACATGAAAATCGCGATCTTGAAAAAGAGACTAATTTTGGCCGCGATGGTTGCAGTGGCGTCGCTTGCGCCGATGGTTCACGCAGCGGCTCCAGGCATTACCGGCACCGGGACCGCCGGCACATTCAACCTGACGGCTCAAACCGCCTATCTAACCCAACCAGATGGACAGTCGATCTACTCCTGGGGATACGGATGTAGCACTGCGCCCGATTCAGGGAGCTTCGCGCCATCCGCTATTGCAGGGGGCTTCTGCAACACCATGCAGGTTCCCGGCCCGACATTGATCGTGACTGAAGGGCAAACGGTAACTGTGAACCTGTCGAATGGGCTGCCGTCGTCGGCAGGCAACACATCAATTCTGTTTCCGGGATTTCAGGTGACTACCTCGGGGGGCGCGCCTGGCCTGCTGACCCAGGAAGCTGCGCCGGGCGGCTCGGTAACTTATACGTTTGTTGCCTCAACGCCGGGAACGCACTCCTACTACAGCGGAACCCAGGGTGATCTGCAGGTTGAGATGGGTCTTTTCGGGGCCATCATTGTGCTCCCGTCAAGCGTCCCTTCAGCATGCACATCCGGTCTCCCGGCCAAGAATCTGGCCGCGGAAGCGCATTGGGGCGAAAAAGACTTCAGGCTCTCCCAGGCCGCTTACGATCATGCCAAGACTTGCTACGACCGGGAATATCTGTTCCAGTTCAGCGAGGTCGATCCGCGAATCCACAGTCTGGCCCTGGCACAGGTTACTGCGCTGGGAGCCTGCACTGCCGGCGCGGCAGGATGCAGCCTTCAGGTTCCCACGGAGCCTTACCATCCGGCGTACTTCATGATCAACGGGCGGTCGATGCCGGATGACATGGACCCCAATTACGCCTACCAGTATCCGCATCAGCCCTACAACGGGAACCCGCATCTGCACCCGGGCGAAACCGTGCTCTTGCGCATCATCGGCCAGGGCAGGTGGCAACATCCGTTCCACGAGCATGCCAACCATGTCCGTATCCTGGCGCGCGACGGGAACCTGATTCTGAGCCAGTCCGATGATACCCTGCTCGCCGGTCCGGCTTTGTTTACCACCACCACGACTCCCGGAATCACGATGGATGGTCTCTTTTACTACACCGGTAGGGGCCTGAACTGGGATATGTACGCTCACAACCCCACGTCCGCGGACCCACTGGCGACGCTGGGTTGTACCCCGGACGCCAACGGCTACAACACCGGCGATCCAACAGCGATCAATTACTACGAGTGGTGTCAGGACCACAACAAGCCACTGCAGGCAGCCCCGTTTGGCGATGTAGCGAGCGGCGGTCCTGCGACCCTGCCCGATCCGAACATTCTCACCAACGGCGCGTGGTACGGAGGCAGCCCTTATCTTGGGGCGAATGCAACCGCGCGCGCTGTCGGCACCACAGGAACGACTCCTCCCTCAGGCACCATCGCAAACTCACCGGGCGGAGAAGCGGGCTTTGCGTTCATGTGGCACTCGCACAACGAGCGTGAGATCACCACGAATAATGCCTTCCCCGGCGGAATGATGATGATGATGCTCGTCGATTCCCGGGAATTTGTAATTGACGAATCCAACTAGCCAGGAGAACAGAAATGCGAATCAACTCTCTCAAAGCGATATTGAAGACTGCGTCACGGGGAGCGGCTGTTCTCCTTATTGGGGCGGGTATGGCGGCTGCTCAGCAGCAGGTCAACCTGACCGCAGGGCGAACGAATGTGACTCTGCCTGATGGGTCCTTGGTGCCAATGTGGGGCTATAGTTGCGGCGCCCCGGTGGCTAACTCGACAGCGGCCTGCACGGCGCTGAATCCTAACGTGCCGGCCGCGGCGCCGGTTTTCGGAACAGGCACCCAGGGATGGTCGCCGGTGGTGATCACGCTTCCCGCGGGACAGGACTTGAATATCAGCCTGACAAATAACCTCTCGGTGCCCACATCGTTAACAATCGTGGGCCAGCTTGGAGGCGGTCTGGGAGCGCCTGTTGCGGGCCAAGTAGTAGACCACAGCACTCCCCAGGGAACCACATGGCCGATCGCGGGCACCGGCGCAACCTTTACGCCTCCTGCGCAAGCCGCGCGCGTGCAATCTTTCGGAACTGAAGTAGCTTCCGGAGGCGGCAACCAGTTGTTGACCTGGAAAGCCCCCAAGCCGGGAACCTATCTGATTGAGTCGGGCACACACCCCTCCATCCAGGGTCCCATGGGTTTGTACGGCATCCTGGTGGTTACCACCGCGCCTGTCACCGGCACATCGCCCCTTGCGGGCTGCGCATACACAGCCGGGACCGGCAGCACTTGCGCTGTACCGTACGACGCGGAAATCCCAATGCTCTTCAGCGAAATCGACAAGGTGCAGAATACCGCCGTCGACACCGCTGTAGCCACAACGGGCTTCTCGGAATACACGGTGTGGACTGGCGGTCCCAATGGATGCGGCGCTGCGCATACCTGTTATCCGCCGGTAGTAAACTACTCACCCACCTATTACCTCATCAATGGCGTTGCATTCGACAAGACGAATTCATCGGCTTCAATGTTTCCGACGGCGCCAGCCTCTGGCGTAACCGGAAACTTGCTGGTTCGTCTGGTCAATGCCGGCCTTCGCATGCACGTGCCTGCCATCGTTGGGTCGCAGACAGGAACTGCCGCTAAATCAGGCTTGTCGCTGATTGCAGAAGACGGCAACGTTCTTCCTGGCATCGCTCGCATTCAAAACGAAGTGTTTCTTGCCCCAGGCAAGACCTACGACGTGATGATCAATGCTCCTCCTTCCGGGGCGTCGGCATTGCCTGTGTTTGACCGCCAACTCAGCCTTTCTGGCGGGTCGGTGAACCGCGATTCTGGCATGTTGGCATACATCGGGGGCAACGGCGCCATTCTGCCGGCAGCTGGCGGGCTCGGTGCAGCCGTGGCGCGCCCAGACACCTACAACGCGCTTGTTGCAGGCAAATCGCTCACGGTATCGGATCCAAGCAAGGGTTTGCTGGCCAATGACACAAACGTATTCGGCGCCACCCTCCTCACGCAGGCCAGCAACGGAATTGTTGGACTGAATCCGGATGGAACGTTCACCTATACACCCAACACGGGGAGCACGGCCACTTCCGACTCGTTCTCCTACTGCGCAAACGGCACAGTGATTCCTCCGGGCACGGGACCCTGCTCCTCGGGCCTCACCGCAACGGTCACGCTGAGCCCTACAAACATCGCCGATAGCGGCATCACCTGCACGGCAGGCACGTTCAACTCGAACGTGGCCACTTTCCTGGCCGTCAAGACGCCTGGCGTGCTGGCGAATTGCGTGGACGGTGCGAACCTGCCGCTCACAGTCGAGACATCCACAGTTACCGCGACGGGGATGACGGTTGTCCCGAACGTTAACGGCGGATTCACCGCTTCTGCGCCAGGGGCGGGAACTTACACCTTCTCGTTCCAGGCAAAGAATCCGCTTGGAACGCTGAGCGCGGCTACGACCATGACGGTTGTTTTCCCGCAGGGCAGCAGCCTGGTGGTCAGGGTTCTCGACGGGTCAGACAAGACAACCCAGATTACCGACTATCGCTGGATCATCGAAGAGGATCGCACTTTCTACGTCGATCCGATTTGCGCGCAAGCCCAGGGCCAGGCAACACTGCCTGCCGGCTGCAAAGCAAATCCGGTGAACTTTGGCACAAACTTCCACACCAGCTTCATGCCGCTGGTCGCGACTGGCTGCACGGGACCTGAATCCTGCGCAGACAGCCAGACAGTTCTTCATAATTCAGTGACTTCCCGGGCTCGCAGCTATCCGGGGGATGTGCTGCTGGATCCAGCCAAGCGGTACTACATCTCTGTTCTTCCTGGCGACGCGGCCCAGCCGTTCATCGCCGGTTATGCGGGCGCTCCAGACTGCTCGAAGGCAGGGGTAGCTGCAGGCAGTTGCGGCCATGGCATGGGAGGCGCTCCCATCCCGACGGTCCTCAACGGCACGCATAGCGGCCAGACTGTGACGGTCTTGACCGAACCAAGCCCCTATCCGCCAGCTACGCTATCTGCGTTCGTGTTCGAGGATGATTATCCTCTGAACGGCGAGCACGATGCAGGCGGCGGCGTCGATGTAATTTCACCCGATGAGCCAGGTCTCGGCGGGTTCCAGATTACGATTTTCGACAACGCGGGCGGCACCGGAGACTCCACCGGCACACCCACCTATGACATGTTCAACATGCCGTTGAGCAACAGCCTGGCAGGGACAATCGATCCAGTCACGAAGAAGGACGCCTGCCCGATCTCAACCCAAGCTACGGCGAACGCTCAGATGTCAGGGCCCAGTGCCACTCCTGCTCAATGCAGCGCTGACCCGACGCTTAAGGGATGCCAGAATGGCATCGTCGGCATGATCATCACCTGCCCCAAGTACGAGTCGGACGGCACCACGCTGTCTCCTCTCGCCGGTCAGGCGGTGGTAAAGAACCTGTGGGCAGGGCGATATGGCGTCATGGCCCTCCCCGGCGCGGACCGCATCGGGCGCGGTGAAGAGTGGGTTCAGACCAACACCCTTGACGGACAAAAGGCACACGATTCGTTCATGCGCATCGGCGAGCCCGGATACTTCCAGGAGTTTGGACCTGCCGGATACCACGTCACAATCGGCTTCGCGAATCCCAAGATCATCAACGACCGCGGCAAGGCGCTGTGCAGCGCGGCGGGTGCAGATTGCGCGCATGAGGTAAAGGGACACGTCACCACGGCACGCATGAGCCGCACACCGGATGAGCGTCTCTACGGCAGCGGCAACCACGATGCCTACGCATTTACCCAGTGCTATATCAGCATCGGTGACCCGGACGGCGCAGAATTCGGCTTCACAAAATGCGACGACCAGGGCAATTTTGACTTCCCAACCGGAACCGTCCCGGCAGGAAACTGGAAGATTACGACTTTCGACCAGTGGAATGACCAGGTGGTGGACGGAATCACGACCGCGGTGGGCATGTGCGACCCGGGAACAACATCCAACTGCAAGGCCACGGTGGACATGGGCGAAGTTGCCGTGCACCAGTGGCAAGCCAACATAAGCACCCGCACCTTCTTTGATACCGACAACAGCGGCGTCTCGACCGACCAGAAACCCGGCTTGCCGCTCGCCGCAACCAACATTCGCTTCCGCGACGGCAGCTACTCGAACTTCAACAACACCGATTTGAACGGCTATGCCGGCTTCAATGAGGTGTTTCCGCTGTTCAACTGGTACGTCATTGAATCCGATTCAACGCGCTACAAGAACACCGGAACGCACGTGGTCTATGACACGGGCGGCGCGGACGACGGCACTTCGCCTAATGGCGTGCCGTGCAATTCATCCGCCACTGCAACCAAGCCTTGCGGAAGCTCCACCATCGCCGACCATTTGGCCAACACGTACGAACCCAATCCGCTTCCAGCCAATTTGTCGGTGCCGGGCTCTGTGTATTGCACCGATGCCGATTGCACCGGCGCTACCATTGCGGGCGGCCCGGTCAACAGTTCTGTAACCAACCACTCCACCGGCCGCATCGATCCGCCTTGGGTTGATTCCTATGGATGGCAGGGCTTCTCTGGGCAGAACAACTTCCTCGAGTTCGGCAAAAAACCGTTTGCCCCAGGCGAGAACGGCGGCATTCGTGGACACGTTGTCTATGCGTCAACCCGGCCGTTCGACGACCCGCAGCATCTGCTGCAACTCAGCTGGGAACCCATGATCCCCCATGTGCAGATCAATCTGTACAAGAAGGGCCTCGCGTCTGACGGCATTACCGAAACTCTTCAACTGGTCGATCACACTGAAACCACCAGCTTCGACGACTGGGCGCAGGGCTTCCGTACCGATGGCGTCCCGAACATGAACTGCCCTGGCCAGGGAACCGACGTCAGCGAGGCGAAGGATCCCTACTTCTGGTTCACTTTGCAGGGTCAGCCTCAATGGCTCGACGCCTATAACAACGGCGGCACACCGACCCACACCATGCCGAACGGCTCTCAGTTCAAGTGCTACGACGGCATGCACAACTGGAACCAGCTACAGCCGGCGCCATACGACGGCATGTACCGGTTCCCCAGCAAGACTGGCATTAACCCCGCCACCGGCAACACGACCGGCACAAACTGCACCATCTGCAGCAAGAATCCCGATGCGACCGATCCTTTCCGGTACGGCAAAGAAGACATGCTGCCTGACGGCAAGTACGTCGTCGAGGTGGTTGTACCGCCTGGCTATGAGCTGGTGAAGGAAGAAGACAAGAACATCCTCATCGGCGACAACTTTATCGCACCGGTGACGCAGCAGTTCGGCGGATTGGGCAGCATCTTCATCCTGCCCGACCAGGCCGAAATCAACGCTTACTACAACGCGAACAATCCCCAGAACGCGACCGACAACCTGGGACGGATTCCGGATCTCCCGAGCCACGAGGCAGACACCGGCTCCGACGAATCCTACTGGCCGTGCGTGGGCGAGAACCGTATCGTCCCTGACTACATCAGCCTGTTCCCGGATTCGGGCGAAGTTGCGCCGTTTGCCGGCGCGGTTCGTCCCCTCTGCGACCGTAAGGAAGTGGCACTTGACGACCAGACATCGGTTCTCACCAAGTTCTACCTCTTTACCGAGACCCACGCTGCGGCGCATTTCTCCGGGCAAATCACGGACGACTTCGCTGCAGAATTCGATCCTTTCTCGCCAGCTTTCGGTGAGAAGTTTGCGCCCGCTTACCTGCCCGTCTCCATCAAGGATTGGGCCGGAAATGAAATCAACCGTGTCTATGCCGATCAATGGGGCGTTTACAACGGCATGAACTATTCCACCTGGGAAGTTAATCCCCCGAACCCGACCGGCTACGGCCCCACGATGATGGTCACATGCATGAATGACCCGGGTCCGATCCCCGATCCGAATAACCCGGGCCAGACAATCGTCGATCCTCTAAACCAGGCCGGCTATAGCGATTTCTGCTATGAACTGCCTTTCATGCCTGGTCAGACAGGGTACTTCGATACACCGGTTGTGCCGACCTCGGCTTTTGCCGGAGACTACAACATCCCGGACTGCGCCTATCCTGACGCAACCCCCGCGGTGAGCGAAGTGGACGGCGATGGAGTTGGACCCTGGGTTAGCGCTTCTGGGCACACCCTCACCATCAAGGCACTCGGCAACCAGAGCGTTGACAACTACCTTTACTCTGGACCGTCGGCAACCGCGGCGCCTTACAACCAGCAGAGGGTAACCCGTCACTACGGCTTCCTCGCGCGTTGCACCACGCCCAGCGGCACCAACCCAACCTGCAATACCGCGTCCAGCGTTACCATCGGCGGCGTCGCTGCCACCGTTAGCACCTGGTCTGACACGCAGATCACCGTTACCGTGCCGGCCGGCGTTCCAGCCTGCGCTGTTCAACAACAGCTGCAGTATGGCGGCTCCAACGCACAGTGCGGCCAACTGGTGATTACCGCCGGCAACGGCAAGCAGTCGATCGATACCGTGACGGTTACGGTAGGCGGCAAGGCTCCAACCCACGTTGCTGCAACGGGAACCATCCAGACCGCGATTGATGCGGCCAATCCGGGCGACCTCATCATCGTTGACCCGACCTGCACCGGCACAACCGGCGCAGTCGCCTGCAATGTTGGCAACGCAAAGAACCCCGCTGTGACGGGCACAACCAATTCTGCACATGCTGAATTGCTTCTGATGTGGAAGCCGGTTCGCCTGCAGGGAGTTGGAGCAGCATCGAGCATCCTTGATGCCAATCCGCACCCGGCCGGCAAGCTGAACCCCTGGCGGCGGCAGATCGTATGCCTCTTCGGCTTGGCGCTGAACGGCGTTCCGATTACAGCCGCCAATCAGTACGACTCAACCGGCACGTTCACTTGCGACTCGAGCATGCAGTTCTCAGTTGATCGCCTGCCGCTTGAAGCCACAGTTGGCTGGGACGCCACACTCAATGGAAACCTGGCGGAGCAGCTGATCGAACCCACCATCATGGGAGCCTACGAGGGCGCGGGTATCACCGTGCTCGCCAAGGGCGTGAAATTCCCGACCGGGTCAGATCCGTTTGCCTCTGACGTCTTCCCGACTGGGACCCTGTTGCTGACCACCACCGATTGCGGTCTTAACACGGTATCGGCGAAGAACAAGTATCCGAGCAACTTCCTCTGCAACCCGTCCTCGATCGACGGTTTGACCGTCAAGAACAGCTCACAGGGCGGCGGCGGCATCCTGGTTCACGGCTGGGGCCACAATCTCCAGATCGCGAATAACCGGGTGCTTAACAACCAGGGCACTCTCTCCGGCGGCATCACCATCGGTCAGGGCGAACACCCCGAGGTCTATCAAATCGGGAACGTGGCCAACTCGGTTCCTGGATCGTGCATTACCAGCACCGGATCGGCGCCCACAAACATGGCTCTGCCGTACTGCTTCGACAGAGATGTCAACCTCCACAATAACGCGGTCATTCAGAACTCCTCACTGGGCGACGAACTCTTCTCGTCAACCCCCGCGGGAGCCGGTGGCGTCACCATCTGCAACGGCAGCGACTACTACAAATTCAACTACAACTGGGTTTGCGGCAACATGAGCACCGGTGACGGCGCTGGCGTTGCGCACCTTGGTTACATCTACGACGGAGACATCGAGCACAACACGATTCTCTTTAACCAGAGCACAAACCCGACCATTACCACCAACGGCGGCGGCCTGCTGGTTATGGGCGCTCCCGATCAGGATCCGACCTGCGGCATCACGACAGACTTGGATTGCGTTTCGGCTCCGGGAGATATTTCTCCCAGCGACGGTACCGGTCCCGGCCTTGTCATCAACGCGAACCTGATCCTCGGCAACTCCGCGGATGCCGGCAGCGGCGGCGGCTTGAGGTTGCAGCACATCAACGGAACCGACGTGCTCAACTTCCCCAAGGGCAACAACACTCAAGCAGGTGGTCGCTGGCCAATCATCCAGGGACACCCCGCACAGCCGGCTTTCCAGACGCAGACCCCCTGGAATGCGGTGAGTGTGACCAACAACATCATCGCCAACAACGTGGCCGGTTGGGATGGAGGCGGCGTCTCCCTGCAGGATGCGCTGGCGATAAACTTCATCAACAACTCAGTCATTTCCAACAACTCCACAGCTTCTTCGGGAGTGCTGTTCCAGTCGCTGTTTGCACCGCTGGCCAGCACGCCGGGAAACAACTGCACGGCGAACAACGGCTCCAACTCCTGCCCGCAAGTAGCCGGACTGGTCAGTGTGACGAACAGCGCAGTGCTGGTGGCAAATATCAACCAACTGGCCGGAGGCGCTGGTTCTGTTACATGCCCGACGAACCATGGCGCCAGCGGATCTTGCACCAAGTACTCGGTGCCGGAACTCTACAACGACTTGTTCTGGAAGAACCGCTCAGTGATGATCGGCGTCGGCGGCCTTGCCGGCGGAATGACCAACCAGAATAACGTTGTGACGGTATACAACTCGCCCTTCAGCGGAACCCAGTCGGCAGCAGCCGGCCAGGGAGCCACGGGCGCCTGCGACGACCCGAACGCCAGCTATTGGGACATCGGTGTTCGTGGAGATACGGCTCCGGGGAACCATTCAGGAGGAACATTGTCTCCTGTCTACTCGGTGTTGACCAACGTGGCACCGCTGTCTGAAGTCGGCGGCGGCTCCAACAACCTGCTGGCGCCAACCACCTTGGTAGGCGGCTTCTACTGCGACGGCGCGCGCGTACCGGTTGAAGCAGTGACATCGCTCGCGTTGAAATACCCCGGCTGGCAGGTGCCTCCTGGAACCAACGAGTCCAACGGACTTCCGGCGCCCCCGTTCACGCTGCAGCCCGCTGCAACCGTTGACGAAGGCAACAACTGGATCAACCTGCGCTGGGGCCCCTTGTCACTGAATGTGACAAACGCAGCTGGGAATCCGGTCTTCACCTTCAACCCCTCGCTGGTCGGCACATCGCCGGCCGTCAACTACGTACCCATCGCATCGGCGCAGGGAACCGCGGCGCCGAGCACCGACTTCTACAACAATCCCCGCAAGCAATCGGGGAACCCTGTAGACGTAGGCGCGATTGAGTACCAGGCGCCGAGCTTCGCGATTCTCTCGGTCACGCCCACTTCGCTGGCCTTCGGCAATGTCATAGCCGGCGGCGCCAGCGCTGCCCAAACACTAACGCTGTCCAACTCGGGTGGAGCAGGGGCGACCGCGATTGCCGTAGTCGTTACCGCTCCGTTCAGCAGGCCTACTGGAACTGCTGGTGGAACCTGCGCCGCGACTCTGGCTGCAAGTTCAACCTGCACCATCAACCTAGTGTTCTCGCCGACCACCGCGGTGGCTTCAACGGGAACAGCAACCATCAGCGCGAGCGTGGCCGTAACTGGCTCGCCCGTTTCTCTAACCGGCACCGGGACGGCGGCGACACACACCGCTTCTGTAAGCCCGAGCCCGCTCGCCTTCGGAGTTTGGCCAACTGGCGTTGCCAGCGCGGCAAAAACTCTGACCATAACCAACACCGGAAACTCCGCACTCGCGGGTGGCACCTTCACCCTTGGCGGCGGAACTCCTCAGCCCTTCTCGCATCCGGTCGGAACGGCGGGTGGAACCTGCGGAGCGACGTTGGCGGTTGGCGCTTCGTGCACCTATAACGTGGTGTTCACACCGGCGACGGCAGCGGCCTTTAGCAGAACTCTCACTGTGGCTTACACAGGTGCAACAATCACTGGTTCACCTGTAACACTCACCGGCACCGGAGGCGCGCGTCAGGCGATCTCGATCACGCCGAATCCGCTGACCATCACCTTGCCGAGCGGCGCGGGCAACATAACCGGCACCGCCCTGGTAACCCTGATCAACCCTGCTACCAACGTCTCGAATGTCACGGTGAGCAACATCACCGCGACGGGCGGGTCAATCCTCACCTACTTCTTCAACGTTGGAGCGCTCGCCGGACCCGACAACTGCACCGGAGCAACTATCGCGCCGGGCGGATCGTGCACGGTAACTGTCAGGTTCACCAACGTTGGCTCGGCGAGAGGAACAACTCGGACCGGAACTCTGACCTTTACCGATAGCGGCGCCGCAAGCCCGCAGGCCATAACCCTCAACGGCCTTGCCACTCCCTAACACGAGTGGTTTGGGGCCCGAGAAGTAACCGCCAGGCCGCCAGTCGAGTGATCGACTGGCAGCCTGGCGCAACGACAGAAAAATCAACCAGAATTCATCCCCGGCAAGTGACAACCAGCGCTTCCGGGGAATTTCAAGTTCGAGGTGAAGACAATGTTCAGCTTTCATGCATTCGGCAAGAGCACGCGAAATCTGTGGGGATGCCTTCTCTGGAGCCTTCTGGCCCCGGCGCTCCTCGCCCAACCTGGGACCTCTTCTGATTCCCAGGCAGCCAAGACCACAGCTTCTCCCAGTCCAGTCCACGCATCATCTCCATCCCGCTACCGGCCCGATCCGTTTGCAGGGCGGGCAGGAACGTTTTACAAGTCGGTTTGGGGTGTTGATTCACTGAGCGTCAAAGCCGCCGAATCGGGTGAACTGATTCGGTTCACATATCGCATATTGGACCCGCAAAAGGCCAATGTTCTCAACGACAAGAAGATCGAAGCATATCTGAATTCCCCGGCACATCATATCCAACTGGTCATTCCTTCGCTTGAAAAGGTAGGGCAACTGCGCCAAAGCAACACTCCCGAGGCGGGAAAATCCTACTGGATGGCATTCTCGAATCCGCACAGAACGGTGAAGCGCGGGGACCGCGTGAATGTTGTCATCGGACAATTTCACGCTGACGGGCTTGTAGTCGAGTAGCAGCAGCCAGCGCCAGGCGCCTGCGGTCGAGATTGCAACCGCCGCGCCTGCGCCGGTTTTGGCAGTGATTCCGAGATGGCGCTGCTCAAGCTATCGAATGCAAATCCGTTCGGCGAGCGCGTTCTTTTCTTGGATTCAGCATCGATAGAGAACTTTCCGCAAAAAGGCGAGCGGTGAGTCGCGGATACTTGCCGGACGCGGGGTGGAATCCGGTCTTGCGAAGAGGATTCGAAGCGCGCAACGTCTGTCGAGGTTCCCGGCGGAGCAAATGAAAAAATGATCGCCGAGCATGAGGCGCGGAAAAAGATCGCCGCCGCAGTCCATTCGAATTCTGTTCATTCCACGACTCTTACAAGATTTTCAATAGAAAGCTATTCATGGTCCAAATTTAGCTGTTTGCTTTTTGGCAAGGTATCAAAACTCTGGATTCATTTATATGGAGACTTGACGCGTGTCCCCGAGGATGCGCTTTTTACGTCTATTCCCCGAACCGGGCTGGGTGAAGAACCCGCTTGGAAGCGGGGAAGCCCCGCTGGTCAGTGTTGATGCAACTCCCCAAAGTTGGAACGTCCTCAATGACCGGTTCTCGTAAACCGATTTGCACTCTGCAAGGTGAAAGAATGGCACGAAGAGGGCGAGTTCAAGTTGAACTTCACGCTTGGCGCGTTCAAAGACTGCTGGTGGAACGATGAGGTCAGCCAAGGTCTCCCAGCTGCAGTTCGAAACCTCGAAGTCCGGCAGGATGAAGACCTTCATTCTGTCATGGACGGCGGCACTTATTGCCATTGCCGCGGTGCTCGCCACTGTCGCAGTTCTTCAATATCGTTGGGCAGACCAGGCAAGCAACGCCGAAGAGATGAGAATCGGCTCTGAGCTTGAATCGCTGACGATGAAATGGCAGGCCGATCTCTATAACGAGTTCTCTGCCATCTGCATTGCCATGCAAGTGGGACCGGATTCAGGCGCGCGGGACAATTGGAGCGATTATCTGGACCGTTATGTGGAGTGGAACTACGCTCTCCCTCATCAATCGATGCCGTATGTGTACAGGAACCCAGACCTTGTTGGTGAGATATACCTCTGGGAAACCAGTCGAGCGGGAAAGCCCCGGATATTCCTGCTGAATGTGGATAAGAAGAGAATTGAATCTTCCAGTATCCCTCCAGAACTCGCGGATCTACTGCCAGGTCTCGAAGCGAACTCCTCGAACATGACGCGGGCCATGAGTGCATGGACGGCGTCCGAGCCAAGCTTGAATGAGGCAGATAGGAGCAATGCCAGGCCGGCAGGGCTTTCCGAGGGAAGAAATGCAATCTCCGGATGGCAATTCGATGTAAGAGTCCCGGCCCTTGTCCATCCGATTTTTCATCATGGTTCGGGGAAGTCGGTTAACGCAGATAGTCCGGTCGACTGGATGATCATCACGCTGGACATCAACGTCCTCAGCAAACAAGTCCTGCCGAAACTGGCAAGCCGGTATTTCGGCGGTCTGGATGGCCTGGACTATAAAGTTGGCGTGATCGCGACCGGGTCAAAGCCGCGAACGCTGTATTCCTCAGATCCTGGATTTGGAACCCAGGACCTTAATGCAGTCGATTCGGCAATGAATATCTTTCGACTGCAACCTGCTGCGACGGGAACTGACGCCGCAAAAGCTCCCGGGAGTGTGCACTCGCTCAGAAGAGCAGCCTGGCATAGTTTCTCCGGGACGGAGTGGTTTCCGGTTATCGAAAACGGTCCGAAGCGAGAATTGTGGTTCCTTGAAGTGGAGCATCGGGTAAACAGACTGCAAGATGTAGTGAATGGCGTAAGGGCAAAGAAACTGACCATGAGCGCGCTGATGCTGTTGTCGCTGGCCGCGAACTTTGCGGTCCTCACGGTTGCTGCATTACGCGCGCAGAAATTTGCGAGGCTCCAGATGGAGTTCGTGGCTTCTGTTTCGCACGAGTTGCGCACGCCCCTGGCCGCGATTTTCTCTGCGGGGGAGAACATGCATGACGGAGTGGTGACCGAAGAGTCCGGGGTTAGTAGTTACGGATCACTGATCATGAAGCAGTCCCGTCAGCTGATGAAACATGTCGACCGCATTCTTCTCTTTGCTACCATTCGCAGCGGAATGAGCCGCTATAATGCCCGCCCCATCGATGTCGTGGAGACACTGAGCCGCGTCCGCGAGGATACGGCGCCGCTGATTCGCGAGCAGCACTTTTTTGTTGACGAGGAAGTTGAATCCAATCTTCCACCGGTGATGGGTGATCCATTTGCTTTACGCGGCTGCTTGGAAAACCTGATTACCAACGCGGTGAAGTACGGTGGAAGCGATCGGCGGATTCGGATCACCACAAGCCTCCTGCGGAGCGCGAGCGGAGCCGAGACTGTGGCGATTGCAGTCCAGGATCACGGCATCGGAATCAAAGCTTCGGATCTGAATTCAATCTTCGAGCCGTTTTACCGTGGCCAGGAAGCTCGGGATGCCCAGATTCACGGGACCGGGCTGGGCCTTTCGCTAGCGAAGCACCTGGCCGATTCCGTGGGCGGCAGTCTATCGGTCGCAAGCAGGTTGGGAGCCGGTAGCACTTTCACGCTGCACTTGCAGGTCGCAAAGGATGAATCGCAAGGGCCATCAACTGCAACTTCGAGATCGAGTGAAGGTGAAGTGAAATGAACGAGAGAATCCTGCTGGTCGAAGACGAAGAAGCCCTCCGGGTCACTTTAAGTGATCGATTGCGTGCAGAACAGTATGTAGTGGAGACCGCCGCGGATGGGATCGACGGCTCCGACAAGGCATCGAACCAACCCTTCGATCTCATCATCCTCGATCTCATGCTTCCCGGTCGTGGGGGGCTGGACATTTGCCGGGATGTTCGCGCAGCGGGAATCGCGACTCCAATTCTTATCCTCACCGTCCGCGACGACACAGTCGACAAGGTTGTTGGGCTCAAGCTGGGTGCAGATGACTACGTAACGAAGCCATTTGTTGCGGCCGAACTTCTGGCGCGCATCGAAGTGCTACTGCGGCGTGTGCCGACCCACTCAGGTCGCGGGGAATACGACTTTGGAATTTTTTGCATCGATCTTCGTCGGGGCCAGGTTACTAGAGATGGCAAACCTGTCTACCTGACGGCACGTGAGTTTCAGCTCCTTCGATATCTTATTGAACGCTCGGGAGCCACGGTTCCGCGAGAAGAGCTCTTGAGATCGGTGTGGGGCCATAGCGCCAATTTACTCACTCGGACTGTCGACACTCATGTTTTTAGCCTGCGTCAGAAGTTGGAGCAGATTCCGAATGTGCCGGAGTTGATTCTGACTGTTTCAGGAGTAGGCTACAAATTTGTCGGAGGGCCGGGACGGTAGCGATAGTGGGCACTTGTCCCGCAATTGGGAGGTTGAAAACAGACAATATGAACCGTCACTTTTGCATCGGAAAGCGGCTTGTAGTGAGGTGATTCTGCCACTCAGTGGCACGAAGTGTTCCACTAACTTCTATAGCGCTGATTTTGAAATAGACGACCGATGAGTCTGGCGGTCGATCCCGGATAAAGTATCGGATCCAAAGAATTTCGCCATTCTCCAAGTTGCAGATTTTAAGCACTTAAATATGGTGCCGGGAGGGGGGGTCGAACCCCCATGACCTTGCGGTCGGCGGATTTTGAGTCCGCTGCGTCTGCCAGTTCCGCCATCCCGGCACGTCTTGTGAAGTGCCTGTTCTATCTCTAATCGAATCTGGATAAAAGATGCGTCCTGCGGGGTACCAGCTGCCGGACCCAAGTCCGGCGTTGGGAACACAGAGCGCATCCATCTTTGAATTGTAGCGCGTTCCTTTCGTTCTGGAACAGGGCGGCTCGCCAAAACCAGCAACCGAGTCGAGTCACTTGCCTGATCGGCCCGGTTGCTGAATCTCAAAATCCCCGGCGCCTCAGGATCTGTAGCTTTTGGGGAAATCGGGCAGCAGCCCAACCCCTTTCAGATCGAAGTTCCTGAAACCAAGCTTTAGAGCTGGAGAATCCGGTTTGACGCGGTAATCGCGTTCCCTCGGGTCGAAAAACAGGGGGTCGGTGCAGAGCGAGTGCTTGTCGCAGCCCATGGCCTGCCATTGTTCCAGGGAGAGGCGCGTTGTCTTGCCGTCTCGGGGAGTGTACTCGGCAGAGAATTGGCCGGGTTCGACGAAGATCAGGTTGTTGTCTACCTCTTCAGCAAACGGCCCTTGAATGCCCGGCGATCCTATCTTGTAGGCCATGGCAGGCGCGCTGTTCGCGTCTGGCCGCGGCACAATAATGTTGCGCGTGAACCGGTCGTGGTTGTGCTCGTAACTCCCCCAGAAAACCACTGGATCGGTGGGATGGATGAAGATATTGTTTTCCACGGTGCGATAGTCGCCTGGGCTGAGTGTAATGCTCAGGCCGATGCAGAGGTTATCGTGGACATGAAAGTGCGATGAACCATCGTCGAGGTCGATGCCCATCTGGCGCAGCCAGAAATCGCCGTGACGGCCGGGCTCTTCATGCAGGTAGTTGAATCGGAACTCGTTGATGTAACCGTCTTCTTCGGGGTTAAGGAAGACAAAGTCCTTTTCGTTTTCGTGAAGGCCGGAAGCGTGCGAAATCGGCCCGTGGTTCTGCTCGTAGCACCAGTATCTGCCGCGTCCCCATGAACTGATCGGCCCGTGGTCGGAGGTTTCGCGCACTGTGTCGTGAATCTCGTTGTACTCGATGATGTGTCCGCCGCCCCATCCATCGTTGAAAGTCATGGCCGCCTGCGGCATGTTGTAAATATGGTTATGGCTGATAGTGCTGCGCAGCGTAATAGAACTGAAGACCCCGGCAATCTGCTTGCCGAAGACGCCGCAGTCGTGAATCAGGTTGTTCGAGATCGTGTTCTCTGTCGGCACCGGATGGCTGGTGCCCTGGGCGATGCTTTCTGAGCCGACCATGCAGATGGCGCTGTCGCCGGTCTCGGTGATCTTGTTGCCGTGGATCCTGTTATGCCGGTTGTAATTGCTGAGGAATATGCCGTTGCCGCCGACCGAGTCGAAGAAGCATTTCTCCACGGCGCAATCTTCAGCGCCTTCCATGAAGACTGCGCCACTGCGGTGGATGGTCCAGTCGCCGCGCGAGGGCGCTTCATACTGCTTGAAGAAAGTGCTTGCCGCGTGCGCAATCCTGAAGCCTGAGAGGCGGATGTGATGGACCGGGTCCTGCTGCGAGCCGCGGAACTCGGCCACCTGGTCAAGCATGGGCACTTCGACCTTCGCCGTGCGCAGGTCTACGCCGTCTGTGGGCATGTAGTAGAGAATGCCTTGTTCCGCGTCGAAATACCACTCGCCGGGCGAGTCCAGTTCTTCGAAGACATTTTCGATGTAGTAGCGCGCCTTGTAGGGGGCTTCCGCTGCGTCTTCTGCCGCGTAAAACTTGCTGCGGCCCAGTCCAGTTGATGTTGCTCCCCATTCAAGCTCGTTTATCTGGAATCCGCCCCAGCCAAGCTTCACCAGGTGCGCATCCCAGTCGATTCCGTTGACCTGCCACTGCAACGACCCCCAGTCGGCCACCGGGAAAATCTGCACTACTGCCAACTCCGGTTTGGCCCAATGCTTCCCAGTAAACGTAGCCGGCTCAAAGTGAAATTGCGTCGGCGGCCATGGTTCCGGTACCTGCGCCACGTCCAAATATCCGTCTCCCCAAACCAGCGGGTTCTTCGCGTCATGATTCGGGTAGCGGGCGCGAATCTGGCGCTTGCCATTAACGAACAACTGTGTGAATGGAGTCTTGGAACCCTTCCACCCTGGCGGCGAACACATCATGATGCCGTCTTTGTAGGGCGTCCAGTGGCAATCGAGCCGCCGGCCGCCGCTCAAGGTGACTTCTTCGCCCGGATAGGCGGCATAAGTAATGGGGCATTCGGCCTTTCCTGAGTCGGCCGGTTCAAAAAGCAGCGGCTTGTGCAGGTACCAGGTTCCCTCCCGCACCCATACGGTAATTGCTGCAGCTTTCGTCTTATCCATTTGCCGCACGAGTTCCTGTGCCTTTGCCAGGGTCGCCAACGGTTGATGTTCTTTGCCGGTATTCCGGTCGCTGCCGCCTTTGGCCACATAAAGCTGCGGGCCGAGGGCGCTATTCGAATGCTCCCTGGGACTTTGTGCAAGCATTGTGCGGAAAGGCGGCAGGGTAGCAGCGGATCCAATGGCAGCGAGATAAGAGAGAAAAGTGCGTCGAGTGGGGTTCATGGGACGGGAACTCCTCCTGAGTCAGGATGACCAGGCAAAGACCGTGGGCCATCATCGAACCACCTTGTTGGGGCTCGACGACGCCAACACAGAACGATGCAGGAATCTATGCCTGGAACGAATGCAAGGGATTATAGCCCCTTGCGGCCTACGGAACGGCCAAAGAACCGCGTTGGCAGGTGCACCGGAAATGCGGCATTTGCACATTTGGCCCGCCTTTCCACACCACTTGAGGCGCCACCGAATGTGAATGCCGTGCGACAATTAAGGCAATCGTGATGACCACAGCCTCCTCTGCAGTCGTTCCCGAACCGGTATCTGTTACACCGGAGTTGCTGGCCCAGCACAGCATCACTCAGGATGAGTACAATCGCATCCTGTCGGCGCTCGGACGTGTTCC
Organism: uncultured Acidobacteriaceae bacterium; assembly: GCA_903911925.1. Lineage (GTDB taxonomy): Bacteria > Acidobacteriota > Terriglobia > Terriglobales > Acidobacteriaceae > Telmatobacter. The sequence continues at coordinate 94,919 of CAIWFH010000081.1, forward strand.
ATCCCTAACAGAATTGGGCATTTACAGCGTCATGTGGAGCGAGCACTGCTCCTACAAGTCGAGCCGCGTTCACCTCAAGCGGCTGCCCACCAAGAGCGACCGCGTGGTGCAGGGGCCGGGTGAAAACGCCGGCATCATCGACGTGGGCGACGGCTGGGCCTGTGCCTTCAAGATTGAAAGCCACAACCATCCCAGCTATATCGAGCCCTACCAGGGCGCGGCCACGGGCGTGGGCGGCATTTTGCGCGATATTTTTACCATGGGTGCGCGGCCGCTGGCGGTCATGGATTCTCTGCGCTTCGGCCCTATCGAGCCGGGCAACGCCGAGCCGGAAGTGGTCGCGAAAAACCACTCCATCGTTGAGGGCGTGGTCAGTGGCATTGCCGGCTACGGCAACTGCTTTGGTGTGCCCTGCCTGGGCGGTGAAACCAAGTTCGAGACCTGCTACAGCGGCAATCCGCTGGTCAACGCCTTTGCCTTGGGCATGGTCAAGATCGACGAAATCTTCTACGGCAAGGCCTCGGGCGCGGGCAATCCCGTGATTTACGTTGGCGCTAAGACGGGCCGCGACGGCATTCACGGGGCCACCATGGCCAGCGAGGAGTTCCACGAGGGCACCGAGGCCAAGCGGCCCAACGTCCAGGTGGGCGACCCCTTCATGGAGAAATTGCTGATGGAGGCCTGCCTTGAAGCCATGAAGACCGGCGCCATCGTCGGCATTCAGGACATGGGCGCCGCCGGACTCACCTGCTCCACCTGCGAGATGGGTGGCCGCGGCGGCGTGGGCCTTGATGTCGAACTTGACCTTGTTCCGCAGCGCGAAACCGGGATGACGTCCTACGAGATCATGCTCTCCGAGAGCCAGGAGCGCATGCTGCTTGTGGCCACCAAGGGCCGCGAGGGCGAGGTGCTTCGGGTATTCGAAAAGTGGGGCCTTGACGGCGTGATCGTGGGCACGGTTGAGAATGAATCGCGCCTCAAAATCCGCCACCACGGCGTGCTGGTGGCCGACATTCCCAACCAGTCGCTCACTGACGATGCTCCGCTGTATCACCGGCCCGTCGGGGTTTGGAAGACTCCCATTTCGCTTGAGCCTTCTGAGGAGATTCAAGCCCGGCTCGCCGAGGACCGCGACTTTACCGGCGACCTGATCAAGCTTCTTTCCAGCGCCAATGTATGCAGCAAGCGCTGGGTTCACGAGCAGTACGACACCATGGTGCAAACCAACACCGTTCTCGGCCCCGGCGGCGAGGGCGGCGTCATGCGCATCAAGGGCACCGGCACGCCGGGCCACGAGCGCGGTCTGGCCATGGCTCTGGACGGCAACGGCCGCTGGGCATACCTGGACCCCAAACTGGGCGCGATTCATGCCGTGGCGGAGTGTACCCGCAAGGTGGCCATGACCGGCGCAACGCCAGTGGCTGCCACCAACTGCCTCAACTTCGGCAACCCGGAGAAGCCAGAGATAATGGCCCAGCTTTCGGCAGCCATTGACGGCATTGCCGAGGCCTGCACGGCCCTGGGCACACCCATTACCGGCGGCAACGTCTCGCTCTATAACGAGACCAAGGGCGGAGGCATTTATCCCACCCCGGTGCTGGGCATAGTGGGCATTCTTGAAGACGTGACCAAGGCGGTTCCGGCGCACTTCCGCGAAGGCGGCGACGCCATTTTGCTTTTGTGGCCAATTCCCGCAGGCGAAGAGCCGAACCCGGAGCTCCACGTTCCGTTCCCGTCCGACCAGGTTGAGAGCAATGCCGACCCGCTTACCCCGCTTCTGGGCGACCAGACGGGCATCCATCCAGAAGCAGTTGAAACCGAAGCAACCGCTTCAGCCGAGTTGGTAACCTTTGGCTCCTCAGAATATGCGCACGTGGTGCTGGGCGGCGTCTGGGGACAGCCCCCTCCGATTGACCTGGACGCGGAGGCCGATCTGCACACGCTGCTGGCCGTTCTGGCCGAGCGTCAACTGATTCGCTCAGCAAGAGACCTTGGCGACGGCGGCATTGCGGTTGCCCTGGCCCAGGCCGCATTCCCGCTTGGCATCGGAGCCACCGTCGAGCAGGAACAATCGCTCATGGTTCATCCGCTTTTCGGGTTGTTCGCAGAGCCTGCCTCCACCGTGATTGTCTCCACCGGCCCGAGTCAGATGGAAGAGATTGAAGACCTGGCCGACGAATACGGCCACTTTGTGGCTCGCATCGGCACCACGGGCGGCGACCGGCTTGAGATCAATGTCTACAAACAGCCGATGATATCGGCCTCTCTTGAGGAACTCCGCAAGCCCTGGGCCGATGCACTTGAAGCGACCCTGCATGGCGAGGTCCTGGCATGATCGGGAGGCTCTACCAGGGGGTCGAGGGCATCGCCGATATTTCAACAACCCTTCGGGTTCTCCCAGAGGTCTGTCATCCTGAGCGATCGAAGGGAGTCGAAGGACCTGCGGTTGCTTTTCCCCTGGTCCCTGTCTTTGACAAACTCCGCGAGGAATGCGGCGTGGTCGCCATCCACGGCCATCCCGACGCTGCACGCCAAGCCTACCTCGGCCTTTATGCGCTGCAGCATCGCGGACAAGAGTCCGCCGGCATCGCCACCGCCGACGGACAACACCTGGCCAACATCAAGGGCATGGGCCTGGTGAGCGAAATCTTCACGGATGACGTGCTGGCCAAGCTGCCCGGCCACATGGCCATCGGCCACACCCGCTACTCCACCACCGGCGACTCGGCGTTGCTCAACGCCCAGCCCATTCGCGTGGATTCAACCAAGGGCCTGATCGCGATCGCCCATAACGGTAACCTGGTGAACCTGGGCAATGTGCGCGCACGGCTTGAGCGCGACGGCGCCTACTTCCAGACCACGTCGGACTCTGAGATCATCGTCCAACTCATCGCTCACTCCCATGCTGGAACGCTTGTGGACGCCATTGCCGACTCGCTCAGCCATGTCGAGGGCGCCTTCTCCATCGTGATGATGACCCGCGACCGCGTATTTGCCGCTCGCGACCCGCGCGGCTTTCGTCCGCTCTCGATAGGACGCATCCGGAATTCGGAAGGCCCGGACACCATCGTCTTTGCCAGCGAGTCCTGTGCATTTGACCTGCTCCGCGCCGAGTTCATTCGCGACGTGCTTCCCGGCGAACTGGTGATGGTTACCGAGGACGGCGTGACCAGCCGGCAGTATGCCAGCGGCGTTCCGCAATCCAGTTGCGTCTTTGAGCATGTCTACTTTGCCCGGCCCGACAGCCGCATTTTTGGCCGCTGGGTGCAGGAGAGCCGCGACCAGATGGGCCGCCAGCTGGCGCGCGAGTCGGGCGTTCCGGCCGACCTCATCGTGCCTGTGCCCGACTCTGGCGTCACCGCGGCGATGGGCTATGCCGAGCGGGCCGGCATCCCGTTCCGCATGGGCCTCATCCGCAACCACTATGTAGGCCGCACGTTTATTGAGCCTGAACAGCGGGTCCGCGACTTTGGCGTGCGGTTGAAGCTCAACCCAGTGCGCAACCTGCTTGAAGGCAAGAGAGTCATCCTCATCGACGACTCCATCATTCGCGGGACGACCAGCAGAAAGATTGTTCGCATGGTGCGCGGCGCGGGAGCCAAAGAGGTTCACCTGCGCATAAGTTGCCCCCCGACTATCTCCCCGTGCTTCTACGGAGTAGATACACCCAGCAAGAAGGAACTTATTGCCGCCAATAAGTCAATTGAAGAAATTTGCAGCTTTATTGAAGCTGACTCCCTCGCCTACTTATCGCTGGAAGGCTTGCTGAAGTGCTGCGAAGGCGAAAAACATATCGGCTATTGCACGGCATGTTATACCGGCAACTACCCCACAGAGTGGGTTGATGCCAAAGACATTTTGCCCGCGACAGTAAGCCTGTAACCCATCACTGGACGCCATGCTGCCCCGTTGATAAAAGCAGCGGCAGGCGCTCCCTCCCGCCGCCGGTCATCAATATGCTCCCGCTGGTTTAAATTGGTAGAACGAGCAGCGCAGCGGATGGCTTTTCGAGCAGGTCCCGGCATCTGCCGGATGATGAAATTCATAATCCACTGAGTCAACAATGTCGGGCCTTCCGGCCGTCCTCGAGAACTCAATATCGTCGTAGAGAAAGCCATTGAGCGCGCCCTGCCGCAGATGGCTGAGATACGCCCCGGTCGTGAATGCATTCGATATGGCTGGCACCACGCCCTTGTATGGATCGAGAACGGTTCCGCTTTCAAGGTAGGTTCCCGACAGGTCCATGTGCTCGGGCAATTCATGGTTGTGCCTGGCAATGTAGCCCCGAAGCACCTGGTTGGACCTTGAGATTTCAAAGGCCGCGAGTATCCGCTGGGCGGCCAACGTGGCAGATTCCTGCGATGTGTGTTTTATTTCGCTGGAGTCGCCCTTCGCTATCATCCTGTTGATGGTTGCGAAATCGTATTCGAAGTCGAGAGCATCCGCACTGGCGACGTAGTGCTCTACTCCTGTGATCCCGGCGTCCATTTGTGCTGCGGCTCCTGGTTCAGTCTTGACCGGTGCATCCTTCTTCAGCAGGTGAGAGTACCTCTCAAGCAGGCACTCGTCGTAGCGCCGGCGCGCGCTCTTGTTCACTTCCACAACGTAGCTCCACGCAGACGGGCCGATGTGCTCGTAGAGCCGAAACCCGAGGTCGATCTCTTCCTTTGTCCTTGGGTTCTCAAGGCGGGCCAGAACGGCGTTGGCCACAATGCGCCGGCTCTCCTCGTCCGCATTCAGAAACTGCGAAAGAATGGCGAGATCTCCCTCGGAACTGTCCTTTGCGGCAAACAGGTGACTCACCACCTCCGCCAATCGCTGGTTCCTTTCGCGGGCGTCCTGCGCGAGTGCTTCATCCTGCTTGTTTTTGAGGTCGGCGTCGTGAATCAGCTTCTGTTGCTCCAGGTCCAACTTGTGCTGCTTGGTTTGTTCCAGAGCGGCCTCCAGTTGCGTTTCGGCTGTCTTCTGGTCGGTCGCGGCTTTTTGCCGCAGGCTCTCCACACTCACCCGGCTTCCCACCACCACCGCGATCCCTCGTCAGCCGCGCCCTTGTCGGAGGGCGGCCCGCCTTGCTGTTCTTCCATCTCTCATCTCCTCGCGAAAAACATGTTGCAAACCCTGCCCGGGTGGGGAGTTAGGAATCGGATACGACTCGTGCATGGCTTAGTCGATTGCGTCGAACTGTGTATCTCCACTCGGTCCAGAAAGCGAAGACACTTCAGGCGCGCGGCTGAAAAGTAGCCAGGGACTTTCAACCCGAGTTGGTCGTAAACGCAAGAAACCGAATGGGGAATAAAGCCAGAAATCTGGTTTGCAGAATATAGCACAGTTTGGGGCGGAAGCTTCTTGCGCTTCCAGCACCATAGATAGAGTCATCTTCAAGAAACGAGCGCTCCTTTATGGCGCCTTTTCGCCTGCCAAATATCGCAAACTTTCCGCCTCCGCCTGTCTGACCCTCAAGGTGTTGATCCGGCTGGCGGGGGACGGGTTTTCCACCTCCCTTCGCCAATCTTCACAGCCATCGTAGCGCGCCATTCGGCCTAGACTTTACTCATATGGCCGCCATCCCCGAACTGACCCTTGACGCCGGAATGCCGGCAAATCTCGACGCTGAAAAGACGATTCTCGGCGCGATTCTGCTGGATAATGCGGCCCATGCCGAGGCTGCCGAGAAGCTTACTGCAGACGATTTTTCGCTCGACTCCCACCGCCGAATCTTCCAGCGGATGACCGAGCTGATGGACCTGCAGCGGGCCGTGGACACAGTGACGCTGGCCAACGAGCTGGACCGCAACAAGGAGCTGGATGCGATCGGCGGCCGGGCTTACCTCTTCTCGCTTACCGAGGGTTTGCCGCGGCGGCCGGTGATTGAAGACTACATCCGCATCGTCAAAGACAAGAGCATGTTGCGGCGCCTCATGCTCATTTGCTCTTCGGCCATCGCGCGCGCGGCCGACGAAACCGAAGACGCTATGTCGGTGCTGGACGGCACCGAGCAGAAGCTGCTCGAAGTAAGTGAAAACGGCATGTCCCAGGGCTTCCAGTCCCTGGACGAGATTGTCAGGAACTCCTTTGGGTCCATCGACAACCTGTATAAAGACAGTCGCGTGGTTACGGGACTGGCCACAGGTTTTACCCAATTCGATGAAATGACGAGCGGCCTGCAGAAGGGCGAACTGATTATCATTGCGGCTAGGCCGTCGATGGGGAAAACGGCGCTGGCCATCAACATCGCCCAGTTCGCGGCCATCAATCTCCAGGCAAAGGTTGCTGTTTTCAGCCTGGAAATGAGCAAGGAATCCCTGCTGCGCCGCATGCTGTCTTCGCAGGCCTGGGTAGACCAGCGCAAGCTGCAAACCGGCTTTCTGGGCAAAGACGATCACGGCAAGCTGCAGAGAGCGCTGGAGCAGTTGATTGAGTCGCGTCTCTTCATCGATGACACAGCGGGCATATCGCTGGGCGAGATGCGGGCCAAGGCGCGGCGGCTCAAGCAAAACGAGAAGGGGCTCGACCTCATCGTGGTGGATTACCTGCAATTGATGTCGGCCACGGCGCCCTCGGGCGGCAAGCGCAGTTACGAGAACCGCACCCAGGAGGTCTCGGCCATTTCGCGCGGGCTCAAGGCGTTGTCAAAAGAGCTGCATGTGCCGGTGGTGGCCCTGTCGCAGCTATCGCGTGCCAGCGAGCGCCGCGGCGACGACAAGCGGCCGCTATTGAGCGATCTGCGCGAGTCCGGCTCCATTGAGCAGGATGCCGACGTGGTGGCCTTCATTCATCGCGAGTCCTACTACAACCGCGACGAGGAGCAGACCAAGGAAGACAAGGCCAAGTCGGAGATCATCCTGGCCAAGCAGCGCAACGGCCCCACCGGCACGGTGAACCTGAACTTCATTTCGCAATTCACCCGCTTTGACAATCCGGACGCGGTGCACGAGGTCTAGGGCGGCCTGTGGCAGTTGCCCCCAGGGGCTAAAGCCTGTCGAGTTTCAATAAGCATCTTGCGGCGCGCGACCCAGAGGGTACCCCGCCGCGCCCTTTCAAAGCGAGCTTATAAGGCAGTTTCTACAATTCGTTGATGATGAGCGCGACCCGGCCGGCAATCAGGTCGGCTGGCGATTCTCCGGGACCTATTTCTATCAGGTCCACTGGGAAGGCGATGTTGTGCGGGCGCAGCACCAGCCGGTTGGCTACAAAGTCAACGTAGCGCAGCGTAAGGTGCGCGCCGTGGCGCACCGCGTAGAGGTTTGGCCGGTTGGGCCGGTAGGGCATCAGCGAGGTGTAATGACGGTCAACCAGGACCGTTGCCTCTGGCAGCACCAGGGGGTCCATGGCCAGTGCGTCTGCAGCGGGGACGCGCACTGCAATAAACCGCTGCCACGCCCGGCGTGCGACCGATGGCCGGGCGCGGGCGGACTGAAGAACTCCAGCCGGCATGTAGAGCATGGCTTGCACAGCGGACGGGCGGATGAATGGCTCAAACAGCGCCACCGCGTGCGAGACGAGCGGAACGGTGCTCCTTTCGACGTCGGGGGGCAGGTCGCGAATCTGGAAGGTCGCCGGCAAGAGGTCAACTGCGGCCATGTGCTGTGCGGCCAGGATGCGGTCAATGGCTTCAAGCGAAAGCTGACGCCGACTGTGCAGAAAGTTCGACAGATGACTTTGCCCGAAGCCGGTCTGACGGGCCAATAGAGAGACGCTGAGCGTTCCCCGCTGTATCCTGCGCAGCAGTTCCAGGCGGAGCCGTTCATGCATCTGGGTAAAGTTCATCTGTGGATAATTTGTCACCAGCAATGGTGGGGCATAGTCCTCGCTTTCTTACAGCAAAGCTGTAAGGGCGTATTGGCCTTTATTTTCAGCGCTTTCAAAGGGATTGAAAAGCACAGAAATGGAAAAGGTTCCGGGGAGATTGACGCAAAAGATACATGTTTCTAGATTAGGTTTACTTAATCTCGCGGTGGTTTGTGGGAATCTTTTGAGAAACGTTTCCTTGCCGGAAGGCTGAAACGGGGCGGATTTTCGCCCTCTTCGGCGTCGAATGAACAATCGCCGGACCGCTTTGACGGGTCCAGCGCATCCCAAACCCGGTTTCAATGCGCATTTGAGAGGCGCATGAAGCAAGCCATGCGAGAGACTTCCGGGATCTGCGCGCCATGAGCATGACAAAAAACGAGAGAAGAAGAACGGCTATCCCCCATCAGGACGCAAGAAATCTGAGCAGCCGTGACCGGTTCCCTCTACCCCGCGGAATTGAGACAACAAACAAATTCCGTCGGGAGCTGACTCGAACACGGAGATTCAGTCATGGAATTGCGCGTGCAATTGAAGGTTTGCGAAGGGTGCGGCAGTCTTTGGTACCGCGCCCAGACTCAAGGGAGTGTTTATTGCCTTGCGTGTGAAACGAAACTGATGGACTTTCCAACGCCGGAAAGCCGCAAACGCCGTGGGCGTCCGGGGCGAAAACCGCTGATCAAAGCCTGGTCGGTGGCCGAAGCCACAGGAGGTGCGCAATGAGCGCAGCACTCCAGTTGCCAACCGTATGGGGAGCAAGCAGGACGCAGACAGCATGGCCGGAAAACAGGAGGATATGGGAAGAAACGCCGGCGCCGGTTCCTGCTGCCAAGCCAAATGTAGAGGCAGATGCAGACGGAGCGTTGGTCAGCCTAGGCTTTTACCGCAAGCATACCGAGAGCATGTTGAGACGCTATCTGTATGCCTCAATGCAGGTGGGCAGGGCGCCCTCGATTCTGGGCGATCCCATTGCTCGCGGATGGGCCTCAAGCCGCACGGTCCGCACCTTCGAGGACGCGGTGATCTTCGTTCTCGATGTGGAGAAGTGCCTGGCCAAGCTTGACTCGCTGGATCGAGAGATGCTGAGCAGAATCGTGATCCAGGAGTACACGCAGACCGAGGCATCGCCCTTGTTGGGGATGAGCGTTAGAACCATCTCCTACAAGTTCCCTCGGGCCCTTGACCGGCTAACGGCGAAGTTGCTCGAAGCTGGGTTGCTAATTTTACCGCAATAAATGCATGAAAAACCGGCGAAGGTGATCGAGTCAGGGCCCCTTCGCCGGTCTTACCCTGTTCCGACGCCTCCAAACGTCGCCCAGGGGAGGTCAATTCCCGTCCAATGGGCCGGCACCGCCGCGCATCAATGACGAAAATTCCGCAATCAATTGACGAATACCGCGCCGCTGTCATCCGCTCCAATTTCGCTGAGAACTGCCCGGCGCGCAAATTGAACCTCCTCCGCCAGCACCTCAAGAATCTTGCGGGACAAGTGAGGATCGGACTGAATCAAGGAAGCGAAATCGTCGCTGCTGATAAAGCTGAGCCGCGCGCCGCCGTGCGCAATCGCGGTCAGTTGATGGGGCTTCCTTCCCAGGACTGAAGGCAACCCGAGCAGGGAGCCAGCAGTCGTCTGAAGTGAAATCGCGAACTCGCCTCCGAAGCAATTGGTTGAGAGCGTAGCCGCGCCTTCATGAAGAATGTACAGGCCGGTGGGCGTTTCACCCTGCCGGAAGAGAACGCAATCCGGCTCGCACGGACGGGCTTCGGCAAGTTTCAGGAATGCCAGTACAAGTTCTGGATGGGTGACAAATGCAGATGAGTCGAGCGGCACGTTCTGACCTCTGGGCAGTAGGACGTTGATTGTGCGGCCCATGGTTGTCCAGCGATGAGCGCAAGACTAAGAATAAATTCGAGTTAAGTGATATAGATCACATTGCAGGCGCGATTCCCGCCGAGGCAGGCACCGCGCGCCAAGCTAAGAGACTGGTTGGGCGCGCGGCGTTTGTCCGAACTAGAGTGCGGCAATGCTCTCCGGCTTCGCGCAAGCGTGGCCCTGTTCAAGCCAGCGGCGTGCCAGCCTGCGGATCGACTCCATGTCCTTGGCCATCCCCGTCAGCGTGTAGTAAACATGCCTCTCCGACCAGCGATTGAGATCCATGTCATTGGCCTCGCGGGCGTAGTCCTTCGCGCCGTCCTTCAATGGATGGTTGACGATGTAGTGCGAAAAGGGACCGAAGCTGTAGGGGTACTTCGATTCACCGGGCTTGTAGTTGTTGGTCTGCGAATTGAGCCAACCGACAGGCCAATGGTCCCAGCGTGCCGCGCCCCAGCCCCAGCCGCCGGTGTCATTGAAGGAGTGGTCCACGATCTGGCTCTTCTCAGAGGGGAAGCCAGAGGCCGCGCCGAGAATGGTAAACAGATACCCGGCCTTGAACGGCATCACCATCGCAAAGCCCTTCGAATGCGAAATCTCAAGCAGCAAGGCCGCATCGCCATTGCGGCGTGGTTTGCCGTTGTCGTTCCAGAATACGTCGTAACGTTTTTCTGAGAAGGCGTCGAGGGCGGTAGCCACGAGGTAATCGCCGTGCTTCTCGTCGCGCGGGAACAGGTCTCTCCACTCGGTGCCGTTGGGCGCCGACGCAAAGAAGTCGATGGGCTGCCAGCTATAGCCGTTCGGTTCGCCGGGCATCATGGTTTCGTACGTAAGTCGGCGCCACATCAGCCCGTTGGGATACGCAATGTAGTCTTCCGTTCCGCGCAACGCCGGATGCGAGTCGTCATCCATGTTCACGCAAAAGTAATTCCATCGCACCCAAACCCGACCCGGGCCAGCCTGCAAAATGTTCACAAAGCTGTTGCGGGTCTTGCGTCCGTTGTTGTTGAAAAGTTCTGCCCAACCGTTGTTGCCCTCAAAGAACTGGTTGCAGAGATTCACGCCATTCGGCAACTCCATCCACGGGTCGTAACTGGACTCGTGACTGAAGACCACGCGATGTGGCTTGCCCTGCCACAAAATGATGACGGCGTCGTTCGGATTCATATCCGCATGCGGCGGGCTGGGCCGCAACTCGCCCTTGTAGCCGCAGATATCGTAGTCGCTCACTTCAACGGCCGAGACGCCCGGATGAGCAAGGGCGCCGAGTTCCGCCGTCTTGATGGGGAGCGGCTTCTCATAAAGCGGATCGGGACCAGTTTCATGTCCGGCGGGCGCCTTGGCGGGCGCGGCCTTCGGTTCAGTGGCAACTGCAGCCTTTCCTGTGGCAATCAACCCTAATGAAGCAGCCAGCCCCTTGAAAATGCTTCTTCTCGGAATTCTCATATCGCACCTTTCCATCAATCCGTTGCAATCGGAAACGGCGGCGCCTGGTTAACCGCACAATCCGTCCTGGAAGGGAAGTCGCTGCAATGGTAATGCCGCGGAGGGCGGGAGGCAATGCCGGCGCGAACTCTGTAATAATTGCGGTGCAAAGTAGTGAGGCTTTGGAATCGCATGAAAAGTATCAAGCATCTCGCCGGTTGTCTGGCATTGGCCACCACGTTTAGCGTCAGCGGCATGGCTCAGAATCCCGCCGCAGCCATCTCCAACGGACAGATCAAGGCCACGCTCTACCTGCCCGACGCCAAAACCGGCTACTATCGCGGCACACGCTTTGACTGGTCGGGCGTGGTCAGCAGCCTGGAGTATGCCGGCCACAACTACTACGGCCCATGGTTCCAGCAGATGCGCCCTGAAGTTTCAGACTACATTTACGACGGCGCCGAGATTGTTACCGGCCCCTGCACAAACATGATGGGCGTGGCAGAGGAGTTCACCAACAACAACCACACGGCGGTGGGCTGGGAAGACGCCAAGGTGGGCGGCACCTTTGTCAAGATTGGCATTGGTGCGCTGCGCAAGCCGGACGACAAACCCTACAACAATTACCGGCTTTACGAGATAGCCAATGGCGGCAAGTGGACGGTGCACAAGACTGCCAACTCGGTCGAGTTCACGCAGGAGCTTACCGATCCCGAATCCGGCTACGGATATGTCTATCGCAAACTCGTCTCGCTCACCCCCGGCAAGCCGCAACTGGTGCTCCAACACAGCCTGCGCAACACCGGCAAGCGCACCATCACCAGCAGTGTCTACGACCACAACTTCACCAGCATCGACAAACTCGCGCCAGGGCCCGGTCTGAACGTCAAATTTGGCTTCAACGCCGAGATGGTTCCAACGCCGGAGCCGCAGTTGCTTAGCCTGCTGAGTTTCAGCGCCAACCAGGTTACTCCCAGGAAGACCTTCGCAGGTGAAGACAAAACCGCGGCGCTCTTCACCGGATTCGGTCCCGATGCAAAGGACTACGACATCCGCATTGAAGATCACCGGGCGGGAGTCGGCCTGAGGGCCACAAGTGATCGGCCGCTGTCGAATGTGGCGCTCTGGGGCATCCGCACGGTCATCTCGCCCGAGCCGTTCATCGACATGACCATCGAACCCGGCCATGAGTTCACGTGGAAGATCACCTACGACTACTACACCGTTCCGAAGGACGCGAAATAGCTTCCGATCGCTAATGCCGGGTGCCCCAGGTCTCGATTTTGAGATCTGGGGCACCACAACGCTCGGCCACCAACTCGTTCGATATCTGAACAACCGATGAGCCCCGCCACACGAAATCCCGCCAACCCATTTCTGGTAGCATCCTCTTTGGAGAATCTTCACCATGGAACTGCCCAACAACGCGGGTCTTGGCGCCCGGCGTAATGAAGATATCGCGCTTGATCTGCTCAAGTTTGTAGCCTCAACAACTGGCGTGGGCCGCACCGCTGCGCCGTCAACCGGCTTCAGCGGTGGTGCCGCGCCCAAGCCGGAAGAGCACGTAACCCAACTGCTCGAGCTTTATGGCCGTTGCCTCAAGGCCGTTGAGGGCAAAGGGGCATCGGCATAGTGGACGAAAGAATCCTGAAAGTTGCCGTAGCCGGTGCCGGTTCGTTTGGACGCAATCATCTCCGCGTTTACCGCGAATTGGAAGAAGCCGGCCTGGGCGTTGCGCTGGTGGCGGCGGTTGAGCCGGACGCAGCGCGTGCCGCCGATCACGCGGCCAAATACGGAATTCCCGTCTTTTCAACCGTGGATGAAATGCTGGCCGCCGATCTCAAGATTGACGCGGCCACGGTCGCAGTCCCAACGGTTCATCATCATGCCGTAGCCTCGGATTTTCTGCAGGCAGGCATCGACCTGCTGGTCGAGAAACCCCTTGCTGCAAAGCTCTGCGAGGCCGACGACCTGCTGGCCCTTGCCGCGAAACACGCCCGCATCCTGCAGCCCGGCCATTTGGAGCGCTTCAACCCCGCGGTGCTTGCCGTGGAGCCCAAGGTGCGCCGCCCCATGTTCTTCGAGTCGCACCGGCTCAGCATTTTCACGCCGCGTGCGTTGGATGTCGATGTAGTGCTCGACCTGATGATTCACGATCTGGATATCGTGCTCACCTTTGCCAATTCGCCGGTGCGCGAAGTCCGCGCCGTGGGCCTGCCCATCCTCTCGCCCAAGGTCGACATCGCCAACGTTCGAGTGGAATTCGAATCCGGCTGCGTTGCCAACTTCACAGCCTCGCGCGTATCTACCGAGCGGGTGCGCAAGCTGCGCTTCTTTGAGCCGCGCCAGTACGTCTCCATCGACTACGCCCGCCAGGATCTGCTCGTGATCCGGCTTGATGGCGAGCCGGGTAGTGCTCAGCCTTTGAGCGTGGCCTCGCTTTTGCAGAGGGCGATTGCCGCCGGGTTGGATCCCGGAAAGTTGGCTGCCCTTGCAGCCGCTCTGCCACCCGATGTGGTTGCGGCCATCACTGCCGGAAAGATCGACGCCAATGTGACCGCAAAAATTACCGCCACCGGCTTGATCGACCCGGCAATCCTGGCCAAGCTTGGCCTCGTCGCCGGACCCGCGCCGGGACTGTCGTTCGTCAAGCCCGAAGTCACGCCAGGCGAACCGTTGCGCCTTGAGATTCAGTCGTTCCTGGATGCAGTGCGAACGCGGAAGCAGCCGCGCGTTACTGCGAAGCAAGGACGCGATGCACTCGCATTGGCTCTCGAGATTCAATCCTCGATGGAAGCCCACGCCCATCGCGCCGGACTGGATGACTTCTTCCTGCCCGGCGCGTAACAGGGTGCTCTCGATCGAGCGTTTTGTGGGGGTTCATGGGTTGATTCAGAACCCTAGTCCCTTTCCCAGCTTGAACAGTGCGGGGATCAAAGCCACCAGAGCGACAACTACGCCCAAAGAATACGCCACGGACTTCCAGCCGGAGACGTATCCCTCCCTGAGGGCATGCACAACCAATAGAGACGAGACCGGCAGGTTCAACAACACAGCCGTTGCAACTCCGGGTATATAGCTGCGCAGCGCTATGGATGCCGCAACGTGCGGAATCAGGACGTTAGCCAGCGCGGCGGCGATGCATCCAAATGCCAGGTAGGTCCAGACACTCTGCTTGCCCGAGCCCGCGCTCAGCCAGGTAATGGCGTAGGCCAGGACGGTCACGACTGCCACGGCAAAACGGAAGGCGCCCGGAGCAACAGGGGCGTGCCAGCGCCCAGCCCGCTTCCACCAGCCAGGAAGCCATAAGGCTTCTTCAGCGTTGTGAAGCGTGATAACCAGTGGGAAAAGCCACTCCAGGGTGCGAAAACTCATTTGCCGCTCCTTGTGCGATCGGCGTGCCAAGGGACGCGGTGGCAGTTACGCGATTCCCAACACCCGGTTCACGTAGCCCACGACGTATTTCCAGATGAGGTAGTAGCCAATCAGCGCGGCCAGAAAGAACGGCACGACGAGAGCGTAGGGGAGGATGACGACGTTGAACCAACTCAAGCCCCAAATAAAAAGCTTCAGTACGCCCATGTTCGTGGCGAAAATGGTTCCGCATGGCGCCAGCAGCAGCGGCAAGGTCGCGCCATGCAGCCCAATAGGAAGATGGGTGCGCATGTGGGTGGCGAGCCAAAGCATATTCCAGAGGCCCCAAAGGACCGGAACCAGCGCCATGGGAAAGACCAGGGCTTGCTCGATGGGGACGGGCGTATGCATGCAGATACGCAGCACAATGAAGCACGCCAGGAGGATTGGCAGGATGAAGGTGGGAATGAGCACGCCGGCCAGATAGGCGCGCAGATATGGATGGGTGTTCATCAAAATTCTCCTTTCAGCGGACTGCTGCGCCCGCCGGTTCTACAGGTAGTAAAGAAACACGGGAATCGCCGCCGGGAAGAATGCAGTCAGCGCCACCAGTCCGCCCGCAAGCACCAGATCAAACCAGGGCAGCGGAGCGGGCTTTGCATCCAGCCCCCGCAGTACAGCCGGCCACAGATCGCGCGCGGGTTCAGCGGCGGCCGCTACCGGCGGCAGCGCCTGTTGCAGGAGCTTCTTCATGCGGTTCTGATCAAGTTCATTCATGGCGTGATCCCCTGAGATGACAAGTCTTTTCTGAGCATGCGAAGCGCGCGAAAGACGCGCAGTTTAACGGCCGCGACTGAGATGCTCAGCGCCTCAGCCACTTCCTTGTGCGGCAGTTCTTCCACCACAGCCAGCGTGGCGGCAATCCGCAATTTGGGCGGCAGCCTTGAAAATGCCCGCGCCGTTTTGCACCGTATCTCCGCGGTCACTGCCGCGTCGGCGGCCGATGGCGCGGGAAGGTCATCGATAACTTCGGGAGCCAACTCGCGCTCCGGGCGTGCGGCCCGCAACCAGTCCAGCGCTGCGTGGCTGGCAACCTGCCGCGCCCATCCTTCAAATCCCCGCGCAGGATCGAAGCGGGCATGCGCGCGATAGATACGCCAGAAAGTTTCTACGGTCACGTCTTCGGCGGCCGCCGGGTTGCGGACGATGCGCAGAATCCAGCCATGCACGGCGCGCTGGTGCAGGCGGTAGAGGGACACAAAAGCCTCGAGGTCACCGTGCTGGAAGCGGCTCAGGACGTCGTTCGGCTCGTGCTCCATCCGCCCTTCCCCCTCTACCTGTGCTTACGTGTCCGGCAAGAGAAAGGTTACATCCTGTGGATGCTTCGCGGTGGAATGGCGAAAAAGCTCATTTGCGGGGCTTCAGCAGCTCGGCGTATTATTCCAGATAAAGCGATTTTCCAATAGAGAAAAGCTGAATTCAGCGCCGCTTGACAGGCCCCTCATGGGGCTTTAGAGTTGGCTGCGGAAGGGCAAGCCAAAAGCGCTGGCGCGTGGAGTGGCATTGCCTGTCTGTGAGGAACGAAATGAAAAGCTTTGGATTGCGGATGGTAGCGGCACTTGTATTTTGCAGCACAGCCTGGATAGCAATCGCGCAGGATCTCCCCCTGCTGCCCTATCTCGACATCAGCCGGCCGCCCGAGCAGCGCGCCGCCGACCTGGTGCACCGCATGACGCTGGAGCAGAAGGCCTCGCAGTTGGTGAACCAGGCCCGCGCCATTCCCAGCCTCAATGTCCCAGCATATGACTGGTGGAGTGAGTCTCTGCATGGCGTCGCACGCAACGGCAGCACAGAGTTCCCTGAGCCCATCGGCCTTGCCGCCACATTCGACGCACCAGCCATCCACCAGATGGCCGCAGTCATCGGGACCGAGGGCCGCATCATGCACGCCCAGGCTGTTCGCGCCGGTCACAGCAGCATCTTTGAGGGCCTCGACTTCTGGGCGCCCAACATTAACATCTTCCGCGATCCCCGCTGGGGACGCGGCCAGGAGACGTACGGCGAAGACCCGTTCCTCACCGCTCGCATGGGCGTGGCTTTTGTCACCGGCATGCAGGGCGACGACCCACGCTACTACCGCGCTATCTCCACGCCCAAGCATTTCGCCGTCCACAGCGGCCCGGAGCCCACTCGCCACACCGCCGACGTAGCCATCAGCAAGCACGACGAGCTTGATACCTACCTGCCCGCCTTCCGCGCTACCGTCACCGAGGCCAAGGCCGGATCGGTGATGTGCGCCTACAACAGCATCAACGGACAGCCCGCCTGCGCCAACGAGTTCCTCCTGCAAGACCAACTGCGCGGTTGGTGGAACTTTCAGGGCTACGTCGTCTCAGACTGCGGCGCGGTGCTCGACATCCACGAGGGTCACAAGTTCAATACAACGCAGGCCGAGTCGTCTGCCCTGAGCCTGCGCCGCGGCATGGACAACGAGTGCGTCGATTTCACCTTCAAAGTCAACGACGACCACGACTACAAACCCTATGTCGATGCAGTCAGGCAGGGCTACCTGAAAGAAAGTGAAATCGATGTCGCCGTCATCCGTCTCTTCACGGCGCGCATCAAGCTGGGCATGTTCGATCCGCCGGAAATGGTGCCCTACAACAAAATCGACGAGAAACTGCTCGACAGCGCGCAGCACCGTGCCCTCGCCCGCAAGATGGCCAACGAATCCATGGTCCTGCTCAAAAACGACGGCGTGCTCCCGCTCAAGACCGGCGTCAAAATCGCGGTCGTCGGCCCGCTCGCCGATCAGACCAGGGTCCTGCTTGGCAACTACAACGGCATTCCTTCGCACACCGTCTCCGTGCTTGAAGGCCTGCGCAAGGAGTTCCCCGCCGCCACCATCCAGTACGTGGCCGGAACTCAATTTCTCAGCCATGACGCCGAACTGGTGCCCGCCTCTGTGCTGACCGTGGACGGCAAGCCCGGCGTCAAGGCCTCCTACACCAAGCTCGACATGAGCAACATGAACACGCCCACCGTGCCGCCCGCCGTCGCCACGC
Organism: uncultured Acidobacteriaceae bacterium; assembly: GCA_903911925.1. Classification (GTDB taxonomy): domain Bacteria; phylum Acidobacteriota; class Terriglobia; order Terriglobales; family Acidobacteriaceae; genus Telmatobacter. The sequence goes on from CAIWFH010000081.1 coordinate 112,424, forward strand.
GCATCGAGCCCTCCATTGACGCGGCAGCGCAGCCCATTCCTACCGAGGCGGCCAGCGTGCAGCCCATTGCCGTCCGTTATGAAACCACCCTCACCTCGCCAGAAACCGGGGACTTCAACCTGGGCATGATGGCCAATGGCTTCTTCCGCATGCAACTTGATGGCAAAGACGTGACCAACGCATGGGAAAGCAGCCCAATCGAGGCCAAGCTGGGACGTGTGCATCTTGAGGCCGGCAAGCCTGCCGCTCTTCGCGTTGACTACGCGCCCGGCCAGAATCAGCCGATGTCGGCAAAGCTCGTCTGGTCAAAAGTCGACCTCAAGCCCCAGCCCGCTGCCTTCACCGCCGCCAGGGCTGCCGATGTTGTCGTCGCAGTGGTTGGAATCACCAGCGAGCTTGAAGGCGAAGAGATGCAGGTCAGCGAAGAGGGCTTCAAAGGCGGTGACCGCACCAGCCTCGACCTGCCCAAGCCTGAACAGGAATTGCTTGAAGCCGTGGCCGCTACGGGAAAGCCGCTCGTGGTCGTGCTTACCAACGGCAGTGCTCTCGCTGTCAGTTGGGCGCAGGCCCACGCCAACGCCATTCTCGATGCCTGGTATCCAGGCGAAGAGGGCGGCGCGGCCGTGGCTGAAACCCTCTCTGGCAAGAACAACCCAGCGGGCCGGCTACCGGTTACGTTCTACAAAGACGTAAGCCAACTGCCGGCCTTCGAGAACTACGCCATGAAGGGCCGCACCTATCGTTACTTTGAAGGCGCGCCGCTCTATCCCTTTGGCTTTGGCCTCAGTTACACAACCTTTGCCTACAGCGGCCTTACTGCGCCAACCGATGCCATAGCAGCGGGCAGCCACGTCGTTGTTGAGGCAACGGTGACCAACACCGGCCGCAAGGCGGGCGACGAAGTGGTCCAACTCTACCTCAGCTTCCCCGCGGTTGCGGGCGCTCCAATCCGCGCCATGCGCGGCTTCCAGCGCGTGCATCTTGAAGCTGGCGCATCGCAGAAGGTGCGGTTTGAGCTGCAGCCGCGCGACATCAGCATGGTCACCGAAGCCGGTGAACCCGTCGTGGCAGAGGGCGAATACAAAGTCTCAGTAGGCGGCGGCCAGCCGCAGAGCGGCGTCCAGGTGCTCTCCGGGAGCTTCAATGTGAAAGGCACAATCACGCTGCCCGAATAGCAGGTTCTTTCTGGAAATCATGCCGGATATCCGATAGAAGCCGGGTGCCCCGGGTCCCGATCTTGCGAGCGGAACCTGGGACACACCGCGCATCGAAAGATATTGTTGCCGGCAGAATTGCGCAGCGGAACGCACTCGCTTTCCCTCTGGAATTCATCCTGACCTTCTTTTCTGCACAAGAGGGAAGCCTGGCCTCGCCGCAGTTGGGTCATATGGCGATTGATCGAGCATTCGGTCTTCGCGTCTGCGGCCACAGATTGCGATACCCTGAACAGGATGCGCACATCCTACATCGGAATGGGCAGCAACCTGGCCAGTTGGGCGGGACCGCCCGAGGCCACGCTTGCCGCTGCCGCGTTGCGGCTCGAAACCCTCGGCCGGGTTCGCTGCCGGTCTTCTCTCTACTCCACCGAACCGGTGGGGTTTGCGGGGCAGCCCCGGTTTGTGAATGCGGTCGTCGAATTGGAAACCGATTTGACTCCGCGCGCCCTGCTCGAAGGTTTGCTCAGAGTTGAACAGGAGTTTGGCCGCGACCGCGCAGCGAGCTTTGTGAACGGCCCCAGAACGCTTGACCTCGATATTCTGTTAATTGATCGGATGGCAATCAGCGAGCCAGGGCTGGAGATTCCTCATCCGCGCCTGGCCGAGCGCGCGTTTGTGCTGATCCCTCTGCAAGAAATTGCGCCCATGTTTTTGGTCCCCGGCCGTCAAAGAACCGTGGCACAATTGCTGCATAGTCTTTTCCCCGACCCTGAAAGCAAAACTGATGCGGTGGTTTCAATTGATGGCAGCGGTTGGCGCGCTGGCGCTTGCCGGGACGACGGCGTTCCCGGCGCGTCTTAGCGCCCAGGCGGTCACATTCACAGTCACCATTGAAGACGCAAGCGGCGCGGCAATTGCAGCGGCAGTCGTGAAGAACGCAGCCGGACAGGTACTGGGCAGCACCGATTCGGACGGGAGGCTGACCCTCTCCTGCATTTCTCTCTGCAATCTGCGCGTACAGGCTCCGGGCTTCCAGGGCCGCAGCGTGCAACTCAATTCCGCCGCCACGCTGCGTCTTGAGCCGGCGGCAACTGAGCAGGTAACAGTGACCGCCTACCGCAGTCCCCTGGGCATGCTTGAAAGCCCGGCGACGACGCGGTTGCTAACGCAGGCTAACCTCACTTCCACGGCGGCGGTTACGCTCGATGGGCAACTGCGGCAGCTTCCCGGCGTGGAACTGTTTCGCCGATCAAGTTCGCTGGTGGCCAATCCCACTTCGCAGGGGATCAGTTTGCGCGGGCTGGGTTCTACTTCCGCCAGCCGGACGCTGGTTACCCAGGACGATGTGCCGCTGAACGACCCGCTCGGCGGCTGGATTCACTGGCAGGAGCAGCCGGAACAGGCCGTTGCGAGCGTGGAATTGGTGCGCGGCGGGGCGAGCGACCTGTATGGATCGAGCGCTATGGGCGGCGTGGTGAACGTGGTTTCTGCGCGGCCCGCGACGGCCGGGTCGGAACTGAAATCGAGCGATGGAATGGAAGGCACATTCGACGACAGCCTTTTAGCTGAGGCCAAGCGCGGGCCCTGGGGAGTGCTGGCCGCCGGCGGCTTGCTCGGGACGGGCGGGTTTATCCAGGAAGCTCCATCACAGCGCGGGCCGGTGGATGTGAACTCGGACGTGCACAGCCAGAACGGGATGTTGCTGGCGGAACATGACCGCGGGCCGCTGCGGGTGCTGGTGCGCGGCAGTGGGTTCAACGAGGATCGCGGCAACGGGACGCCTTACCAGATCAACGGAACAAGGTTGTATCGCTATGCAACCGGCGGCGACTGGCAAGGCCCGCGTGCCGGGACGCTGGGCGTACGGCTGTACGGCGCGGATGAGAGTTTCCACCAGACTTTTTCAAGCATTTCAAACCTGCCGAGCACGGCGAATCCGGGTTGCAGTTATCGCTGTGGCGAGGTTCCTACACGCTATTCTGTCGTCCCGGACAATGAACTGGGCGCGGCTGCTCACTGGAACCAGCCGCTGGGCGCAGGGCTGCTGGTGGTCGCGGGGGCGGATGTTCACGACGTTCGCATCTGGGACCGGGAGCAGACTTACGGCAGCACCGCAGCGCTTATGAATCTGCATGACCACCAGCGCGATTCCGCTGCATATGTGGAGGCGCTGTGGCTGCGCAAGGCCTGGACCGTAACCGCCTCTGGCCGCCTGGACTGGTTCCAGAATTTTGACGGCCAGTTGCTTATTGGGAATGGCGCGGGCTGGAGCGAAGGGCCTGTGCAGCCTGTGGAATTCGGCCAGCACGTCTTCGATCCGCGGCTCGGCGTGTCGCGCAAGATTTGGAATCATTGGGCGGTTTCAGCGTCGGGGTTTCGAGCCTTCCGTGCGCCAACGCCCAACGAACTTTATCGCTCGACACAAGTGGGCAACAAGCTCACCCTGGCCAACGGAACGCTGCTGAGCGAGCGCGCAACCGGCTGGGAGACCGGCGTGGCCACCGAATGGCGGTGGGGCGTGATTCGGACAAGCTACTTTTTGACCCAGGTAAACCGGCCTATTGTGGCAGTCACCACCTGCCCGGCGTGTTCGCCGATCCTGCTGAAGCGGGATAACCTGGGGCAGATTGAGAGCCGTGGCGTGGCCGTTGACTTTCAGCTTTCGCCGCGACGGTGGCTGGCAGTCGATGTCGGCTACCAATATGCACTGGCTACCGTGACGCGCGGCCCGCAAGACGCAGGCAACTGGATTCCCGAGGTGGCGCACAACATGGCCGCGCTCAACGTGCGAGCCTACCGGGCTAAGTTGGGCACTCTGAGCCTGCAGAGCCGGCTCAGCGGCATCCAGTACGACGATGACGCCAACCTCTTCATGCTGCATGGATACTTCCGGCTCGACGCGTATGCTTCGCACGAGTTCGGCAAGCGAGTAGAAGTGTTCACGGCCGGGGAGAACTTGTTTAATCGGCAGATCGAAGTGTCGAAGACGCCAACCACCACGCTGGCTATGCCGCGGGTGGCGCGGGTTGGGTTTACTGTGCGGGTGGGTGGAACGGGAAAATAGGCGCGGCCGCGGATGATCTAAAATCTGTTTCAAAAACCTGTTTTGTGTCAGTCGTCCACCGGCGTTGCCGACCCGCCGGCAATGAAACACGGCATACACTAAGCCGTCGCACGAATCCGGCCCCAGAGGGGCCGTGGAAAATAGCCCAGGACGAGCGCAGCGCAGTCCTGGGAAAGCCCGCAATGAATGACCCAAGCCCCGTAGGGGCGACGGAATCATCACCGTGAGTTTCTCTTGAGGGCAAGAAAAAGGGCAGTATTGCAAACAAACAAGTCACTGATTTTGCAATAGCCTAAATAGCCGAGATAGCCTCCACGCATAGGCTTCAAGCACAAATTAGCACAAAATTCTGCACGGAACGACTGCACGCATGGGCCGAAACTTCCCAATTGGCGACAAACCACTCGGAACTCTGCCGTAGCTTTCATCAAGCGCGCCAACCCAAAGCACTTCAGGGTTCCGGACAGTGTCCATGGCTAAAAACTCCGGGCGAAAACAACGTTGATCGTTGTCTCGACTTCGACCGGTATGTTGTCCAGCAGGTACGGTCGGTATGTCCACCGCTTGACGGCGTCAAGTGCGGCTTGTTGCAGAGGGCGGGGCCCGCTGACAAGGCGGAGTGATTTCACGAGACCCTCGGTACTGATAGTGGCCTGAAAAACGACCGTGCCGGAGACATGATCCCTTAACGCTTCGGCTGGGTAGACTGGGTCGATCTTGGTCTTGAGCATACTCGCAGCCACACCAGCGGAGATAGCCACTCTCCGCGGTGATGTGCCTCCGCAGGGCGGTAGGTGAAGCTCGGCGGCTTGACCTTCCGAATAGGAGAATCCGGTCTTGACTGCTTTTGCCCCTTCCGCTTCGATTCTCAATCTTGTAAATTCGACGATCGTTCGGCGCACCTCGACCTCGACGGGAGGGCCCTCGTCCCATGTCTGATGAACTCGGAGGTTCGCGCCTATTTCGCACTCGATGTATCGCTTGGCATCCGTCACTGATCGTCCCGCCGGGTCAGTGTTTGGCGTCTTCTCGAATGCGGTCAGATATTGGTCACGGGTTCTCCAGTTGTTCTTCAGTCCTCGGTTCAGGATTAGGATGGCTCGATCCAATTCGAGTGCCAGCGACCCTGGGCTTATTTCTGCAGGCCCTTGGATAGTGCCAGCATGACAGGCAAAGAAGCTCGCAGAGAGAACAATCAAGCCGACAAGAAGTGCATTCGAACGAGGCATCGCAACCTCCATGCCATAGGTCGAAAGGATAGAAACGATTCCCGCCATCAATGGAGCCTTTACTGTTAGACACCGCAGGTATTTAGAATGTGCCCAAAAAATACGGTTCGCACAATGGTTCGCGACCATTCAGAGCAGTGTGACCGCCAACGGGAAAGTTTGGACCGGCGGGCGGTAGCACCCCGGATCGGATTTTGTACAAACCCGCGTGACGCTTGCAGATAATTACGCTTCTCCGGCGCACAATCAAGATAGCGGTGAAAAAAAAGACCGCAACCGGAGAAACCACCATGGTCCAAACCATCCAACCCCAGATATCTGATCACGAACGACAATCCACTAACCACTAACCACTTTGTAATGAAGATTCTGCAGCGAACTCCGGCAGAATGACGAATTTGTAGCGGGACACACCACGTATCGCACTGAAAAAAAGGAATTTGCCCGCAGAATAAGGGGGGAAGGGGGGAGGGTGTTGAACCGGTGCTCTGACCCGTTGCCCATGCCTTCGCACCATGCCCCAGCCGCGCTGGCTACCATGCTCGCCGGGTGCCCCAGGTCCGGATTTTGCGAACCTGGGATACCACGATTCTCCAACCAACCGACTGCTTCACTGTCGGTCTCGATCGATGAGCTTCATTTCGGCGGCCATGTAATCTGCCCGCCGTGCAGATAGGCCTGGTTGACGATCAGGCCGGAGCGGGCGGCGGCAACGCCAGCCTCTACCGGCGCATTCGGCTCCTTGCGCGACTTGATGCACTCGAAGAAATTCTCAAAGTGGGTGATGGTTCCGTCTTGGAAGCTGTGCGCTGAGATGATGGGGTTTTGGGTGTCAGGTGTGTTTTCGCGCCAGACGCTGAAGCCGCTGCGGTTGAGCTTGAGCGTTGCATCGGCTCCGCGGAACTCCAGGCCGCCGTCGTCGATGGAAGAGCTCATCATGCCTTCGTAGACAACGTCGAAGCCCGGATAGCGGAGCGCCGCCTGGATGGTGTCTGGCCAGTCCCACTGCTCGTGGATGTACTTGTCGGCCAGCATCTGCGCCGCCTTCGGCGTGTCGGACTTCATGGCCCAATGCACCACGTCCACCCAGTGTGTGAAGAGGTCGGTCATGCCGCCGCCGCCGAAGCTCGAGTACCAACGCCAATAAGTGAATACCTCGTCGCTGAACGGGCGGTCGGGAGCGGAGCCGAGCCACTGCTTCCAGTCGAGCTGCGCGGTATCAAGGGGTACCCGCGGCACCAGGACGCGGTAGTTCTGCCACCAATAGGTCCGCACTTGCGTCACCCTGCCCAGCGTGCCGCCTTGAATAATGTCGACGGCGTCGCGGAAGTGGGTCCAACTGCGCTGCTGCATGCCGCACTGCAGAACCTGCTTGCTTGAGCGAACTGCCTTTGTGAGCGCCGCGCCTTCTTCGATGGTGTGGATCACGGGCTTTTCGAGGTACACGTCTTTGCCGGCCGCCAGCGCGTCGGCGGCCATGCGCACGTGCCAGTGATCGGGCGACGCGATAATGACGGCGTCGATGTCCTTATCAAGCACCTCGCGATAATCGAGGTGCGTGGTGGCCGTGCCGCCTGAGCGCTCCTTCACAGCATCGCGGTTGGGCGTATAGACGTCGCTGACAGCGGCGATTTGATAAGGCCCGGCCTTATCCGCTGCATCGAGCAAACCATGCCTCATGCGGCCCCCGGCTCCGATCACTCCGACGCGAATGGTGTCGTTGGCTCCAAGCACCCTGGTTGAGGCCAGTGCGGTAAGTCCGCTGGTAATGATAAAACTGCGGCGATTCAGAATAGGTGTCACGTGTTTCACTCCGTTTTCTTGGTTTCGAGTTGGGTGCGGCGTGCGGAATCATCCCGCGCTCGAAGGCATGCCTGCAATCGCAGGATTCGTATCGGGCGTGGTTTTGCCTTGCGTCGAAACTATACCTCCATGCCCTTGGACCCGAACAGTGCCATCCCAATGACGGCGAAACTACAGCAGATGCGACGTTCCTGAGGGAGCAGGGGTTTCAACCCTCAGAAGGAGAGCGATACGGATCGGCCTTTAGGCCCCGGGGCGGCCCGATAGAATCGTCTAGTGAGTTCATCTTTCAAGGTGTTGGCAACCAGCGAAGCAGGCGGGCGGCGCGGTCAGCTTGCCCTGCCCCACCGCACCGTCGAGACCCCGGTGTTCATGCCGGTGGGTACCGCAGGGACGGTCAAAGCTGTCCCGCAGGATGTGTTGGAGTCCCTGGGCGCCGAGATCATTCTTGGCAACACCTATCACCTTTACCTGCGCCCCGGGCATGAAGCTATCCGTCGCATGGGCGGCTTGCATCGCTTTATCAGTTGGCCCCGCGCCATGCTCACAGACTCCGGCGGCTTTCAGGTTTTTTCGCTGAGCCAGTTGCGCAGGGTTTCGGACGAGGGCGTGCGTTTCCGTTCGCATTTGGACGGAAGCAGCCACTTCTTTACTCCCGAGCACTCGATGGACGTGCAGATCGCGCTGGGCGCAGATATTTGCATGGCTTTTGACGAGTGCACGGAATACCCTGCCGACCGCAATCGCGCGCAGGAGAGCCTGCGGCTGACGATGGCCTGGGCGCGGCGGTCGCTGGATCATTTCCGTGCGCATCGCGAAGAAGTGCCGTGGTGCGGCGAGTTCGAGGGCCGGTTACAGAGCCTGTTTGGCATTGTGCAGGGCGGCACCTACACCGACCTGCGCCGCGAGAGCGCGGAGCGGCTGATCGAAATGGATTTTGACGGCTACGCCATCGGCGGCCTGAGCGTGGGTGAGCCGCGCGAAAAGACGCTGGAGATGATTGCCGAAGTGTTGCCGCTGCTGCCGGCAGACAAGCCGCGCTACCTGATGGGCGTGGGCTACCCAGACGAGATTGAGCAGTACTCCCGCATGGGCGTGGACATGATGGACTGTGTGCTGCCCACCCGCGCCGCGCGGCACGGGCTGCTGTTTACCAGCGAAGGGCGCATGAACATCAAGAGCAAGCGGTACGCAGAAGACCAGGGCCCGCCTGATCCGGAGTGCGATTGCATGGTTTGCCGCCGCTACTCGCGCGCCTACCTGCGGCACCTGATGCATGCCGGCGAGGCGTTGTCAGCCACGCTCAACACGATCCATAATCTGGCATATTATCTGGGCATCATGCGGCGGGTGCGAAAGAGCCTTCAAACAGAGGGCTGAAGGCCCTCGCACTAGCTGCTCATCGCCCCGCCCAGCAATTCCTTCAGCGCATGCACGTACTCCGCCAGCGCCTCGCGCCCGGCTTCCGTCATGCGATAGAGGGTTTGCGGCTTGCGTTGCACAAACTTCTTCTCACACGCCAGGTAGCCGGCCTCTTCAAGCTTCAGCAATTGCGCGCCCAAGTTGCCGTCGGTGGAAGCGGTTTTTGCCCGCAGCCAGGTGAACTCCGCCTCCTCGACGCCGGATAGCAGCGAAAGCAAGGCCAGGCGCAGCTTGCCGTGGATCACCGGATTGAGGTAAGGCAGTTCAGGCATGAGCTTCACTTTGTCTTGCCTTGCGCGATTCGGCGACCATGCAGTAAATGCCGAAGACGATCTGGCAGAAGAAAATGGCGGCCAGAAACGCTATCGACGTCACGGTCTCAGAGCCAAAGCAGGCGGTCACGGCCAGCGCCCACCACACCAGGGCGGAAGCAAACTGGAGCTTCCATTTCAGAATCAGGCTTGAAGTGGCGTTGGCCGTGCCCAGCATGGCGCCGATAATGGCCATGAAAACGTGGGACTCGTATCTGCCGCTGATGCCGAGAGAAAGCAGAACAGTGAACAGAGAGACGCCCATGGCCAGCCAGACAGCGCTGATGGCGCGACCGATGGTGGTCTCGGGCTGGTTGTGGCGCTGGCGCGAAAACGGCAACGCGGTCAGAATGGCAGAGACAATCATGGTTACCGGCCAGGCCAGGTTGCTGTGGCCCCAGGTGGACCAGGCGATGGCAACGTAATAGGCCACACCCCACAGAACAAATGTCCATCCCCAGCGCTCGGTGGTGCGCCGGCCTTCAGCGATCATGGTTTCAATCAGGTTGAGCCGGTCTTTCAGTTCCAGATCTTCGTGAGTCATCGGATTCTCCTTTAGAGCGGTTCGGGCCCGTAGTGTTGTCCCCGTTGAGGAGTACTCTATAAAATAGAGTAAAGAGAGTCAAGAAGAATTCGTGTGGTTTTCTTTTTTTAGGATTAGCCGGCAGCGAGTGCGTGTGCCGGGGAGCCGGCGAGCCGCACACCATGCAGATGACTCGAGTGGGTTTCACTCAATGAGCCAAGTTCGTTTGCCACCCGCTTTACCACCCCGGCCCAGTCTCCGGGCGCCTTCTGGCGGAAGAGCCTCGCGGTAGGGTACCAGGGGGTGGTCTCGCGAAGCTGCATCCATCGCCAATCGGCGAGGTGGGGCAGCAGAATCCATACCGGCTTGCCCATAGCACCCGCCAGGTGAGCGATGCAGGTGTCTGTGGTGACGACCAGGTCTAGCGTGGCAATAAGCGCGGCAGTCTCGGCCAGATCGCTCTCGCCGCTCGAGCCATCCCACACAAAGACGCCGTCACCGATTGTTTTGAGCTGCTCCGCCGCAGGGCCTTTCTGCAGCGATATCCAGGTGACACCCGGTACCCGCAGCAGTGGCAGCAGCGCTCCTAAATTGGTCGACCGTTGGCGGTCCGCCTTGTAGCGCGGATTGCCCGCCCAGGCCAGCCCAGCGCGTAATTCGCCTCCCTCGGCGGGGAAATACGCACGTTTCTCCCGCGCGAGGGTAGGATCAGCGCCGATATACGCTCCCGTCCACGGCACGGTATCAACAGTGGTCCGGAATACGCCGGGCAGGCTGATCATCGGACACTCCAGGTCAAAGGCTGGCGGATTTTCTCCGAGCAAGGCCACTTCCGCGGCTCCGGCGCGGACCGCGGCCAGTGAGGCCATGAGCCGCAAAACCGGAGCCTGCACCTGCAGGATCGGCACGCCGCCGCGAGCGGAAACCAACGTGGCATACCGGCAAAACTGGATGGTGTCGCCCAGTCCCTGCTCGGCGTGGAGCAGCACTCGGCGGCCGGCGAGAGGCTCGCCCCGCCAGCGTGTTCGATCAAATTTTCTAGGGGACCGGTAAACCTCGCGAAAGTGCCAGCGCGACTCGTAGTCTGCCCAGCCGCGCCGCCAGTCGCCAAGCCGAAGGCGCGTGAGGGCCAGGTTATAGAGCGCCCCGGCAGACTCTGGCGAGCGCTCGACGGCTGTTTCGTGCGCGCGCAGAGCTTCGCCGATTCGGCCCATGTCGAGCAGCGAGTTGCCCCTGTTTGAAGCCGCTGTCTTGTTGCCCAGCGCCTCGGCCTGCTCAAAGACCTTCACCGCCTCGGCAAAGTGGCCTTCCTGGTGCAAGAGAATGCCGTGCATATTCACGGCTTCGGCGTGATGGGGGTCGCGGGCCAAAGCCCAGCGCAGCCACGCCCACGCCCCGGCCAGGTCGCCCTCGTGCGCGCGGAACTGGCACCAGGCCACGTGAGTCTCAACCTGGTCAGGGTTCAGTGCGAATGCCTTGCGCAAGTGCGCCTCGGCTTCATCCGGAAGGCGCTGCTCCCGCTTGAGAATGGCCAGGTTTACCCATCCTGAAACCAGGTCGGGGCGCAGCTCCACGGCTCGCAGCAGGGCGGCCTCGGCATAGACTTCGCGACCTTGTCCGCGTAAAAGAGCGCCCAGGTTCATCCAGGCCGCGGCAAAGTCGGGCCGCATGGCCAGGGCGCGGCGGTAGCGGGTCTCGGCCAATTTGAGCCCGCCCATGCGCGCCAGCACAAATCCAGCGGCAAACTCGGCCTCTGGCAGGCGGGGATCAAGGTCGATGGCTTTTTCGTACTGGTCGAGGGCCTCGGTGTTTTTGCCGAGACACGCAAATGCATTTCCGAAGCCCACGCGCGCAGCCACCAGCGTTGGCTGGCGATGCAGGGCCAGTTGGAACTCGCGGATGGCTTCCTGCGCGTGGCCGGATGCCAGTTTCAGCTCGCCCAGGCCCATGCGGGCAAGCGCGTCCATGCCGTCAAGCTGCAGGGCTTTGAGGTAAGCTTTTTCAGCCTCGGCCGGCCGGTTGGCGGCCTTCAACGCCTGGCCTAGGGCCACACGCGCCGCCACCATTTTGGGAGCAGCAGAGACGGCGGCTTTGGCCATCTTGATTGCTGCTTCATTCTGATGGCTGGCCAGCGCAACCAGCGTAATGCCCACCAGCGCTTCGGGCTGGCGCGGGTTCTCGTTGAGCATGCGCTGATAGCCCAGCGCTACCTCAGTTAACCGTTCTGTCCAATCGCCTGCTGAATGATTCCCAGGTTCCCGCATCGCAAAGCTTCCAGTTCAACAAACTGAAAACTAGAGCCTATGCGCTTGTGACTCAACGGGAAACTGCCCTGTCCGAACTTTTTATCTGCAAGGAATTCCCGTTTTCTCAGCTGGTTTGATTTCGGGACTTCGCTAGCCAGAGCGCATCTGCGGAGGAATCCGTCTTATTTCACGCCCTGCACTTCCTTCATCTTCAGGTATACCCCGTTGGTCCATCCGAAACCGATTACATACGACTTGTAACCGGTGCTTACTTGCACGTCGGCGTCGCCGGCGACTACGTTGTACTTCTCGCGAATCGTGCCGTCCCGCGCAAAGCCCGCATCCACAGTCGCGTCAAAGGCCCGCGCAATCCGCGCCGCATCGGCCCGATGCCCGGTTGCCTCAAGCCCCGCCACGGCGATCCAATTGGTCGGCGCCCAGCCGAACGGCTCATCCCATTGCAGCCCAGTGTTGGTGTTGCTCATCGACAGGCCGCCGGGCCGCTCGAAGAGATTGAGTTGCTTCACCATCTCCGCAGCCTGCTCGCGCGTAGCCACGCCTGCCCACAAAGGATAAAGCGAAGTGATATACGCACAAGTCGATGTGCGCGCATGCGTATAGTCGAAGTCCGCGAAAACGCCCTCCTTTGGCCGCCACATATAACGCTGCATGGCCGCGGTGCGCAGGTCGGCGCGGTGGTTCCAGTGGAGAGCGTCCTTGGGCTTCGCCAGCAGATGAGCGATGTGGGCCAGGTCGCGCTCATAGCGGTAGAGCAGGCTGTTCAGGCACACCGGCGCATAGTGATGCGCTGCGCCGCTGAAAGGGCCGAACCTGAAACTCGGATCGAAGCCCGACTCGCGCATCGCCCGGTCGCCCACGTAGAAATCCTTGCTGAGCCTGTAGCCCCCGGCCCACGCGCGCATGCAGACCGAGCTGGCCTGCAAATCGCAACTGCTCTGCTTGAGCCGCGCGGCCTCTGTAACATCGGGATGCTCCGATCCCTTCACCAGGAATCCATCGCCGCCCTCCTTCGGGTGTGCGATCAACCACCGGATCACATCCGGGTAGTAGGTGCTGTCGTCCGACATCTCTGGGACCGGGCCGCTTCCAAAGTCGAAGTAGCGCGCCAGCCCCGTGGTGCCTGCCAGGTGCTCGGGCCGCGTCCAAGTCGAGTAGTCCTTTTGCGCCAGTTCGTAGGCGTGCTCCAGCCATGCCCTGGCCGCGATTCGGCCAGCCGGGGTAGCGGGAAAACTCGCCGGATTCTCATGCACCGCGCGAATCATCGAAGTCAGAAACGGCGGCTGCGAGCGCGTCAGGTAGTAAGTGCGGTTGGCGTTCAGCACCGCTCCGTAGTGCTCGATCTCGAAGAGGAAGTTATCGACCATGCCCTTGGCCAGTGCCTCCTTGTGATCGGCTTCCAGTCCGAGAAGAATGAAGTAACTGTCCCACCCGTACATCTCATTGAACCGCCCGCCGGGGACGACGTACGGATTGGGCAGGTACAGCAGGCCCGCAGCAGGCAGTGCTTCGGGACGCAGGTCGCCGAGTTTTTCAATGCGCTTTGGCAGCGCAACTACCTTTACGTGGCACTTCGGTTCAAGATCGAATACCTCCGGCGGCACACCCAATTCGGCGGGCACATAAAGAACTGGCTCGGCTGTGACCTTGATGTCCACCAGCGAGTGGCAGTCGGTCATCGACCGGGTAAGCGTCTCCCAGGCGCTATGGATGTAGCTGAGCGTGGCCTCGGGGTTCGGCTGCTGGGCAACTGAATTTACGCTTGCCACAATCGCAAGCAGCAGGGAGAAGAGCAATCTCATCGGTACTCCATCGCGCGCAGTTTTATGTTTTGGAGTGTACCTCAAGGCCTATGCCGCCTGCGCCGGGAACAATCTATTCAGCGGCGGTGTCTACACAGGCACAGTGGTTCCGATTGGGATGAACGGATGGCCGTCAATCCCGCTCCACGCGCCAACTTAGCGCGCCGGGCGGCCGGCCTCTTGCGCCTGCGCAATGCTCCGCGACTCCCAAAGCCGGCGCGGCTGATTTCAGCTTCAGGGAGGCAGGCCATGTTTGAAGACTCCACCTTTGAATCCAATGGAAGACTCCGCACCCGCAGCCGCGCATGGATGTTCGCGTCCCTCGCCTTCAACGGCTCTATCCTGCTGGCGCTTGTTCTCATTCCCCTCATCTATCCGCAGGCGCTGCCCCGGCAAATCATCTCTTACCTGTTAGACATTCCCACTCCCGAGCCAGCTGCGGAGCAAAAGCCGCAGACCCTGCCCAAGAACGCCGTGGTTGTGCAGCGAGAGATGGAAGGCAGTCACATCTTTGCGCCTTCCAAAATTCCTCCCCAGATCGCAATGGTTGAAAGGCCTGAAGTGCTGCCCAAGATCGACATCGGGGATTGGGGAGACAGGTCCGGCAACTCCAACGCCGATAATCCGCTGGGCAGCCTGGGTCGCCGTCCTGAAGTGCGTCGGGCCCCCGACACGCCCGTTCGCGTCCCCTCCACCATCGTTGCCGGACTGCTGGTGCAGAAGACGATTCCTGTCTATCCGCCCATTGCCCGTGCCGCACGAATCCAGGGCACAGTGGTGCTTGAAGCCACCATCTCCCGCGCTGGAACCATCGATAATCTCCGCGTAGACAGCGGTCCACCCATGCTTCAGCAGGCCGCACTGGATGCCGTGAAGACATGGCGCTACCGTCCCTACCTGCTCAATGGCGAGCCCGTTGAAGTGGAGACCACAGTGAATGTGGTTTTCACGCTCGACAGGTGAACCATGCGGTCGAGTTAGCCCCCATCCAACAAAGTAACTGCAAAAGAAAATGGGTGGCAGCCGGTTCAAGGACTGCCACCCTGGAGTAGAACTGTGGATGGCCATTCAGGCGGCCACATCAGGAGACATTCAAAGAGTACCGGCAACTATGCGGCCTGTCTTGAGACATTTGAGCGAGTCTGGACTCCATCCAAAGGTTGAGAAGTCCCGCTTTTTCCTCGCCTTAGCCCTTTGCCGCCTGTGCATTTCGGCATCTGGCCAATTAATGTTGAAGTGCGCAGTTTTAACCTTGGTGGAGTCTTGCCAGCAGGAGATCCGCCCTTTCCCGTGAACCTTGCTCGCCCCAACTCGAAGGCCGCACCGGCAGTCGCTCTCCGGCTTCATCCTTTGGCTCGTTCCGTTGTCCATCTGATTTCAGCCGCATTCCTGCTCACTGGCGCGCTGGCTGCAGCAGCTCTTGAGCCCACCACCCCGCTTGCCAACTACGCCCGCCAGTCCTGGGTCATGGAAAACGGCCTGCCGCAAAACACCGTGCAGGCCCTGGTCCAGACCAAAGACGGCTTCATCTGGCTCGGCACCGAGGTCGGTCTCGTCCGCTTCGACGGCAACAGCTTCGCGGTCTTCGACAAGAATTCCAGTCCCGCGTTGCCCGGCAACGATATCCGGTGCCTGCTTGCCGCCAGCGATGGTTCCCTCTGGATCGGTACCAGCGAAGGTCTGGCGCAGATGAAGGAAGGCGAAGTCTCCATCTTCACTACAGGCAATGGTTTGCCCGAGAACGGGATTCGTTCCTTGGAACAAGGTGCGCGCGGGGGCGTGATCGTCTCAACGGATCACGGCGATATTGGAATTGATGCCGGGCGCGTAGTCCCAATCATGCTCGATAAATTACGAGGTCCGGCCGTTGGGTTTGAGTTAGAGCTTTCAGACGGAAGTCGCGCTTACTTCGACAAAAGAACGGTAGAACTGACGAAAAATGGCTCCGCCCAAAAATGGACCGTTGGCAAGAATCTTCCCGGCACCCGCATCCAGTCAGTCTTCGCCGACCGCGAAGGTGCCCTCTGGATCGGCACCAACGGCGGCCTGACCCGTTGGGCCGCAGGCAAGCTCCAGCGCTTCCCCGTCACCGACCCCCTCGCCACAGCCTCCATCCTCTCCATCCTCGAAGACCGCGAAGGCAACCTCTGGGTCGGCACCGAATCCAGCGGCCTGCACATTCTCCGCGATCAGCGCTTCCGGACCATCGGCGCGCGCGAGGGCCTTTCTTCCGACGCAACCACCACCGTCGTCGAAGACGCGGCAGGCAAACTTTGGGTAGGGACCAGCGGCGGCGGACTGAATGCGATCAGCCCGAATGGTTCAGCGCCCAATCGAAACTACTCCGTAAAAGACGGCCTGCTCAGCGATGTAATCCTCTCGCTCGCGGCAGCACCGAATGGCGATCTCTGGGTCGGCACGCCCGACGGCCTCAACCGCATCCGCCGCGGCACAATCGCTTCATTCACCTCCGCCGACGGTCTGCCCGACGACTTCATCCGCTCCCTCATGGCCGATGCCGATGGCAGTCTTTGGATCGGTACTCGCCGCGGCCTCACGCACTGGACCGGCGACGTTCCCGGCACTCACATGCAGACGTATACCCAGGCCAGCGGACTCGGCAGCGACCTGGTGGGCGCTATGGCCCGCGACGCCGCCGGGGACTTGTGGGTGGCGACCCTTGCCGGTCTATCGCGAATCCGCAACGGCAAGATCGAAAACTACACCACCGCCAACGGCCTCTCAAGCAATGTGATTACCGCGCTGCTGCCCCGCGGCAGAGGAATTCTTATCGGCACCCAGGATCGCGGCTGGAATCTGTGGGACGGGCAGAAGTTTTCTTTTCCCGAGCATTTCAGCGCTGACCGGACCGCCATCCGCGCCATACTTAACGACGGCGCTAATCATCTCTGGTTCGCCACTGGCGAAGGCATCGCCCGATGCGACGTAGACGACTCCGGAAACTGCGCGCGGTGGATGGAGTTCGGCGCCGCCGATGGCCTTCGCAGCCGCGAAACGGCCACCAACAGCCATCCCTCTGCGTGGCGTTCTCGCGACGGTCACCTGTGGTTCGCCACGCCCAAGGGTCTGGTCGAAGTGGACCCTGCGCATTTCCCGGTCAACACCGTTCCGCCGCCTGTGGTGCTGGAGCGGTTCACCGTTGATGATGTGCAGCGCGCGGCAAGTCCCGGGTTGAGTATTGAGGCAGGCCACGTGCACTTCGAGTTTGATTACGCGGCCCTGAGTTTTGTCGCGCCACAAAAGGTGCGCTATCGCTACATGCTTGAGGGTATTGATCGCAGCTGGACCGAAGCCGGCACGCGCCGCACCGCCTACTACACCAACATTCCGCCGGGCCATTACACCTTCCGCGTGCAGGCGGCCAACAACGACGGTCTCTGGAACACCGAAGGCGCGGCGCTGGCCTTTCAACTCCGCCCCCACTTCTACCAGACCCTGTGGTTCTACCTGCTGCTGGCGGCGGCCGTCGCAGGCCTGATTGTTCTGCTGCTGCGCCGGCGCTTGCGCCTCGCCCAGCGCGAGTTCAGCGCGGTGCTCGGCGAGAGGAACCGTATCGCGCGCGAAATTCACGACACCCTCGCGCAAGGCTACGTCGGCATCTCATTGCAGTTGGAGGTGCTTGCCGAACTGCTGCGACAGAGCAAGGTGGAGGCAGCGCAAAAGCACCTTGATACCACCAGCGGCTATGTTCGCGAAGGCCTGGCCGATGCGCGCCAATCCATCTGGGCGCTGCGCTCGCAGGACTCCGGAGAAACCACTCTGCCGGTTCGTTTGCGCCGCATGGTTGAGGCCGATTGCGCCGCCGGCCTTGAATGCAAGTTCAACATCTTCGGCGCATACCGTCCCTTGCCCCCGGGCACCGAGCGCGAAATCCTGCGCGTGGCCCAGGAAGCCATCCATAATGTGAAGAAGCATGCCGGGGCGGCACATCTTTTTGTCCAGTTGGAATACGGGGCTTCAGAGATCGTATTGGAAGTCCGGGATGACGGCAGCGGTTTTGCTTCCGGGTCCGAGTCGGCGCCAGGACATTTTGGACTGACAGGAATGCGCGAGCGCGCTGCCGCCATCGGCGGTACGCTTGAAGTAACCAGCGAACCGGGCACGGGCACTGCGGTCAGACTGCGCGCGTCGGCCCCGCGTGAACCACGAGAGAGAACAGGAGAGCCCACGTGAGTGAGCCTTTGAAACAGGAACCGATTCGCGTTCTGGTCGTCGAAGACCATCACGTTGTGCGCCAGGGTCTCGTCGCCCTGCTCAACGTGGTCGATGGCCTTGAAGTGGTGGGCGAGGCCGCGGACGGCGTTGAAGCCATCGCCCAATTCCGCAAGCACCAGCCGAGCATCACGCTCATCGATCTGCGCATGCCGCGCCTCAGCGGCGTTGAGGTCATCGAGCGCATCCGCATGGAGACGCCCGGCGCCCGCTTCATCGTGCTTACCACGTACGACGGTGATGAAGACATCTTCCGCGCTTTGCAAGCAGGCGCGCGCGCCTACCTGCTCAAGGGCATGACGTCTGAGGAGTTGATCACAACCATTCGCGCCGTTCATGCCGGCAAGCAGCACATCCCCCCTGCCATCGCACAAAGACTCGCAGAGCGCATGGGCACCGAGGAACTTACGCCGCGCGAGTTCGATGTGCTGGAGCAGATCGTTCGCGGCAAGAGCAACAAAGAGATTGCCACCGAGCTTGCAATCTCAGAAGCAACGGTGAAGACCCACATCAACAGCCTGCTAGGCAAACTCGGCGTGACAGATCGCACCCAGGCCGCAACTGCCGCCATTCAGCGCGGCCTCGTCACCCTTGAATCCCTGCGAAAGCCGAAATCATGATGAGCAACCGCGAATTTCAACAAGACATGAACCAAGGCCCAATGCGTCACAAATTCCGGGTGCCCCATCCTTGGCGCGTCCTTGTTTTTGTGCCAAGGGTGGGATACCACGAATCCCGACCGGCCCCGTTCGTGAACCGCTCTCTTCTGTCAGCACTTTTCCTGCTCTTGCTTTGCCCGTTCATGCAGGCGCAGAAATCGGCCTGGCGCCAGGCGACCGACGCTGAACTCGCTTCGCTTCTCCCCGCTCGCGCCCCGGTCGAGCGCGAACACATTGAGACCGAGATGCGCACCGCTTCCGGCATCGTGAACAGCCGCGGTCGTTACATCGCCGGCGTAGTCCTGCTCACAGCCGGCTACTCCGCCGACGGGAAATACTCTCATTATCTAATCGTTCAAGCACCGGTGCGCATCGGCAAAATCACGCTCAAGCCCGGCGACTATGTCTTTGGTTGGACGCGCACCCAGGCAGGCGATGCGCTCAGCGTGCACTTTCACGAGGCCTCGACCGGCGCGCTCGTCGGCACCGCCGAAGCACACCGCATCGCCGGCACAAGCCGCGTTGAGAGCTTGCACATTTGGCCGCCGGGCGACAAAGCGCTCATCCAGATTGGCCGCTTTGCAATTCCTTACGAACTCGCAGAAGAGTAGCGCTCAATTCGTGCAACACGAAGGCCCCAGTTAGTTGCCCGGGCCGAAGAGCGCGATTGCCAATACCGACACGAATCGAATCACCGGAAAGAACAGCAGCAGAGTTACAACCCCTACGGTTCTCCTGGATCGTACGAAATCGTCATCATCCGACTCGATATTCCAGAACCTCAACCACCATCGAACCACCATTACCAGCACGGCGGCAAACAGAATCAGGCAGCCCCAGGTTCCGTACCAGCTCACCAGCGGAATAAACAACATGCCAAAAAATACCAGCAGCGCAACTGCTGCGGTCCTCATAAAGCTCGCGTCGCTGCATGCCTGGTTTACCCTGGCCAGGGTCTTTGCCGCTCTCTCCGCCGCTCCGGCATCAATCGGAGCAGAACAAAAGCGGCATTGCTTCTCCGTCGAGTCGATGGTCTCCTTGCAATTCGGGCACTCAAATATCATCGTTCCGTCCGCTTCTTTAGCCAGGGTCAAAAGGATTCCTGAGCCCGGCCTGCCGCCCACTCAATACCTCGGGGCCGTGATAGGGGCCAAATAACCTGAGTTTCTTTGAACGAGAAAGCATACATGGCTTGCCATGTCCCGTGGAAGCATCAGCTTGAGATGACGCGGCCAGCTACCCCTATCCACCTTTTTACCGATACTGGTCTCCACCCCGCCCCGTATACTGACTCCAATGTTTGAGGCCCTGCGCACCACTACTGTTTTGGGACTACTAGCGGCCGGGCTCTGCGCGCCCGTTTGCGCCCAAGGCACGCCTTCTGCTGCTTCTTCACAAATGCAGCCACCCTCCCCAGCCACTCCGGAAATAGCGCCGTCTCACCCCGTTCAACCGGACGAGCGCCACCATCCCATCACCGCGGGCGGCTTCGTCAAGGCAGGCCCCATCGTCTTTGAAGACGCCTCTGAAAAGGCCGGCCTCACCCGCTGGACCCACAAGATGGGCACCCCGGCCAAAGACCTGATCGTCGAAACCAAGGGCTCGGGCGTCGGCCTTATCGATTACGACAACGACGGCTGGTTGGACATTTATATCGTCAACGGCTCCACGGTAGACGCGCTGACTGGCAAGGCCGCCCCGCCCCACGCGGCGCTCTTCCACAACAATCACGATGGCACGTTCACCGATGTGGCCGGCAAGGCGGGCGTTGCCAACGACCGCTGGGGTACCGGCGTGGCCATTGCCGACTACGACAACGACGGCTGGGCAGACATCTTTGTCTCCAATGTCGGCAAGAACCGCCTGTACCACAACAACCATGACGGCACCTTTACCGATGTCGCAGAGAAGGCGGGTGTGACGCTCGGCAACTGGTCTTCCTCGGCCACCTGGGGCGACTTCGATGGCGACGGCCGCCTCGACCTCTTCGTTGCCGGTTACCTCCACTGGGATTGGAACAACCTGCCCAAGACCGGCGCGGATGCAGCCGCAAATGCATTCTGCACATTCCGCGGCGAACAGGTAGCGTGCGGCCCGCGCGGCCTGAAGGGCGAGCCCGATCACCTCTTCCACAACAACGGCGACGGGACATTTACCGACGTAAGCGAAAAGGCAGGCGTTGCCGACAAGCCCGGCTACTACGGCCTCGGCGCACTGTTTGTCGACATCAACAACGACGGGCGGCCCGACTTGCTCGTCGGCAACGACTCGACGCCCAATTATCTTTACCTCAACAAGGGCGACGGCGCCTTTGAAGACGTCAGCTATGCTTCGGGTTTCGCGCTCAACTCCGCCGGTCGCGAAACGGCCTCCATGGGCATCGCAGTGGGCGACTACGAAAACAGCGGAATGCTGGCGGTCTTCAACACCACCTTCTCCGACGATTACAAGCCCTTCTATCGCAACGAGGGCGACGGCAACTTCACCGACATCAGCGACCAGTTGGGCATCGCCGAAGTCTCCGTTCCCTTCCTTAGCTGGGGCGATGCCTTCATCGACTACGACAACGACGGCTGGCGCGACCTGCTGATGGCGGACGGGCACGTATACCCACAGGCCGACAAATACAACTGGGGTACCAGCTGGGCCGAGCGTCCCATGCTCTTCCGTAATGTCGATGGAAAGAAGTTCGAGCCTGTGGCGGCTGTCGAAGGCACCGGTCTCGCAGCAGTCGTGGCCGGACGCGGCATGGCCGTTGGCGATTTGTTCAATGATGGCAAGCTTGACGCGGTAATCAATGTGATGGACGGCCACCCCGTCCTGCTGCGCAACGTCAACCCCGACAAGAATCACTGGCTCGAGTTAAAGCTTGTGGGCGGCCCCAAAAGCCCACGTGACGCCGTCGGCGCCACAATCTACATAATCGCCAACGGAATGAAGCAGCGCGGGGACGTGCTCAGCGGCGGCAGCTATCTGTCGTCGAACGATCCCCGCCCCCACTTTGGCCTCGGCGCGGCCACTACGGTGGAAGCCATTGAGGTTCACTGGCCCAGCGGCAAGGTTGAGAAGTTCACCGTTCCCGGAGTGGACCGCATCGTTACCCTCACCGAGGGAACGGGCAAGTAACTCGCGCTCAGCGCAACCGGCTTCTCGATGTCAATTGAGGGCCGGAGTGATGCGGCGCGATCATTACCGCTCCAATGGCGCCCAGCTGGAAAAGGATCAGGATGGCTTGAGCGGAGGAATCCTGAACGTCGAGGCCGGCAGGGGGAAACAACAGAACCGCCAGCGTAAAACTTGCGGCCAGGGAGCCGATGATGCCCGAGATACGCCCCCAGTACACAGATGTGGGTATGGCAGCGAGCGAGCACAAGGCCGGCGCCGCCAGTTTGATCTCCCCACTGTCGTTCAACAAGATGGATAACAACACGGCAAGGCCGGCGCAGAGACCGATTCCAAAACAGCATCTCAGACCGATGAGCATACTTTCCCCCGAACCCGAACACAAGCGGGCAGAGACTTGAATGTCGAAAGTTACCACGAGGCTCGCAAGCATTCATTGTCTTGTGTCAAACCGCGATCGGGTGCCTGCAGGGTGTTCGCTCTTGACTCGTCCTGCTCTCGCCGCAGACCAAAAGAGTGGAACACCGGCGCGTAAAAACCGGAATGTCTTCGACTAGAACGTAAAGCGCCCCGAGAGTTCCAAACTCCTGGGGCCCGCGCCCTCAGCGCTTTGCAGCGCGGTGATTGACCCAAACCCGGCCGATGCATCCACCTGCATATTCGGCGGTTCATAGTTGCGATGGTTAAAGACGTTGGCCGCGGCCACGCTGAACTGGAATTGAGCCTTCTCCGTCACTGCCACGCTCTTCAACAGCGAGAGCGAGAAGTTCGCCGTGCCCGGCCCAATCACTCCGCCCACCGGCGCATTGCCAAACCGGCCAATGCCGATCTGGTTTTGCGTGCCGTAGCCCTGGGCGAGCGACTTGTAAGGGAACGCGTCCGGATTGAGCCATTGCTTTGTGGTGCGGTGCGAGGCGTAAAGCGAAATGCCGGTTAGCTGGTCCGGTCGCGTCTGGCCCACGGTTGTCAGAATGTTTGTATTCGCAGGATCAACCGTTTGCATCGTCGGCGTCAGGAACGGCCCGCTTTGCAGAATGGTGACGCCGCCCAATTGCCAGTCGCCCACAAGGCGGTTTAATGCCGAGCCGGTCGATAGCCAGCGCTGGCCGTGCCCAAACGGCAGCGCCCAGAGATAAGTCGCCAGGAAGCGATGCCGCCGATCGTAGATCACGTTGCCGTAGTCGTGGTGCGGATTGAAGCGGTCTGTAAGAAAGCTGCCGCCTGCCACGGCAAAGGCGTTGGGCGTTGCGCCGCCGGCATTCGAAAGGTCGCGCGTAAACATGTAACTCGCGTCAAAGGTAATCGACTTGCCGCTGCGCCGCGAAACCTCAACCGATCCGCCGTTGTAGTTGCTCTCTGCCGCGTTCTGCACACTCTGGATGACGGCCCAGGAGGGGAAGGGAATCGCGCCGGAGTCATTCCCATAACCGGCGGTATTGGCCGGAACCTGGTTCAGGTCGACCATCGCGTCGAGATTCGCGCCGTGGCTGCCTGTATAAGAGCCGCGCACGCCGATGCCGTGCCCAATATCCTGCTCAAGCGTCAGGTTCCACTGCTGCACTGTAGGCAGCTTGTAGTGAACCGGGAACGCGTAGTCAAAGCTGGCGGTCCCGGTGGACTCAGCCACCACGGGGTTGAAAGGATTAGCAAAGGAGAGCAGCGGCGTAACCAGGTCGGAGGCGTAGTCCTGGTCATAAGTAGCCAGGTAACTCGCATCCACGGCCCAGCCTGCCACAAGCGAAAATCCGAGTGGAGTCTCGATGAATCGCCCCCATCCGCCGCGCAGCACGGTTTTATCTTTGCCCAGCACTCGCCACGCGAAGCCGAGCCGCGGACCCCAGCCGGTCCTATCGGTAAATCGCAGCGTGCCTGGTATCCCGGCCTGCTGGGCAGTCAGGATGGGAGTAGGCGCAATGGCATTCACAAAGTCCGGCGACGCAAAACTAAGCGCTTGCGCGTTGGGAACCACCACTGCGCCGTTCACAAATTGGCCGCCAATCGTGGCGCTGTATTCCGGCTCAAAGACGGCGGTGTTTCCATGTATCTCCCGCATGGGCGGGTGTAACTCGTAGCGCAAACCGAGATTCAGAGTAAGCTGGTGCGTGATTTTCCAATCGTCCTGGCCGAAGAAGGCCCAGGAATAGCCCAGCCCATCCATCGCCGGCTTGGTGGTGGAACTTACCTCTGTGTAGTCAGGGTAACCGAGCAAAAATGCGGTGAAGGGGTCACCTATGGTCCCGGTTACATTTGTAGATCCGTTGAAAACATACCAGCCAGAGCGGTAATTGCCGTAGACGTTGTCGTCGTGGTCGGTGATGCGCTTGAAATCCGCGCCGAATTTAAAGCTGTGGTTGGCGTGGGTCCAGCTCACGTTATCAAGAGCCTGAATAATCTGGCCCCGCTGCATGCCGGGATTGCCGGCGCCTGTAGACATGAACCCGTTGATCAGCACCTGCGGAGCCTCGGACCATTCCAGGTCCGGCTGCGGAACGGTGAGGCCGGTCTGCGACAGCAGCGAAGTTGTCGAGTAACTCTGTGTTTCTGAAGTATGCTGAGCGTTGAAGCCGCCGCGAAATTCGTTCAGCAGGTTAGGCGTGAGCACGTAGTTATGAGCGAAAGTCAGTCCCTCATCTATCTCGGGCGTGTTATAAGCCCCTTGAAGTGGGCTGCCAGCCTCCGCGCAATAAGTGAAAGTGCATGCGGCCGATGGCGCTGTAGTTACCTGGCGATTTTTATAAGAGAAACGCGCGAACACTGTCTGCTTTGAAGACATCGTTCTATCCAGGCGCACATCGCCATGGTTGGCCGAGATGGGCGAAGGAAAGTTGACCTGGTAGTTATTGGCGAAGGATGCGGGGTCGCCATAGTTCGGCGCGGGCATCAGGTAAGTGAGCAGATTGGCTGCGATGGCGCTTACCGGCACTTTAGTGTTGGTGAGAGTGGAAGCAAGTTCAGATCCATCGGGGTTGTAAACGGTGTATCCGCCGGGGCACTGGGTTGCCGGATCGGGCTCACAGTAAGTTTGATCCAGGTAAGTCCCGATGTTTCCATTGCGCATATCTGCCGAAGGAACGCTCAACAGAATCGGCGTCTCGCGTGGCAGCCGCAGGCCCTCAAAGCTGATAAAGAAAAAAGTCTTGTCGCTTCCGTTGTAGATATGAGGAATCTTCAGCGGCCCGCCCAGCGTGGCGCCAAAGTCGTTCATCACAATCTTCGGCTTCGCGCTGGCGAAGGCGTCGCCCGAGTTCAGCACGGTGTTCTCGTGGTTCTCGAATGCGCCACCGTGAAAGTGGCTCGTCCCCGCTTTGGAAACAGTAGTTATATCGGCCACGCCGCTGAATTCGGCGTTGTTGTTCGACTCTGAAACGCGAATCTCCTCAATCGAATTGAACGATGGAAACATCTCGTTCACCGGGCCCGAGTACTCGACGCCCACGCTCGAAATTCCGTCGATGGTCACGCTGAGCAGCGCCGCTGTTGTCCCCATCACGGCAAGGTTGCCGCTGTCGTCGGTTTGCACGCCGGCTTCTGTGGTCAAAGTCGATATAGGGCTGGTTGACCCAGCGGACCGGGAATAGATAGCCACCGGCAGATCCACAAGTTCGTCGCCAATCTTGGTCTGCGCCAGGCTGGAGACATCGGTGGTAATCACCGGCGCTGTGTCCTCGTTGACCACCACCGTCTGGGCCTCTGCGCCCGGGTTCAAAGAGGCGTCCATGCGACGCGTCTCACGCGCCGTCAGGCCGATGGCCGGCAGCGATTCTTTCTCGAAACCCGGCGCAGTTATGGTGAGCGTATAAGTGCCCACGTCAATATTTTTGAAGGCGTAACTTCCGCTGGCGTCGGTTGTCGTGATGCGCGCCCCGGTGGTGCCAGTATTGACCAAGGAGACCTGCGCACCGATGACCAGAGCGCCGCTCGAATCCCGCACCGTGCCGAGTATGGCGCCAAAAGTGGATTGCGCGGCCAAGCGTGCCGCAGAGAGCGAAAGCAGGCAACAGACGAGTAGCACACAGGCCACGAACTGCCCGCGAAAACGGGCAGGGAAGCGAGATTGTTCCATCAAGACGCCTTTCAACTGGGATTTCCGAGGGGTGCTGAGGTTTGTTGCTCGTGGAAGCTGGTTCCAGTTTAAATGTAGCGCCTCTCGCTGTGGGAGAGAGGGCATTTTTGCCGGAAATTTGGATTTTGTCCGATCATGTCTGTTGATCGTCAATGGCCTGCGGCAGTTTGCACCTTCAAACCGGGCCTGCCCAGAATGTGTTCGCGTCTACTTAAACGACTCCGTCCAATGGGGAATGTTTGCCAAGCAGGCCCGGAGGTGTTTCAATCAAGATATTGAAACAGGGGTGCTCCACGAAGTGGGGCTGAGAAATACCCTAGAACCCGATCCGGATAATACCGGCGTGGGAAGCTTTCTGGGGCCTTCGGGCCTTCTTCCTCGAATCGCAGCGCGCTCTTGTTTCAGACCGTTCGAAACAAGGGGAGTCCATGCTCGGTTTCGCGGCCGTTGTTCAGGCCAACCTCTCATGTCGAGATTCAGAACAATGGGGCCCTTCGCCGTTCGCCCGTTGCGGCGCCTTCGCGCTCGCTTCAAGGTACAAGTTTCTTATCGCGGGACTATTGGTGTTACTGCTTTCGGTTTCATGCGCAAACGCCCAGAGTCCGGCACAAACACCTCCGGCGGCTGCCGCGTCAAAGCCCGCCGCTGCAGCGCAGCAGGTTCCCCGGGTCACCACTACCGTGGTGGTGCGCGGCGACGTCAACGACGGATACGACGCCCTCGATCAGTTGTCAGGAAACCTGGATGGCGCACTGCAGCCTGTTAAGGAGACTCCGCTCTCCGTGTCGGTGACAAGCCGCGGACTGCTGAACGACATGGGCGCGCGCGTACTTTCTGACGTGGTTAAGAACGATGCATCGGTTGGTGAAGACTATGCACCGGTGGGCTACTACGGCGACTTTCAAATTCGCGGTTTTCCTCTCGATCTGGGAACGGCGATCCAGATCAACGGCATGGCCATTGCCGGCGAACAGGATGTGCCCCTTGAAAACAAGGAGCAGGTCGAGTTTGTGAAAGGCATCGCCGGCGTGGAGAGCGGCGTGGCTTCAGCCGGCGGCCTGGTCAACTATGTCACCAAGCCGGCTCTCAAGATTGAAGCGGTTGATATGGCCACCGATCATCGGGGAACTTCATATGGCGCGATCGATCTGGGCCGATTCCTCGGTGCCTCAAAGCGCTCCGGAATTCGCATCAACCTGGCCGGCGAAAACATGCACACGTATGTTGAAGACGCGAATGGCTGGCGTGGCATGGGCGCGGCGGACGGTACATGGCAGTTGAATCCGGCCACTACGCTGCTTGCCGATTTCGAGTACCAGCACAAGGTTGAGCGATCGGTGGCCGGCTACCAACTATTGGGCGGCGACACTGTGCCGGAGGATGTTTTTCCATCGGTGATGCTCGGCGATCAATCGTGGTCGCTGCCCAACACCTTCGATGCATTCAACACGGGCTTGCGGCTGACACATGCCTTCAATGCGCACTGGTCAGTGCACCTCGCCGGGTCTTACAGCCACTTGCTCATCGATGACAATGTAATTTGGCCGTACGGTCCAGCGCTTGACATCAACGGCGATTCGCTTTGCCCAAACTCGCCATACTACTTCTTTTGCCCAGACGGCAGCTATGAGATCTACGACTACCGCAGCCCCGGCGAACTGCGTACCGACGCGCTGGGCG
Source organism: uncultured Acidobacteriaceae bacterium (assembly GCA_903911925.1). Classification (GTDB taxonomy): domain Bacteria; phylum Acidobacteriota; class Terriglobia; order Terriglobales; family Acidobacteriaceae; genus Telmatobacter. Next base: position 139,757 of record CAIWFH010000081.1, read on the forward strand.
AGGCTTTGTTGCAAGGACATTTCAAGACGGGCCCCGTGTCGCACGATTTTGTTGCGGATGGATCGCTCTTCCACCGCAGCGTCGACCTGTCGCCATCCGTCGTATATTTTCCGTTGGGTATTGAGAACATCTACTCGCCCAACGCGGCCTATGAGCCGGATGACCAGCAGGCCGATTCCGCGCAACTTGCCGACTCCAATCGCCAGGCCGCGGCTATCGTGCAAGACCGCGCACATCTGCCGCACGGCGTGGTGCTGACGGCCGGCGGAAGATTCGTTCGCATGGGCGACTTCAACTACACCACTACGCGCGACCTTTGGCTGCCGGAATACGGAGCGACGTACACGCCGCTTAAGTCGCTCACGTTTTATGCAAACTACGGAGTGCTGCTCTCGCTCGGCCAGCAGGCGCCTTGGTTCACAGCTAACGGTAGCTCCTTTCTTGATCCATTCTTCACGCGCCAGGTTGAGGCCGGCGTCAAGTATGCTCCAAGCCAGCGCATCCTGATCACAACCGCGTTCTTCCGCATGCGTGCGCCGTTTTTCTATTCGGAAGACCTGGGTTCGGGAGCAGATTGCTTTGGAAATGCAACCACGTCTGACACTCCCCTTTGTTTCCTCTCGCAGGGACGCGAGACGCACGACGGGGTCGAGTTGAACGCGCAGGGCAAGGCCGCAAGCTGGCTGCAACTCTCCGCCTCGGCCGCGGCCATTCAGGCTCTCGCAAGCCAGACCGGGACTACTCCCTTCGACAACAAGCAAGTCATCAACGTGCCGCACCTGCATACGACTCTGTTTGCAGATATCCTGCTGCCTCACGCGCGCGGACTGCATCTGATGCCCGGCTGGAGTTATACCGGCCGCAAGGAAGCCACGCGCGACGATGCGGTAAGCGTGCCCGGCTACAACCTCTTCAACCTTGGCGCACGTTACATGCCCGGCGGTGAAAACGGCCGTCTGACGTTGCGTCTCTATGCCGACAACATCTTTGACAAGCGCTACTGGAAAGACACTGGGGCGAGTTACGGCGACACGTTTATTCATCTGGGTGCGCCGACTACCGTCCGGCTGTCGGCCCATTACACGTTCTAGGTTGCGAAGGACCCATTTCCAATGAGTACGACAACAAAGACGCACGGGTTGGACGGCACGTTTGTGGAACCGGACTGGCTTCCGCTCCAACTCAACGAGGTGCTCGGACTGCTGGTCCAGTTTCCTGATTGTGCCGAACCGACGCAGATTCTCTCGGTCAGTCCGCGCCCGTACTCGGCCGCAAGTGTTGTAGCCACGCAAACCGGGCGGGTCTTCATCAAGCGCCATCACAAGAACGTACGAGACGCAGACGGACTGCTCGAGGAGCATCGATTTATGCGGCACCTCCGCGAGCACGGCGCTGCAGTCCCGCGCGTTTTTGCAACCACATCTGGCTTGACCGCTATCGAGAGCGGCGAATGGACCTACGAGTTGCACGAAGCTCCCGACCAGGTTGATCTCTATGAGGATGCGATCTCCTGGACGCCATTCCGATCTTCAGAACACGCGCATTCAGCAGGTAAGGCACTGGCTCGGCTTCATCTCGCTTCGCAGGGGTTTGCCGCGGAGCGCCGCAAGCCGCGGCCCCTGGTTGCCGGCTTCACCGTTTTCGCTGCTTCTGATCCCGGCGCTGAGATGGCCCGCTATCTATCCGAACGGCCGGCGCTGCGCGACGATGCGGATGCGCGCGAGGGAAGCACTCAGGCTCTGGAATTGCTGGCTCCGTTTCATGCCGAACTGCTGCCGCTTCTGCCCGCGTTGCCGTCCCTTTGGACGCACAACGATCTGCACGCTTCAAACTTGCTGTGGAGCGATGCCGGCCTCAATGCACAGGCCACGGCCATCATCGACTTCGGCCTCGCCGACCGAACCAACGCCGTACACGACATAGCTCAGGCCATAGAGCGCAATATCGTCGAGTGGCTCTTGTTGACACTGGACCCCGCTAGCGATTCAGAAGTGCCGGTCCACCTGGATCATTTGCAGGCACTGCTCGAGGGCTACGATTCGGTGCGTCCACTATCAAGCGAAGAGGTCGCTGCCCTCGCGCCCATGACCGCGCTTTGCCACGCTGAATTCGCTCTCTCCGAGGCGGACTACTTTCTAGGCGTGCTGCATTCTGATGAGAAGGCTCGAGTGGCGAACATCGACTACCTGGTGGGCCATGCGCGGTGGTTCCGTTCGGCGCAAGGAGAATCTCTGCTGCGCGCGATCCGTCGATTCAAAGGGGCCATCCGATGAAGGCACTAATCCTGACATGGCTGTTCGCAAACTGGATCGAGCTAGCGGGCTTCGTCACCACCGCCGTCGGAATCTGGCTCACGACCAAACGTTGGCTCATTTGCTGGCCCGTCGTCCTCGCAGCCGACATCTTCTACCTCGTGGTTTTCTTTCAGGCTCGTCTCTACTCCGATACGCTGCTCCAGGTGTTCTTTATTGCCTTCACACTCTACGGCTGGTGGAACTGGTGGTGCGGCGTGCGTCAGGAAGGCGAAGTGCGTATCGCTCCGCTCGGCGCGAGGGCCCTCACCGTGGGCATTCTCGTCACCGCGGTTGCATCGCTGGCGCTCGGTTGGGAGATGACTCGTCTGCAAGCCTCGCTGCCGTATCTTGACGCCGCGCTTACTTGCTTCAGCCTGCTTGCGAGTTGGTGGCAGGCGCGCAGAAACATTGCCAACTGGTGGGCGTGGATTGCCATTGACGGCATCTACATTGGAGAGTACGCATGGAAGCATCTTTGGCTCACCTCGGTGCTCTCCGTGATTCTCGTTGTGCTTGCCGTGATTGGCCTTCGCGATTGGCGTCGGGCTCCAACCACCGCCTAAGTCGCCATCTGTACTGCGTTCTTCAGTGGCTCGCCTGCGATGTAGCGACGCAGCTCGCCAGCTGCATTGCGCAGCGAACGAGGCCCAAACTGCGGGCTCGATCCTGCAACGTGCGGCGTGAGCAGCAGGTTGGAGCAACTCCATAGCGGGTGCCCTTCCGGAAGCGGTTCAGGATCGGTAACGTCGAGAGCGGCGCGAATGTGGCCCGAGTGCAGTGCCGCGACGAGTGCATCCGTATCCATGATCGGCCCACGTGCGGCGTTCACCAGCAGTGTGCCTTGCTGCATCAGGCCGATCTGGCGGCTGCCGATCAGGTGATGCGACTCAGGGGTAAGCGGCAGAATCAGCACCACCACCTGGGCCAGCGGCAGCAGGCTATCCAGTTCGCTTACCGCGTAAACCTTGGGTTCCGTGCGCGCGCTGCGTGCCACGCGCAAAAGTTCAACGCTAAATGGCGCGAGCATCCGCTCAATCTCTTTTCCAATTGCGCCGTGCCCTACCAGCAGCACAGTCTTGCCGGATAGCTCTTCGAGCATCACGGGAGGATACAGCGGGCGGTTGTCTCCAGTGATGACTGCATAGTTTGCGCTGGCTTCGAAACGGCGCTTCCATTGGCCGGATCGCTGCACGTCCATAAAGAACGGGACGTACTTGAGCATCGACAAGATCGCACCCACCGTCCACTCCGCTGTGGAGATGTTGTGCGCTCCGCGTCCGCTGCAGATGGTCACATGCGAGCCAACGGTTCCCGGAATCCACTCCGTGCCCGCCATCAGAGACAGCACCAGCCGCACTCGGCGCAAATGCGGCCAGATCCGCATCGCCCGCGCCGGATACGGATCGGGAATCCAGACGTCGACGTCCACGTCCTTATCCAAGCCATCGGGCAGGGGGACCATTTCGACTTCCTTTGGAAAGTCGCTGAGCATATCTGAAGGGAATACTGCGGGATATCCAACTCGTAGCATGGCTGTTTTGTCCCGCGGCGTGCGGGCACCTCTTGTTCATGCTACCGCAGCCGCCAGGCCGCTCACTCAGTACTTGTTATGGAAGAGCTTGTTATTCACATCCGGCCAGAATTCCTTCACCAGATTCGAGACGCCATCCAGCCCCACCTGAATGACCCATCGCTGGCCCGTCTTGGTCCAGGTTCGCTCCTGTGCCGGATAGTAGAGTCCCGAAATGCCGGCGGCCGCGCCGTTGCCGACGATCTCAGACAAGTTGGGGCTTCGTCCGCCGCTATCGGTGCGCGTGATGAAGAGCCTCGAAACCGCGTACCCGGTTCGCTTGAAAACTCCGCCGCGTTCCAGTGTGTAGTAGCGCGGATCCTCACGCGAAGCCACCGGCATCAGGAACTCGGTCCACAGGTTGCCGTTCAGGGTATCGGCAAAGCTATGCCAGTAATAACGTGCGTAAGCGGGGGCGCCAGAGTGAAATTCAGGGTACGATCCCTCAGCCTGCGATACCCCGGCCAGGATGCCCACGTAGATGAAGCTTGAATAGTCGAAGCTGTCCTCCAGGGTCAGTTTCAGCTTTTCGTGCGGCGAAAGAGGCGGCAGCTTCTCATCTACGCCGACTGAACGGAAGTTGGGAATAATGCCCAGAATGCGCCGCGTCTGCTTTCCTTCAAACCTCTCTGGTTGAGATGTTTGCGCCGGCCGCGGCGCGTCCGGCAGCGGGCCTGCAACTGGTGCAGACCTTGGTTCTGACTGCGGCGGGGGCCCTGGCTGCGCCTGCAATTGGAATGCCCAAGCGCCGGCCACCAGTAGAAATGGAAGAATTGTTCGTCCAACCATATGAAAGCGCTGCCCCCGAGGTTGTGGATAAGATGAAGAACCGAATTAGTGCCAGGCCTGAATGACCTGTACTCAACTCAGATGCTCAATCCCAGCAAGGGGATTCTGTTGTAATTGCGGTAGACCGCGGATTGCCGCGTGATTGCGGGATTGACGAATCACGTTCAAAGAAATTAGGCCGGCTGCCTCCCGAACGGGTCTGGTTGAGTCATGCTATATCAATGAGAGCTTTCGCCCCCGGACAAGATTCATGCGCCTGATGCCAGGCAAAACGTGGTCGCAGCAACAACTTGCGGTCAAACTGCGAGTGACCCCGCCTGCACACGAGGGTCTCTTCACATTGGAGCGGCGGCGACTTTTGATTCACGCAGCCAAGACCGCGTTGGCGGCCGCCCTTTGCTGGTGGCTTGCACTCCGATTCGGCCTGCACGATGGCTACTGGGGCGCGATCAGCGCCATCATCGTTCTGCAATCCAACTTCGGCGCCACCATTTCCGCATCCCGCGATCGCATTCTGGGAACGCTGCTCGGCACGCTCCTTGGCTTTTCGTTTTCACTCTTCGGCGTCCTGCCATGGAATTACATTCTCGCCGTACTGGTGGCAGTGATCGTCTGCGGCTTGCTTGGCCTTCGCAGCAGTTCGCGCCTGGCCGGAGTCACCATCACGATTGTGATGCTGGTTCAGAAAACCGGCCCGCGTTGGGGGCTTGCGCTGGACCGGGTGAGCGAAGTGTTCATCGGCATTGTGGTGGCAATTGCCATCTCAACTTTCGTGTTCCCGGATCGCGCAAGGCTCCGTTTGCGCGATGGACTGGCGCAGGAGTTTCTGGTCCTGAGCGCCTTTTTTGAAGACATTATCGAAGGGTTTCGCGGTGCGCCCGCAGCAAACCTGGCCGCTCTCCGCCGCGATGCTCTGGACATGCTGCGCAGCAACAATCAACTGCTTGAGGCCGCCCGCAATGAACCGGCCGGCGGACCTGGCTGGCGGGAGGGATTGGGGATGCTGGCGCAGTTTGGCCGTTCGCTCTTTGACGCATTAGTCGCGCTTGAGTTCAGTGTCAAAGACAGCCACGAGGATGGCTACGCACAGCAACTGGAGCCCGCATTGGGCAAACTGGCGCTCGACATTCGCACCGGCTTCCACCATGTGGCGAGTTGCATTCACAACTGGCGCTTTAATATTCCGCCGCCAGACTTGAGTCTTGAGGAGGATATCGCGCAACTGGAATCGCGGCTGAGTGAAGTGCGTCCAACCGGATTTCAGTTCTCCCAGGCCGAAATTCTCCGCGCCTACTCCGTGCAACTGCATCTCAAGCAAGTAGCGCGTCTGTTACGTGCCTCGCGGGTTGAGACCAGCTGCGCCATCGGCGAATCCGATCAGACCGCGAGCAACTCTGTGTAGACCGCCATGCCTACCACGGCATCGGCGCCCAACGCATCCAGGGCATCCACTTCCTGCTGGCTGCGAATGCCGCCGGCCACGATCAATTGCTTCGCGGTCAGCTTGCGCAAACGCCCAGCTGTGTCGATGGGGAACCCGCCCATCAACCCTTCGCCGTCCACATGCGTGTAAAGAAACGCGGCGGCATACGGCTCAAGCTGCGGTATCGCCTCGTCGGGCGTAAGTTCCACTTGCGCTTTCCAACCTTTCACGGCGATGCGTCCGTTCTTGGTGTCGATGCCGGCCACGATATGCTCCGCGCCGACGCTGGCGGCAAGTTCGGCGGCAAACCCCATGTTCACCGTGCCCTTGTCAGTGAAGAGCGCAGAGCCAATGATGACGCGCTTCGCCCCGCCATCCAGCACTTGCCGCGCGCGCTCGACGGAGTGAATTCCGCCGCCAGCTTGCACGGGGAGCCGCTTCGCAATCTGCGCGACAAGTGATGAGTTCTCGCCTTGCCGCATGGCCGCATCCAGATCGATCAACTGGACAAGTGGGAAGCGAGAGAATTTCTCGATCCAATATTCGAAGTCATCGAATGCGAGGCGCAGTTTCTCGCCCTGCACCAGTTGGACAATGCGCCCGCCCAGCAAGTCAATGGAAGGAATCAACATGGCAACCTCACTGCAACACCGGCCTTGGCCAGCTCTTCTTTAAGTGATCGCGCGCTGGATAAGCCGAAGTGAAAAATGCTCGCCGCAAGCGCCGCATCGGCCTTGCCGCGCCCGAACACATCCACAAAATGATCTACGGTCCCCGCCCCTCCCGAAGCGATAACCGGAATGCCCACCGCCTCGCTCACTGCCGCTGTGAGTTCGCAGTCGAAGCCGGTGCGCATGCCGTCGGAATTCATCGAAGTAAGCAGAATTTCCCCCGCGCCGCGTGCTTCTGCTTCGCGCGCCCACTCCACTACGCGCCGGCCTGCCAGCTTGCGCCCGCCTTGCACGTACACCTGCGCGTCGCGCACCGGATCGGCAGCATCGGGATCGCGCCTTGCGTCAATTGCAACCACGACCGCCTGCGCGCCAAAACTGCGGCCAATGGCGTCAATCAACGTGGGGTCTGCCAGGGCAGCGGAGTTCACGCTCACCTTGTCCGCGCCGGCCTCAAACACCTGCGCCGCATCGTCGGCCGTGCGGATTCCGCCGCCGACACAAAAAGGGACGAACAACTCGCGCGCCGTTCTGCGCACCGTGTCGAGTAGCGTGGCGCGGCCTTCGTGCGTAGCCGTGATGTCCAGCAGAACAATCTCGTCCGCGCCGTCGTGGGCGTGACGCACAGCCTGCGTTGCCGGATCACCCGCGTCGACGATGTCTACAAACTGCACTCCCTTGACGACGCGGCCGTCATGCACATCGAGGCAGGCGATGATTCGCTTGGTTAGCATTTCTGTTTCCTTGGCATGTTGCGAGCGACGAGTTCGTCGAGTTCGTCGCGCTGGGCAGGCGTTAATACCTTGGTGGGGAAAAACAGGAATTTCTTTCGAGCGACATAAAGCAAAGTGATTCTTTCGGTTTGGGCAAAATCTAGAATTGCACTCCAGAAGAGTTTCCCCTCGCTCACGCCAGGATTTTCCGAGCGGATGCCCTGTTCATCGATTTCCAAGTTGATGGTTGGAATCGCCTTAGAGTTCAGGAAGATACGCTTGAAACATATGCGAACATCGGGAATCCGAGCCAGCGGTAAAGCAACAGAGAGAAAGAGCAGGATGCCCTTCGCGAAAAGCAGGTCTGAAGACAACTCGACCTTGGCAACCATCTTGAGCAAAAGAATCGCAATCAATCCGCCCAATGCCATGACGGGCAAACCGACGTATATGAGTCCGAAGACGAGACTCCTCGTAAAGCTTAGCTTTCTGTGAAGTCGAATCGCCGATATGTAATCTGGAAGCGAAAGAGTGTACATGACTTTCATCGTTCAACCTCGAGAAAATTGCGGAGAATCTTAAGCCCGGTTGCGCCGGATTTTTCCGGATGAAACTGTACGCCCATCACATTGCCTCGCTCCACCGCCGAAGAAAACGGTTCAATATACTTTGTTGTTCCCGCAGTGTCAGCGGTGACCGGCGCTTTGTAGGAATGCGTGAAGTAGACAAACTCGCCGGGCTCAACTCCCGCCAGCAAACGCGAACCGCTGCGAACGTCGAGAGAATTCCAGCCAACGTGCGGCACCTTCTCATTGCTTTCAGAAAAGCGCGTGCAGCTCTCTGCGAATTGGCCAAGTCCAGGTTGCCCCGGCGCTTCGCCTGATCCGGCGTAGAGCCATTGCATACCTACGCAAATGCCGAGGAATGGAACACCACGCCCGATTGCCGCACGAATGGTCGCAGTGAGGCCGGTAGCATCAAGCCGCTCCGTCGCCGCGAAGTGACCCACGCCTGGGAGAACGATTCGCTCTGCTCCTTCAACCAGTGCGAGGTCGCTGTCTGTCACTTCAGCGTCGGCGCCCAGGTGCCGCAGCGCCTTCAGCACTGAAGTCAGATTGCCCGCCTTGTAATCGATGACCGTTACGCGCATCAGAGCAGTCCCTTTGTTGATGGCAGCATCTCGCCGAGCTGTTTGTCCTTCGAGCAGGCAACGCGCAGCGCCCGTGCAAAGGCTTTGAAGATCGCCTCGATCTTGTGATGATTCGAGCGGCCGTACATGGTTTTCACGTGCACGTTGGCGCGTGCGCCGCGCGCAAAGCCCTCAAAGAAATCGGTCACCAGTTCGGTTTGCAAGTCGCCGACCAGGCGCGTGCGCACCTTGGTCTCGACAGCAAACGCCGCACGTCCGCTAAGGTCTACAGCGGCAATGGCCAGCGACTCGTCCATGGGCATCAGAAAATATCCGGCGCGCAAGATGCCGCGCTTGTCACCCAATGCGCGGTCGAAAGCCTCTCCCAGCGCAATGCCCACGTCTTCCACGGTGTGATGCTGATCCACATCCAGGTCGCCATCGCAGGTGAGGTCAAGATTGAAAGCGCCATGCCGCGTGAACAACTCCAGCATGTGATCGAAGAAGCGAATGCCGGTCTTGATCTTGTATCGGCCCTCGCCTTCCACCGTCAGCTTGATGGCGATGCGTGTCTCCGTGGTATTGCGCTCAAAGCCGGCCGCGCGTTTTTTCGCGCTTTTCTTACCCGTCGTCATTGTGCCTCGGTTCCGGCCCGCAATACGGCCAGTGTTTCATTCAACGCCGCGGCGGCTTGCCGCATTTGCTCGCGTGTCCCGATGGTGATGCGTACGCGCCCGTCGCAACCAGGATCGCTGGAGCGGTCGCGTACCAGCACGCCCGCCTCGCGCATGAGGTGCGTAAACTCCCTATGCCGCGGGCCAATATCAGCCAATACAAAATTCGCGCGGCTCGGCCAGTGGCGAACACCCGCAGCATCGAGAGCCGCCTCAAACTCCGCGCGCCCGGCGTTCACTTCGCCAACATACCAATCGAGATAAACGGTGTCTTCCAGCGCCGGAGGCAGACATGCCAGCGCCAGCGAGTTCACGCTATAAGGTGACAGTACGCGCCTCACCCAGCGCATCAACTCGACAGGGCCAGCCAGCAATCCGATACGCAAACCAGCCAGACCGTATGCTTTTGAAAAGGTTCGCGCCACGATGAGGTTGGGAATCGTCCCGATCAAGTCGACGACCGTCTCGCCACAGAAATGAAAGTACGCCTCGTCCACCAGTACCAGCGCGTGTGGCGCTCGGCGGGCGATCTCCAACAGCTGATCGCGCGTGGCCATGGATCCCGAAGGGCTGTTGGGATTGGCGATGGCGACGATCTTGGTGCGCGGCGTGATGGCTGCCAGCATGCGCTCGAAAGGGAACCGCAAATCGTTCGCGGCTTGAACAGCTACAACCCTCGCGTCCGTCGCCGATGCGTAAACCTCGTACATCGTATACGTGGGCACGGGCAATAGCAGTTCGTCGCCCGCTTCGAGAAAAGTCTCGAATAGCACATGGATGGCTTCGTCCACGCCATTGGTCAACGCCACCTGCTGTGGCGCAAGTCCAAGATGCGCGGCCACTATGGCTTCAACCGGCTCGCGTTCGGGATAGCGCGTCAGGCTGCCCGCCGAGATGCCGGCAAGGACTTCACGCACTTTCGGCGAGCAGGCAAGCGCGTTCTCATTGAAGTCCAGCCGCAGTGCGTCGCGGCAGCCCAGAGGCGGGTGATACTCCTTCATGGCCTGCACGCGCGCGCGCGGGCTTGGATATACGGCGATTGCAGTCTCAGCCACGGGTCCTCCTTGTGCGCGGAATCCTGCGCAATCGCTTGCGAATTGCTTCCGTGTGCCCCACAAGCCCTTCGGCCTCGGCCAGCAGCGCAGCTTGCGGGCCCAGCGCGCGCATTCCAGCCGCCGAATACTCCTGCACCGTAATCAGCTTGACGAAATCGTTCACGCTCAACCCGCCTCGTACCCGCGCCATGCCGCCCGTCGGCAGCGTGTGGTTGGGGCCGGAAATGTAATCGCCCATAGGCTGCGCGGACCATCGCCCAATAAACACAGAGCCCGCGTTCTGAACCCAGTTAACATCGCTTGCCGCATCCACTGTCAGATGTTCCGGAGCAATGCGGTTCGTGATTTGCCGCGCTTCCTCAACATCCCGCGCAACAATAACCAGGCCATTGTGATCGAGAGCTTCGCGTGCGACCACGTTGTCACGGCTGCGCAGCTTAGCCTCTGCAGTCACTTCTTTGGCCAGGTCAGCGCGCGTGGTAATAAAAATCGCCAACGCCTCCGGATCGTGCTCAGCCTGGGCCACAAGATCGGATGCGATATCGGCCGCGTTGCCTCTCTCGCTGGTGACAACAATCTCCGTGGGGCCGGCCAGCATATCGATTGCGCAATCAAAAGCAACGATGCGCTTGGCTGCGGTGACGTACAGATTGCCCGGACCAACGATCTTGTCAACGCGTGAAACGCTTGAGGTTCCGTAGGCCAACGCGGCCACGGCATGTGCGCCGCCCAGGCGATAGAACTCCGTGATGCCCAGCAGGTACGCGGCGGCCAGCGTTTCCCGCGCAGGCTTGGGCGATACTACTGCGATACGCTTGACGCCCGCCACTTGCGCCGGAATCACTGTCATTAAAAGAGTAGAGGGCAGGGGATGGCGGCCGCTGGGCACATAGCAACCCACCGACCCGAGCGGCCGTACAAGCTGGCCGGTGGTCAGGCCGTCGAGAAGCAAATCGCTCCAAGACTCCGGCAGTTGCCGAACCGCAAATCCGCGAATCTGCTCGGTTGCGGTTTCAAGTGCCTCGCGCAGTGCTGGATCGATTGCCTCCCATGCCGCCGCCATTTCATCTGTCGTTACGCGTACGGCGGCCACGTCTGTGAGACCGTCAAATTCTGCCGCGTAGCGCAGCAGTGCACGATCACCCCGTCGGCGCACATCGGTCACGATGCGCCGCACAGTGGGCAGAACGGAGTCAAGCGCCGCACCGCCGCGCCGTTCAAGTCCGGCGATCACACCTTCCGTTTGTTGCGCGCCGCGGCCTTTGGTTCGAATCAGCTTCATCGCTGCCCCTATCTAAAGCACAACCTTGTTCAGCGGATACTCGACAATCCCCGTCGCCTTCGCCGCTTTCAGTTTAGGAATCACGTCGCGCGCGATGCGCTCTTCGACGATCGTATTTACGGCGACCCATTCCGAGTTGCTGAGCTGCGAAATTGTCGGTGAATTCAGCGCGGGAAGCACCGCAAGCACGGCCTCAAGATCGTCACGCTTCACGTTGAGCATGAGCCCCACCTGCGATTGCGCATCGATGGCGCCGCGCAGCATCATTGCGATCTGGTCAATTTTTTCGCGTTTCCAGGCATCGGCAAGCGCAGGCTTTCCGGCAATCAGGTGAGTCTCGCTTTCCATCACCGTGTCAATAATCTTGAGGCGATTAGCCTTGAGCGAGCTGCCGGTCTCAGTGATTTCGATGATGGCGTCGGCGAGGGTCGGAGGTTTCACTTCCGTTGCGCCCCAGCTGAACTCGACCTTCACGTTCACGCCCTTGGCGGCAAAGTAGCGCTTGCTCACCTCGACCAGCTCTGTGGCGACGATCTTGCCTTCAAGATCTTCCGCTTTCTCAAAGCCGCTGCCCTCAGGGACCGCCAGCACCCAGCGCACCTTGCGGCGGCTCTGCTTGGCATAGGTCAGCGTAGTCACGCTGGTGACTTCAAGACCGCTCTCGACCACCCAGTCGATGCCGGTGAGTCCCGCGTCGAGTACGCCATGATCCACATAGCGCGCCATCTCCTGCGCTCGGATGAGCATGCACTCAATTTCGGGATCGTCGATGGAGGGGAAGTAGGAGCGGCCGTCTGCATAGATATTCCAGCCGGCGCGCTTGAACAGTGCAATGGTTGCATCCTGCAAACTGCCCTTGGGGATGCCAAGCCTGAGTTTGTTAGCCACGGTTTGCCTCTTTCTTTTCAGCTTCCTCGTTAGCCGCGGTCACCGTCAGCTGCTTGGTAAAGCAACTGACGGTGCCCTCGTGGCACACCAGTCCGTCGCCCTCAACCACCACGCGAAACAGCAGGGTATCGTTGTCGCAGTCAGTCGCGGCAGAGACCACGCGCAGCCGGTTGCCGCTTGTCTCGCCCTTCATCCACAACTTCTGGCGGGTGCGGCTCCAGAAGGTGACGAAGCCGGTTTCCATCGTTTTGGCATAGCTCAAGGGGTTGAGAAAGCCAAGCATCAGCACCTCGCCGGTCTGCGCATCCTGCACAATGCCGGGCGCGAGGCCGTCCATCTTGTCAAAATCGATCCGTTCCACGGTTATTGTCCTTGGTTTAGATTTGTGCGGTGAATGAAAAAGCCCGCCGGCTTGGTTCGCCGGCGGGCTTGGGATTCTTCAGATCTCTCTGGCTTTTCAGTTCAAGCCATGGCAGTCCGCCGGCATGGAGGTTCCATGATGGTGGTGATGGCCGGGATGGCGGTGGATTTGCATCTGTTTCCAATCTAAGGGCAAAGCTGCCCAGTGTCAAATCTTTTACTTGCGGCTGGTCAAGGACTGGGCAGAGAATGGACGCGTGAGAACGACTATGCGCTATGTGGCTCTGTCGATTGTAATGCTGGGCGTGTGCCTGTCCGGGTTGGCGCAGGATCATGATCGCGACCCATTCAGACCCTCAAAAACATCGGCAACAGCTCCGCCGCCGGAGGCGCGCATCGACATCAATCGGGCCAGCGTTGATGAGTTGCTCAAGGTCCCCGGAATGACGCGCAGTTGGGCCGGGCGCATTGTGCGTTTCCGGCCCTACCGAACCAAGGTGGATCTCGTGGATAGAGGGGTAATCACTGCCGAAGTCTATGACCGCATCAAGGACTCGGTGATTGCTCACCGGGTCCCTGATTAGTTGCGCTATGCCTCGACCGGCAGAGTTGGATGCGCGTCGCGCCTGAGCAATCTGCTCAGAATCACGTAAAGCACCGGGATGAAGATCAGGTTGAGCACTGTGGAGAGCAGCATGCCGCCCACGATGGTTGTGCCTACTGACTGCCGCCCCAGTGCGCCCGCGCCGGTGGCGAACACCAGCGGCAACACGCCGAGGATAAATGCGAACGAAGTCATGAGGATTGGCCTGAGCCGCAACTCAGCCGCTTCGATGGCAGCTTCTGAAATGTTGCGGCCCTTGCGGCGCAACTGCTCCGCGAACTCGACAATCAAAATCGAGTTTTTCGCCGAGAGGCCGATCAGCATCACCAGTCCGATCTGGCAGTAGACGTCGTTTGAAAAGCCGCGCCATGACACCAGGCCCAGCGCGCCAAGGATCGCCATGGGAACCGCCAGAAGAATGATGAAGGGCAAGGCGAAGCTCTCGTAGAGGGCCGAGAGAGTCAGATAGACCACCAGCAGTCCGAGGCCGAAGATAAGCAGGGCCTTGCCGCTGGACTCGATTTCATCCAGGGTGAGGCCGGTCCACTCAAACCTCATGCCGGGCAGCATGGTCCTTTTCGCCAGATCCTCCATGGCAGCAAGCCCCTCGCTGGAACTCACGCCTGGGGCGGGCGAACCATCGATTTCGACGGAGCGGAAGAGATTGTAGTGGGAGATGACCGGCGGACCGGAACTCTCAATCACGGTTGCAAGGTTGTCCAGCGGCACCATCTGGCCCGAGTCGGAACGCACATAATAGCTGTGCAGGTCGCGGGCCGACATGCGGAAGGGCTGATCGGCCTGTACGAAGACGCGATAGGTGCGGTTGTTGTAGTCGAAATCGTTGATGTACTCCGAACCCATGAACACGCCAAGAGTGGTGGTGATCTGGGAGAGCGGAATATTCATCGCCTTGGCCTTCGCGCGGTCGATGGTAACCAGCACTTGCGGATCGTTTGCGGAGAAAGTTGTCAGCAGTCCGGTCAGATCCTTGCTCGCGCGGCTTGCGCCCACAATCTGGTGCGCCACGCGGTCCAGGTCAGAGAGCGTGTTTTTGCCCGTGTCCTGGAGCATAAAGGTAAAGCCGCCGTAGCTGCCCACGCCCTGCACCGCGGGCGGCTGGAACAGGGCCACCAGGCCGCCGTTGGGGGCGAACATCAGGCTCCCCAGTTTCGGAGTGAGATCGGCCACGACTTCGGCTGTCGAGTGACCCTTGCCGCGCCGTTCATCGGAGGGCTTGAGATTTACAAACGCCATGCCGGCATTGGACGAGCCGCCCGACATGCTGAATCCCATGATAGAAAACGATCCCGCAACATCGGGATTGGCGGCGATGATGGCCTGTGCGCGGTCGGCCAGGGCGCTGGTGTAACCCAGCGAAGATCCCGGGGGAGCCTGCACGATCATCATCATGTAGCCCTGGTCTTCCTGGGGAATGAAGCCGGTGGGCACATGCCCGTAAATCCAAACCGTAGCTCCCAGGCCCACAAAGAACAGTACCAGCAACGCATAGCGCAGTTGTAATGCTACGTGGATGACCTTGGCGTAGGTGGTGGACAACCAGCTAACCGAAGCGTCGGCGCCGTGAATGAAGGCGGCAAAGGCGCGAGAAACCGGACGGATGTGGAGGAAGTCCATCTGGTGGGGACGGTCTTCTTCGCCGCGCAGGAAGAGGGCCGACAAGGCCGGCGAGAGGGTCAGCGCATTGAATGCCGAGATGGCGATGGCGAAGGCAATGGTCAACGAAAATTGCCGGTAGAGGATGCCGGTGGTGCCAGGGAAAAACGAGACCGGCACAAAGACGGCGATAAGCACAAGCGAGGTGGCCACCACCGCGCCTGTGACTTCGCTCATGGCTCGCGAAGTGGCCTCATGCGGATCGGAGTGCTCCATCGCGATGTGGCGTTGCACGTTCTCAATGACCACGATGGCGTCATCCACCACCAGTCCCGTG
The DNA here is from genome assembly GCA_903911925.1 of uncultured Acidobacteriaceae bacterium. Taxonomy (GTDB): domain Bacteria; phylum Acidobacteriota; class Terriglobia; order Terriglobales; family Acidobacteriaceae; genus Telmatobacter. The sequence continues at coordinate 155,163 of CAIWFH010000081.1, forward strand.
GCCAGCGTAATGCCGAAGAGGGTGAGCGAGTTGATGGAGAAGCCGAATAGCTTGACGAAGGCGAAAGTGCCAATCAACGAAACCGGAATGGTGACGGCGGGAATGATGGTGGCGCGCCAGTCAAGCAGGAAGAGGAAGATGACGGTGATTACGATGACAACGGCGATGCCCAGCGTCTGCAGCACTTCCTTGATCGAGTCGCCGACCACCGTCGTGGCGTCGAAGGCCACGTAGTATTCAAGTCCAGGCGGAAAGCTCTTTGAGAGCTCGATCAACGCGACCTTGGCAGCCCTGTCTACTTCCAGCGCGTTGGCGTTTGAGAGCTGCTCCACGCCGATGCCGACTGCTTCGCGGCCTGAGAACTTGAGTTCGCTGCTGTAGTCCTCGGCGCCTACCACCGCGCGGCCCACATCCTTTAGCAGGACAAGGCCGTTGGGTGTGCTCTTGACAATAATCTTCTCGAACTCCTCGGGACTCGTGAGCCGCCCTACGACGCGCACTGGAACCTGGAAGGCCTGGGTCCCGTTCGTAGGAGGCTGGCCAAGCTGGCCGGCCGGAATCTCGACGTTCTGCTCGACCATGGCGTTGACCACGTCAGTGGCCGTCAAATTCCGCGACGCCAGGCGGACTGGGTCGAGCCACACGCGCATGGCGTACTTGCGCTCGCCGAAAATCATTACATCGCCCACGCCTGGTACCCGCTTGAGCGCGTCCTTGACGTAGACGTCGAGGTAGTTGGAGATGAATTCCTGCGAGTAGCGTCCATCGCGGGCAAAGAAACCGGCGCCGAATACAAAGTCGAAGTTCGACTTCATGATGGTGATGCCGGTGGAGTTCACCGCGGCAGGCAGCCGTCCCTGTGCAGTGGCCACTCGATTTTGCACGTCAACGGCCGCGATATCCAGGTCGTAGCCCGTCTGGAAAGTCACGGAAAGTTGGCTCGTTCCGCTGTTTGCGCTTGACGAACTGATATAACGCATTCCTTCAACGCCGTTGATTGACTCTTCCAGCGGAATGGTTACTGCCTTTTCCACCGTGGCGGCGTTCGCGCCCACATAGTTGCACATCACCATCACTTCCGGCGGTGCAAGCGTGGGGTACATGGCGACGGGCAGGTTGGGAATGCAAACCGCTCCGGCAAGGATGATCAGAAGCGCACAGACGGTTGCAAATACAGGCCGGTGAATAAAGAAATCGACAAACAAGGTAAGCCTTCCTTTTTTGGCTCTACGAGATACCCGCGGCCGGTTGCCCTGCAAATGCTGGATGTCCAGGGTCTCGTCCGCCGCGGCGGACGACCTGGAAAACCACGAACTTTGAAAGGCCTGCTTTAGCCACCCATCGGAATGACTGGCATGTCGTTCACCAGGAACTGCGTGCTCGAAACAACTACCTTGTCACCCGCATTCAACCCGGAAGAAACGGAGTAGCTGTTTCCCACCGTGTCGCCAAGCGTGACTGCAACCTGGTGCGCAACAAAATGGCCGTTCTGCTGCTGCGCCACAAACACGAAGCTCTGCCCGCCTTGCCGTATCACCGCCAGCACTGGAATCACGGCCATCGGCGTGTTGCCCCAGATCACTCGCGCCTTGATCATCTGCGCATTCCGCAGCAGCTCCGAGGAGGGATGCACCGGCGCTTTCACCAGGATTCCCTGCAGCATCGAATCAATCTGTGGCGAAAGAAAATCGATCTTCGTCTTCTCCAGCAGCTTGCCCGAGTTATCCGTAAGCTCCACAGTCAGGCCTTGCTTTACCTGGGTTGAGCGCTCGGTCGGGACGTAGATGTAGGCTTCTAGATCCTTGTTTTCGTCCACCGTGGTCAACATGGTGGCAGGCACAACGTAGTCGCCCACGTGTACCGGGATATCGCCCACGACGCCCGAAAACGGCGCGCGAATGGTGTAATACGCCAGTTGTTCCTCAAGCGTCTTGCGCATGGCCACCGCGGCCTCGTAATCCGCCTTGGAATTGTCCAGGGCCTGCACCGCCTGGTCGTAGACCGAGCGGCTGGTGATCCCTGCCTCGAAGAGCTTGTGCTGGCGCTCGTTCTCTGCCACGTTGTAGTCGTAGAGAGCTTTCTTCTGCCGCTCTGTGGCCCGCTGCGACTCCACCGCCGCCACCTGGTGCTGCGGATCGATCTGCATCAGGGCCTGCCCGGCCTTTACCTTGTCGCCAGAGCGGACTTGAATCTGCGTCAGACGTCCGTCCACCTGCGGCTGCATGGTGGCCGACCGCCGCGATTTGATCGTGGCTACATATTCGCTGCTTTGCGCTACCGGGCTCATCGCAACCGTTGCCGTCTGCACCGGCATGCCCTGCATTCCAGCCCCGGCCGGCGCTGCCGGCTTTTGCTTCTGGCAGCCCGTGGCCGCCAGGCCCACAAGAACAACACAACCAAAAATGGATTTCAACGCTCTGGTCCTCACTGAATCTTTCCTCTTCGTCCAAGCCGCCCGTGAATCTGGGCCCAGGCCTCCGGTATGTACCGGATTCAATTACGATTTCAAGGGTAGAAAAGTTACTCCTTAAGAGTAGCAATTTTCGCTTTTTGTACACCAATTCCGCCCAGGATTGCGCCGTCCGCCGGCCACACGTCGCCCAAAAGACGCTTTTCTATGTGTGACGACCCGGACCGCCCCAATGACTCAAAAAACTGCGGGTTACCGCCAGCTCATCCCGACCCGGCTTCATTTCGCTTCTTCCCCCGCCCAGGCAAAGGGGTTGAAATTTGTCTCAGCGTCGAAGGCGTCGACCCCTTCGGCCCGCTTGAGCCAGCCCACCACCAGGTAGGTGAAAGGCGTTGCCGCCACCTCGAACGCCACTTTCACAACATACGAGGAGGCAATCATCCAGGCCAGTAAACTGCCCCTTTGTGTGCCCCAGAAGGCAATCAGGGTGAAAACTGCGGTATCCACCGCTTGCCCTGAAATAGTCGAGCCCACTGTTCGCGTCCAAAGCCACCGTCCCCGGGTAGCCAGTTTCAGCCGGGCCATGGTGTAGCTGTTGGTAAACTCCCCGGCCCAGTAGGCTATCAGGCTGCCTGCGGCAAACCGCGGCACCAGCCCAAATACCCTTGCAAACGATTCCTGGCCGCTCCAGCCCGGAGCCGGGGGCAGGGCCACCGCCAACTGGCCGATCAAGGCGAGCAGGCCCATTGCAAAAAAGCCCAGCCAGATGGCCCGCCGCGAGGCGCCGTAGCCGTAAACCTCTGTAAACACATCCCCGCAGATGTAAGTCAGCGGAAAAAGAAATTCTGCCCCGCTGATCCGCAGCCACCCCAATTGGCACACTTTCTGTCCCACCAGGTTCGAAATCAGCAGAACCACGACGAACCCGATGGTAAGCGTTTCCAGGTGCCTGTAATGCCTTGTCACTTAATGAGGATAGCTCAAGCCCCCGGCAACCTTCCTATAGCCTTCAGCCCGAGTGTTGCCCCTCTCGCCGGGAACTTTCCGGCCAAAGACCGCGGTTCTTTGACATGGACCCTCTGAGTTGGTAGCCTTCATAAGGGCGCTCACGGCCATACAAGCCTGTACCTGCCCTTATAGCGTCCCCGTCGTCTAGCCCGGCCTAGGACACCGCCCTTTCACGGCGATAACACGGGTTCAAATCCCGTCGGGGACGCCAATAGAATCAATAGTTTAGCAGATTTTCCCCGTTTTTGCCGCAGAGCAGTTTGGGGAGCTTTTAAGCCATCTTTTCGGCCTCCAGGGGAGGCTTGACAGGCTGTACCATCTCCACTACTTTCTGTTGTGCTGCACGTTTGGCGGGCGTCATGGCCTAAGCGTAAACGTCCATTGTGATGCGAGCGGACGCGTGCCGCAACAGTTCTTGACCCTCGATTTCCAGGGGCAGATCCGGACCGAAGCGATTTCCGTGGTGCGAAAGCTGCGCAATCATCCCTCCATCGCGCTGTGGAGCGGTGATAACGAAGTAGACGACGCCTACTACTACCACGGTCTCGATCCGGCTCGCAACGTGCTTACCCGCGAGGTGCTGCCGCAAGTCGTCTTCCAGTGCGATCCGTATCGGCCTTTCCTGCCCAGTTCGCCCTACATGTCTCCGGAGATGGTTGCCGCCAGGAACCCGCATCTGATGCCGGAGATGCATCTGTGGGATACGCGCGATTACTTCAAGAGCGCCTACTACACCGAGCATCCGGCGCACTCTGTCAGCGAGATCGGCTTTGACGGCTACCCCAGCCTCTCCGGGCTCAAGCGCTTCATCGACGACAAGAACCTGTGGCCCTGGCAAAAGAGCCAGGTGTGGACGCTTCACTCCGCCAGCCAGGTAGGCGACGACTACGAGAACAAGCTTCTGGCCAAGGAGTTGAAGGACTTCTATGGCGTCGTCCCGGACAAGATTGAGGACTTTATCTATGCCTCGCAGACCAGCCGGGCCGAGGCGTACAAGTACCTCATCGAGATGACGCGCCTCAAGAAGTGGCGGCGCACCGGCGTGATCTGGTGGAACGCCATCGACGGCTGGCCGCTGATTTCAGACTCCGTGGTGGATTACTACTTCAACAAGAAGCTTGCCTACCATTTCATCAAGCGGGTGCAGCACCCCGTGGTGCTCATGGTGGACGAGTTCGAAGGCCACAGCGGCGACGACTGGAGCCTTCAAGTGGTTATGTGCAACGACTCCCGCCAGGATGCCGCTGGCCACTACAAGGTGTGGGATGCCGAATCCGGCGAAACGCTTCTCGAGGGAGACTACGCCTCCAAGGCAAATGGAAACATTGCTGTGGGCAAAACCCAGGCCTTCCACTCCGACAAGAAACTCTTCCTGATGGAGTGGACGACAGGCGGGAAAAAGTACGTGAACCACTACCTGCTGGGCCTGCCGGCTTTCTCGCTGGCGCAATACAAAGCCTGGCTGCCCAAGATCGCCGCGCTCCAGAATGACTTCGACCCAGAGAAGGTGGGAGTGTAGGCGGAATCCGGCATCAATTCACGAGGTGGCTTCTTCCTTATGGAAGAAGCCACTTTCCGTTTCGGCTGCTCTGCAACTTGGCTCGATGAGGCACTCGCGTTCGCCAATTCAGAGCTACATCTTCGATTGCAGAATCCCCAACAACGTGAAATCCAGCTTGTGCCCATGCCAGTCCCTGTACCGGGTGCCGGGTCGATTGGTGTCAACAATGCCGTTCGAGCCGCGCAGATTCCACAGTGCCCACCCGCAGTTCAAGCTGCCGATCATGTCAGGGTGTCGTTGAACCATGCGTAGACCACATCTGGAGCCGTATAGCGATTGCATCCCATTTCGCCGAAATGAATCGGAACTCCTCGCTGCGCCAGTTCTCCCCACGGGCGGAATTGCTCCTCGAGCGTTCGCCTGTCGGCGATCACCCTGCCTTGAGCATCCTTCAGGGGCCAGGTGGGTACAGGTAACCCATCGTTCGACGGCCGTACCCACTCGCATTGATAGCAGGTGAGCTGATACGGCGAGTAGTCGTGGCAACTCTGCATGACTCCTGTATCGAATAACTCCAGATTGGGCATGCCTGCCCCCGGATAGCCGTCGCTTACAATCAACCGCCCGGCATCTCTCCCTCGAATCGCAGCAATCGCGGCGCGCGCCACGCGCGCGTATTCTCTTACTCCATTAGGATCACCGTGCTGGTTCACGATAATGATCGGTTCGTTGACCAGTGTCGCCTCTCCCGCTGAAATGACCGCGATCTTGGAACCAGCCGAAACCTGTGTCACGGCAGGAACACCTGCCTCGTTCGGTCGAACTCAGCGAAGAGCCGCCTCCTATAGCTTTGTGCGCGCATGATGAGGGACGCCCTCTTCAGTTCATCAACTTCGGCCTTGCGGTCTGCTACCTAGCCGAGTTGAATACCATGCTGACGGAGCGGGTTTTCAAGTTCAGCCAACCGGAAACCCATTTGCAAGATCTCTGGCTCGAATGCCACACGGAAGCGATTTGCCTGTTCTGTTGATCGCTAGTAGGTGAAGTCCGACAGTGCGCCGGTCGCGTTCTCGACCACGACGTACTCCACGCGATCTTGCAGCCGGTTCGCCCAGGCGAGAACGCTCTCGACGCTGGCCGGGTCCGGGGTCACTACCCCGACTGCCGTAAGCCGGACTCCCGTATCAGCCACATCCTCATACATCGAATCGAACCAGTCAGCCGCAACCTGCCCGGCGCCTGCTCCCATGTCGGCAAGAATGATAGGCGTCCCACCGTCCGGATGATCGATAAATGCATCGAGTCCGGCAGGCATATGGAATTCGTTTCGAAATTGAAGCAGGTAATGCATTCACGGACACTCGGGCATTTCTGCTTGCTTCGAGGGGGTCCATCGTGCCCTGCACCGCGCTGCTCCCGATATCGTATTATCGCTACTCTGGCGAACGCTCGATCAAGCCTCCATCACTCCGGCGATCGACTGAAGCATTGAATGGAATCTTCTACCTACAGAAGTCCGTTGCGTACCCAAACCTCGACCCTGCGATTCTTGCTTCGCCCCTCTAGAGCATCGTTCGAAGCCACGGGAAGTTTAGCTCCGAAATCCCTGATGTTACCAGCCGGCACAACGACCCCAATGGCACGCAGTTCCGTGGCGACGCCCTCGGCCCTTTGGTGGGCGAGCCGTCGATTGGGGGCGCGGTCCTCGACCTGATCGGCAAAACCAATCAAGAGAATGTCGTCTCCAGTTCCGCCGTGCTGCGAAAGGAACGTACGAAGACGCAAGACATTTATCTTTGCCAGGTTGTCAAGTTGGCTTTCGGTATCCCCCGCAGTTTCAGTCTTGGCAACAGAGAAGTGGAAACTGAGGCCGATTCTCGAATACCCAGTTGCAATTTTCTGGTATGCGAGGGGGGCCCCTTTCGGAGGCGCAACATGAAAAACCTTTGGAGTCAGGTCGACAAAGGGTGTTTGGTCAACAATTGCCTGGCCCGGTTTGTAGGTCGCATAGCGTATAAACGCGTTGACCATCGATCCCGGTGTATCCCAGTCGTACAGTAACAGCCGCCGGCAAATCGGATAATCTTCCGTTACGATCGAAAGCTCGGTGGGAAGAAAGGCGAGGCTGCTCCCATCTGAAATGGAGAGGGCCTTGGCATCCCTGACCAGTGGCGAAGATGCGTAGCCGATGGCATTCCGCGAGCGCATTACGGCATCGACAATCTGGTTACTGTCTCCCATTTGCCGATCCTTGGGAAGTGCTGCCATCCTGGCGGTCTCGAGAGGGTTCTTCCCCATCACTTTCTCAGTAAACATTTCGGATGTGCCGGAATTGCTGTCGCGTCCATAAAGCTCAATCGGCGCATCTTCTCCGCCGACATCTTTCCAATTCCTGGTTCGTCCTGAGTAGATCGACCGCAATTGCGGAATGGAAAGCTGCGAGACAGGGTTGCCGGGATTCACGATAACGGCGATTGCGTCCAGCGCCACAACGTGCTCAGCGGGGCGGTCGTCCACATTCCGGTTCTGGGAAGAGGGCGGCAAATCCGAGTCGCCGATAGGTCGCGACGACATTCCAATATCGCAGTAGTCCAGGCCGCTTTCTGCGGAAAGGCATCTGAAAGCGGCGCCCGATCCGGTGGCGTAAATCTCAATGACCTGCAGGCCTGGTTTCCCCGGCACCTTGCCCCACACGTGCAAGACAGGGTGCCCACCGTGATCGTGCCATTTGATCTTTTGACCGGTCTCAGTGGCTCCGAGTTCGCCTCGCAGAAAGGCCTCTGCCAACTTGGGCACAAGTTCGTCGCCGATAGAAGTCGAGCCATGCAACGACAACACAATGTGCTCATGAGGCTCGAAGATTCTATCGCGGAAGAAGAACATGGCAATTCCCGCTAGCATCAGAACGAAGACCACGGGAACTTGCCACATCCGCGCTTTTCTGTGTCCTTCAGCACGTCCCTCAGAAACTCCATGATGCATGGACCCGAGTGCCGCGACGAGCTGGAACCGTGCCAATCCTTGTTTCCACGCGTTGCCCATTCGACCACTTCCCTCTTCATCAAAGAAGGGTATTTCATCCTTTGCTTGACGACGCAGTTCCATCTGCGTTCCCAACAGTCTCGCACAGAATAACTCGGATCGCCTGCGCGACTGCAACCTTTGATGCCTTTGGCATTGTGAGACGGAGAGTATCTTCGGGGAATTCCGCAGTCTTTGACGCTGAACAACATTGTTCGAGCGAGGTTTCGCTTGAGTGTGTCGGCGCAGATTCAGCCGGAACAGTTCGGTGGTATCGTTTGGCCCCGCACGCCAGTTGATCTGCTCAAGACCACACATTGCTTCTGGGGTCCGCGTCCCGAAGAGACAGAGAAGATTTCCGCTCCATTACATCTTTGCAAGGCTTTCTTACATCGCCGCAATGGTTGCGCGCTAGCAAACTTTTCGAGCCTTGACGCGAAGCATCATGCAATTGCTTTCAGAAGTTTTTGTTGTTGCGGATGCATGCAGCGGGCATCCGACGCTCGAGCAGCGATCAGTTGAAAGCACAGAGGAGGATGGCATGGGCAGCAGAGCACTGTGCAGATTGTTTCTAGTACCACTTCTGGTCGGCCTCACTACCTGGGCAAACGCCCAGGCTTTCAGGGTTCAGTGTCCGACCACAACCTCGATGCATCCTGCGGCCGGAGCCAATTCGGCCACCGGCGCGCAGTACACGGGGCCAACGACCTTTACCGACCCGATCACCGGTCTCAGCTACACCAGCAACGGCGGGCAGATTAAGTGCCAGCAGGTCTCAGGCGGCGATGGGTACGCGACCATGGCCGATGGAACGCAAATCTACATGTTCTCGTTTGGTCCACTATCCGGCTTGGCGAATATTGCCAACGGGCAGCCGGGAACCGTAACGCCTGACACATTCAACCAGGTCTTCAACGGGAACCTGCAGCCCGGCGATCCGGCCACGACAGACACTGGTACCTCTGCTGCCGATCTTGCCGCCTTCACATACAACGGCGCGGTCGGGCTTTCGCCCAATCTGGATGCCAGCGTCGGAAACGGGACCGCCGGACCCATCGATGGACATGTCGATCCACGGCCCATCATGGATGTCGGTGTAATGAACGGCAACCAGCCGGCGCCGCTGATGGCCATCGACGAGGATGACGAGTTCTTCCTTACCCTCACCAACGTGGGCATGTTGATGCGCCCGGATCTTTTCGAGCAGCACACGATTCACTTCCACGGCTATCCCAACGCATCCTCCTTCTACGACGGCGTGCCAGACGCTTCGGTGGCCATCAACATCGGCGGAAGCATGTCGTACTACTACCTGGCGCCCGATGCGGGAACGTACTTCTGGCATTGCCACATCACGCCCCCTGAGCACTTGCAGATGGGCATGGTAGGCCAACTCTATGTTCGGCCGCGCCAGAACCGGGTTCCGGTCGGAAACAAGCTGTTTGCATCCTTGCAGGCTCAACAGGCCGATCTTCGAACAGCCTCGAACTGCGTTGCCGACATCCTGTGCACCACTCCCCAGCCGATCGCAGATAGCGGATTCAAGCAAGCGGTCGATCCCCTCACCAGTAGTCCGTACAAATATGCATACAACGACGGCGATGGCTCAACCCGCTACGACGTCGAGTACCCGCTGCAGATTCACGGATTCGATCCGAACTTTCACTTTGTCGGCATGACCTTTAATCCCGAAAACTTTGCCGGAATGAAGGACAAGTACTTCCTGCTCAACGGGCGCAGCTATCCTGACACGGTTCAGGCGGGGCCCATGCAGACGCCTTCCGCGGATGGCGTAAATCACTTCTCTCAGCCGCTGCCTTCCATCATCAATATCCCCGCCGGGGGCAGGGCGCTGCTGCGCATCTCCGACCTGGATGTTACCGAGTACCAGACACTGGCATCGCTCGGCATTCCGATGCAGGTGATTGCGCAGAATGCACGGCTGCTGCGCGACCAGGCGGGCGCCAACATGTACTACAACTCCAACTCAATCACACTTGCGGGCGGGGAATCGATTGACGTGATCCTTGACGCCAGCGACACAAGCAAATACCCGAGCGGCAGCACATTCTTTCTCTACACTCCAAACCTCGATCACCTGGCCAACGATGCCGAGAACTTCGGCGGTTTGATGACAGAAGTCCATATCAACTAGGAGAGCGGCAATGAGCGCAACGAAAATGAGGAAGACGATATCCAAAACACGTCTGCTTCCGGCTGTGATGCTGGCGCTGGTCTTGCTGCTCACGTTGAGAGCGCAAGCCGCAGCCCCGGGCATTACCGGATCTACCTTTTACCTCACCGCCGGTGACAGTTACTTGACTCAACCGGACGGCCGCAACCTGTATTCATGGGGGTATGGTTGCGATGCCGCGCACGCACCCGCATTTCTGCCCGCCATGCCCGGCAACCGTTGTGATCCAACCATGCAGGTGCCGGGTCCCACTCTCATCGTTACTGAGGGCGACTCGGTATCCGTGACCCTCACCAATCATCTTCCCGCGGGGCGGGAAACACATCGATTCTGTTCCCCTCGTTTGCCGTGGGCACATCGGGCGGAGTTGCGGGTTTGCTCACGCAGGAAGCCGCACCCGGCGGATCTGTGACCTATACATTCACCGCCACTTCACCCGGCACCCGCGCTTATTACAGTGGAACACAAAGCGATCTGCAGGTGGAGATGGGCATGTTCGGGGCAGTGATTGTATTGCCCAAGAACCCCGTCTCCTGTGCGGCCAGCACCAGCAATCTGCTTGCGGAGTCCCATTGGGGAGAGACAGATTGGCGGCTGTCATCCTCGGCATACGACCATGCTTCCTCGTGCTACGACCGCGAATACCTGTTCCAGTTTTCTGAGATGGATTTGAGGATTCATAACCAGGCGGACGAGCAGATCCAGGCCATCAAGGCATGCAACAGTGCAGCATCCTCTTCCACGGCGTGTCCAACCCAATTGAATGTCATCACCGAGCCATATAGTCCGGCGTATTTCATGGTCAACGGTCGCTCCATGCCCGACGACATGGATCCGAACTACGCTGCCGAGTATCCGCATCAGCCCTATAACGGGAACCCGCACATGCATCCCGGTGAACTGGTGCTGTTGCGCATCATCGGACAGGGACGATGGCAGCATCCATTCCACGAGCACGGCAATCACGTGCGTATTCTTGCGCGCGATGGAAACCTGATTCTGAGCCAGTCAGACCCCACCAAACTTGCAGGCCCGTTGCTGTTTACCACAACAACAACGCCTGGCGTAGCGATGGACGGAATCTTCTACTGGACTGGGAAGGGCCTGAACTGGGATGTCTACGGCCACAATAGCACTTCCACGGATGGTTTGGCCAAGCTGGCATGCACGCCTGACGCGAATGGCTACAACACGGGCGATCCTACCGCCGTGAACTATTTCGAGTGGTGTGCCGACCATCTGAAGCCATTGGAGAAGGCTCCGTTCGGGGATGTTGCCTCCAACGGCCCCATGACGTTGCCCGACGCCAATTATCTGACCAACGGCACATGGTTCGGCGGCAGCGCTTACCTGGGGGGCGACGCAACAACACGTGCCGTTGGCGCTACGGGCACAACGCCTCCCGCCGGCACAATCGGAAACTCACCTTCCGGTGAGGCGGGCTTTGCCTTCATGTGGCACTCGCACAACGAGCGCGAGATTACCACCAACAACGTTTTCCCTGGCGGAATGATGATGATGATGCTCGTCGATTCCCGGGAATTCATCATCGATGAATCCAATTGAGCGAGGAGAAGAAAGATGCGATTCAACTATCTGAAAAAAGGCTTGAATCAAGCGGTACTGGGTGTTATTGCGCTTCTCCTCGGGGCTAGTGCGTCGTTCGGTCAGCAGGTCGGGTTGACTGCTGCGCCAACTACCACGACCCTTCCGGATGGGAAGACAGTACCGATGTGGGGCTACACGTGCGGCGCGGTAGCCAACGGCGCAACCTGCGCTTCGCTTAACCCTAACGCAGCAGGCGCGTGGTCGCCTGTCATTATCACCGTCCAGACAGGAAAGTCGTTGGAGATCGACCTCTCGAACCAGCTGACTTTTACAGCGGGCGCCGGCACGAATACCGTGCCGACATCGCTTGTCGTAGTAGGCCAACTGGGCGGCGGCTTGGGATCGTCCCCTAACTTCGTTCCCAGCCCAACCCACTCGGCAGGGAGCGTTACATGGCCGACCGCGAACACCGGCCCAACATTTAATCCCCCCACACAGCCGAATCGCGTTCAGTCTTTCGCAACCGAGGTTGCGGAAGGAGGCACCACTCCTCTCACCTGGAGCAATCTCAAGCCCGGCACCTACTTGCTTGAGTCCGGAACCCATCCTTCGATCCAGGTGCCGATGGGCCTCTACGGGATTCTGGTGGTCACCGGCGCTCCCCAGGGCACTACGCAGGGAACTGCTTATCCCGGAGTGAATTACGATGCCGATGTTCCTCTGGCACTGGGAGAGATCGATCCAGTCCAGAACGCGACCGTATCTGCCGTAGTGAGTACACCAGGGTTCAACGAACTCACAGTGTGGTCGGGGCAGCCAGGGCAATGCGGCAACCCATCCTCTCCCACTTATCACACCTGTTACCCGCCGGTAGTTAATTACACGCCGCTCTACTACCTGATCAACGGCGTCGCGCTGGACAAGAACAATACAAACAAGTCTACGTATACCATTAACGCGCCACCCAGCACGGGCCAGGTGCTGGTCAGGTTTGTGAATGCGGGCCTCCATATGCACGTTCCTTCAATCGTGGGAGCGGTAACGGGCAGTTCCAACCCTCCCGCGCCGGGGTTCTCTCTGATTGCCGAAGACGGCAACCCGCTGCCGGGAACACCGCGCGTACAAGGCGAAGTGTTTCTGGCCGCCAGCAAAACCTACGATGTGATGGTAACCGCGCCTGCCGGCGCTGCGGCACTCCCGGTCTTTGACCGCGAGCTGAGTTTGTCGGCCAACAGCATGCGCGACAGCGGCATGCAAGCCTACATCGGCATCAATGGCGGCGTTGCGCCCAAGCCGAGCACGGCCGTCGTTGCCAACCCTGACAGTTACTTTGTCGTTGGCAATAAAACGCTGACGGTTGCAGACCGTGGCAAAGGCGTATTGGCGAACGACGTGAACGTAACCGGCGTGGCTCTCGCCGTTGCGCCTGCTTCGGGAACCGTGAGCCTGAACAACGATGGAACCTTCACATATACGCCCACCGGGACCTTCGCGCCTGACGCGTTTACGTATTGCGGCAATGGAACAACACCTTCCTCTGCCTCTCCGGTATGCGCCAAAGTCACCTTGACGGCGGCGCCCATCGAGTCGGCTTCGGGCATCGTCCTCAACAACGATACCTACACTTCGAAAGTAGCAACCAGGCTGAACATCAATCGGCCGGGCCTGCTGGCCAACGACTACGACACCCTCGGCTATCCGCTGAGCGTCGTGGTATCGAGCATCGCGCCCGACGGCGGCCTCACTGTGGTGGCGAATGCGGATGGTTCTTTCACAGCCACCGCCGCATCTGCGGGAACGCACACCTTCACTTACCTTGCGCAGAACTCGCAGGGAACGAAGGCCTCGACGGCGGCGACGGTTACCATCAACTTCCCGCAGCCCAGCAATCTTGCCGTCACGGTGAAAGATCCAAAGTCCGGAACCGTGTTAACGGACTATCGGTGGATCATCGAAGAGGACCGCACCTTCCACGTCGATCCGAACGCGCAGGTTAACACCGGAACGCCGATTCCAAATCTCGGCTTGAACTTCCACACCAGCTATATGCCGGTAGTGGCACAGGGATGCGTTGGAACAATTTCCTGCGAATCGGGCCAGACTCTGCTGGGACAGGCGGCAGCATGCGACGTGGACGATGGCATTTGCCGAACCACCGCTTCGCAGAAAGCTGAAGTGCTCCCCGGCGCGGTCTATCTCGACCCGCTGAAGCACTACTATATCTCCGTCATTCCCGGAGACGCGGCCAATCCGTTTATCACCGGAAACGTATCGGACAACTGCATTGCCGGTTCGACCGCGGCAAATGCGGCCACCTGCGGACACACCATGGGCGGTTCTCCGATTGCGCCGGGCCAGCAGGCGGTGACGGTTCTGGTAGACGCGGCGCCATTCCCAACCACAAAGATTTCCGTTGTTGTATTTGAGGATGACAACCCGCTGAACGGCGAGCAAGACGCCGGCGGAGGCGTGGATATTCTCGCGCCCGACGAGCCTGGCCTGGGGGGATTTGAAATCCGGCTGATGGACGATGCAGGGGGAACCGGCGATCCCACAGGCCAGATCACTTACGACATGTTCAACATGCCCATTTCCAACTCGCTTGCGGGCATGATCGATCCTGTCACCAAGGCGGATGCGTGCCCAGTCTCCAAGCAAGCTACGGATGGCACGCTGGCCGCTGGTACCGCGGGAGTAAATCCGCAAGCCGGTATCGTCGGCGTTGTGGTCACTTGTCCCTACTATGAATCCGATGGCAAAACAGCCTCGCCATTGGCGGGCCAGGCGATCATCGCCAATCTCTACCCTGGCAGATATGCAGTTGTAGCCAACCCGGGCGCGGACAGAATTGCGCGCGGCGAGGAATGGGTTCAGACCAACACGCTTGACGGGCAAAAGGGCCATGACGCCTTCAGCAAGATCGGCGGCGCGTCCTACTTCCAGGAATATGGTCCATCCGGGTACCACGACGTAATCGGGTTCGCGAACGCGAAGATCATTAACTCTCGCCTCGCGCCGCTTTGCGCCAACCAAACCTGCACCAGCACGGTGAAGGGCCAGGTAACCACCGTTCGCTTGAGCCGCACTCCCGATGAGCGGTTGTACTCCAGTGGTTCCTATGACAGCTTTGCCTTCACGCAGTGCTATGTGAGCATCGGCGATACGGACGGAGCCGACTTTGCATTCACCAAGTGCGACCAGGACGGCAACTTCACCTTCTCGAATATCCCTGCCGGAAGCTGGAGAGTGGCCTTCTTCGACCAGTGGAACGACCTGCTGCTCGACGGGCTTTCAGTTCCGGTGGCCGTTGCGGCGGGGCAAACGGCTGACATGGGCCAGGTGCCGATTCAGCAGTGGCAGCCCAACCTGTACACCCGCACATTCTTCGATCTGAACGGCGATGGCGTTTCGGAGCCGAACGAGCCCGGTCTGGCGCTGGTTCCCATCGACGTGCACTTCCGCGACGGCAGTTGGTCAAATCGCAATAACTCCGATTTGAATGGCTACGCCGCATACAACGAAGTGTTTCCGTTGTTCAACTGGTACGTCGTCTCAGTGGACACCACCCGTTACAAGCAGACGGGCGTCCACGTTGTGTACGACTCCGGCGGCCCGGCAGACGGCACTCCGGGCGGCGGTGGCTCCACGATCGGCCAATTCATGGCCAACACCAACGAACAAGTCCCGCTGCCGGCGAAACTGCGCTTTCCCGGTTCTGTGTATTGCAAGACTGCAGACTGCACCGGATATTCGATTCAGAATGGTCCGGCAAGCAGCACCTCAGATGCGGTTGGACAGACCTCGACAGGAAGAATCGACCCTCCCTGGGTTGTTCTGGAGGGCTGGCAGGAGTTTCCCGGCCAGAACATGTTCATTGAATTCGGCAAGAAGCCCTACGCGCCTGGCGAGACCGGCGGCATTCGCGGAGATATCGTTTACGCTTCAACTCGTCCCTTTGACGACCCTCAACTACTGGTGCAGAACACCTGGGAGCCGGAAGTCCCGGGCGTGACGGTCAACCTTTACAGGGAAGGGACCGGGCCCGATGGATCGCAGACCCTGACCCTGGTCGATTCCACGAAGTCAGCAAGTTGGGACGACTGGGCGCAGGGTTTCCGTTCGGATGGAATTCCCAACATGAACTGCCCCGGGCAGACTACAACTGACCCGTTCTACTTCACCCTGGCGAACACGCCGCAGTATCTTGATGTTTACAACAACCCCACCAACCCAACAGCGCTGCCGTATAACTCGCAGTTCAAATGCTATGACGGCATGCACAACTGGAACCAGATGCAGCCGGCGTACTTTGACGGCTTCTACGAGTTTCCCAGCGTCACCGGCAGGGACCCCGTAACCGGCAAGCCAACTGCGACTAACTGCACCGGTTGCGTAAAGAACACCTTTACCGACACCGCCGACTGGTACTACGGCCTCGACATGCTGCCCCCGGGCAAGTATGTGACAGAAGTCGTTGTGCCTCCCGGCTACGAACTCGTCAAGGAAGAGGATAAGAACATCCTCATCGGCGATAACTATATTGCCCCGGCAACGCAACAGTTCGGCTCTATCGGCAATGTATTCATTCTGCCCGACCAGGCTTCGGTCGCCAGCGAATACAACCCCAACAACGCACAGAATTCCACGCAGAACATGGGCTCCCCGAACGATATCGTTGTGTGGCCATGCGTGGGCCAGATGCGCACTGTCCCTGACTTCATCAGTCTTTACCCGCAGTCAGGCGAAGTGGCGCCGTTTGCCGGCGCAACCCGCCCGCTCTGCGACCGCAAGGAAGTGACACTGAACTCAGAGATGTCGGCCGAAGTGAAGTTCTACCTCTTCAGCTCGACGCACACGGCTGCGCACTTCTCGGGAATCATCACCGACGACTTCTCGTCTGAGTTCGACCCGTTTGCCCCGGCGTTTGGCGAAAAGTTCTCGCCGCCGAATCTTCCGGTTGCCCTCAGGGACTTCAACGGGCTTGAAATTAACCGCGTGTACGCTGACCAATGGGGCGAGTATGACGGATTGAATTACTCCACCTGGCAGGTGAACCCGCCGAACCCGACCGGTTACGCTCCCACCGTGATGGTGGTCTGCATGAACGATGCCGGCCCGATTCCCGATCCGAATCACCCTGGGCAGACCATGATCGATCCTGCCTTCAACCCGCAGTACAGCCAGTTCTGCTACGACCTTCCGTTCATGCCGGGACAGACCGGGTACTTTGACACGCCGGTTGTGCCAACAGCGGCATTCTCTGAAGGCTACAATCATCCCGATTGCGCCTACCCCGACGTTACGCCTGCCGTAAGCGAAGTTGACGGCGATAGTGTCGGACCATGGGTGGCCGGAGTCAAGGGCTCGGTTATAGCCGTGAATGTAACAGCGCATGGCACCGGATACACCAGTGCGCCAACAGTAGCTTTCGCAGCAGCTCCTGCCGGGGGCATCACGGCAACCGGCACAGCGGTAATTTCCGGTTCCGTCTCCTCGGTGGCGGTTAGCACCAGGGGCTCGGGCTACACCAGCGCGCCTGCAGTAAGCTTTACCGGCGGCGGCGGCAGCGGCGCCACTGCGACGGCAAATATCTCCGGAGCTGTGGCGACGATTTCAGTCTCCAATGGTGGCTCGGGCTATACCAGTGCGCCCACAGTTCACTTTACGGCTGCTCCGGCCGGTGGAAGCACCGCGACCGGAACCGCTCATATCAACACGACAACCCACAAGGTTACTTCAATCACAATCGGCAATGCCGGCTCGGGCTACATTACCGCGCCTGCAATCACCTTCACCGGCGGCGCCGGCACAGGTGCGGCAGCAACAGACACGCTCTCCTATTCCGTCGCATCGGTAACAGTAACCAACGGCGGCACAGGATACACTACCGCACCAACCGTAGCCTTCAGCTCACCACCCATCGGATCCACAGCAAGAGGAACAGCGACGGTACAGAGGTCTGTCACTTCGGTGTTGCTAACCAATGCCGGCGCTGGCTATACCTCTGCTCCGGCGGTCACCTTCGCGGGTGGCGGCGGCACGGGCGCGGCTGCCACGGACTCGATCACCTCCGGCGGCATTCTCACCATCAATGCCCTCGGAACCATTCCGGTCAACAACTACGGATACGCCGGTCCTTCATCCTCAGTGGTTCCCTACAACCAGAAGACCATCAACCGCACTTACAGCTTTGGCCCGGCGCAGGGAACCGTCACCATCGGCGGGCTCACTGCCAGCGTGATCTCCTGGTCTGACCAGCAGATCAAGGTGTACGTGCCGTCTGGCCTTCCTGCTTGCGCCAACAGCTACAACGCCGCTCTTTCTGCCGCTCAAGCTGTCGCGGCGTACGGAAATTGCGGTCAGTTGGTCATCAACGCGGCCAACGGCAAGAGCTCTGTCGATGCGGTTACTGTAACCGTCGGCGGCAAGGCGCCAACCCGCATCACGGCCGAGAATCCAGGACTCACCGCGATTCAGCAAGCAATCGATGCGGCAAACCCTGGCGATCTGCTCATGATCGGTCCGGGAACCTTCAGAGAGATGTTGCTGATGTGGAAGCCTCTCCGCCTGCAAGGCGTGGGCGCGGGCTCCACCATTGTCGATGCCTCTCCTCAACCCGACGGCAGGCTCGATCCCTGGCGCAACCAGGTGGTTTGCCTCTTCGGACTGGCGTTGGATGGTGTACCGATTAACAGCACGTCCGATCCCAGCACCAACAACCCCTACGATCCGACCGGCAAGGTAACCTGCCCCGCCAACCAGCAACTTCAGGTCGATCGCATTCCGCTGGAAGGCATTGTGGGTTGGGATACCAACCTCAACGGCAACCTGGCTCAGCTCCTTCAGGAGCCGACCATCATGGGCGCTTATGAGGGCGCAGGCGTCACCGTTCTCGGCAAGGGCGTCAACATCCCCGGCGGCCCCGCCAACGAGTTCACGGGTGGAACGGCGCTGGAAGGCGACTTCGCCACCGGAACGGTTCCTCTAACCAACAGCGCGGCAGACTGCACTTACGGCAGCAACTTCTTGTGCGCTCCGTCGGCCATTGACGGTCTCACAATTACCGACAGTTCCCAGGGTGGTGGCGCCATCTTCCTCCACGGCTGGAACCACTACCTGCAGATTGCCAACAACCGCATCCAGAACAATGCAGGCACGCTGTCTGGCGGCGTCACGGTAGGCCAGGGAGAAATCCCCGACCCCACCTATAACGCTGCGAGCGTAGAAGTGCCCTACGGCCTCCAGCAGCATGTGCATGTACACAACAACGCTATCGCTTTCAACTCCTCCTACGGGGACGAGCTGTTTGCGTCCACGCCGGCGGCGGCAGGCGGCATCACCTTCAACAGCGGATCGGACTACTTCACCTTCGATCACAACTGGCTCTGCGGCAACGTCAGTTCCGGTGACGGCGGTGGGTTGGCCGACCTCGGATTCAACTACAACGGAGATATCGAGCACAACACGATCATCTTCAACCAAAGCACGAATCCAACCATTCCCACCAACGGTGGCGGATTGGTGGTATCTGGCGCTGCTCCAGACGGCCTGCTTCCCAATGGCCAGGAGTGCGGCAATACCGTGCTTGATGCTGACTGCCCTCCGGGACTCAGTGAAGGTACTGGCCCTGGCCTGGTGATCAACGCAAATCTGATCATGGGCAACGCTGCTGAAAGCGGCAGCGGCGGTGGCATCCGGCTGCAGACTGTGAATGGTCTCGAAATCGCAACGTTCCCCACCACTCCAAGCCAATGGTATGGAGTGACCATCACCAACAACATCATCGCCAACAATGTGTCCGGATGGGACGGCGCCGGTATCTCGATGCAAGACGCCCTCGTGGTGGATTTCATCAACAATACCGTCGTGTCGAACGACTCAACCGCTTCGTCGGGAGTGTTGTTCGACGCTCTCGGAGCTCCGCTGGCAAGCACGCCGCCTCCGGGCTGCGATCCCAACAACCCCGTTGCAGGAACGCAGAACGGGTGCCCGTCCATCACGCAATCGTCACCTCAGCCCTCCGGCCTGGTGACGATGCCCAACACGCCGAACCTTGCAGCATCGCTTCCGGCAACTGTCCGTTGCCCGATTGGACACTCAAGCGGGCTTGGCGCCACCCAGCAGGTTGTCAACGGCGATTGCAGGCACATCTCGTACCCGCGCATCGTCAACGACCTCTTCTGGCAGAACCGCTCCTTCAACATCAGTGTTGGCGGCACGGCCCCTGGCCTTGAGAACCAGAACAACATGGTTACTCTTGTGCCGACGCTGAACCAGACCAAGACAGGGGATTGCGGTCCTGCTGGCACGGTCTACAACGGAACCCCCAACACGAACACCTCGAACTACTGGGACATCGGTGTTCGCAACGATACCTCCGCAAACAACCATGCGTCGGGTTACACCTTGAACCCGAAGAACTCGATCCTCACCGATGCCGGGGATTATCCTGGCGCAAACAACCTGGCCAGCAACCCGGCGGTTGTAAGCCAGTACTGCAACGGCGCCCGCGTTCCTCCTGAGAGCGGTGGCGTGGGCTACCAGGTGCCTCCGGGTATTGTCGATGCAGTGGTTCCCAACCCGGTGTTCAGCTTGACTCCGGCGGCCACGGTGGATGAAGGCAACAACTGGATCAATATCAGTTGGGGTCCGCTTTCACTCACCAACCCGTCGGTTCAGGGCTCCAACGGTGACTACGGCAGCGGTGCGCCGCTCGGCGATTACGACATCACGCTTGCATCGCCGGCAATCGGCCCCGCCAATGCGGCCTCGGCTCCTCCAACCGACTTCTATGGTCAGTTGCGGTCCAAGGCTCCACCCACGATCGGTGCAGTTGTAGTCATACCGCCCGCGTCGGTCTCGCCCACCTCCCTGGCGTTCGGTTCGGTTGTCAGCGGGGCAACGAGCGCTTCGCAGACGTTAACCGTTGCTAACAGCACCAACGCGGCCATTACTTACGCTGTAGCGGTCACAGCTCCGTTCTCTGCGCTAACCGGCGCCAGCGGCGGAACCTGCACCGGAACCTCTCTTGCCGCCAACAGCAGTTGCACCATCAAGGTCGTCTTCACTCCGACCGCGGTGGGCGCTGCAACCGGCACCGTCACTATCACGGGAAGTGTAACCGTCGCAGGTTCACCGGTGGCTCTTACCGGCACTGGGACGTCCGCGGTTTCCTTTACCCCGGCAACGTGGACGCCTTCTCAGACCAGAAACTGCCCCGGCACAACGCTCGGACAGCAACTAGCCTGCGGGTTGGATCCGGCGCAAATATTCACGCTCACCAACAACGGCGCCGCTACAGTGACCGGCATAATACAGGCCGCAATCGCCGGTGCCAACGCGGCGGATTTCAGCTTCGTCGCATTGACAACAACCTGCGGCCATGCTGGATTCACAACGCTGGCCCACAATGCAAGCTGCACGGTTACTGTGCAATTCAAGCCTCGCACCAGTGAAGCAGCAGGGACGAAGACAGCAACCGTATCGGTTGGCACTGCGGCCGGCACGCAATCCGCAACGCTGACTGGAACTGCGAAATAACCAATCACCCACGTTTTGGGGTTGGCGCGGCGGCGCAAACCGGCGCAAGGCGCCAACCCCCAAGACGTGGCCCGCAGATCGATCTTCAAATGAACAAACCGAACAAGGAACGGAGGAACAAATCGTGAACCCACGGAAGCCCATCATCCGTCTCACTCTTACCCTGATCGTAATTGTCGTAGCCAACCAGTTTGCCGCAAAAGCAGAACTTGGGCAGGAGCCGGCCAAAGGCTCGCAGCCAAGCGCCGCTTCTCCTCTCAATTCGACTCCCGCGCACAGACGCCATTCGGCTTCTCCATATCGCTCCACCTCCCTGACAACCCGGGCGCAGAATCATTTCGAATCCTCGTGGGGCATCGACACCCTTGAAGTGAAGTCGGTCGAGTCGGGCCAATTAATCCGTTTTGGATACCGCATCCTCGACGCCGCCAAAGCCTCTCAGTTGAACGATAAGAAGGCAACCCCTCACCTGGTTGACGAGCGTGCGCGTGTGAGCCTGGATGTGCCGACAATGGAGAATGCAGGGCAGTTGCGCCAGAGCAGCACTCCAGAAGCAGGCCGATCCTACTGGATGGTCTTCTCCAACAAAGGGAAAGTGGTCAAGCAAGGTGACCGCGTGAACGTGGTGATCGGAAAGTTCCGTGTCGACGGGCTATACGTCCACTGATCCAACACGGATGCCCGTATGGCTTCTCGGTGATCGTTCCAAGACGGCGATATAGGTTTGTTTTAGCAGGTGGAAAAGCAAGGACTGGAGGACTCAATGATTCAGGAAATGGGAACGCAGGACAGGAAATTGGATTTGGATGGCGGCCTCTGGATGTTGGACGGCGGCATCTGGAAGATCCGCGGGCGCGAAGCCTCTCGTGAGGGTCAGCGGCGCGAAAAGGCGAAAACAAGTAAGCCCTCGCGCATCTCCATTCCCCAGTCCGCGCAGGAAATGAAGGAAGTCGAGGTGCTGCGGAGCGCTCTTAAAGCAGCGATCTCATTCATGAAGCAGAAGGCTCTCGGGGTGTTAACCGAGATGACGGTTGCAGAGTTCGTTGAGCGGAAATTCGTGCCCGGGCACGTGGCTTCCAAGCGGATGTCCGGGAAGACCCACTACCAGGCAATGCTCAAACATGTGCTTACGCCGGAAGAAGTCGAGCGCGTTTTTGGCGGCAGTTCCAAAAGCTCGAGAAATGCTTTGAAAGCTGTCCCGGGCTGGCCATACCTCAGCAACGTGCGCCTGTGCGATGCGCTCCCCGAGCACGTGAAGCGGATAACCACGGCGGCGTTGAGCCATGGTTACTCGATCCAGACCGTCAAGCATATCCGGAATGTGATCAGCGCCATCTTCTCGCACGCCCAGAGGGAGATGTGCTTCATGGGCGAGAATCCTGTGCGGATGGTCAAGTTGCCGGAAGCGCGCCGCAAACAGCGGCATTCGTTAACCTCTGACCATGTGAGGGAGGCGCTCGCTGCAATGCAGTATCCGGAGAAAGAAATGATGCTGCTTGCGGCCTTCACAGGCATGACGATGGCTGAGATATCCGGTCTTCAATGGAAGCGGGTCAATCTGACTGCATCGCAAGCGTCCGCGGAAGGCCAGCCGGTTCCACCGATGGCTATTGCAGTCACAAAGCAATGGCACCGTGGCAAGTTGGAGGACGTCAGGACCTGCCACGTCCGCAACGTGCCCATCCCTCAGCCGCTCTTTGAGATCCTGCTTGAACTCCGCAAGAAGACCGGATTTCTTGGCCCGGATGACTTTGTTTTTGTTTCTCGAGCGGGCACGCCGATCAATCTGAATAACCTCCTCGTGCGCCGATTGAAGCCGATTGCCAGGCAACTGGGAGTGCCATCGCTATCCTGGTATGCGTTTCGACGCGCAGGCAAGATTGTGGTCTCGGAGTTTGGCAGCCAACAGAAGGAGTTTGCGCAGATACCTGTGTATTCTGACTTGCAACGAGAGATCGATGTGCGCCAAAACTGGCATTGCCGCACTCAACGTCCGCGCCCATTCTGAACGGTACGGGGCACTTTCCCACGGGAGAACGATTCATGGCATCGAACACCCGAAAATGCTCGTTGCTCTACATCAACGACAACCCGCAAGAGATTGATTATACGTACGGTTATGAATGTCCTGCTCGTTGAAGACGAACTTCATATCCAGAGTTTCTTGAAGTCCTCGCTCGAAGAAGCCGGGTATCAGGTTGATGCAGCTTCCGATGCAAAGACTGCCATGGGCCTTGCGGTTGAGGCGGAGCACGATGCCTTGATCGTCGACCTTGGTCTGCCGGATCTTGACGGCATCAGCCTGATTCTTCGATTGAGGCAACAAGGAGTCACCGGCCCGGTCCTGATCCTTTCGGCAAGACGGTCTGCGGACGAGAAGGTCCGAGGTCTCGAGCAGGGAGGGGACGATTACCTTACCAAGCCTTTTTCCTTGGCGGAGTTGCTTGCCAGGCTTCGGAATCTTATCCGGCGAAATGGCGCTTCGGGCAACGAGGCCACGCGCCTGCGCATTCACGATCTGGAACTGGATCTGCTTCGCCGTGAAGCTTCGCGCTCCGGCCAGGTTCTGCAACTGACAACGCAGGAGTTCCTCCTATTGGAATATCTCTGCCGAAACGCAGGCAGAATCGTCACGCGCACCATGATCCTCGACAAGGTTTGGGGGATCCGCAATCAGCCGACTACGAACGTCCTCGATGTTCAAATCTGCAGGTTGCGTGAAAAGGTCGACCTTCCAGGGCAACAATCGCTCATTGTGACGTTGCGGGGGATGGGCTATGTTCTCAAGGACAGGTAAGCCCGATGTTCAAAGTGCTGTCTGGCGAATCTCGATCTGGGGGACTTTGGCTTTTGCTCTGGGATCGTTTTTCGTCTCGATCTTCCTTCATCGCTTCATGGCAGAGGACATTGAAAGGCAAAGCGATGCCTGGCTATCCGGTCAGGTAGAGGTATTAGGCGCGGTTGCTGAACGCACGCCAAAAGATGCCCTCTATGGCCGAATCCTTGGGGAAGTTGCCGAACTTGTGCGCAACGAAATTCCCAGCAGGCTGCAGTCGGAGCGGGGCTCGAACGATTCGGTGTTCTTTCTCCAGACGGCCGAGGACGGATCCCTCAAGTTGTGGGTGGGAGTAGGTGACGGCAAGCAAGTTCTCACGGCTATTCAAAAGAGCAAAGTTCCTGCTGGCCTTCCGCGAGACCTGAATGTAAATGGATTTGCCATTCCCTTCCGCGTCGTGTCAATTCTGATTGAAGACGGGAGCCGCATCTATTTGGGGTTCTCCGAGCGTGATCAACTCCGAGTGCTCAATATTCTTCTCCGCCGCTTCATCGCCTTGTGGCTGCTCACGGTGCTGCTTGGCTTTGCGTTGGTGTTTGTTACCACGCGCCGCATGCTGAGCCACGTTCAAGGGATTACTGAAACCGCGTCAAAGATTGGCCGCTCGGGATTGAATACCCGGGTTCCGACAACCCAGCGCAACGATGAGGTAGATCATCTCGCGTTGACACTGAACAGAATGCTTGATCGCATAGAGAATTCAATGCATCAGTTGCACACAATAACCGACTCGCTCGCCCATGACTTGCGCAGCCCGCTGACTGCAATCCGTGGAAGATTTGAGATGTCGTTGTCGTCGGCCGGAAGCGGCGAACAGGTCGATTCATCCGTTCTCGCAATCGAGGAACTGGACCGCCTCATCGACTTCCTGAGCTTGTCCCTGGACGTAGCCGAAGCCAAAGCAGACGCACTACGCCTCTCTCTAAGCGAGTTTTACCTTGATGAACTTCTAAGGTCAATGATCGATCTTTACCAACCCAGCATGGCTGACAAACGCCTGGAGCTCGCATTCAGCTGTGCGAGCCCGGTGAAGATTTATGCAGATGCCGCGCTGATCCATCGAGTGATCGGAAATCTCTTCGACAATGAACTCAAGCACCTGCCTGCAGGTTGCTCAATAGCTATTCGGCTCAGAGGTCTCGATGAATGCGCAATGCTTGAACTGGAGGACAATGGGCCGGGCTTTGCGCCAGAAGTGCGTCATAGCGTTTTTGAGAGTCGCGCGAAAGGAGGCGAGTCAACTGGCCATGGCCTCGGCCTCGCGTTTGTCGATGCGGTTGTGCATGCTCATGGCGGAACAGCCACGGCCTCCAATCGCGAAGAAGGAGGTGCCCGGATTATCGTCACTCTGCCGCTCGCATCAACCGCGCGGCGTCTCGCCTCGATCCGGGCTAACCGCAGTGCAACTTCAGGTCAGTCTGAGGATGTGGAAACTTTCGCGTCACTCATCGGATAACTGGCGTTGTATGCTGTTGCGATTCCCTGCAGAGGCTCCAGAATTGTTCTACCCTGTAACCGCAACTGCTGAGTGCCATTTTCCTCAGGAAAATGGCGCCTTTCATCGCTCTCAAAAGGGCGCGTGAGTTCTGGAACCGCTCTAGAGTTCTGCTTCGCCGAACATCGATAGCGCCGCGTTCCGCCAACTTTGCAGCACGGCCCTGTCGCCCAGTCTCAACTGGTGCGAAGCCTCTTCAAGCGTGATGCGGTCGGTGTAAAGCGCGTCGGTCACCCGGTCGGCCAGGTCGGGTAGGAATAAGCTCAGTCCGCCTTGCTCTTTGATTGCCCGCTTCACCGCGCTTTGTTCATAGAGTTCGAATTTGCGCGCTTCGCCGAAGTACCCGTTGCGAATTACGTGGATCACACCGGCCGGCATGCTTTCCATAAATGACTCGAGAAGTTCGAGGCTGTCGCGTTGGCGGTTTATCACCCAGAAGGTCACAAAGTTCCGGTCCAGTTCCTTCAGCGAATCCAGTAGAACCGCTCCGTGATTCCGGATGGCCTCGTTGCTGCGGGCCGGGGTATTGATCACATAAGTGCTGTGTGGGTCCGCGTCGAAAGTGTTTACGAGGCTGATCCAGCCCTCTTCCTGGTCGAGATCAACCAGTTCGCTCTCCACCGACCTGCCATAGGACTTCCATACGTCCGGATTGGCCAGATCTGCTTCCACCAGTTTCACGAACCGATTTGCCGATAGGAGATAGTCGAGAACCGCCATGGAGGCAATCGATTTGCCCACGCCGCCCTTGCTTCCGCTCACAAACACGATCGGTGAATTCATCAACAGTCATCCTTATGGAAATCGAGTTACAGAGGGCCGAAAGCCGCGAGGCAAAACTCTGCACATGCCCTCGACCTTGCGCCAACACCCATATCATAACCTTAGCAGGGTGGCGGGGCATGCACGCCAAGAAGAAACGAGGGGTCTTAACCCCTGGGGTATCGCAGCTCCAATGCGGCTGCCAATGCTGAAACCAGCTCCACTAAGTCGGAGTTATCGGAAAAACCCTCGTCAGCGGGGGGCGGAAGCCGGCGCGGATTCCTGGCTTGCCGCATGATCCTCAAGTCGCGTGACATGGACGCTGGCCTGACTCTCTGGAATGGTGCCATCGTTGGCCTGCACCTCAAGCGGCTTACCCAGGATGAGAATGCGCTGCGTTGCCTTCCCGCGCGCAGGAACCCGAACCCTCTGCGTGGTTGAGTTGCCATCCGAACGAACGGTGACCGGAATCTCCGCGGATGCATAGCCGCTATTGGAAATACTCACCGCCACCAGCCATGAGCCCGGCGAGGGAGAACTTGGGAAAGCGCTATCGATGGTCAGGTCGGGCAGGCCCTTGTCGGCATCCACCCAGTCTGCAAAGAACCAGTGCAGGTCTTGGCGGGTTCCTGCCTGCTCAAGCAGCCGCTCAATCGAACTGCGCACCGAGTCCTTGGCATAGTCCTGCGCTGGGTCGTAGGCGCGCAGCGCCGCGGAGAGGGTGGCGTCTCCGGCCACATCGCGCAGCATCCACAAAATATACGTAGCCTTGGTGCGGAAATAGATCGGCGAAATAGCCTCCGCCACGGGCTGGCCTGCGCTCTGGCCTGGACTCTCCGGCTCAACCAACGCCAGGGCCGGATGCGTTGCCTCAAGCGTGCCCAGGGCCTGCTCGCGGCCGCGCTTCTTCTCAATCCACAGCGTCCCCATAAAGTGGGCGACCCCCTCGCTAAGCCACGCGCGCGGAGACATCATCCATGCGTGCGTGAGCGCGTGGGCCAGGATACCGTCCAGCTGATCTTCACCGGCCTGGCGGATTGCGGTCACCAGCAGGGCGCCGGTTTCGAACGGCGCATCTTGCGGGTCGGGCGGATCAAGAAGCGTGAGTTGCGCGCGGGGCCGCTGGCCAAGCCATCCCTGCAAAAACGGCGTAACCGTCGCGGTGGCCGCCGCCCAGTCCTTGGCGCCGATGTCGTCTTCCGGGACGGTCCAGATAATCGAGTTGGTTGCGGCGTGGGGCGTGCGCGCGGCAACAAACAAACTCGGCGCCTCAAACCCCAGGATCGCCGACCCCGTGTCTGAGGTCGCCACGCCTGGCACGTCAGCGCCGGCTGCTGTTTCGGTAATCGTAAGCGGGGTTGGATGGCCGTTGACCAGGGCAATCGTGGGAGGATGGGCGTGGGGAAACTCGAAGGTCAGGTGGAGGCGGAAGCGTGCACCGGCAATCCGTAATTTGTGCTGGCCGATCTCGTCGAAAAGTCGCGCGCCATCTCCCAGGATCACCGGCACGGCGGTTACCGGATACCACACAACGTTGCCAAAGCCGCGCAGCCCGGTGAACGCCACGCCGATACCGTCCCAGTCAGAGTGCGCGGCCACGTCTTCAGGTGTGCCGATGGCCAGCAGGCGCTGCGCAGATGGCGCAATGGCTCCGGAGTAGGAAACGTCCAGTTGGATGCTCTGGCCCGGCGCAAGCGTCGCGGCCAGCGGGACCGCGGCTTCGTGCAATTGGCCCGTATGGTCGGCGTCAGAGTTCAACGTGGCTACGGGAAAGCTAACGTCGCGGCCGCTCACGCGAATCCGCTCCCAGTTCAGCGAAGAGGAAATTTGCAACGGGATGCGGCTCAACGGCGTCTTGCCGTCATTGCGCACTGAAACGAGCGCCCGGACGGCGATCTGCTGGGTCCCGGCGCGCACCCGCACGTCCATATCGAAATCGGTGTAGGTCACCGCCTCGCGTTCCGCGTCCACGGCAGAAGGAGCGGCCGTCAGTTGGGCGGTTGGCGATGTTGCCGGCTGCGCACCGCGGTTCGTTGTCTGGCTGTTCTGGTCAGTCGAGTGGGAAAGAATCACCTTCCCGCCGGGCTGTGCATTCTGCGCGGCGCAACTGGTGGCAGTCAGGACTGCGGCAAATGCGAGGGTGTGTCCCAGAAAGGCCACCGAAACGCCAAGCTTTGCAACAGGGCACGACTTTAGTCGTGCCGAGAATATCCCAAAAACATGCCGGGCTCTAGCCCCTGAGAAACGTCCATCACTCCTTGTCGCCAGGTTCAGACCTCTTACTGCGGCATGCATTGCTACCTTCATGATCCCAAGCCTTTCTGTTTCTTTGGTTTGGACGAGGCACTGGTGGCGGAAGGAGCGGAAGCTGCCCTGCGGCGCTGGCGGAACGCTTCATAAAGTACCACGGCGCCGGCCGCCGAGACGTTGAGTGAACTCACCCCACCGGCCATCGGAATCCGCAACAGGTGGTCGCAGGTGCGGCGGACAAGGTCGTGCAGTCCCGCGCCTTCCCGGCCCAGCACAATCACGCAATCGCCTTTCAGGTCGAATTGATCGTAGTCCGCGGTGCCCCGTTCATCGAGTCCGATAATCCACAGGTTCCGCCGCTTCAGTTCTTCCAGCGCTCTCACTAGGTTCACCACGCGCGCAATTCTCAGGTGCTCGGTGGCGCCTGCGCTGGCCTTTACCGCAACCGGGCTCAGCGGTGCTGAACGCCTCTCGGTCAGCACAACGCCGTCCACCCCGGCTCCGTCGGCAACGCGCAACAGCGCCCCAAGGTTCTGCGGGTCTTCCACCCCATCCAATGCCAGAAGCAGGCGCGGCGCGCCGGCTTGAACAGGCTCGAAAAGATCCTCGATTTGCAAAAACTCCTGCGGATGAACCATGGCCACCACGCCCTGGTGTGCCGGCGTCTGCGCCAGCAGAGTCAACTGCTCGCGCGATTCCTGACGAACTCTGACGCCTGCCTGCCGGCAAACGGCCACCAGCCGCTCCACGCGCTCGTCATTCCGTTCGCGCGCCACCAGCACCTGCTCAAATCGCCGCCGTCCGGCCTTGATCGCCTCTTCAACCGGGTGAACCCCGTACAGAACTTCCATGAAGAATAGTGTAGATGGCTGCGCTCCCCGGGGGCGCAAACGAAATGATTGATCCGGCTCGGGGATCAACGGGCATGAGTTCCACAGAGGCCGGGTGCCCCATCCTTTCGTCGACTCTTTGACGAAGGGGTGGGATACCTCGACTTTGAATCGGTCCCGTTCGTCAGAAGAGCGCGGCCTAACTGTAGAACGCGGGTTTCTCGACTGTTCCTGCAGCCACCTCTCGAAAGTTAGGTCAATCCGCCGCCTCCTGTTTGACCGTCCAGTGATCGAGTCGCTACACTTCCGGCCAAGAGAAGGGACAACTTCAATCATGAAAGATAGCAAGCCCTGCAGTTTGCCTGCGGACATGCACCGCCGCAGCATCCTTAAATCCATCGCCGGCGTGGCCGCGGCCGGCGCTTTGCACCCGTCGCTTGAGGGCTTTGCACAGCCCGCGGGTGAGCTGGCTGCCATGATCGGCAAAATAACTCCCATCCCTGCCGCACTCGCCACCTATGAACTGGTCGAGTTCAAGGTGCCGATTAATGGCGCAGGGTTTGAGAAGCTGAGCCCCTATCGCACAACCGAACTTGCTCTCGATGCCGAGATCACGTTGCCATCGGGGAAGACCATGCGGGTGCCGGGGTTCCATTCCCAGGATTATGCCGCGAACGAATCCTGGGCTGCGCCCGTGGATGGCTCCATGGGCTGGCGGATTCGCTTCTCCGGCCCCGAGCCCGGCGTCTACAAAGGCAAGGTCGAACTGCGCGTCAGAGGCAAGCTGGCGGCTTCACGCGAGTTGCCATCCTTCACGCTTGCAAAGTCGAAGAACCACGGCATCATTCGCGTCAGCCGCACCGCGCCTCGCTACCTTGAGTTCGAAGACGGCGCCGGCTACTTTCCCGTCGGGCAAGACGTGTGCTGGACCACCGACGTCACCAAGTCCATCCCCGGAGCCATTTGCGCTGCCGAAACCCTCCCCTGGGACAAGGCATACGCCCGCTGGTTCGGCCGCATGGGCCAGAGCGGCGCCACCTGGGCCCGCGTGTTCATGAAAGAGAGTTTCTTCATCGATGCCGGCGAGCCCTGGCAGTGGGAACTGGAAAAAGCGTGGCGGCTCGATCAGGTTCTGGAAATGGCGCGCCAGAACAATATCAACATCTGCCTCTGCTTCAACCCAGAGCGAAGCGATGAGGGAACCGCTTACAAGGGCTCCATGGACATCTTCCGCGCCTCAAACACCGCATGGGGCCGCCTGCTGGCTTCGCAGCATCTGAAGTACGACCAGTTCTTCCTGAACCCGCTCACCCGCGAAATGTACCGGGACAAAATCCGTTATGTCGTGGCGCGATGGGGCTACTCCACCAACATCTTCTCCTGGGAGTTCTGGAACGAGATTGAGTCAGTCGAACCCAATGAGGGCATCTACGCCTGGATGCG
Organism: uncultured Acidobacteriaceae bacterium; assembly: GCA_903911925.1. GTDB lineage: Bacteria > Acidobacteriota > Terriglobia > Terriglobales > Acidobacteriaceae > Telmatobacter. The sequence goes on from CAIWFH010000081.1 coordinate 186,001, forward strand.
CGAGATGACGGCATACCTCCGCTCTGTCGATCCCTGGCATCATCTCATCAAGTCCAGCGGGCACCACGAGTGGTCGCCGGAGTTCTGGGGCCAGGACAACGGCGATCTCAACGACGTGCATCCTTATTTCGGCTGGGCGGGCTGGGAGGGCACCCAAAACCTCGGCTCTTTCCTGCCTGAGTTCTCTTCCGGCGTCTATGCCACCGGCCGCCCGTTCATCGTCGGCGAAACCGGCATTGCCCGCGAAGTCACCACCCCTCTCGGCCTCGCCGGCGATTTAGCCGACAAAGACACCACCTGCTTCCACGTCCATGAAGCTCTCTGGGGCGGACTGTTCGCCGGGGCCGTCGGCTCCGGCATGGTCTGGTGGTGGGACGAGCACGTTGACCTGCACAACGGTTACTTCCGATTCCGCGCCATCGCCAACTTCGTCGCCGATATCCAGTTCAACCACGAGAACTTTGCCCGCGGCGTAACGGCCGCCGTTTCCTCCGATGAACTGCGGCTGTTCGAGTTGAATGGGCGCCGCACGCGCCTCCTGTGGCTGCGCCACCGCGACCTCAGTTGGTATGGCCTTGCGGTCGAAAAGAAGGTCCTCAATCCCATTGCACCGGCCAGTCTGACCTTGTCCGGCATCGCGCCCGGCACATATCGCGTGGAGTACTGGAGCCCGGAAGAAGGCAAGCTGATCAGGAGCGCGGAGATCGTTTCGAAGACGTCGTCGCTCGAAGTGCCGCTGCCCGAGATCCGCAGCGAACTTGCCTTGAAAGTGAGGCCGACGAAACCACTAGCGCCATGACCCGGTCGCAAACCAAATCCTTTCGCGCCGTCCTTGAGCCGCTCCATTCCGGGCTCGGCTGGGTCATCGCGCGCGTTCCTTTTGAGGTTGCCAAAGCGTGGCCCGTCCGCCGCGGCCTGCGCGTCCGCGGCGAAATTGACGGTTTCGCTTTTCGCACTTCGCTGTTCGCCTACTCAGAGCGCGAGGGCCATTTTCTTCTTGTGAACAAGAAAATGCAGAAAGCCGCCGGCGCCTCTATCGGTTCGCAGGTCCGCATCTCCCTGGAGCCGGACCTGGAAGAGCGCCTGGCCACCGTGCCGCCGGAACTGGCTCTCGCTCTCAAAGAAGACCGCCGCCTGCGCAAATATTTCGATGCGCTCAGCTACTCCATGCGCAAGGCGATGGGCGATTGGGTCGCCGAACCCAAAGGCGCCGCGGCCCGCGAAAAACGCGCCTCCATGATGGCCGAGCGGCTCTTGCTCACCTTGGAGGGCGAACGGGAACTTCCGCCGATTTTGCAGGCGGCTTTTCAGCGCGAACCCATGGCGCGCAAGGGATGGAACGCCATGACTCCGCTGCAGCGGCGCAGCCAACTGCTGGCAATCTTCTACTACCAGACAGTCGACGCCCGGGAGCGCCGCGCCGCCAAGGCCGTGGAAGAGGCCCTGCGCGTGGCTCGGAGAGCCTGATAGCTTGCTGCATACGAACTTTTTTTCGCTTGACAACCAATAACCAATTGGCTATGGTTTCTTCATGCCGGTCCTCGCAGATCACGTCTTCAAGGCCCTCTCCGACCCAACCCGCAGGGCAATCTTCGAGGGTCTTGCGCGCCATGGCGAGCAAACCGTTCATGTCCTCACTCGCCGCGCCGGCATCTCCCAGCCCGCCGTTTCAAAACACCTGGTGATACTCAAGCGCGCGCGGCTCGTGGGCCGCCGGCATGTGGGCCGCGAGACGCACTACAGCGCCCGCCCGCAGGCCCTGGCCCCGCTCGTTGACTGGATGGCCGTCTACGGCGTCTTCTGGCGCGACCGCTTCGATCAACTCGAAAACCTGCTGCAAAGGATGGACTAATGACCAATTCTTCCCCAACGCCTGCTCCCGCGATGGAACGGGAAAACACCGCCCCGACACGCACTCTCGTCATTGAACGGGAGATGCCGCATCCACAGGAAAAAATCTGGCGAGCCCTCACTGAAGGCTAGTTGATCGAGCAATGGCTGATGGCAAACGATTTCAAGCCGGTCCTCGGCCACCGGTTCAAGTTCCGCTCTGCGCCCGTGCCCAATTGGGATGGCGTCATCGATGGTGAAGTCCTGTTGGTGGACCCGATATCGCGGCTCGCCTATGGATGGGGCACGATGGGCCTTGACAGCGTCGTCGCCTGGACGTTGACGCCGACCGCGGCCGGCACACATGTGCGCATGGAGCACTCTGGTTTCCCGTCGGAAGAAAGCGCCAGCTACAAGGGCGCAAAATATGGCTGGACAAATTTCATCAACAAACTCGAACGCGTGGCCGGAGAGGTGAACTGACCATGAAAACAAAATCCATTGTTTATTGGACGATGACCGGGCTCGTCGCGTTCTTTATCGGAAGCGGCGGCGCCTCGCAGGTGGTGCAATTTATGGGCAATCCTCACGGCATCGTGCCGCAGCTTCTCTATCCGATGTATTTCTTTTTGATCCTCGGATTCTGGAAGGTGCTTGGAGCCATCGCCATCCTGGTGCCGCGGTTTCCGCGGCTCAAGGAGTGGGCGTACGCCGGCATCTTCTTTGACCTCACAGGCGCGGCAGCATCCTGCGCGGCGGTCGGGGGCTATGGCGCTTACGGCTTTCACGTCATCGCTCCGCTCATCATCACCGGTTTTACGGTGACGTCATGGGCGCTGCGTCCTGAGAGCCGCAAGATCGGCGTTCTCTTTCCCGCAGCCGACAAACGGCTGGCGGCGTGAACGCAAGAGCATCAGGCATTTGCCAAGAGGGCAAAGCCCTAAAGAAGGAACCGCACGAAGAAAAAGATAGACAATTTAAAACGCAGAGAGGTCACAAAATGAAAATCAAACTCACCAGCGTCTTTGTGAACGATCTGGACAATGCGCTGAAGTTTTATACCGAGGTTCTGGGCTTCGCCAAGAAAACAGATTTCTCGGCAGGCCCGTACAGATGGCTCACCGTGGTTTCGCCTGAAGATCCGAACGGCACCGAGTTGCAGTTGGCATTGAACGACAACCCGGCCGCCAAGACGTACCAGCAAGCGATTTTCCAACAAAGCACGCCGGCGGCCAATTTCTTCGTCGCGGACACCCAGGCGGAATACGAGAGAATGAAGGAACTCGGCGCGAAGTTCACCAAGGAACCAACCGAGACCACAGGTTCGACGATTGCGGTGCTTGACGACACCTGCGGCAACCTCATTCAGATAACGCACCTTGACGGGTAAATCTACAGGTAAAGCGGCTTATGGCTGAGGGGTGACGCCGCCTTCCCTCAGCCGCACCTTCTGTGAAAGGAAAGGACAGCAATGAGCAAGAGCGATCAAGCGAGCGGAGAAGACGCTTCAAAACTCATCGATATGCGCATCCGCGATCTGGGCGACTGGCGCGGCGAGACCCTGGCGCGCATGCGGCAGCTTATTCTTGAAGCTGACCCCGAGATAATCGAGGAGTGGAAGTGGAGGGGCACGCCAGTCTGGTCGCGCGACGGGATTGTCTGCACCGGCGAGACGTACAAGAACGCCGTCAAACTGACGTTCGCCAAAGGGGCCAGCTTGCCCGACCCGTCGCGCCTCTTCAACTCAAGCCTTGAAGGCAACACGCGCAGGGCAATCGATATTCATGAAGGCGAGAAGTTTGACTCGCGCGCGTTCAAGGCACTGGTGAAGGCCGCGGTAGCGCAAAATGCCACGCCCGCGAAGAAACGTTAGGGCCTGTGCTGCAATTCCCAACCTATATTTCAAGGAGGCGCGTCCCGTGACCGAATCAAAATATGTGAAGTTCGACGCACTGAATCTCTTCTTCGACATTGTCATGCAGGGACTAGCGGGACTAGTCGACGGCAAGCACTTCTTCGACACAATCGCGGAGGACGCGATCTTTGATTTCCGCTACGACTTTCCGGGTTGGCCCCGGACGATCCGCGGGCGCGCCGCGCTGATGGATTCGTTTTCGGGCTACGGCAAGTCGATAAAGCTTCACTCAACCGATGGGCTTCAAGTACACCGCGGTCAGGACGGTCGCGTCGCGATCCTCGAGTACGATGTGCACGGCACAGCGCTCGCAACCGGAGCGCCGTACGACAACAGGTTCTGTTCCATCATCACAATCGAAAACAGAAAAGTCGTGCATTGGAGAGACTACATGGACTCCCTGGCCGCGTGGACGGCGCTGAACGGCACGCCCGCAAAGACACGGTAGAGCCTTGGGCAAAAAGGGCTCATGTCGCCATCATGGTTCCAGAATCACACTTCGAGGATCATGGCTCCGGGACTGGGGTCTGCGGCTTGTGGCGGGAGGAGATCTGGAGGCCGTAGAGGAGGACAGCGGCGCGGCGGGTACTGATGCGTCCGGCGGCAAGAGCCTCGAGGGTTCGGTGGACGACGGCCTGGGTGCCTTTGCTGTCGAGCAGGGCGGGCATTTCAATGCGGGCCTCGCGGGGCGGGGCGGGATGCTGGGCGCGGGCGTGGAAGTAACAGAAAGAACTGCCGCGCATGGCGGGCGACTGGCAATGGAGTCCGCTGGGCATGACGTGACGACATTCGTTGTACATAGGAATCCTTTCAGTGACTGAGAGGGCTACCCTCCCCCCCTGCACGTGGTGCGTTTTGAGTAAATTGCCTGTTATCAACGCGTTGGAAACATGGTTCGCCAGTAAGTTGGTTGTTTTGAGGAACCTGGAAGCCAAGTTGCTGAAAACGCCGAACTTGCGCGTGACCGTGCACGGCTTGGATTAGGGTGCGATGGTGCCAGTGAACACAAAGAAAACAGGTTTCATGTACAGGTTAGTGCATGACGGGAATTAATCGGCAAAAGGGCTATGGCTGTAAAGCGTTGATTTAATTATAGATACATCAAGGTGCTGGTAAACGAGCTTGACTCGTGGCTGCGACAGGGCACGGGAGATGCCCTGGGAGATTCAGTTTCGTTTAGCGTGGACGAGGACGTCCGCGCTACAGCCGGCCAGGAGGCCAGCGCTACTCGCGGTTGCGGCATTACAAATTTTAGCGGCCTTTATGAGATGCGGGTTTAGAGTGAATGGCAGACAATATGAGCACATTCAAGCTGAAGGCTACGCACGCGCCGATGAAGATCTATTACGAGACGCTGGAGAAGTTTGGGCGGGGGAAATTCGACAACGAAGGGAATATCCGGCGGGCGTTTGAGTCGCTGCTGGAAAAGTGCGCGCGGCCCTTTGAATGGTTGGTGGTGGCGGAGTACCAAATTTCGCGGACAGGCAAGAGCCCGCTGCGGGTGGATGCGGCGGTGCTCGACGCCTTCAATTTGCCGCGCGGGTATTGGGAGGCCAAGGACGAGAAGGACGACCTGAAGGCGGAGATGAACAGCAAGTTCGCCGCAGGGTATCCGCGGACGAACATTCTTTTCCAGAAGCCGACCGAGGCCATCCTTGTTCAGGATGGCCGAATTGTTTTCAGCGGCGAGATTAGCGACCCGGAAAAGCTGGTGGAGGTGCTGCGGCAGTTCTTTGAGTGGAAGCAACCGCACCAGGAGGATTGGGACCGGGCGGTAAGGGATTTCAGCGAGAAGATTCCGAAGATTGCCGAAGGGGCGATGACGCTGATCAACGCCGAGCGCAAGAGCAACCCGGCGTTTGTTGAGCGGTTCACGGCCTTTGCGGAGCTTTGCCGGGAGTCAATCAATCCGGATTTGAAAGACGAGGCGGTGGAGGAGATGCTGGTGCAGCATCTGCTGACCGAGCGGATTTTCAGGAGGATTTTTGACAATCCGGAGTTTACGCGGCGGAACGTGATTGCGGCGGAGATCGAAAAGGTAATCGACTCGCTGACCAAACGGCACTTCAGCCGGGATGCGTTTTTGAAGGAACTGGACCCGTTTTACAAGGCGATTGAAGAGACGGCGGCCTCGGCCAGCAGCTACTCGGAAAAGCAGGCGTTTCTGAACAAAGTTTATGAACGGTTCTTCCAGGGTTTCAACCGCAAGCAGGCCGATACGCACGGCATTGTGTACACGCCGCAGCCGATTGTGGACTTCATGGTGCGCGCTGTGGAGGAGGTTCTGAAGGCGGAGTTCGGGCGCAGCCTGAGCGACAAGGGGGTTCATATCCTGGACCCCTTTGTGGGGACGGGGAACTTTATAACGCGGGTGATGAAAGAGATCAAGACCAGCAGCCTGCCGCATAAATACAAGGAAGAGTTGCACTGCAACGAGATCATGCTGCTGCCTTACTACATTGCCAGCATGAATATCGAGCACGCGTATCTTGATCGGGTGGGCGAGTACGAACCGTTCGAGGGGATTTGTTTGGTGGATACGTTCGAAAACAGCGGACAGGACAGTTTCTTTACGACTGAGAACACCAGGCGGATTCGTCGCCAGATGGCCGCACCGATTCGCGTTGTGATTGGGAACCCTCCGTACAACATGGGGCAGCAGAACGAAAGCGACAAGAACAAAAACCGGCACTACGCGAAAGGCGGCGGCGTGGATGAACGTGTTGCCAAGACCTATACCAAAGACTCTTTGGCGACGCTCCGAAACAAGCTGTCTGATCCCTACGTGAAGGCGTTCCGCTGGGCGACCGACAGAATCCATGATCACGGAGTTGTTTGTTTCGTGAGTAACGACAGCTTCGTGGATCAGATTGCCTTCGATGGGATGCGCAAGCATCTACAGCACGACTTCTCGAAAATATATGTAATCGATCTCGGTGGCAACGTCCGGAGGAATCCAAAGCTCTCTGGAACCACCCATAATGTCTTCGGTATTCAAGTTGGCGTCTCGATAACAATTCTGATTCGTCAAGTGGGAAACGACACTCAAAGACCGGCCGAGATACGCTACGCGCGGATGGATGGGGATTGGCGCAAGGAGCAGAAGTATACCCAACTTGCCACTTGGGGGGACTTGCGCGGGCTGCAATGGCGGGATTTGAAACCGGATGCAATGAATACTTGGTTGACCGATGGGCAAGAGGTTGGGTTTCCCTCGCTTGTGCCGCTCGGCGACAAAGCGGCCAAGGCGGAGGCCAATCCCAGTTGCCTGTTTATCCTCTTCAGCTTGGGCATCGCTAGTAATCGGGATGCCTACAACTACAATTTTCGATTAGCGCAACTTAGGCTTAGCGTCGGCTCATCCGTTGCGCGCTACAACGCGGCACTTGTCAGATATAGTGCAATGGCGCTTCCGCGCCCTGAGCCTGATGCATTCGTAGATGTCAGTGATAAACAGCTAAAATGGACCCGTCAAACAAAGGCGGCGCTCGCGGGTCTCCGTCCTGCGCAGGTCGAGGAACGTTTCTTTCGTGAGTCGTTATATCGACCCTTCAGCCGGATGCACTTTTATTTTGCCGATTTTTGGAACGAAGAGCGTTACCAGCAGCATCACTTCTTTCCTATTTGTTCATCCGAGAATCGCGTAATTGTCGCGACCTCTCCCGGATCAGAAAAGCCATTCATGGCGATCGCAGCAGATTGCCTGGTCGATCTTCATTTGGTGGGTCCAGGCGCGGGGTCGCAGACATTTGCCTTTTACACCTACGACGAAGACGGGACGAATCGGCGGGAGAACATTACTGATTGGGCGTTGGGTGAGTTTCGGGCACATTACGGGGACAAGTCAATTTCTAAATGGGATATCTTTCACTACACCTATGGGCTGCTGCATCATCCGGAGTACCGGACGCGGTACGCGGCGAATTTGAAGCGGGAGTTGCCGCGGATTCCGATGGCTCCGGGGTTCAGGGAGTTTGCGCGGATTGGGGCGGCGCTGATGAAGCTGCATATCGAATATGAAAAGCAGCCGGAGTACAAGCTGGAACGGACGGAGACGGGGAAGCTGAACTGGCGCGTGGAGAAGATGGCGTTATCGAAAGACAAGACGCAGTTGCGCTATAACGAGTTCCTGACGCTGAGCGGGATTCCGGCGGCGGTGTATGAGTATCGGCTGGGGAACCGGAGCGCTCTGGAGTGGGTGGTGGACCAGTACCGGGTATCGACCGATGCGCGTTCAGGGATTCAAAACGATCCCAACCGGGAGGACGATCCGGAATATATTGTTCGGCTGGTGGGGCAGGTGGTTACGGTGAGTCTGGAGACGGTGAAGCTGGTGGGGGAGTTGGAGAAGCTGGGGTTAGTGGCTAGTGGTTTGCGAATAATGGTTAGTGATTAGCGGTGCCGCCGCTCCGGCTTCTTTGAGCGCGGACGGGGACGTCCGCGCTACAGCCGACCGGGAGGTCGGCGCTACAGTGCGATTTCGGCGGTACTCAGACAACGAGGCGCGGCGCATTGTGGGACACGCTGGTTGACGATTTTGGCCCAAATTCACTTTCGAGAGACTTTGGGGCGGTACCTTGTCGTCTAATGGAATGAGATGAGTGTCGCTGCTTCAATTCGCCCTTTATTTGGACTTGGTTCCGCCACAATTGCCGACGAGCAGGTGCGGCAGGAGAGCCTGGCCGTATCCGCGGGCCTGAAGCGGCAGGAAGCCGGGCTGCTGGACGAACTGATTGTCCGCTACCAGCACCGGCTGCTGCGCTATCTGCTTTATTTGACGGGCAATCGGGAGCAAGCCGAGGACCTGTTCCAGGAAGTCTGGATGCGGGTGCTGGTGCGCGGCGCGCAGTTTAACGGGCAGGCGCGGTTTGATACCTGGCTGTTTACCATCGCCCGCAACCTGGTTATCGACCTGAAGCGCAAGCGGACCTGCAGCAGCCTGGACGAGCTGTTTGAAGCCGGCGGCGACGATGACCGGCCCATGAGTTTCGAAGTTGCCGGCGACGAGCCGACCCCCTTTGACCGCTTTGCCAACCTGGAAGACCGGGAGCGGATTGCAATCGCGCTGATGCAACTGGATACCATTTACCGCGAGGTGCTGGTGCTCCGGTTCCACGAGGAACTCTCGCTTGAAGAGATTGCCAAGGTCACGAAGGCACCGCTTTCTACCGTGAAGTCGAGGCTTTACCGCGGAATGGCCGCCATCAAGCCCAAGCTGGAGCGCAACCGGATTTGGCGGCAGGAGACGGCGGGATGAACCCCAACGGCCCTGCGGGCCGCGATGTGGTTTCAGCTCTATCCGGTCATCAGGCGGACCGCGAGTGTGTGGTAGGTTATCGCACCCGCCGCGTGGTCTTGGCCTCCCTTGGCGTAATTCAGGAACAAAAAGAAGGGCGCAAGCGGGTCAGAGCCGTGGCGCTGGCGGCCATTCTTGTTGTGGTGCTGCTGTTAGGCCCCATGATGTGGTGGGCCGCGGAGAACCTGCTTGCCGATGGACACCTGGGCGCTCTTGCAAGCGAGTTTGCCTGCTGGGTATGCATTCTTTGCCCGGCATTGGTGGCCGCCGCCCTGGTGGCCGGCTGGGCGCGCAACCGTTCGTAACTCTTTTTAGAATCCCAATTATTGTAGAGCCCACGCAACTTCCGTGACCGGGGTCACGTCCATCCAATAGAGGATCGGTACATCCTCACTCCTTGAAAGGCCCTCTGAAGAGAGGGATAGCTTATGCGCGAACCGGAATCCATTACCGTAAATGACGATGCACGCCTGATCCCTATCTGGTCGGTTATTGCGGCCGCCGCAGCATTCATATTGGTCGAGTACTCGTTCTGGGTGATCTTGCCCAAAGGGCGCACCGGGCCCGCACCGGCGCTCGGTTTTCGAATTTACTTCAACATATCCTGGGGACTGCTGGCGGCTCTCTATTTCCTGATGGTGGGCTACATCAGCAAGGACGCTCCGCGGCGGGCGATGAGCGCGCGCTTCTGGATGGTGATCTGCTTTGTGATGCCGGGCGGCATCGGGGCCGTGCTTTACTTCCTGCTGCGCCAACCGGTGGTTTCGCGCTGCCCGGCGTGCTCTACCCACGTGCAGAGCGACTTCCACTTTTGCCCGCAGTGCAACTACCGGCTGGCTGCCAATTGCGGGAATTGCTTCAGGACGGTGCGGATGACGGATCAGTTCTGCACGCGGTGCGGCCATGAACTCTCGCGCGACCATATGCCGGCGCGGTTGCGAGTGTTGGGGGAGTGAACAAGGTTCCAGCTTGGTTGTCTTCTACAGTCGTGGCTTCCCAGGTCTGAGAATCCAGACCTGGGGCACCCAGCATTGTGGGTAGACCGGCGAGTTCCTGAGGCCAGCCATGCGGCGTGATTGACCTTGTCGGGCTGCCTTCCTACAATCAATCTTCGGCAAGAATGACCCTTTCCGCGCTCATCATCGACGACGAACAACTGGCCCGCGACGAGCTCAAGTACCTGCTCGAAGAGGTGGGCGGCGTGGACGTGCTGGCGTTGGGCTCCAACGGCATTGAGGCCGTTGACCTGATTGAGGAGCACCATCCGGACCTGGTCTTTCTGGATGTGCAGATGCCGGGGCTGGACGGATTCGCGGTGATTCAGCGCCTCATGGACCTCAACAGGAAGAAAGCGCTCGCGGGGCATGAGGTCGATCCGCTGCCGCAGATCGTCTTTGCCACCGCCTACGACCAGTATGCCGTGCGCGCCTTTGACGTGAACGCCGTGGACTACCTGCTGAAGCCCTTTGACCGCAACCGCGTTTCGCAGGCTGTGGAGCGGGTCAAGGGTCGCATGGCGGGCGGTGCGCCGGAGGGTGCGAACGGTGCGCCGCCAGAGACGCAAATCGATACGCTTTTGCGGCTGCTCAACAGGCCGCAGGGCACGGCGCAGCCTGCCAAGCTGATCGTGCAGGCGCAAAACCGGCTACTGCTGGTGGGCCAAACTGAGATTTGCTACGCGGCCATCGATGAGGGCGTGATTCGGGTGGTGACGCAGAACATTGAAGGGCACTCCAAGTGCCGTACGCTTGAGGAACTGCTCGACCTGCTTGATCCGGCCATCTTCTGGCGCGCACATCGCGGGTTTGTGGTGAACATCAACCACATTCGCGAAGTGGTGCCGTGGTTCAAGTCAAGCTACCAGTTGCGCATGGACGACAAGCACCAGACGGAGATACCGGTAAGCCGGGCCCAGACGCGGCGGCTCAAGGAACTCTTCAACCTGTAGCGGCATTTGCCGGCCGACCTGCAGAAATCAGTCATACCGCTCAAAGACAATCTGCTTGCGGTGCCAGCCGAAGCCGGTAAGCAGTTCGCGCACGCTTGAAACCATGTTGTTGAGCCCGCAGATATAGGTGTAGATGTCGAACTTCAACTCCGATGCGAGCAGCGTAGGGTCGGGTGCGGGGCCGGGGAAGGGAATTCCCAGGCGGGCGGCGCGCTCTTCGACGATGCGGGCAATGTGGTCCTGCACGTAGCCGCGGAGACCGGTCCAACTCTCCGGGGCGCGGCTCAGCGTGGGCAGATAGTGGAAGTTGGGCCGGGCGGCAGCGAGGGCCTCGAACTCGTCTCGGTAGTAGATTTCGCTCTCGTAGCGGGTGCCGTAGACCAGCCATATCTCCTTGCCCTGGCTCAGGTCTTCGCCAGTGGAGGGGAAGAGGCCCTGAAGGAATCCGCGCATGGGCGCAATGCCGGTGCCGGTGGCCACAAAGATTGAGTCGGTCAAAGGCTGGTGGAGAATGAAATGCCCGTGTGGACCGTGGATGCGGATGGTGCCGCCGATGGGCAGGTCGGGCAGGTCGGCCAGGTGATTGGAGAAGAATCCGTTCTCCACCCGATTCACGCACAGGTCAAAACGCTTGCCGTTTTCAGCCGAGGCTATGGAGTAGGCGCGGGTCTGCTGCTTGCCACTGGCGTCTTCAGCGACGGCAGAGACAAACTGGCCGGGGGAGAAGTGAAAGTGATCCAACTCGTCGAGGACGAAACCGAAGTGGTAGCACTGCGCCGATTCCGAGATGAGGTCTTTTTGTTCAAGGCGTGCGGTATAGAGTTCACGGGCCAAGGCTTTTCTCGCTGGGGAAGAGATGATGCCCAAATACCGGGCTATGGGCAGTATCTCCATTGAAGGGTTCAACTTGCAAGCGAGGAACGCAAAGAGCGGCGGAAAATCTGGGTGATTGCGATGGGAGACTCGAAAGCCTGGGGTCGATGGGGCAGAAGCCGGCATGTCAACTTCCAGATGGACGAAGGCCCCTATAATTGATGGGGAGACTGGGGCAAAATCCTGGTCAAACAGACTGATAGAGGAATCCATGGCCGCACTGCTTGAAGCAATTACCGTAAAGCGCAAGATGTACTTCGAGTTTGAAAACACACCGTATTATTGCCTGGAGGCTGAGGTCTCAACCCCCACAGCGCGCGGCGGCCAGACCCTGGTGCGGCTCAAAATGCGCAACCTGCTCACCCGGGCCGTCTTTGACAAGACATTCAAGGCCGGCGAGCGCTTCAAGGAACCGGACCTGGAGATGGTTGAGGCTTCGTATCTTTACAGCGACGGCGGCGGCTCATACTTCCTCGACCAGGAGACCTTCGATACGCTCAACCTTACCGGGGAAATGGTGGGCAACGCACTGGACTATCTGGTCGAAGGCGCCATCATCCAGTTGCACAAGTTCAACGGCAATCCGATCGGGTTGCAGTTGCCCGGACAGGTCGAGTTGACAGTTACCTATACCGAACCCGGCGCCCGCGGCGACACCAGCGGCAACGTGACCAAGCTGGCGCGGCTTGAGACTGGGCTTGAGATCAAGGCTCCGCTCTACATTCAAGAGGGCGAAAAGGTAAGGGTTTATACGGAGACTGGGGAGTTTGCGGGGAGGGCGTAAGAAGGCCGGGGTTATCGCGATGTCGGGGGGCTTTGAGGCCACTGTTTGGACGTGTGCAAGACTCTGAGAATCTCGACCGTTTTCTCGCGAATTCTGTAGATGAGAAAATAGTGCCGGTGGACGAGAAATTCCCGTGTGCCCGAGACTCTTCCTGAGCGGCCCATCTCTGGAAAACTTGTCAGAAGCGCTGCCTTTTCGCTGAATAGAGAATCCATTTTGCAGGCTGCGCTTGAGCTGTCGGCATCGATAAAGTCGAAGATTTCGCGGCGGTCTTCTCTTGCAGACCGGGTCCAAACCAGATTCATCAAGCTGACCTGGGCAACTTCCTCAACGCAGCCGTACGGCGGGCAGCAAACTCAGCCTCGACCTCTTCGGCCGGAATCACAACTCCAGCGTCCGCTTCATCGATGCCGACCTGTACCTGTCGACGAAACCACTGCTCATATTCGCTATCGGTTCGTTGGGTTTCGATATAGTCCTGCATGAACTCGCGGAGCAGATCTTCCTCAGTGCGGTTGCGTGTTTCGGCTGCCAGGGAAAAGGCCGCTTTCAGGGCGGGATCGACTCGAATTGTGACAGTGGTCTCGGCCATTTTGCCTCCGTCAGGAAAGCGTTTCACTAAGCGTATCACGCTTCAAAAAAATGCTCCAAAGGCAAAATGCATATTCTAGTTATCTCCGGGATAGCACTCCGTTACCTTCGAAATGGGCGCCACCCGTACAACGGAATTCCTTCGATTCAACACAACTTCCACTTCGTATGCGACGACGCTCGGGTCGGAGTCCGATTCTTTGGCGTAATCTGGGAACTTCTTCTTCTCCTCTTCGTACGCTGCCGTACAATTTGGAGGCGCAGCTTCCGTCAGGCCGGTGATTTGTCTAATAGTGCTCCAGCAGCTTTTCCCATCGACTCGCAAGGAACACGTCGCTACCTACAACCTTTGGTAGCGCAACATGATGGCAGAGTCAGCCTCTTCTTTCGAATCATTCAACGTCTCCATGGCGGTGAATGCAATTGCGCCTCTACATAGTTTCTCGGCATCCTCAAATATCTTGCTGCCGTCTGAAGCGCTAAAGACGCCGAAGCTCATTCCGCGAAAAAAAGCCGTCATCGGCACGAAGAAACACCAAGTTCCCCTTCACACCTTCGAAATAGCCGCTCCACACCCTGGAATCGACCACGATCTCATCTTTGATGTTGGCACGAAGACATTGCGGCTCCCCACGATCCTTCGCCCGATGAAGAATTGAAATCTCTTCTGCTCCTTGTTCCCCAATATCGACCTGTTTGACCATGAAGTCGGGGTAATAGAAACAGGATAAAACCGGCTTGGACTGAGGGTTGTCTGGATCGCTCGGCAGCGTCGTATGCGTTTCATGCAAGGGTTTGTCGAAAAGTGGGGAGGATCCGCTCGCGCACGCAAGAAAACAAGCAGAGCCAAGTAAAAATTCGCTGAGCAAGATGGTCCTGATCGTACGCATATTCAGGGGTCCTCGTCTTTGAAATCTGATTCTTCAGTCAACGGGCTCCAAGTGCGCCGTGAAATGCCGAAGGAATGGAGCTTCATACGTGAGACGCAGGCCTTTGATCAGGGCGCGGCGCTGCCATACTTTCAGGATGATCTCGACCACGTAATCAATGTGGCTCTGGGTGTAGGTGCGGCGGGGGATGGCGAGACGCACCAACTCCATGCGCGCCGCCGCGGCAAACATCAGACTGCCGATTTCAACCGAGCGGATGCCGCCTTCAAGATATAACTCGGCTGCCAGCGCGACGCCGGGAAACTGCTGCTGCGGAATGTGGGGCAGAAAGGCCTTGGCGTCAATATAGATGGCGTGGCCGCCCGGGGGCTGCACAATGGGCACGCCGTGCTCGGCGATGTGGTCGCCCAGGTAGGCCGTGGAGGCGATGCGGTAGCGCAGGTAGTCTTCTTCCAGCGACTCCTGCACGCCGACCGCGATGGCTTCAAGGTCGCGCCCTGCGAGGCCGCCGTATGTCGGATAGCCCTCGGTGAGAATCAGCAGGTCTTTTTCCTGGCGGGCGAGAATGTCGTTGTTGGTGCAGAGAAAGCCGCCGATGTTGGCCATGCCGTCTTTTTTGGCAGACATGGTGCAGCCGTCGGCCAGTGAGAACATCTCCTGTGCGATCTGTTTGGGCGACTTGTCGGCGTAGCCCGGTTCGCGCAGCTTGATAAAGTACGCGTTCTCGGCAAAGCGGCAGGCGTCGATGTACAGCGGAATCCCGTGCTTGTGGCAGAGGGCGGAGACGGCGCGCGCATTCTCCATGGACACGGGCTGTCCGCCGCCGGAGTTGTTGGTCACCGTCAGCATCACCAGCGGAATGCGCTCGCGTCCGACGCGCGCGATGAGCGCCTCCAGCCCCGCGACATCCATGTTGCCCTTGAAGGGCAGCTGCGTTTCAGGCAGGCGCGCCTCAGGCAGAGGCAGATCAACGGCTTCGGCTCCGGCCGACTCGACGTTGGCGCGGGTGGTGTCAAAGTGGGTGTTGTTGGGCACCACATCGCCGGGCTTGCACATGACGCTGAAGAGGATTCGCTCGGCGGCGCGGCCCTGGTGGGTGGGGATGACGTGCGCGAAGCCAAAGATATTTTGCACGGACTTCTTGAAGCGGTCGAAACTCGGGCTGCCTGCGTAGCTCTCGTCGCCCTCCATGATCGCGGCCCACTGATGGGTCGACATGGCGCCGGTGCCGGAATCGGTGAGCAGGTCAATGAGCACGTCGCCTGCCGGAAGCAGGAATAAATTGTAGTGCGCGGCGCGCAGCAGGTCTTCGCGCTGGGCGCGGGTTGTCCAGCGGATGGGTTCGACACTCTTGATACGGAATGGTTCGAAGATGGTCTTGGTGGACATGCGAAATAGCTCCTGTGAGCAACTCATGCGCGGGTGGATGCGCAGGTTTGAAACGGTACGGCTTTAGCCGTGCCGTAGATCAACAAACAAAGACCGCGGCTTTAGCCGCCGAGGAAATGTCATCAGCAAAATGATCATTTGCCTCAGGGGCTAAAGCCCAGCGCCTTGCTCACGTCTCATCGGCACGACTGAAGTCGTGCCCTGACACAAAGCAGGTCTCTGGAATACGCTCCAACTGCACCGCGAGAAAGTCTATTCCACCGTGACGGATTTGGCGAGGTTCCTCGGCTGGTCGACGTCGCATCCGCGGCGGACGGCGATGTAATAAGCCAGCAGTTGCAGCGGGACGATTTCAATAAGTGGCGAGAGCAATTCGATCACTGGGGGAATGTGGATGACGTGTTCCACCAGCGTTCCAATGGTTGTGTCGCCCTCGGTGGCTACGGCGATCACTCGCCCGCTGCGGGCGGTGACTTCCTGAATGTTGGAGAGGGTCTTTTCGTAGCGCAGCTTTGAGGCAGGGTCGTGCTCGTCGCGGGTTACCAACACAACCACCGGCAGAGTTTCATCGATGAGCGCATTGGGGCCGTGCTTCATTTCGCCGGCGGGGTAGCCCTCGGCGTGGATGTAAGAAATTTCCTTGAGCTTCAGCGCGCCTTCAAGGGCGATGGGGAAGTGGATGCCGCGGCCCAGGTAGAGAAAGTCGCGCGAAGTGGAGAAACTGGCCGCCAACTGCTCGCATTGGGCGGAACGGGAGCGCAGCACCTCTTCGATCTTGGCTGGGATGCGGCTCAACTCCTCGATGAGCATTACCGACTGCTCTTTATCGATGCGGCCGCGGAGTTGGCCCAGTTTGAGCGCGAGCAGGAAGAGCGCGGTGAGTTGCGCGGTGAAGGCCTTGGTCGATGCCACGCCAATTTCGGGGCCGGCGTGCGTGTAGATAGCGCCGTGGGCTTCGCGGGCCACCATGGCGTCAACCACGTTGCAGATGGCCACGGTCTTTGAGCCCAGGGCGATCATTTCGCGCTGCGCGGCCAGCGTGTCTGCCGTCTCGCCGGATTGAGTAATGAGCAGGCCCAGCGCGTTGCGGTCGGGAATGGGGTTGCGATAGCGGTATTCGCTGGCGTAGTCAACATCCACGGGGAGGCGGGCGAGACGCTCGATCATGTATTTGCCGGCGGTGGCGGCGTGCCAACTGGTGCCGCAGGCAGCGATGTTGATGCTGCTGGCGCCAGCCAGTTCGTCGTCGGCGATCTTCATTTCGCCGAGGAAGACCTTGCCCGAATCCAAGGACACGCGGCCCAGTGTGGTGTCTCGAATGGCGCGCGGCTGCTCCCAGATTTCCTTGAGCATGAAGTGCTTGTAGCCGCCCTTTTCCGCCTGGATGGGGTCCCAAAGAATGCGAGTAATGGCGCGCTGAATGGGGTTGCC
>CAIWFH010000082.1 GCA_903911925.1 uncultured Acidobacteriaceae bacterium
AAGCGGCTTGAGCGGGGACGCTAACGCGGCCCCGACTGAGTTGCGCCACCTTTTCGGTGGCCGGTCACTTCCACAGGTTCAACTGGTCCAGGCGGTCGTCTTCCTTCTCCTGGTTGCGTATGTACTCCCGAATCGTGGCTTCATCGCGCCCTACTGTCGACACGAAGTATCCTCGCGCCCAAAAGCTCTGAGCAGCGTAATTCTGTTTCCGTTCTCCGTACACGCGAGCCAAGTGGATCGCGCTTTTGCCCTTGATGTAACCCACCACTTGCGACACCGCGTATTTGGGCGATATCGAAATCATCATGTGCACATGATCTGCTTGAAGATGCCCTTGTTCGATCCGGCTCTCTCGCTGCTCGGCTAGTTGCTTGAACACTTCGCCCAAATGCTGCCGAAGGCTCTTGTACAACACCTTCCTTCGGCACTTAGGGATGAAAACAACGTGGTACTTGCACTCCCATTTCGAGTGGCTTAAGCTTTCATACTTGTCCATCCAGATTCTCCTTGATGTGTGCTTGGCGGCTCACCTCTTGGAGTTTCTTGGATGGACTCCCGAAAATGTCAAACTGCTACTGCCACCCCGGCAAAGCCGGGGGAACTCCCGGTTGGATTAGGACAGCACCTCCGGCAAATCGTGGAGCGCCCGGGCAACATAACGGTGGCCTCCGAGTTTGCGATTCCCGTGTTCGAGAGGTAAGCTCCAAGCGTAGGGCTCGCTGAGAAGAGGCGGGGTCTGACAAAGGCAGAGGAAGTGGGAATCCTGGCACAAGAAAGAGTCGGAGTGAACCCGGGGTTGATCTTCAACATCCAGCGGTTCTCCCTCCAGGATGGCCCGGGGCTCCGCAGCACGGTCTTCATGAAGGGGTGCCCGCTCTACTGTCGCTGGTGCCATAACCCCGAAAGCCGGATGCCCCATCCGGAGTTCCTGCGCATGGAAACCCGCTGCATGGCTTGTGGTCGTTGCAGCGAAGAAGAACGGGCGGGGCGCGAAACCCGTGTCCTTACCGACGAAGACTTGGACGCCTGCCCAACCGGTGCTTTGCAGAAGGCAGGTCAGGAAATGGAGCCGTCCGCCCTCGTCCGGCAGTTGCTTGGGGACCGGATCTTCTTCGATGAGTCCGGCGGGGGCGTGACCTTTTCCGGCGGAGAGCCGCTTCTGCAAGCGCCTTTCCTCATAGAAACCCTGGAGCGCCTGCGCTCTGAAGGCGTGCATACGGCGGTCGACACCTGCGGCTATGCTCCATGGGAAGACCTCAATCAGGCGGCGCAAAGTGCGTTGTTGGTGCTTTATGACCTGAAGCTGATGGATGAGGCCCGCCACGAGGCGGCCACCGGCAGATCCAACCGGATCATCCTCGACAACCTGAAAGCCCTTTCCCGGATGCGCACCGAAATCTGGATCAGGGTGCCGGTAATTCCAGGCATCAATGACGATGATGCCAACATGGCAGCAACGGCCAGCTTCATATCCTCTTTGGCGGCAGTTCGCCGGGTGGACCTGCTCCCTTATCACCGTATCGGCGAACCCAAGTTCGCCCGCATGGGAACCACCTACACGCTGGCAGGGCTCGAAGCCCCCAGCCAGCAACGACTCGAAACCCTGGCGGAGATCTTTCGCTTCAGGGGCCTTTTGACCCACATCGGAGACCGCCCATGAGCGAACGCACTGAGCTGCTCCGCCAGCAAAGCCTGGCGGCAATGCCCTCCATCACCGGCGAGAGGGCGGAGATCGTTACCCGCTTTTACCGGAAGAACCTCGGGATGCACAGCACGCCCGTGATGCGCGGCATGTGCTTCTGCGCGATTGTCGAAGAAAAGGAACTCTGGCTGGGCGAGGGGGAATTGATCGTTGGCGAGCGCGGTCCCAAGCCCAAAGCCGTGCCGACCTTCCCCGAGCTTACCTGCCACAGCGCAGAAGACCTGCGCATTCTCGACTCTCGGCCGCTGACCCGGTACAGCGTGGCGCCGCCGGTGATCGAGCTCTTTGAGCGGGAGATCATCCCCTACTGGAAGGGCCGCTCCATGCGCGACCAGATGTTCTCCGAGCTGCCCCAGGAGTGGATCGACGCCTATGAAGCCGGCTGCTTCACTGAGTTCATGGAGCAGCGCGCTCCGGGCCACACGGTGGCTGACGGCAAGCTCTATCGCAAGGGCATGATTGAATTCAAAGCGGAGATATCCGCGGCTATCGCCGCGCTCGATTTCGAGCTCGACCCCGAGGCGCTGGACAAGCGCGAGGAATTGCGAGGCATGGCTCTCTCCTGCAACGCCATCATCCGTTGGGCTCAACGTTACGCCGAACTGGCGGAGCTTGAAGCGATATCTGCCGGCCCGATCCGCCGCCAGGAACTGCTCAAAATCGCCCAAGTCTGCCGCCGCGTCCCGGCCCATGCGCCTTCCACTTTTCAGGAAGCGCTGCAGTACTACTGGTTTTGCCATCTCGCCGTCATCACTGAATTGAACGGCTGGGATGCCTTCAGCCCCGGCCATCTGGACCAGCATCTATGGCCCTTCTACCAAAAGGAGCTGGCCGACGGCAGCATGACCCGTGAACAGGCCAAGGAACTGCTGGAGTGCTCATTCATCAAGTTCAACAACCACACCGCGCCAGCCAAGCAGGGAGTGACCGCGGCAGAGAGCGGAACCCAGACTGATTTTGCCAATATCAACCTGGCCGGCTTGGCCAGGGACGGCTCGGACGCCTCTAACGATCTCACCCATCTGCTCCTGGAAATCATCGACGAGATGCACCTGCTGCAGCCTAGCAGCAACATGCAGATCTCGCGAAGGACCCCGGACAACGTCCTGAAACACGCACTGCGGGTCATTCGCAAGGGCTACGGTTTTCCGTCCATCTTCAACGCAGACGCGGTAGTGGCGGAACAGTTGCGCCAGGGCAAGACCCTGGAAGATGCTCGGGAAGGCGGCTGCTCCGGGTGCGTGGAAGTGGGTGCCTTTGGCAAGGAAGCTTACATTCTTACCGGATACTTCAACCTGGTCAAAATGCTGGAACTGGCCCTGCACCAGGGAATCGACCCATGCACCGGCAAACAAATCGGCGCCCGCACTGAATCCCCCGCGGACTTCCGCAGCTTTGACGACCTCTTCGCCGCGTTTCAAACGCAGGTGCACTACATTCTGGATATCAAGGTCCGCGGCAATCAACTGATCGAACGCCTATACGCTACCCGCATGCCTCACACGTTCCTGTCTGTCATCACCGATGACTGCATCGCTCGAGGGAAAGACTACAACGCAGGCGGAGCGCGCTATAACAACACCTTCATCCAGGCCGTGGGCATCGGCAGCATCACGGACAGCCTGTCAGCGCTCAGAGAACTGGCTTTCGACAGGAACGAGTTGGCCCTGCCCGAGTTCGTCCGAATACTCGACAGCGACTTCGACGGCATGGAGACCCTGCGTCAGCGGTTGGTGAACAAGACCCACAAGTATGGCAACGACGACGACTTTGCCGATGAGATCATGACGCGCACATTTCAGATGCTGTTCGCGGCCATCGACGGCCGCCCTAACACCAAGGGAGGCGCCTACCGCCTGGAGATGCTGCCCACCACCTGCCATGTCTACTTCGGTGAGGTCTGCCTCGCCTCTCCCGATGGCCGCCACCGCGGCCAGCCGCTCTCAGAGGGCATCAGTCCTGTCCAGGGCGCTGACCGGCAGGGTCCGACCGCTGTACTCAAGTCAGCCGCCAAGATGGACCATGTGAAGGCCGGCGGGACCCTGCTGAACATGAAGTTCTCGCCCAGCCTGGTTGAGGGTGAAGCCGGAATCGACAATCTCCACAGCCTGGTGCGCTCCTATTTCAAGCTCGACGGTCACCACATGCAGTTCAACATTGTGAATGCGGCCAAACTGAGGGAGGCACAGGCCCAGCCGGACCATTACCGCGACCTCATCGTCCGGGTGGCAGGCTACAGCGACTACTTCTGCGATCTCTCCCCGGCGTTGCAGGAGGAAATCATCCAGCGCACCGAGCACACATCTTTTTGACCTCGGTGACAGGAGCCACTGCTCGGGCGTGATGCCGGAGGACTTCCACTCGTCCACTTCGTACTCGTTGCCGTCTTTGTCAGTCTTTTTGGTGCGGACCTTGGCGGAGCCGGTGCGGTAGGTGATTTTCTGGGCGAAGTCGTTGCCGCGTCCAAACTCCTCGCGGAGGATTTTGACGATGTCGTCGGCGTGGCTGTCGTCTTTGGCGAAGGTGAGGGTTTTGGGTACTTCTGTCCGGCCGGGGAAAATGTCAGTGAAAAGCCGGTCGCGGAAGGCGCGCACGATGGTGCGAATCTGGCTGGGCGAGACGACGCGGCGGTCAAGCTCATCGGCGTCGTAGGGGATGTCCTGGTCGGCCAGCTCCCAGCGCACCTGGCGCGTCTGGCGGTCGCGGTAGTCCACCTGAAAGCCGGCGTTGATGACGCTGCCGTACTCGGAGATGAGCGTGCGGATGGTGTAGAGGTCGAAATCGACGTTGACGCCGTCGGCGACGGCGCGCTCGAAGGGGTACTCCATGATGAGGTTCTGGTGGAAGAAGCCGAGTGTCTGCTTGGAGGGCGTGGCCGTGAGGCCGATGAGCGAGGCGTCAAAGTATTCCAATACCTGGCGCCAGAGATTGTAGATGGAGCGGTGACATTCGTCGGTGACGATGAGATCGAAAGTCTCGATGGGGATGGCTGCGTTGTACGCGATTGGCTCGGGTGGGCGCTGGAGCATTTCAAGCGACGAGCCGGAGAGCTCATCGAGCTCGGAGTCGAGCTCTTGGCCCTTGAGCATGGAGTAGAGCCGCTGGATGGTGGAGATGCAGACCTTGGCCACCGGATCGATGCGGCTGGATTGCAGGTGCTGCACGTTGTAAAGCTCGGTGAAGATGCGGCCGTCGTCGGGTGTGCGGAAGGCCTGGAACTCCTTGAGAGTCTGTCGCCCAAGATTGCCGCGATCGACCAGGAAGAGGACGCGGCGGGCACCGGTGAACTTGATGAGGCGGTAGAGGGCGTTGCATGCGGTGTAAGTCTTGCCGGCGCCGGTGGACATTTGGATAAGGGAGCGGCGGCGGCCGTTGCGCAGCGAGTCTTCGAGAGCCTCGATTGCAGCGATCTGCGCGGGGCGCAGGCCGAAGCGGATGAGCGGAGGCATGGAGGCCAGGCGGGTCTTGGAGGTGCTGCCGGGGGTGGTGAGTTCGCCCCGCAGCCACTCGGAGAGCGTCTCTGGCCGATGGAAGCTGAAGACATTGCGGCTGGTGGCGTTGGGCTCAAGGAGGTTGGTGAAGCGAGTCTCAATGCCGGTGGACTGATAAAGGAACGGAAGTGGGCGGCGTGGGGCCGGGAGGGCTGCCGGGATGCCCTCGCTGTACTTCTTGGTCTGGATCTCAACCCCGACGAGGGTGGTCCCCTCCTTCTTTGCCTCGATGACGCCGACGGCTTGGCCGTCAGCGAAAAGAAGATAGTCGGCCTCGCCAAACCCGTGACCGAGGGAGAATTCGCGGATGGCAACGCCGCGGCCGGCGTCGATGTTAGCGTCGGCCCTGTTCTGGATGAGCCATCCAGCGGCGACAAGCATGCCGTCGATGGTCTCGCGAGCTTTCTCGTCAGGCGTCAAGGATGTCGTTTAGCTCTTGGACCCCAGTGTAATCCTACGCGCAGCATTCAGAGAGACGCACTGAAGTACACGCCAGTCTCGCTTGGGGGTATCGATGGGCCTCCAAAACCATGGAAACCTGCGAGGAGTGGATACGCACAGACGCGGGCTGCGATCATAGGGGGTCGCCTGGAAAGGCCTGCCTGTGCGTGACAAAAGGCTCCCAACGGGATTCGACACCAGACGATGAAACTCGTCCAGTTGCAACGCGACCAGGCAAAACGGTCTGGTGAACTTACAACCACCTTCGAAACACATGGCTCGGATTAGGCAGGGTTTCCGGCAGTAATCTGAGTTCGAGATCCGCCCTCGACTCTTTATATATGGCATTCCTAACCAATCGAAAATTTCACAGACATAATCCGAGTCATGTTCTACACTGTCGCAAATTGGCCGAATGGGCAAAAGGCAGCGACACAGCGAGAGAGTCAAATCGCCCACAGAATCACCAACGACTAGCCTACAGGGAAACACCGGAGGCGAGCCCACTCCGACGGCGCCGGGTCTAGCCGTACCGACTGGCGCTGGCGAAAGCATTGAATGGCCAATGCGGCAATGACGGCGTTGTTCTCATGACGTTGTCTTACCAGTCTGGCAGGATTGCCGGTCACTTTCTCATTGCGCAACGCCTCGCGGCAAATGAGGCTGAACAGCGCCCGATATCTGTTCGAGGTGGCCGCGGTTTTGGTGTCGGCTGTCAGCCACGCATCGATCTCTTGTGGCTTTACGCAGTCGGCCTTGCGTTCATCAAAGTCGACGCGGAGCTTCATAAGCCGATTCTTGATAGTTCGCGTGTCACGGTGGTGTGCTGCGCTATAAATGAGAATGGCGTCTGCCAAGTCCTTGAACTTCACGCCAGCATTGCGCATGTTGCTTGGCAACTTGGCGCCGGCACGGACGGTGGACTTGCGCAACTGGTAGAGCGCTATCGCATCGCCGCGCTTCCCGACCTTCTCTCGCTTGAGCTTTCCGTCGACCCTATACCGAATCCACCACACGCCGCTTCCAGCGACCTTTTCCCAAACACCGGGCACTCGAGGCAGTTCTTTTCGGGCACTTTCTTCTCCAGGAATCATCCGGTACAAAGTATCCCCATAAGTATCACCAGAATCAAGATGCACCTCGGTGATGTTCGGTATTATTTCTTAAGTTATTGATTTTGTTGGTGCCCGGAGGGGGACTTGAACCCCCACGATCTTGCGATCTGCGGATTTTAAGTCCGCTGCGTCTGCCAATTTCGCCATCCGGGCAATTTCGATTGGCTTCTCGATTTATGGTAACCGAGCACGTTCGCCCGTCACATGTAAATCGAGAATTGGCGAAGATCTTCACTGTCCCCAGCAGCGCAAAAATACCCATTCCGCAGCTTAATCACGGTTCTTTTCGAGACCGGCAACTGAACGCGCAACCTCGCAAAAGAGCTCGGCTCTACCCTTATTGCGCTTTGCGGAAGTTGATGGTTTCGCCTTCCAGGCGATACTCCGCCGAGCAAACTTCTCCCCCGCAAATCATCGTTTCGCCAGCGACGAGTTGGCGGCGGGTGATGAGTCCCATGGTGCCGCAACGCGGACAGGACATCACCGCAACGAATGGGTTTTGGGCATGACCCAAGTGAGACTGGTTTTCCAGGACGAAAACCGTGCCGGGGTCCATTCTTTCGGGGATCCATTCTTCCAGAAACTGCAAGTCGGCTGACATCGTGCCCTCCGATTCAGTTGAGGTGACGGAGACGATGCCGAGATACGGCCGGCTCCGTTTTACAACAACAGCAGGCTGCGAATGGCGCCCCGGAGGCAATTACCGCTCCCGGGGTTGAGAACAGTGTTGTCTTGGACGCGCGAATAAGTCAAACGGAATCGACTGTGGTGGAGGTTACTTGTGGAGGTTCCTCGGACCGAATCGCGACACAAAGCAATTCATTGTGTCGCCGGCGTCCCCACCATCGCATGTGATCCGGCGAAGACGTCAATTGCCCTGTACGTCTCCTTGTTGCGCAGAATTGCCTGAACATAGTCGCGGGTCTCAGTAAATGGAATGGACTCGACGAACTCGTCAATGCCCTGGTAGGGTCCGGCTGCCTCCCAGTCCAGAACGCGCTCGTCTCCGGCATTGTAGGCGGCCAGCGCGTACTCGGTAACTCCGCCGAACTTGTCCAGCGTGTGGCGAAGATAACGGGTTCCCAGTCGAATATTCGTTGCCGGATCCAGTAGTTGGAAGGTCTCAAAATGAGTGGTACCTTCTTCGCGGGCCATCGCCTTGCCGGCCGCGGGTATCAACTGCATCAGGCCGTATGCATTCGCATGAGAAATCGCATTCGGGTTGAACTCGGACTCCTGCCGAATGAGCGAGGCGACAAGGTAGGGGTCGAGATTGTTCCTTTCCGACTCGGCCTTGATCGTTTCCCACCACGGCTCAGGAAACAGGATGCGCCAGTAAGGCAGCGGAATGGATTGGATTGACGCCGTGCTGGCGGAAGGCAAGGCTCTCTTGAGCGCGCGCATGGCACGAAAAGTCTCCCCATAGGACGCGTAGATCTGCGCCTCGGCCAGGGCGCTCCAGGACGAAGAATCAGGATCGGCTGCAATCTCCTGGGCGACGTACTCGTTTAAGCCGGCATTGGCCACGAGGCGGGCCTTGGCCAGATGTGGACTGTCAGCAGGAAAGCTCTCATTCAGGGTTGGCACAGGCTGAGGCTGGAAGCGGTCCAACTGCGGCGCCCGTGCCGGCTGGACGTTGCCCAATGCCGCCAGCCGCTGGCGAGCCATTTGCGCATAGAAGTAGTGCTGGTAGGCGCGGACGATTACCCGGTAATTGGCCGCTGCCAGATCGCCCCGGTGGTCCATCGATTCGTAGAGGCGACCGCGCCAATAGATCGCAGACACTGTCTCTTTCTCAAGGGGATAGAGACGAATCTGCTCGTCGAAGAGGCGGGCCGCATCGGCGTAGAGTCCTTGCCGGTAACTGAGCCACCCGGCGCGCCAATGGGCGGCTGCCGCATGAGTGCTCGACGGGAAATGCGAAGCCAGGTAGCTGTAATACACCACCGCCGAGGCATATTCCTTGCGCAGCAGATACATGTTGCCGCTGGAGAACAGCGCTTCCGCCAGCCACGGGCTTTGCGGAAAGTTCGATTCCATCAGGCCAACGATGCGCTGCTGATCCTCAAAGTCGTTTCGGTTCCGGGCCAGTTCCATCAGCAAATAAAGACGGCGCGCTCCGTTCTCGTCCCGTGTATCGGCCAGGCCCTGCACCTGGGCCGGAGTAAGCCGCTTCAGCTTCAGGTCGCAGGCGGCTGCGGCAATCGCAAAACCGTTCCGGGTCGCGGAATCCAGCCCGGCATTGCGAGCCAGGGCATGGTACTGCTCGCTGGCCTCCTGGTAACGGCCGCCATTGTAGTAAGCGTCGCCCAAGCTGCGAAGCTCTGCCATGGTCAGGCTGGTTTCGGCGCCCATAGCCGTCAACTTTGCGCGGGCAATCTCCGCTTCCCCGCTCAATGGGTGGCCTAACAGCAGGTTTTTGAAGATGCGTTCTGCCTCCTGCGTCTGCCCGAGAGCGGCCGCAGCCTGGCCCTGCACAAGTTCGAAAGCAGGCCGGTTGGCCCCTGACAAACCGGCAGCGGCAGCCAAGACCCGCTGTGCTCCAGATGGGTTCACCATGGCCATAAATACGTTAGCTTCGAACTCCGGAACATCGGAGTTGAAAATGCTGTCTGGATAGCGTGCGGCAAAACCGTGTAGCAGCGCTTCGGCTGCGCTCTCGTTTCCCGCCTCGTGGTTGGCCTTGGCTCCCAGGTAGTCTGCGTAATCGGCCAGTTCGTCGCCCGCTTGCTGGGCCAGGCGCAGGTTGACCTCAGCGTCGGCGTAGCGCTTGTCCAGCAGGTAGGCATGGCCAACCGCAAGGTAAGCCGCAGCTGACGCCGCTCCTGTGTGCCGGCGAGCGTACGCCGACACGCCCGAGTAGGCAGCCGGAGTACGCATCGTGGCCAGTTGCTGAGCCATGGGGCGCAGCTCTGATGAGGCCACAAAGGCCCGCTTGAGCAGCGCAAGGCGCGCCGCCCGGGCGGCGCGAGCGGCGCTTCCCACCGGCTTCTTGCCCTTCTTGGCAGTTTTCGCCTTGGCGCTCGGCTTGTGGGGCTTGGCCGCGGCTACTGTTCTGCGGGTCTTGGAGGAAGCAGAGGTTCGATGGTGCGGCGTCGAGCTACTGGCAGTATGAGCGCCCATCGGCGTCACAACCATCAACAACGCAATCGCCAACGCAAGGCGCCGTGTTGTCAATGAATCGCGGAATGGAGAGGGTGCAACGTGCATATCTCCACTTTAAGCTGTAACGGCCGCCGTTGGCATTGCCTCAAGACAATGGGAATCCCTGCCGTTACCGAATCGAGTCCAGGCTCCTCCTGCCGATCAGTTTCTCGACACCGTGCCCCATTGCCTAAAAGGTGCAGAACGCACTCAATCCGAACGCCCTGGTCACGCCGATGGGACGCTCGCTTGGTCCCCTGCCCGTCCGTCCGTTACACTTAACCGTTAAGAATATTGAGCCTGTCCCCGCGGAGCAAAGGATTTCCGCAACCAACGCCGATGTCAACCATCCAATCGATTGCAGGAGAACTCGAGCCGCATCCCGACGTAGCCCTGGTAGAAAGGGTACGCGGCGGAGATGTCTCGGCCTACGACACCCTGGTGCGCAAGTACGAGCGCCAGATCTTTCGTATCGCCCAGCACATCACCCAGAATCGGGAAGATGCAGAGGACGTCATGCAGGACGCGTTCCTGAAGGCGTACGAGAAGCTTGAGCAGTTTCAGGGGAACTCGAAATTCTACACGTGGCTGGTACGGATTGCGGTAAACGAAAGCTTGATGCGGCTGCGCAAGAGGCGCACCGGCAAAATGGTGTCGATCGACGAGGACATCGAGACCGACGAAGGCAGTGTGCCGCGCGACCTAGCCGACTGGGCGCCCGACCCGGAGCAGAACTACAACCAGGCGGAACTGGCAGAGATTTTGCGCAAGACCATCCAGGGGCTGCCGCAGGGATTTCGAATCGTGTTTGTGCTGCGCGACGTGGAAGGTCTCTCGACCGAAGAGACGGCAGAGACGCTGGGCTTGAGCATTCCTGCCGTAAAATCGCGGCTCTTGCGCGCACGGTTGCAGCTTCGCGAGCGGCTGAGCCGTTACTTTCACAGGAAGAAGGGGGTTGAGAGGTGAAGTGTAAAGAATTTCTCGCCTTACTCGACGACCTTATTGACGACTCGGTATCCCCTGAAACGCGGACCGAGTTGCAAACGCACCTGGGCAAATGCGGCCACTGCGAAATCATCTTCAACACCACGCGCAAGACGATCGAGATTTACCGTTCGCACGAAATCTACGACCTGCCCGCCGGACTGCGCGACCGCCTGCACGCCGCCATCATGGCCCGCTGCAAAAAAGGCTGCTGAGCAACCCTACTCCGCCCGCAGCGCATCGGTGGGATTCACTGAAGCCGCCCGCCGCGCCGGGAAGTAGCTTGCCAGCATGGCACACGCGGCCAAAACCACGGACACCCCAAGCAGCGTCCGTGCGTCCCACGCATTCACTCCAAAAAGGACTTTGCGCATCAACATGGCTGCGCCGGCCGCTCCTGCCAACCCCAGGACGCACCCCATCGCAATCAACCGCCCCGCTTCGCTCAGTACAAGGCGGTAGACCGAGCTGCGCTGTGCTCCAAGAGCCATGCGCACCCCGATCTCCCGCGTCCGCTGGCTGACTGAATACGCAACCACGCCATACAGCCCCACCACCCCCAACACCATCGCCATGGCCGCGAATCCGCCCACCAGCCATGTTGAGAAGCGGTGAAGCAGCGCCGTCTGCGAGGCGTCAATCTGGTCGGTCATGGTGATCTCGCCGTACACGCCCAGGTTCGGATCGATCTGGCGCAGAGTGCTCACCAGCACCGGCAGCACCGTCTTCTCGTCCTGTGCGGTGCGCACCGCAACCGCAAAACCCGTATCCATCTGCTGATTCAGCGCCTGATATTCCGCCGGCCACGCCTCGCCATCCAGAGCGCCTTCGCGCACGTCCGCAATCACGCCAACAATTTCCCTGATCGAGGCTGGCTCCAGGGAGCCATTGCCTATTTTCTTGCCGATGGGGTCTTCCCCGGGATAGTACTTGCGCGCCAGCGTTTCATTGATCAAAATTACCTGCGGCTTGCTCTTGTCGTCGTCCTCGGTAAACACTCGCCCACGCACCAGCCTGGCTTTCAACGTGGCCAGGTAGCCGGGGCTCACATCTCTTTCGTTCACCTCGTTGTGTTCTCCGTGGAACGGCTTGCCGACAAACCGAATCCAATCCGTATTGCAGTTGCACTGCACCGGAAGAGTGGTGGTCAGGCCCACAGATTGCACACCCGGCAGGCTGCCAACGCGCCGTTCAATCTCGCGATAGAGAGCCAGCTTCTGTGGATCTTTGCTATACGTGCTGTCTGGAGCCATCACCTGCACGGTGGCCAGGTGTGTTGTGTCAAATCCGTTTTCAACATGCAGCAGCCGATAGAAGCTCTGTCCCAACAGCGCCGCGCCTGCCAGCAGCACCATGGCCACAGCCAGTTCCACCACCACCAGATTGGCCCCCAAACGTCGCCACAGCCTGCCCGCCGAGCCACGGCCTGCCTCCGCAAGGCCGGCTTGAATCTCAAGGAACGAGAGCCGCAGAATAGGCGTGAGCGAGAACAGCGCAGCCGATAGCATCGCTACGCCGACGGCAAACGCCGCGGTATGCGTGTTGATGCCCACTCCTCCCAAAAACGGCAAGAAAGGCGCCACATCCTTGGGCACCAGCCGCGTGAGCAGCGCCATCAGCCAGGCCGCGCAACCCAGGCCGCCGGCGCAACTCACCAATGCCAGCAACAGCCCCTCGGTAAAGAACTGCCGTGTCAGCCGCGCCCTGGTTGCGCCCAGCGCTCCACGTACCGCAATCTCTCGTTTACGGCTCTCAGAACGCACCAGCAGCAGGCTGGCCACATTCACGCAGGCAATCAGCAGCAGCAGCCCCGCGCCGCATAAAAGCATCAGCAGGATGGGTCGGGTATCGCCAACCAGAAGCTCCGTCAGCGGAAGAACGCTTGCGCCCTGGCCCTGGTTGGAGCCCGGGTATTGCTTCTCCAGCTGGGCTGCAATGGCTTTCATCTCCTCGAGCGCTGCCTCCGGGGTCACTCCGTCGCGCAGCCGCGCGATGCCATCCAGATTGTGGCAACTGCGCCGTTGCTCGCATCCGCTCTTGTCAAGCAGCGGCGCCCAAAACTCCGCATTGCCCCGCGGACCAAACGTGAATTCACGGGGCAGCACGCCGACCACGGTGTATGTGTCTCCGGTCAGCGAAACAGTCTTGCCCACTACGTCGCGCCGCCCGCTGAAGCGCTTCAACCATGTGCCGTAGCTCAGCATCACGATTCTCGCGCCTCCTGGACGGTCCTCATCGGATGCAAAATCGCGGCCCAGCATGGGATGCACACCCAGAGTTCTGAAGAACCCATCGCTTACGCGAGCGGCCGGAACCGGCTCGGTTCCATCGGCATTGCGGAAAAGATAGCCAGTCCCCGTGTAGACCTCAATTGAGCTGAACGATTTGTTGAGCCGCTTCCAGTCCTCGTAGTCTTCGCGGGATAGATTCGAGCGCGGGAACACCGCGCTGTTTTCGTCCACCGACATCAACCGGTTAGGATCCGAATAAGGCAGCGGCTGCAGCAGCGCTGCATCCACAAAGCCGAAGATGGCCACACTCACGCCCATGCCCAGCGCCAGGATCAGAATCGCCGTCACCGCAAAAGCCGGGCTCTTGCGCAACTGCCGTATGGCGAAGCTGAGATCCTGAATCACCGTCTCAGCGCGGAATCCAACCGCCTCATGGCTGCGTTCCTTCAGCCGCGTTGCGTTCCCGAACTGGCGCATCGCCGCGTATTGCGCTGCCTCCGCAGTCATTCCGGCAGCCAAAAATTCCTGCTCCGCCTGCTCCTGGTGAAATGCCATCTCCTCGTCCAGTTCGCTGCGGAACCGCTTGCGGCTGAAGAGCAACGAAAACTTTCTAAGGAAGAGAGTCAATGAGTTCATCTGTTTCTCCTGCAGTATGTGCACCGTTCGGTTCCAGCCAGTAGCCGCGTGCAGCCAGCCTGTCGTAATTGCGTTCGAAGGCTGCGGTACTCATTCAGTCCGTAGAGCAGTCATCGGGCTTGCCCTGGTGGCCCTGCGGGCCGGAACATAACAGGCAAGCAGTGCAACCGCGAAGACCCCCAGGCCGACGCCGATAAACGTAAGCGGATCGGACGGGCTCACGTTATAGATAAGGCTCCTCAAAACTCGAGACAGAGCAAGAGCCGCAATCACGCCAAGAGCCGAGCCCCCCACCGCCAGCCGTGCGCCTTGTGCAAGAACAAGGCGCATCAGTTCGCGGCGCGGCGCGCCCAGGGCCATGCGCAGGCCGAATTCTGGAATCCGCTGACTTACGGAATACGAGATAACTCCAAACGTGCCGATCGCGGCAAGAACAATGGCCAGCCCCGCAAATAGAGCTACAAGGAAAAACGCAAAGCGAGGCGTCGCAATCGACACATCGGCAATCCGGTCCATCAACCGCACATCCGCCACTGCCAGCGAAGGATCGAGCCGCTTCACCTGGTCCCGCATCGCATCCGCCAGCAACGCGGGGTCGGAGTTCGAGCGAACCACCAGAGACATGTCGAGATGCGGCGCTTGCTGATGAGGCAGCCAGAAAGCGGGCTCCGCGCTTGCGCTGCTGGGGGTGTCTTTCACATCGGCAACAACGCCGATCACGGTTCGCCAGTCCTTTTCTGTGGGCGTGTCCTCAGTCGAAATCCGTTTGCCCACAACATCTTCATTCTGCCAATAACGCCGTGCCATGGCCTGGTTCACGATCATTACTCGTTGCGAATCCGGGCCGTCGCTCTCTTTGAAGAATCGTCCCCGGACCAGAGGAGTGGCGAGCGCGCGGAAATAGTCCGGAGTGGCCATGTGATAGCGGGCGTGAATGTCCTCATGAGGCAGAGGTTTTTTGCCCTCGATCGTGAAGCTCGTGTTCTCGTCATAGCCGGTCCATGGCAGGTCGCTTCCGGCGCCGGCGCTTTGAACGCCCGGAACGATTTTGAGACCGTCCATCAGCCGCTGGTAAAACTGCCTCCTTGCGGCGGGCGACTTGTACTCGGCCATGGGCAGCGAGATGCTGGCGGTAAGAACGTGATCCTGGCGAAATCCAGCATCCTGGTTGAGCTGGTTGAGAAAACTCCGCAACAGCAGGCCAGACCCGATCAGCAACGTACAGGCAAGGCCGACCTCGGCCACCACCAGTCCGTTCCGCAGCCTGCGCTGTCGCGCGCTGCCCGTCGAACTCCGCCCGCCTTCATACAGGCCTCGCTTTGGATCAATGCGGGATGCCTGCAGCGCCGGCGCCAATCCAAACAGAATGCCGGTACAGACCGAGACCAGCAGGGTAAACAGGAATACCAACGCGTTTACATGAATCTCGGCAACCCGTGGGAAACCCGCCGGCAGCAGCAAGACCAGCGCTTTGACGCCGCCTACGGCCAGGACCATGCCCAGGCTGCCGCCCAGCAACGAAATCAAGAGACTCTCCGTGAGCATCTGGCGAATTAGCCGCCGGCGTGGAGCGCCAAGCGCCAACCGCACCGCAACCTCCCTTTGTCGCGCCGCCGCACGCGCAAGCAACAAATTGGCGGCGTTGGCGCATGCAATCAACAGCACCATGCCCACCGCGACCAAAAGCACCAGCAGCATGCGCTGATTCGAACCCACAATCTCCCGGTAAAGGGGAATTACCAGCAGTTTCCAGCCGCCGTCCCCATGATGCTCGCGATCAATCTGCGCTTGCAGCCCGTTCATCTCGGCTTGTGCCTGTTCCGGCCTCACGCCGTCTTTCAAACGTCCAATTCCCTCGATGTAATGTGAGCCGCGATCCGATGGGTCCCCGGTAAACGTGAATGCCCACCATGCATCCACGCTGTCGCCGTAGGGCAGCGCGTGGTAATCATTGCCGGGGTGATCGGTTCCCGCGGGCATCACTCCCACCACTGTGTAGGGCAGCATATTTACGGTGATGCTGCGTCCAACAATATCTGGAGCCGCGCCAAAGCGCGTACGCCACAACCGATCACTCAAGATGATCTGCTGACCATTGCCTGCGATTTCGGCGTTCGAGTCGAATTCACGCCCCAGCTCCGGCTTGATGCCTAGAACCCGAAAGTAGCCCGATGTAATGCCGAAGGCCGAGATCCGCGCCGGTTCGCCGTTGCCGGAGAGCTGCAGGTCTCCGCGTGTGAAAGCGGCAAAGGAATCGAAAGATTGGTTTCGCACTCTGAAGTCGCGAAAGTCGAAAGGATTGAGCGGAAATTTGGGAAAGCTCGCGCTGGAAAAGAAAACCCTGACCAAACGCTCCGCCTGCGGATAAGGGAGCGGCTTCAGCAATACGCCATCAATGACGCTGAATATCGCGCTGTTGGCCCCTATGCTCAGCGCCAGGGTCAGCGTGATGACCACGGTGAACCCCGGATTCAGAATTAGTTGCCGGATGGCGTAGCGCAGGTCCTGCACCACAGTCTCAAAGCTGAACCCAACCACCTCGTTGCTCCTTTCCTTCATCCGCGTTGCGTTGCCGAATTGTCGCATCGCCGCGTATTGCGCTGCCTCCGCCGTCATCCCCGCGGCGACGAATTCTTTCTCCGCCTGCTCGCGGTGGAACGCCATCTCCTCGTCCAGTTCGTCCCCGAACCGTTCGCGCCTGAAGATCAATGAGAGCTTTCTCAAGAATCGGCTCAACGTATTCATCTACACCTCCTGCGCGTCCTTGAGCACCCGGCCGATAGCCGCAATCATCTGTTCGAACTCCGAAAGTTCCAGGCCCAGTTGCTTGCGTCCGGCTGCAGTCAGCGTGTAAAAGCGCGCGCGCCGGTTGGTCTCGGTCATCTTCCACTCTGCCTTCACCCAGCCCTGCAGCAGCAACCGTTGCAGCGCGGGATACAACGAACCCTCTTCCACGGTCAGCACATCGTCTGAGAGCCGCTTGATAGAGAGTGCAATCCCATAGCCGTGCAGCGGGGCGCGGGTAAGCGTCTTCAGGATGAGCATGTCGAGAGTGCCGGGCAAGAGGTCTGGTTTTCTGGCCATGCATGTATATATAGATTGTCTATGGGTAGAATGTCAATGGAAAGAATTGTACCGCGCTGGCCTTTCGCCACCCCGGAATACGCGAACGCCGCTCTGCCGGTTCACTGGCAGCCCACCCGCTGCATGATTTACCCTCAAACTCGTTATGAAATTCAATCATGCCCGTCTCGTCCCCATCTTGACCGTGACCTTTGCAGGCCTGGTCCTCGCACTTACATCCGCCTCGTATGCCCAGGAACTTCCCGATTCCCCCAGGGCAACCAGCGCCGCCCTCACCGTTCCCAACGGCCCCACAGTCGTAATGGACACGTCCATGGGGCGGATCACCTGCCAGTTCTATCAAAAGCAGGCGCCCAAGACCGTGGCCAACTTTATCGCACTGGCCGAAGGCACCCGCAACTGGATCGACCCCAACACCAAGCAGATTCAGCGCAACAAGAAGTATTTCGACGGCACCATTTTCCATCGCGTCATTCCGGGCTTCATGATCCAGGGTGGCGACCCAACGGGCACCGGCATGGGAGACCCCGGCTACGCCTTTGAAGATGAGATTGACCGAAACCTCAATTTCGACCGCCCCGGCAGGCTTGCGATGGCCAACTCCGGTCCCGGAACGAACGGAAGCCAGTTTTTCGTCACCGAACAGGGCTACAGTTCGCTCAACCATCACTACAGCCTCTTTGGCCAATGCGATGAACCCAGCGTGCAGGTGGTCAAGGCCATCGCCCGCGTGGCACGCGACCGCAACGACAAACCATACACCCCGGTGGTGCTGAAGAAGGTGACCATTGTTCGTGAAGGCGAGCCGATGCCGCCCCTGCCAGGAGCCGCAGCGCAGAAACCGTAGTCGCACCTTTCTTCACGTCACATAACATGGCTCTCCAGGCCTCGTCCGCCACCGCGGCAGGCGTGGGAAGCCTCGATTTACAGGAGCATTCATGGCACTCGCAAAAGGAACCTACGCCGTCTTCACCACCACCGAAGGCAACATCACCCTCCGCCTCTTTGAGGCCGATGCGCCCGTCACGGTCAAGAACTTCATCGAACTGGCCGAAGGGAAAAAAGAATGGGTCCACCCCGGAACCCGCGCCAAGTCAACCGACAAGCTCTTTGACGGAACCATCTTCCATCGCGTAATCCCCGACTTCATGATCCAGGGCGGCGATCCCACCGGCACCGGCATGGGCGGACCCGGCTACCGCTTTGAAGACGAGACCAAGGGCTCCCCGCACAAGTTTGACAAGGCCGGCAAGCTGGCCATGGCCAACTCCGGTCCCGGAACCAACGGTTGCCAATTCTTCCTCACCGTGGCCGCAACGCCATGGCTCACTGGAAACCACACCATCTTCGGCGAAGTGGTCGAAGGCCAGGACATCGTCAACAAAATCTCGCTGGTCCCCCGCGGCGGCCAGGACAAGCCCAAGACGCCCGTGGTTCTGCAATCAGTGGTTATCGAGCGCGTCGGCTAGCGTAGGTCAGTGCCAGAAATTCCAAGCCCCAGCCATTGGCTGGGGCTTGTGACTTTGGGTCTAGAAAATTTGCAATCAAAACACATTCACATCCAGCCCGGCGATGAACTGAATTCCAGGGATACGCAGCTTGTGCATCTTCCTGTCGTGCGTTAGAAAAAGATCCACTCCCGCAGCCCCCGCGCAAGACAGATGGATTGCGTCCGCCGGGCTAACGTTTTCCCTCGCACGCAGCTGAGCAAACAGTTCCGCGGCTTTGCGGTCGAACGGTAATACCTCAATTCCGCCGCTATCGAAGAGTTGCCTCACCT
The DNA here is from genome assembly GCA_903911925.1 of uncultured Acidobacteriaceae bacterium. Taxonomy (GTDB): domain Bacteria; phylum Acidobacteriota; class Terriglobia; order Terriglobales; family Acidobacteriaceae; genus Telmatobacter. The sequence continues at coordinate 18,609 of CAIWFH010000082.1, forward strand.
TTGCTGACAAGGTTGCGTGCTTGTGCCTCAGCGTCCCGGTTAACACCTCGCCCATGCAAAGGTAGCTCGCGCAAAGCTGGTCCCCACGCAGCAGTATCGACTGGAATATATGGTCGACGCGCGCGGCATAATCAGGATGGTTCTCCACCCAATACACAAAAAGCATCGAGTCCCAATACACCCGGCTCACTCAAGGTCCTTCTTATCCGGTCCGTAAAAGTTGGCGCGCTCTTTGGTCAGCCATGCCTCGCCTCCGCCTTCAGCGGCAAATAGGTCCTTGCCCATCCCGCGCAATTCGTAAAACAAGCGCACCCACGGCTGCTCCATTCCAACAGCATGGGTTGGCATTGATCCATGCTGCTCTCCGGGGCGGGCTTCCGAGGGACCTTCCAGATCGACCGAATACGTAACTGTGAGGGTGGTTCCCCGGCCGCTCGGAGGCCCCTGCTTCGAACTCACCTTCACACCTGCTTCTTTCTCAAGCAGTTTCGACTCCATCACCTGACATACATTAGGCACACGGTTCCGAAGCCCCAATTCACGATGAATGTCTCCGGCACGAACGGTCACTAAAGTCTCACGCCTGAGACGTGCCGGTTCCAAATACCGCGTCCGAATGTGCTCCCGGATCGTCCTTGCGTCAGCAGTTAGCTGTAGGTTTGAAATAGACACAACATAGACATAACATAACAGACAGACACCGTCAACCTTCTTGGTGTATTCCCCGGCACAACCCAAGAATGGCCTCTCCAAAACGCTCAACTTTTGCGGGGCCAATTCCATCAATCATCAACATCTCGTTGGGGTTTTTCGGACGCTCCGCGGCCAGAGCAGTCAGCGTCCGGTCGTGCAGAACCAGGTACGCAGGAACGCCCAGCCGCTTGGCTTCGGCGGCGCGCCACTCTCTAAGCCGTGCAACAATCGCTTCGCCTTCGGCTGTAAGTTTCAGCGGCGCGGCAGCCGCCCCCGCTGACCTCCCTGCGGCCGTCTTCGCCGCGGCGGCTTTCGGCTTCTTTGCCCGCGCACTGGAGGCCGTTCGCACGGCAAACTCATCAACAACCCCATCGCTGATCAGCAATGCAACCGGCATGCTTTCCCGCAGTTCCAGTCCAGCCTCCGTCAGCCGCACTTTGCGGAACCGCCTGACCTCTCCATCTTTCTCGTATTCCGCATCTTCAATGCCAATAAGCCCGGCTCGCACCATAGCATCCAGCAACCCATCAAACTCAGTGCGGTTCAACCGCCCTGAGGCATCCACCGCGCGCTGCAAGGTTCCGGCCGCCTTATAATCTACCGGCCGCAACTCATCGGCAATCATGTGAACCATCGCCAGTTCTGCCGCCGTTGGCCGCCTGAACTGGCGCAGTACCGCCCCCGCCGGATCGCATACGTCGCAGATGCCGCAAGTCTTGCGGGCGTCCTCGACGTCTCCAAAGTGGCGAACCAGAGCCGCCATCCGGCACTCCGATGAGGTGGTAAACCGCAGCACCTTTTCAAACTGCTCGGCGCGAAACTGCGCCTGGATTGTGTAGGTCTTCTTCCACCCTGCGCCGCCTGCCGCAACATAACCACCAAAGTCCACCCGCGCCCCGCCGTGGATTTCAAGTTTCTCAAGAGCCTTGTCGAACTCCTCTTCGCCGAGTTTCGACGCGCTCCGCAATTCCTCCACCGCCTGCGGCGGCTCTCCAAGGGCCCGAAAAACCTGGGTCAGGTGATCCACGGGCGGGTAGTCCCGGTTGAGAAAGAAATCGTGGGTCCTCTGGTCCGCATAGGAGTGCATCAGGTAGGTCCGGCTCAGCGAACCATCGCGGCCCGCGCGCCCAATCTCCTGGTAGTAGCCTTCCAACGTCGCGGGCAGCCCGGCGTGAATCACCGTCCGTATATTTGCCTTGTCGATTCCCATACCGAAGGCGATGGTCGCCACCACCACCTCAAGTTCGCCCGCCTGAAATGCCGTCTGCACGCGCTCACGGGTCTCCGCATCCAGGCCCGCATGGTAGGCCGCCGCGGGAGTGATGCGCGCCAGTTCTTCAGCCAGTTTCTCCGACTGCTTGCGCGAAGTGGCATACACGATTGCTGGCCTCCGTTCGGCTGCAGCAAGCAGGCCGCAAATAGCCGCCGGACGCTCAGGCATTGAAACTTCAACAACCTCAACAGCCAGGTTCACTCGTCTGAAGCCGTGGATAAACTTGACCGGCTCCAACATCCCCAGTTGCGCAAGAATATCGGCCTGAACCGTGGGCGTTGCGGTGGCAGTAAGCGCCAGCACCGGCGCAGGCCGCATCGCCGGCAAATACTGTCCCAGCATCCGGTAGTCGGGCCTGAAGTCGTGTCCCCACTGCGAAATGCAGTGAGCCTCGTCAATGGCAATCAGCGCCAGTTGCCGCTTGGCCAGCATCTCGGGGAATCCAGGTACGCGCAGACGCTCCGGCGCAATGAAAAGAAACTGCAGTGCACCCTGCAAATAGTCCACGCAAGCCTGCCGTGCAGCGCTACGGTCCATGCCGCTGTGCACCCGCGCCACCCGCAACCCCAGCGCGGCCAGCTTCGCAGCTTGGTCTTCCATCAGCGCAATCAGCGGGCTGATCACCAGCGCCGTTCCGCCGCGCGCAAGCGCAGGCAACTGATAACACAGCGACTTCCCTGCCCCGGTAGGCATCACCAGCAGCAAGTCGCGGCCCTCCACGGCGGCACGGCAAACCGCCTGCTGCCCGGCTCTGAACCCCGCAAACCCGAATGCGGAGCGCAGCAGTTCAGTCAACGCGTCCGGGTTGGAGGGAGTGGTCAATTGGGATGGATAGAGACACGAAGAAGCCACGCGGAACTTGCATAGCTTCCTTTCCAACATTACAGGAACTACCCCGGCTGCAGCGCGCCTTGAAATTCGACGCGAATATCCAATCGCACCCGAGGCAAAGATGCCTCGGATTTCACCTATAAAACGGCAATTTCGCGCCCATGTCCCTTGATTTCCACTGCTCCCGAGTTCCGGCCTCCCTTATCCACAAAAACCCTGTTTTCCCGCGGTTGACCCTGCCCTCCGGGCTGCTTAGAGTCTCTAAATGGAGGACTGTTTTCCCCGCTGCTCGTCGCTACGGGGAGGCCAGTTCGGCCAAAAGCAACACACTTAAACATGGCCCCAGGAATCCGGAGATAACATGCTGAAACTGAAGAAGATCCACATTCTCGGCTTTAAGAGCTTCTGCGACCGTACGGAACTTACCGTCCCGGGAACAGGGATTGCCGTGGTGGTGGGGCCGAACGGGTGCGGCAAGTCCAACATTCTGGACGGAGTTAGCTGGGTCTTGGGCGAGCAGAGTGCCAAAAGCCTCCGCGGCGGCAGCATGCAGGACGTCATTTTTGCCGGGACCCGCGACCGCAAGCCTCTGGGCATGGCTGAAGTCACCATCACCATGGTCGACCCTGCCGCCTACGAGGGCCCCGTTCCCGTGGAGCCGGAGGTGCAGGTAGATCACGAAGGCCCCCTCGACTGGGACGAGAACGAAGTCCGCCGCCAGCGCGCCGCAGAAGCCGAAGAAATCATCGCCAGCGAGCAGCCCGGGCAGGTCTTCGAAGAAGACGCCGTTGAAGGCACCGTCCAGCAGCAGGGAGCCGCTGAAGGGCCGCAGCCCGTGGTGCTGAAGATTCGCCGCCGCAAGTTCCAGCGCACCCCCCAAAAAGGCGAAATCGTCATCACCCGCCGCCTCTTCCGCACCGGCGAGAGCGAATACCTGCTCAACGGCAAGCTTTGCCGCCTGCGCGATATCCAGGACATCTTTATGGGCACCGGCCTCGGCCCGGAGAGCTACGCCATCATCGGCCAGGAGCGGATCGGCCAACTGCTCAGTTCCAAGCCCCACGACCGCCGGGCGATTATCGAAGAAGCGGCGGGCATCACGCGCTTCAAGACCAAGAAGCGGCTGGCCGAACTGCGCCTTGAGAGCGCCAAGCAGAACCTGGCCCGCGTTGACGATATCTTCGAGGAAGTCACGCGCCAGATGAACAGCCTCAAGCGGCAGGCCGCCAAGGCCGAGCGCTACGCTGCCGTCCGCGACGAACTGCGCGGCCGCCTCCGCATTGTACTGGCCAGCCGCATGGCGCAGATGGATGCAACCCAGACCCGGCTCGATCAGGAGATTGGCGGGCTCACAGAAAAAATCAACGGCGCTGCGGTGGAGATTGAGCAGCAGGAAGCCAGCCAGCACTCCCTCACCGAGCGCGGATACGAACTCGACCGCGAAGGCCAGGACGCGCAGACTCGTGCCAATGAAGCGGCCGTCGAACTGGAACGCGCAAAAGCCCGCGAGCGCGCCAACACCGAGCGTGTAGCCGAATTGGAAGCCCGCATGGTGGCGGCCAGCGCGGAGTTGGACGCAACCCGCACGCAGTTAGCCGGCATCGCCGAGGAGCGCAAGCAGCAAGGCTCATTCCTTGAAACTGCTGCCGGCGAGGCCAAGGCTTTTCGGCAGAATGTTGAAGCCCGCCAGCACGCCGCGCGCTCGGCTGCAGAAGAGGTTTTCAGCGCCGAGCGGCAACTTGAAGCCAGCCGTCGTCATGCCATGCACCTGCTCACGCTGGCCGGCAACGCCCGCAACCACACGGCACAGGCTGAAGAGAGCCTCTCTGCCCTGGAACGCGAGGCAGATCGGCTGCAGGCCGAGATGGGCCAGGCGAAGAACGAGCTTGAGAACCTGGGCGTCCAGAGCGGACAGGCCCGCTCGCGCTCCGAGTCCGCTGCCGAGGCGCTCAAGCGTCTTGAAGGCGAGATTGCTGCCCTGCGTGAAGGCCTGCAGGCGCGCCGAGCTGAAGAGAATGCGTTGCGTGCGCGCACCAACCAGCTGCGCGGCGAGCAAGCCTCCGTCACCGGCAAGCGAGATTCGCTGGGCGCGCTCATTCGCAATCACGGCTATGCCACTGACACGGTACGCCGCTTGCTCAAGCCCGGCGCTTTGGCCGAAGGCATGGCGCCCGTAGGCACCCTTGCCGACTTCATCGAGGTAACCGGCGCATACGAAGGCGTAGTCGACGAGTTCCTGCGCGAAGAGCTCAACTACGTTGTCGTTGAAAGCTGGGTCGCCGCCGAGCAGGGCGTTCGCTTGCTCAAATCCGGCGTCGACGGCCGAGCTACCTTCCTCATTCATCCCGCCGAGCAGGCTGCCCTTTTTGACGAAGGCACTGAAGTCATCAGCGGCCCCGGCCTCACTCCGTTGAAAGACTCCATCAAGGTGCTCAACGGCTTTGGCGGCTCGCTTGAGTCGATTCTTCCCAAACTCAAATACGGCTACCTGGTTGAGAATTCCGCCGATGCTCAACTGTTGGCCCCGAGCCATCCGCACGCCTATTTCCTCACCAAAGAGGGTGAGTGCTTCCACAACGCGACGGTCACCGGCGGCAAGCCGGCGAGCGAAGGCCCCTTGGCTCTGAAGCGCGAACTGCGCGACGCAGAGACCCGGCTGGCGAAGCTCGAAACCGGTCTGGCCCAGGCGGAAACCGAAGCAGCCACTCTCACCCGCACCATTGAAGAAATGGCCGCACAGTTGGAAGCGAACAGCGAGGCCCGTCGCCTGGCCGAACGCGACTCGGCCGACCTGGGAGCGGCGCTGAAGCAGATGGAGTCGGAAACCCAGCGCGTCGAGCGGCGCCTGCAGGAGTGGACCGCCCAGGCCGCCCGCAACCAGGACGCGCGCAATACAAAACAGACAAGCATCGCCCAGAACCATGAAGAGACCATTCGCCTTGAGGCCGAGCACGCCGCGGCCGAGGCCGGGCTCGACGAGTTGCAGGCTCAATTGGCAATCCTGCGCCAGGGCCGCGAAGACCTGCAGCAGGAAGCGGCGCAGTTGACCGCAGAACTTGCCGGCCTTGAAGAGCGGCGTCGCGGGGCTGAAGCAGCCTTCCAGCGCATTGACCGCCTCCACGCCGACCTCGAGCGCCGTGTGCAATCTATCGACCAGCAGCGCACCAATGCCGAAACGGAGCGCGAGCAGCGCATCAACGAAAGCGCAGCTTTGGCCCAGCGCGAGCAGGAACTGGCTGCCGTGCGCGCCGAGGCGCTGACGCTGGCGCAGGTCTCATCCAGCCAGGCACAGGCGCTCCGCCAGCAACTGGCGGCCATGGAGACCCAACTCAAGAGCGGCCGCGCGGCGCTTGACCAAATGCGCGAAAACCGCGCCACAAGATCAAGTGAAGTGGCCAAGCTGGGCGCTGACCTGGAACACCTTGAGGCAAGCTGCCTGGCCGAAGTCAACGTCGAGGCCGCTGTGCTGCGCGCCGACGAAACCATCGTCCACCTGGTCGACGAGGAGCTTGCGGCGGAAGATGAAACCTGCCGCGGACTCAAGCAGCGAATCGAGCAGATGGGCCCCGTCAACATGATGGCTCTCGATGAGTACAAGGAGACTGCCGAGCGTCACGGCTTCCTCGAAACGCAGCGCACTGACCTGATGGAGTCGATCGAAAATACGCAGGAAACGATCAAGGAGATCGACCGCATTTCGCGCACCAAGTTCGATGAGGCCTTTGCCAAAATCAACGAGAACTTCGGCCAGGTCTTCACCCGGCTCTTTAAGGGCGGCCAGGCCTTCCTGCGGCTCACCGACGTTGAAAACCAGGCTGAGAGCGGCCTTGAGATTGTGGCCTCGCCTCCGGGCAAGAAGTTGCAAAACGTCCTGCTGCTCTCAGGCGGCGAAAAGGCGCTCACCGCCCTCGCCCTGCTGGTTGGCATCTTCGAGTTCCAGCCCAGCCCCTTCTGCGTGCTCGACGAAGTGGATGCAGCGCTCGACGAGACCAACGTGGGCCGCCTTGCCGACCTGCTGTATTCACTGAGCAAGGACACGCAATTCCTGCTGGTCACACACTCCAAGCGCATGATGCACTCCGCCGACATGATCTACGGTGTCACCATGCAGGAGCCGGGCGTCTCAAAGGTCATCAGCATGCGCCTCGGCGACAAGGAGCAGCAGCGCGCCACCGCGTAGTTCATCCACTATGCGGTGGCGAAGTAGGCGCAGGCGCTTTGTTTCTTCAATCAACAAGCTAACTGGGACTCACAAGGCTCGTCCAACAACTCAGATGAAATATCTCGTTTTTTTGCTTGCTGTCCTCCTGCAACCTTTGTGGGCCTCCGAAGTTCTGCCGCCCTCGCCGCACGGCCAGTTGGCCCGTCGATATCTCGACGCATTCAATTCGGGCGAGGACGCCATCCGCACGTTCTGGCAGAAAGCGCCGACCGGTGCGCCCATCGACGAGCGGATCGCGCGTTACCGCCACATGAAGGCAGATTTGGGAAGCCTCACGCCGGTTCGCCTGGTCGCCGATGCTCCGGGCAGTCTCCAGTTCATCGCCAAAACCGCCTCGGGAGAGGAACTGTCGCTGACGGTCGTCTTCGCACCCGACAAGCCACAGATCGTCGGAATGCGGATTGAACATGCGGGAATGGGTTCCCGACCGCCTGCCGCCGGTCCGCCGGAAGACGAGACCAAACTTCTCCGCGAGGTTCAGAGCGCCATCGAGGAAAAAGCCAAGGCTGGAAAGTTTTCCGGCACAGTGCTCATCGCGCACGGATCGGATGTTCTGTGGCAGGGAGCCTTTGGCCTTGCCAATCGAGAAGCCCGTATTCCCAATGAGGCCGACACACGTTTTGACGTCGGCTCGATCACCAAGGCCTTCACCAAGGTCGCCATCGGCCAATTGCTTGAGCAGGGAAAACTCGATCTCAACGCCAAGGTCGGCGCCTACCTGCCCGACTATCCGAACCAGGTAGTTCGGGAACAGGTGACCATCGGGCAGTTGCTCGAAATGCGCTCCGGCATTGGCGACTTCTTCGGCGACAAGTTTCTCCAGGCGCACAAGGAGAACATTCAAACTCTCCGTGACTACCTTCCGTTCTTCGCCGCCGAGCCCCTGCAATTCCCGCCCGGAACTCAGCAGAAGTATTCGAACGGCGGATATATCGTTCTGGGTCTGATCGTCGAGAAGGTCAGCGGCCAGAGCTACTACGACTACGTCCAGAGGAATGTCTTTGAGCGCTCGGGGATGAAGGATTCGGCCTTCGACCTCAGGAGCGGCCGTAGCCCAAAGCAGGCAATTGGCTACACCACCACGTCTGAAGCAGGCGGAGAGGCCGCGGTCGCCTTGCATTCAAACCTCGCTCTGCTCCCCGCGCGAGGCAGTTCCGCCGGATCGGCGCAATCCGCCGCTGCCGATTTGCTGCGGTTCGCCGAGGCTCTTGGCGCTGGCAAGCTGATCTCGGCCGCCACCATCGAAAAGCTCGACCTGCATCCTGACGGCATGGGCATCGCGGGCGGCGCTCCCGGTCTTAACGCCGCGCTTGACACTGGCGTGCGGGGAACCGGGCCTACCAGCTATTCAATCGTGGTCCTATCAAACTTGGATCCGCCGTCGGCCGAGGGCCTCAGCGAGGAAATCCGGGACACGATGCAGCGGGCGAAATGACGGGGCCATCGCGGCGTGAGCCCCGCCGCGTTTCTGCATCAACCTGATTCAGGGCACGACTAGAGCCTGTTATGAATTTTGCGTGAGCAGTTTGGTCAAATTGGCAAGCATGAGGATGGCGAAGGCCAAGTAGTGAAGTCCGGCGAGGGTTTGGGAGAGCCTTTCGTAGTCCCTTGCCAGCCTGCGAAAACGGGCCGCCCAAGCAAAACTTCGTTCCACAACCCAGCGGCGGGGCAACAGCACGAAACCGCGTTTGGCTTCCGTGTGTTTGACTACTTCCAGTTGCACACCGTGTTTTTCAGCCGCCTCGGCCGCGCTTTCTCCTGTATAGCCTTGGTCCACGTAGGCCAGTTCGACATGCTTGCCAGTAATTTCCTGCACCGCCTTGGCCAACTTCTCCACCTGGGCGCGGTCCTGTTCATCAGCCGCGGCCACATGCAAAGCGAGCAGATGCCCCAGCGTGTCCACCGCCGCATGGACCTTCGATCCCTTGCGGCGCTTGGCACCATCGTAGCCCGCTCGTGCGCCTGACTCCGGCGTCGATTGCAGGGTGCGGCTATCTAAGATCATCGCCGTAGGCTGGCTCTTGCGTCCGGCAAACTCCCGCAGCAGCATGCGCAAATCCTCGACCATGATCTGGAAGCATCCGGCTTCCACCCAGCGTCGCATCTGCTGATAAACCACCGGCCACGGTGGCAAATCGTGCGGCATCATGCGCCACTGGTTGCCGGTCTTCACGATGTAGCGCAGCCCGTTGAACACCGCTCTCAGAGAATATTCCCGCTGTGTTGCATCCTCGCGGCACAGCGCCAAATAGGGCGCCACGAACGCCCACTCCTCATCGTTCACATCGCTCGGATACCCAGTCCGATACTCCTTAGCCATGCACCCATGCTGCCCGATGTGACACGTAGTTCATAACTTTTTCATTCCACGGGAATAAGGTTAATAACTGGCTCTAGACAGCTTGCGGGCGGTAGGCCGGGGTTTTATCCCCGGTGTAACCTGAATCCAATCCACGAGGGCTTCAGCCCCTGTGGTATGGTTTTCAGGTTTTCTCTCCAAAGCCTCGCATTTTTCCGAAACCTGTAAAGTTGTGCCTTGTTGCTGAGATTGCGCAGATCATTCTGACGATGACTTCGCAGCCTGCGGATTCGAAAGACGTGGGTCACCTCGCAGGAGATGTCAGCGGAGTCATATCCGCCGGCGTCAGAGTTTGCGAATGCTCGATGTGCAGCGGGTAGCGCCCCCACGCGAGACAGGCGATGAGCAAGCCCCCGGCGCAAGCCGGACAGACGATTCCGGGCGGAATGAAATAGCCGCGGACGATGAGCGATTGAGCGATGCTCTTGTTCGCCCTGCTGTGGCCGCGGAAGCCGGGAACCTTGGGTATCGCAAGCACCGAGAATTGAGTTTCAGCATGCTGGCGTGCGTAGCGAACCAGTTCGTAGGTAACCTGCATGGGGGTGGTGATGCCCGCGTCGGGAAACACGCTGCGCCGAAATGTGTTCGGAAAATAGAAATTCAGAATGGCGCTGGAAAAATCGGCGCAGTTCCAGAAGGCCAGGCTGTAGCGAGAGTGGTTTGCCGCACTGTTCATTTTCGCGATCAGTGCGTCGTCCTGCGCTTCGGCCGTTGCAAACCGGAATGCGTACATCCGGCGTTCGTAGGCCACGCCCAACAACTGGTTCCACCCTCGCTTGAACGTGCCGCCCTCCGCCAGATCTTTGCCCAGGCTCATCAGGTGAGCCTCGTGGTATTTTTCGCGCAGGCGAATTACGGTTTCCCGGTCAACACGGATTGGAACCGCGGATGGGTCCTCAACGGAATAGAGATAAGGAATCAGCGGCATGGCCACCCAGTCGTAACCGGCGATTCCCTGGTAGCGAGTAAACACCGAACCTTGCTCGCCCGCCGCGCAGCGGCGCAGCTTGATGGGAGTCTCGGCGCAGATGCGCGCAAAATAGATGGCGTCGTGGCCGGTAGGATTCAAGGCGCCAAAGACGCCGTATGGCTCTTCCATGAGAAGCGCGGCCTGCGCGTGGCCGGGCAGGCACGCCGCGACCAGGACCGCGAAGCAGAGTGTGGCTCTGCGCAGATCGCGCATCGAAGACGTTGACCCCCTCCGGCCTGCTGCCTCGTGTCCGATTGTCAGCTTGCAGCTCATGCAAGAGTGAAGCAACACTCTCGCCTCGCGCCGGGAATAGCGCCGGTAGATGAATGCTCGTATTCTAGAAACGCTCCCGCCGGATTTCTGGTCAATTCGCTACAAAAAGGAAGATCCGCATCATAAAAACCCTGGCGGAAGCCGTACCTGGCCGTTCATTAGTGAACACCTGTGTGCGAGTTCGAACGTAGCGAGCGGACAAATAGACCGGGACCGAAACGGAAACACGGTTTTTCGAGGTCCAAGCCGGGTCAACGATTTAAGAGAATTGCCTTATTTCGGGGCCAAAGGCGAGCTTTTGCCGGCACCTTGCCAGTCTCCCGATAGAGCGTTTCAACCGTCACGGACGTGGCCCTCAACATGCTGGTAAAGCGACGGCCATCCGTGTTTTTGCATAGGAGGGATCGATGCAGATCCTGCTTCAAGATCTCCGCTTCGCTTTTCGGCAGATTCTCCGTAACCCCGGGTTCTCCCTGACTGCGGTCCTGTCGCTCACCCTGGGAATCGGCGCCACCGTTGCTGTTTACAGCATTCTTTACGATGCGGTTCTCAATCCCTGGCCTTACGCGGGAATGGACCGGATCAGCGAGGTCTGGCTTAGCGACCAGGCTGGGCACGAGGGAAGCTGGGGACTCACGGGACCGCAGATCCGGCAGTTGGGAAAGACCCATGCCGCGGAAGACATGTTGGCCATCGACGGCTGGAACCTGACCGTAACCGGAAGCGATGTACCCGAGGATGTAGATGGCGTGATGTTGACGGGGAACGGTTTTCAGTTCCTCGGCATGCCTGCCTTGGTGGGCCGCGCTTTCGCACCGTCCGATGCACCGGATGGACAAGATCCCCAGCCCGTTGCGGTACTCGGCTACAAGTTCTGGCAGAGGCACTATCGGGGCGACCCGTCCGTTGTGGGCAAAACAATCCAGCTTACGCACAAGACCTACACCATCCTTGGTGTGATGCCGCCCCGCTTTACCTGGCAGGATGGCGATGTTTACTTGCCGCTCAAGATGGCGACTGATCAGGCCCATCGCTACGCTGCCATGCTGAAGCTCAGGCCGGGCGTCAGCACAGATGCCGCGGCTGGGGAGTTCAAGCCTCTTTTCAATCAGTTTGACCGCGAGACTCCCAACGTTTTTCCAAAGCAATTCAAACTCAGCGTTCGCGGTCTTGCCGCCAGTTACGTGCATGATTTGAAAAGTACGATGTATCTGCTCTTCGGTGCGGTAGCTCTGCTGCTCGCAATCGGCTGCGGAAATGTCTCGATTCTCCTGTTGGCCAGGGGCACAGCTCGCCAACATGAGTTTGCAGTGCGGTCGGCAGTGGGGGCCAGTCGTCTGCGGCTCGTACGCCAGCTTCTTACTGAATCGTTGTTGCTGTCCCTGGCCGGGGCAGGACTGGGAGTATTCCTCGCTTACCAGGCCATCGGCTTGATTGTCCCTCGCCTTCCCGACCATTCCTATCCTTACGAGGCAGACTTTCACATCAATCTGGCAGTGCTGTACTTCAGCGTTGGCATTGCGCTGTTGAGCGGTGTTCTATTCGGCCTTTTTCCCGCTTTACAGTCGGCTCGACCTGAGATCAGCCAGGTGATGCAGGCCGGCACGCGGCGGCTTGCTGGCAGCGTTAAAGGCAGGCGCATGCATAACGCGCTCATCGCGGGACAGATTGCGCTGACGTTGCTGCTGATGACCGCGGCCGGCGCCGCCATTCAGGCGTTCGTGCAGATGAACCGCGTGCCCCTCGGTTACGACCCGCAACACGTGATGTCTGTGGGCATTCCTGTTCACGAAAACACGCACACGGTTTGGGCGGAGCGCACAAGGTACTTCGACCAGATTCTACAAAAGATAGCCGGAACGCCTGGGGTGATCGCGGCCGGCATCTCGTCCAACGCTACTCCGCCTGATAGCGGTGCACCGCTTCCCTTTGACATCCTGGGCAAAGCAGCGGCCAACGGACAGGAAGCCGAGGTGGAAGTGGTCAGCCCCGAGTACTTCACCACTCTGCGCATTCGATTAGTTGAAGGGCGCGTGTGGAATCGGAGCGAGATCATGCGAGGCGCCACGCTGGTCCTGGTCAATCGGGCATTCGTGCGTCAATACCTTGCCGGCGGAGACGCGCTGGGACATGCAGTGCGTATTCCGCGCATGGTCAACGAGCCTCCGTATCAGCTGACGGCGCCGGGAAGCGACGGCTGGCTCCAAGTCATCGGCGTCGTTGGCGATTCGCTCGATCACGGGTTGGACAAGCCTGTTGCCCCAGCCGTCTACGTGCCCTACACGCTCATAACATGGTTGAGGACACAAGTCCTGATTCGCACGCAAGGGGAGCCGCTGGCCCTGCTGCACAGTATCCGGCAGCAGGTTGCTTCCATCGATCCCGATCAGCAGGTTGCCGGCGATGTCAGGGACCTGGAAGGCTGGATTCAGCGCGAACCGGTATACGCACGCGCGCGGCTCATTACCATCTTGTTTGGAGCATTTTCAGCATTGGCGCTGATATTGGCGGCAGTGGGTCTGCACAGCGTCGTCTCCTACACCGTGTTGCAGCGAACGGGGGAGTTGGGTGTGCGCGTCGCCCTTGGGGCGAGCCGCCGCAACGTGCTCGCTCTAGTGGCAAGCTCGGCTGGGGCCAGTGTCGGACTCGGAATCGTCAGCGGCCTTGTGCTCAGCTTCGGTCTGACCCGGCTGATTGCCCGCTGGATCGTGGGTGGCGCACACAACCCGATCATCATTCTGGCTTCGTCGCTGGTTTTGATCGCTGTCGCCGCAATCGCCTGCGTGGTTCCTGTGCGCCGTGCGCTCGCCATCCAGCCCATGACCGCGCTGCGGCGCGATTAGCATAGCGGTACTTCGCGACTTGAGACGCATTCCGCCTTGGGCCGGTGCATCGATGCCCTGCGCCCTATCGACCGTCCGAACATCGAGAACGATAACCATCACCTTGTGACAAGAAGAATATTCGCAGAAAAAACACCCCCGAAGGATCACGTCTCTTCGGGGGCGCTTGCATTTAGAAAAAAGAAAACAAGATAAAGACGGGGACCAGTAGCCGGCGCTGGAGGTCGGTAGCACGCAGCTACTGGTGATCCCTGCACAAACGAGACTAGCTGCGGCTTCCCCTTTCCACTGCTGCCTCGTGTCGCCCGGCTCTAAGAAGGCTATATGTATCTGCCTTCCGAACCATGTTGACAACCGAAGTGTCTCCTATGTGCGAAGCCCGTTCCGTGACGGCCGTCACATGGGTGTGTAATCTGGCGAAATCGATCGCTTGGGATGATTGTTTGCCTCAATTGCGCGGTTCCGGAGCGGTTGATTCTTATGTCACTTCCCGGCGCATCTCACATTGCGCAGCATGATTGACAAAGCGCTTCCATGGCTCGACAATCGGAGATTCAGTTCCATCTGAGGTAAAGCTTTCCCATGACAACTTTGTTGACCACAGAGCTGGGTGCGACTCCCCTGATTGGCCGGGGCAAAGTGCGCGACCTGTATGCAATCGGCGACGACCTCCTGCTGGTTGCTACCGATCGCATCTCCGCTTTTGACCACGTGCTGGGAACCGGAATTCCGGGCAAAGGAAAAATTCTCACCCAGATTTCCCTCTTCTGGTTCGACCTGCTGAAACCGCTGGTGCCCAATCACCTGATCACCGCCGAGGTCAGCGAATTTCCCGCATCTCTGCACCCATATGCCGATCAACTGCGAGGCCGCTCGATGCTGGTGAAGCGGGCCGCCATGTTCCCGGTGGAGTGCGTGGCACGCGGCTACCTCACCGGTTCCGGCCTCAAGGAGTACAAGGCCCGCGGAACCGTTTGCGGAATCCCGCTGCCCGCCGGCCTGCTGGATGGATCGCGCCTGCCGGAGCCCTTGTACACGCCCTCGACCAAGGGCGAAGCAGGGACCCACGACGAGAACATAAGCTTCGCCGCCACCGTAAAGGCTGTGGGCGAGGCCGATGCCGGCGAACTGAGGCGGCTTACCCTGGCCATCTACAAGCGAGCGGCCGAGCATGCCGAGTCGCGCGGCCTCATCCTCGCCGATACCAAGTTCGAGTTCGGCAGAACGCCCGATGGAATTATTCTTGCCGACGAAGTGTTGACGCCGGATTCTTCGCGATTCTGGGATGCGGCGACGTGGAAGCCAGGCGGCCCGCAGCCTTCGTTCGACAAACAGTTCGTGCGCGACTATCTTGAAGAAATCCATTGGAACAAGCAGGCGCCCGCACCTAGTTTGCCTGACGATGTTGTCAAACGCACCCAGGCCAAGTATCTTGACGCCTTCCGCCATTTGACAGGACGGGATCTCGATTTGACGAACTGAGGCAAGGCACGCATGGCGCCGGTAGATGTGCTCATCGTAATCGTCATTATTCTAGCAGTAGCCGGGGGACTGTCTCAGGGCTTTTTCCGCTCCATCTGCTCGTTGGGAGGTTTGTTCCTGGGCCTGGTGCTGGCGGCCTGGAACTACCCCAGGATTGCGGCAATGGTGATGCCGCTGGTCCGGATTGAGGCCGTTGCCGATGCCATCGGGTTTTTGTTGATTGCGCTGGTTGTGATGGGAATTGCGTCGGCAATTGGTAATATGTTGTCCAAGACCCTTCACTACATGGGATTGGGATGCCTGGACAGGCTGGCGGGCGGCGCGTTCGGTTTTTTTCAAGGGGCGCTGCTGGTCACTCTGTGCATTTTGGTGGCTGTGGCTTTTTTTCCGCAGGCGCATTGGCTGGTTGAAGCAAAGCTTCCGAAGATGTTTTTTGGAGCCTGTCACTTGACCACGCACATGAGCCCAGCGGAGTTGGCTGAGCGGGTTCGCGAGGGGCTGAAGACGCTGGAACAGGAATCGCCGCAGTGGTTGCGTCCGGGAAAAGCCGGTCTTTGATTTTAAACAAGAGCACAGTAGAAGCCGGATATGGCAAGCTAACAGAGTACGAGGATCAAGTGAAACGAGAACTGGACAGCCTGGTGACGCAAATGCATTCCAGCGGCATCCGCTACGAAGATGCCGTGCGCGAATTCAAAAGGCAGTATTTGCGTGAAGTTTTGATTACGCACCGGGGAAACCAGTGCAAGGCGGCTGAAGAGTTGGGGATGCACCGCAACACCCTCAGCCGCACCATGGCGGAATTAGGGCTCAACCTGGCAGAAGTGCGCGCCGGCCTCAAGCGTCCGCCCCGCAGCGAACGTCCTGTATTTGGCGCTGTCAATCAGAGGCTCCGCCAGGGCTGACCGTTGCAGAGAATGATGGATAAAGACTCCCAGACCAACGATGCGCGCGTCGCGATTGAACCCGGCTTTGCCTGGGACGGTCAGAACGCCTACCTGTTCGATATTGACGGGACAATCCTCCGCGACCCCAACCGCGTCCACATGGACTCCCTTGCCTCCAGCGTGCGCCGGGTGACAGGCTTTGAAGTGACGCTGGCCGGGATAGCTTTGCACGGCAGCACCGACACGGCGATTTTGGCCGAAGCCTGCCGACAGGCGGGCATTCCTGCCGAAGTGCTAGAGGCCAAGGTCCAGGCCATCCTCGACGCCATGTGCGAAACAGTAACCCGGCGCCGGAACGAAATCCAGCCGGTTCGCATGCCCGGGATTGAAGATACTCTTCGCCACCTGGCGCAGCACGGCGCCCTGCTCGGCGTGGCCACCGGCAACCTCGAAACCATCGGCTGGGTCAAGATTGAAGAGGCGGGATTGCGCGAGTGGTTCCACTTTGGCGGTTTCAGCGATCATTTTCCCGACCGTGCCGAGTTGGTAGGTCATGCAGCGCTGAAAGCCAGGCACCTTGCCGGCAAAGACGCCCGTGTCTGCGTGGTCGGCGATACGCCTCGCGACATCGAAGCCGCGCACGCCAACTCCCTCGGCGTCATAGCAGTGGCCACCGGCCACTCCAGCTTTGACGAATTGCTTGAATACCGGCCGGAGGTCTGCGCCTCGTCGCTGGCCGCTCTGCTTGCGCAGACCGGGACCGCGCAGTGACGACGCAGCACTTTCTCGCGTTCCCGGAAACCAGGAACCGGCCCGGGCGCAGATTGAGTGCCTGTTTGTTTACCGCCGCGCTTCTCGCGCTTGCGGCATCCGCCTTGCAGGCCCAGACGGCCGCCCCTCAAGCTCAGCCCACCGCTGCGAATCAGGCTGTCGCGCCGCCTGCCAAGTCCGCGCCGGCAGTATCCGCCAAGGCTCAGCGGCGCGCCGCCAAGCTTTACCTGGCGGCCGCGAAGCTGTTTGAAGCTCAGCAGTTCCAGCAGGCGATGGACATCTACCAGCAAGCGACCGCGATTGACCCATCCAATCCGGACTATGCGCTGGCGGTCGAGGTGGCTCGCAGTCACCTGGTAACCGCGCTCATCCAGGATGCTGCCAAAAACCGCATTCAAGGCGATGCGGCAGGTGCGCGCGCAGCGCTGGCTCATGCCCGGGATCTTGATCCAAAGAACGCACTGGTCACTCAACATCTCCACGAGTTGAGCGACGACCGGTTGGCCGGTGAAGCCGCTCCTCCTTACGAGAGGGGGGCCACGACGATTGGCGCAGAAGCTGTGCTGGCTCCCGTTCAGGGCATCCACAGCTTCCATCTGCACACTGACCAGCGCTCGGCCATCCAGCAGATATTCCGGGCCTATGGCCTTGAATCAACAGTGGACTTGAGCGTCCGGGCCGTTCAGCTAAAACTGGATATAGACAACGCCACCTTTGCGCAGGCCATGCATACACTGTCCATGGTGACCAACTCGTTCTATGTCGCGCTCGATGCGCATCGCGCGATCGTGGCCCGGGACACCAAGGAGAACCGCCAGCAATTTACGCGCCAGGAGATGGAGACCGTCTATCTCCCGGGGCTGACCCAAACCGAGCTGACCGATGTGGGCAACCTGGCAAAGAACGTCTTCGAAGTGCCGCAGTCCGTGGTTCAGCAGTCTGGCGGGACCATCACCCTTCGCGCTCCCCAGGCAAATCTGGATGCCTTTAACGCCACTGTCCGCGAATTGCTCGATGGCCG
Organism: uncultured Acidobacteriaceae bacterium; assembly: GCA_903911925.1. Lineage (GTDB taxonomy): Bacteria > Acidobacteriota > Terriglobia > Terriglobales > Acidobacteriaceae > Telmatobacter. Next base: position 36,234 of record CAIWFH010000082.1, read on the forward strand.
CAGCCAGGTTCTGCTCGACATCCGCCTCATCCAGCTTGGGCACACCGGCGAGCGCAATACCGGCGTCCAACTGCCGCAGCAGATGGGGGTCTTCAACGTCTATGCCGAGGCCCAGTCCATCTTGAATTCGAACCAGAGCCTGGTGCAGCAGATCATTGCGTCCGGATTGGCCTCTCCCACCGATTATCTGGCCATCATCGGAATCCTTCTTGCGTCCGGCCAGATTAGCAATCCTCTTTTAACAAATGGGTTCGCCACGTTTGGCGGAGGCAATCTCTCTACCTTCGGCCTGGCGCCGGGCACCACCAATGTGACCCTCAGCCTCAACTCCTCCGATTCGCGGGAACTGGATCAACTGCAGTTGCGCCTGGGCGATGGCGAGGCCGGAACTCTGCGCCTGGGAACCCGCTATCCCATTCAGACTTCGTCGTACTCAGCAAGCGTGTCGACGGGCAGCGTAAACATTCCCGGACTCACCGGCGCGGGCAGTTCCAGCGCCCTGAGCTCGCTGCTGGCGTCGCAAAGCAGCATCCCGCCGATTCCGCAGGTCGAGTACCAGGATCTCGGCATGACCCTGAAGGCTACTCCCAAGGTGATGCGCAGCGGAGACGTCGCCCTGAGCATCGAAATGAAAATCGACGCGCTGGCGGGGGGGGCACTTAACGGCAACCCGATCCTGGATAACCGCGCCTACTCCGGCGTGGTGACGCTGGGGCAGGGCGAGGCAGTGGAAGTGGTAAGCGAACTGTCGAAGCGGGAAAGCCGGGCCATCAGCGGCGTGCCCGGATTGAGCGAAGTTCCGGGTCTGAATAACCTCACCGGCAAGGACAATACCACCGACTATTCAACCCTGCTGGTGATCATGACGCCTCACGTCATCCGAGGCACCCAGGCCGCCGGCCACTCGCCCATGATGCGCGTAGAGCGCAACCAGCCACGCTAGCAGCCATCTGAAAGCGGGGCCGAGGCCGCCCGGCCCGGCTGTAAGTCTTTTGTTTCGATGGGTCGAAAAGGGTTTTTTCGATCTAATCCTTTTATTTTGATGGGATTGCGACAAAAGTGAGGGAGGGGGTGGGGTAAATCGCCTTCTTGGGGGTACGGACCAGTCTGCTAGTTTTCTCTCGGCGGGGGAGGGTTGGACGGCTTGGACCACGGTGGTTTCTTCAGTTGCGGTCATTTTGTCTCGGCAATTTTGATTGTGCGCCGGACAGGCATAATTATCCGCAAACGGGTGACGAAAATCGACAGCGGTCAGGGATCAGGGAAAGTCCGGCTGGTTGGGGTTCGTGGCGTTCGAGAAGGCGGCTTAAGGGGATTGACGGGGGCATCGCGAACGGATTCCGGGCTGAGGTCTGTGGGCTCTCCGGTCCCCGAATGCGAGGGACCCGGGGCACCCTCATTTGTGGTTTGGAAGCATCCCGGGATCGGGGTCACCTGCCACCTGCGCTACTGCTGTATCGCGATGTACCTAGCACCCCGAAGCAGTCTGACGCCCCCGTCGCCTCGCAGCTACCTTCGCTCTCCCGCGCTGAAAGCCGTCCAGGGGCCGGCTTTCATGTCCTTGAGAATCGGCTTGAGATAGCCGTACTCGGGATGAGCGGCCAGAAACGGCGCAGCCAGAAAGTCGTCCCCGCAGGGATGACCGGCGTGCCCGATGAGCGACATCTTCCCTGCCATTTCAGAATCCATCACCTTCCCGGTTACCGCTCCGTGCGGCGCATAGGGTCCCAGGTCCCACACCGGAACCCCGCGCGGGTCCTTGTCGATGTGCCCGCAGAGCGACCGCTCATCGGCGTCCACCTTGCCGGTGTAGCTGTCAACGTGGTCTGAAAGAAACTGCTCGGCAAGCTCCACGTCGATCTTCCCTTTCGCCTGCGCAATCTGCCTCTCCGCCGAAACCCTGCGCGCGTTGGGCGAGCTGGAGAGATTGTTCAAGTCGAAGCGGTCGGTCTCTTCCTTGATCAGTTTCGGATCGCGCGCAAAGTTTGAGCTGACAAAGTACCCGTCTTTGCTGCGCCACAGCGGCGTGTTCTTCAGCCCCAGTTCCAGGTATGCGATCTCGCCGGTCTTGCGGTCTCCGATCAGCCAGTCGTTGGCATAGCCGCCATTGTTGCCTTCCTTGATGAGGGCTACATACTCGTCGATGGACGCGGCATACTGCATCGCCTTGCGCGAGCGCACAAACTCGGGCTTGCCATTCGGCTCCCAGCCTTCAAACTGCGTGATAGTGGTTTCGGTAATCATAAGCCCTGCATCGTTCACGCCAAAATCGTCCTGGCTGGTTATCACGCCAGGCACGCCATCCATCAGCATGCGGTGTCCGCGGGCCGGCTGAATGTCAAAGATCACCGTCCAGCGCGCGCCCTCGGCGTAGCTTGACCAGTTGTTGTGGGCGATCACGATCTTGCCGCCGCTGGTATAGCTGCCGGTGGCGATGAACGCGGAGCAGCGTCCTTCGGGTGAGATATGCGGCGCATTGGCGGCATGCTCGCGCTTGTTGAGCCAAGGCACGTAATACTGGGTCAGTTCCTCGATGCCGCCGTTCAGGGCCACAATGTCCCACACATCCAGCTTCACGCCCTTTGATTGAACGCCCCTGGCAATGCCTTCCAGTTCCTGCTGGTACTCGGCGTCGATGTGCGGCCAAAGCATCTTGCGGCTGGACTCGCGATAGAAATTCCAATCCCGCCCGGTGTCGTGGGCGCTTTCAAGCTTGATGACCGCGACCATGTCTTCAATCTCCGCAGCCAGCAGAGCGCCGTGCTGGAAACCCATCTGCGAGGGGTTGCCTTCAAGATGCACGTAGGTCCAGCCGCCTCTTTCAAAGCGGTAGCCCTTTGAGGCATCGTCGCGGATGGGCAGAGTGGACTGGGCACCAACCAAAGATGCGGCGGCGGCAAAAAAACACAGAATGAGCGTGAGCTTGCGGGGAAGCAGGCAGACCATCTGAAACCTCCAGATTGCTCTGAAGATAGTACCAAGAATCGGGCGTCGCGTTCTTAGCGCTTTTTCGCGGACTTGGGCGCAGGCTTCTTCACAGCGGGCTTCGACGGCTTCGATGCCTTCGCGGCGGCGGTCTTCGCGGGCTTTGTTTTTGAGAGCAAAACCTTGCTTGCCGAGCCTTTGAAAGCGCCTTTCACGACGGGCTTGGCAGGCTTTTTCACCGGCGCCTTGGCTGGAGCCTTCACCTGAGCCTTTTTGGGAGCAGGTTTGGCAGCCACTTTCAGCTTGGTCCCGTTCGATCCTTTGACAGCAACAGGAACTGGCTCTGCTTTTTTCGCGGCCGGAACAGGCGCTGGTTTCGCCTTCTCTGCCGGGGCAGCAGCCCTCACCGGATGGGTCACAGCCGGCTTGGCTTCAATCTTCGCCTTTGGCGAAGGCTGCGGCACGGCTGCCTTCGCGGGCTTGGCGCTCTTTGCCGGAACCGCTGCCGGCGTGGGAGTGGTTTTCTCAGCCTTTGGCGGGGCGGACGGCTTGGGAGCGCGTTTGGGCGGTTCGGGCTCAGCCTTCACGGGCTCTTCTTCTTCCTCATCGTCGCCGGGCTCGTCGTCTACTGAAAGGCTGCCGTCCTCTGGAATCTTCGGGATGCCCATGCCTATGCCCAGGTCGTCGTCATCGCCACCGATATCGTCCAGGTCCTCATCCTCGTCCAGGCTGTCCTCAGCTTCTTCGTCGTCGTCAAACTGCTCCTTGACCTTGGCTTCGGCGCCACGCTTGGCGCGCGGCCGCTTGATGGTCACCTGCGGAGGCGGCGCCGGCGGCGAATGCGGCTCAAGGAAGGCGCGCATCTGCTCTGGAATCCCAAGCTTGCCGTCGATCAGTTGAAGGAAGATGGAATGCACGATTTCGTGGTAACCCGCCAGTTCCGGCGTAATCCGCATCTCCTGCATCAGGGCATGGGGAATGCGCTGACGCGCCTCAGGCCACGCCTTGAGGAACTGGTTGAAGCGATCGAGAACCGGCGCGCTCTTGCTGGTAAATCCAAGCCAGAGAATCGCTTCCGGGTCGTACGTTGTAAACAGCTTGTAGCACGCCGAGGGGGTCGCGTTCTCCTTGGCCAGCAGCACCTTGGCAAACCGGCAGCCATTGAGTCCAGGTTGTTCCACTCCTCAACAAATCCCGGGCGCAGCATCTGCTTCTTCAAAGCCGAAAGTTCTTTCGGATTCAGCTTGGCGGTAAGCAACTGCATCTGCGCGGCCGACATGTCGGCATGGACCCCCTGCACCAGCAGTTCCACTGCCAGCTCATGCAGCGCCTTGAGTTTCTCCTCGTCCACCTTGGTTGGGGTCCAGGCCGGGAACAGTACCTTTGTCCAGCCTTCCGCATCCAGCGCCTGCAGCACTTTCAGCGCATCTTCTTCGTGGCCAATCTGTTCCAGTTCTTCGCTGCGCGCGTGCTCCGAGAGATACTCGATCACCCCATCGCCCTTGGCGTTCTCATAGCGCGTCTGGGTCTTCTGGTCCATCTCCCAGCCAAGCCGCGCGATATAGCGGGTGGCGCGAATCAGCAGCGCGGGCTCCTCGATAAAGCCGTAATTTGACGCCAGCCGCAGTGTCCGGCTCTCAATATCCGCCGCACCGTTCAAGGGGTCCATCAGCAGGCCAAACGACCCTTCGTTCAGCGAGATGGCCATGGCGTTGACCGTAAAATCCCGGCGGCGCAAGTCTTCTTGAATGGAAGTGGAATGGAAAACCGGCTTACCCGGCTTGGGGTATTCATTTCGGTGTGCGCTGACAACGTCCAGGCGGACCGTTCCGGGAAAACACAGATAGAGAGAGTGGGAGGCTTCATCTTCGCCCCACACATTGCCGCCAAGTTTCTCTATTATTTTCTTTAGCTTGAGAGCGTTTCCATGAACTGAAACTTCAAGGCCGCGAACCGCATGGCCACTGGTCAGGTCGCGAACCGCGTCCCCGGTCAGGAACAAAAGCATTGAAGCTTCCCGGGCTGCCTCGCGCATCTGGCGCAAGGCGTTCTGCTGGTCGGCCGATAGCCGGTTTTCCAAAAGGTAAATGTAGTCGGGCATTCCGTTCCCTGCTTCCGCCGTTGTTTACCCCTGCCCAAGTGCCTGATGTTGTTGCGCTTACAGGACGATTCAGCAGGGTTGGCAAACCAGTACCTTAACACATTTTGTTGGGGTTGGAAAGGTCAAAATGCACCTGATTCGCTGCTATCTGCCTTCGCGGCCCGTTGTTCGCCGTGCGACAATCCAAATCGATGGCCTCAGCACGAAAGCCGGTGATCGTACGGAAACTCTCCCGCGACTGGTGCGCCGGCTATGCAGGAACGCGGTTCGGACAGGATTCGGCGGAACTCGAAATTCTGGAGCCGGGCGGCAAAGTGCTGCGCATCGCCTGGGACCAGGTCAAGTGGGTTTGCTACGTGCGCGACCTGCCCCAATCCAGCGACCAGGTCAACCCTGAGCGGCTGATGCACAAGCGCTTTGCCGTCCGGCCCCGCACCGCAGGCCTGTGGCTGCGGATGACTCTTACCGATGGAGAGGAACTGGAGGGTCTGGCGGCCAACGACATCTCCCTGGTTGGCGGCGCAGGCCTGCTGCTGACCCCGCCGGATACGCGCTCGAACACGCAGAGGATTTACGTGCCTCGCCAGGCCATCCAATCCCTTGAAGTGGTCAGCCTGATTGGCGGCGCAAGCCGCGCAGGGGCTGCGGGCAGCGCCAAGGCTGCGAGGCAGGCCCTCGAACAGCCGGAACTGTTCCCGATCGAAACAGATACGAATTAGCAGGGAGCAGCCCCGGGGCGATTCCGGTACAATCTCTTCGATGAAGCTAGGCGAGTTGGCAAGCAAGCTGGGCGCGGAGTTGCGCGGAGATGCGGACGTTGAAGTCACCGGCGTCAAGGGCATAGAGGAAGCCGGACCCGCGGAGGTGACCTTCGTGGCCAATCCCCGGTACACATCGCTGGCCCGCACCACCCGGGCCGCGGCGGTGCTGGTAGAGCCGGAGTTTCCTGAGATCGCGGCGGCAACGCTGCGCATCAAAAACCCCTACCTGGCCTTCTCCCGGACCCTGGGCCTGTTTTACCAGCCGCCTTCGTATGCTCCCGGCATTCATGCCACGGCGGCGATCGACCCCACCGCCGAGATTGGCGAAGGGGCGCATATCGGTGCCTACGTGGTGGTGGGACCGCATGTGCAACTGGGCGCGCACGCCACGCTGCTGCCCCACGTTGTGCTCTATCCCGGCGTAAAGACGGGCACCCACTTCTTCGCCCATGCCCATGCCGTGGTGCGCGAGAACTGCCAATTGGGCGACCATGTGACGCTCGAAAACGGCGTCATCATCGGGGCAGACGGATTTGGATTCGCTAAAAACGAAGCCGGTCATTGGGAGAAGATTCCCCAGTCCGGGCCGGTGCGGCTGGGCAACCGCGTGGATGTGCAGGCCAACGCCTGCATCGACCGGGCCACCGTGGGCGCGACAGAGATAGGCGACGGGACCAAGGTGGACAACCTGGTCCAGGTGGGCCACGGCTCCAAGGTAGGCGAAAATTCCCTGCTCTGCTCGCAGACCGGATTGGCCGGCTCCTCGGTGATAGGCAATAACGTGATTCTCGCCGGCCAGGTGGGCATCGCGGGCCACTGCACGGTGGGCGACGGCGTCATTCTGACCGCGCAATCGGCTGTTTCGCACGATGTTCCTCCGGGAAAGATGATCTCCGGCTCTCCGGGCTTCGACAACCGTGTCTGGCTGCGGGCCGTCACCATCTTTCAGCGGCTGCCGGAACTGCTCAAGCGGCTTGACAGGCTTGAGAAGAAAGTCGCGGCCCAATCACCACCGGAACAAGCGCCCGTCGAAAGCGAGAAAGAACAATGAAAGCACGAGCCAGTTTGTTGCTTGCAATTGCGGCGCCCGGGGTGTTTGCGGTCTGCGGCTGCCACTCCTATCACATTGAAACCACGGTCGAGAACCGCACCGGGGGCGCCATCCAGCTTCTCGAAGTTGAGTATCCCAGCGCCAGCTTCGGGGCTGACACGCTGGCATCCGGCGCAGATTTCCACTACCGGATTCAGCTGCGCGGAAGCGGCCCTCTGAAAGTGCAATATACGGCCGGCGACAGCCGCCAAGGCCAGGTGACGCAAATCGACGGACCGACGGTTGCCGAACGGCAAGAAGGCAAGCTTGAGATCGTCTTGTTGCCCGCCGGCAAGGCAGAGTTTCACCCCGAACTGACGCCCCAGCAGTAAAATGAGGTCCATTAAGAGCAAATCCTGGATTCTGACCCATTTTCTACTACTCGGGCGATTTTTGCGTGAAAAGCTTAGAGTAGAACTCACTCAATGTTGAGCACTCTCGATAGCACCGTATCCGCCAGCAGGCGCACCTGGGCGCGCTTGACACGAAGATTTGCCTTCGCAATCCGCCTGGGAGCATGCTTCGTCCTCGTCGCACTTGCCGCCGTAGTTGTAGGGTTCAAGGCGCAGTACACGCTGATCTGGATCGCCAACGGTCTGCTGCTCGCTTACCTCCTGCTGGCTCCCCGATGGCGTTGGCCGGCTTACCTCCTGACCGGTTTTGCCGCGCAGCTGCTTGGCTGCCAGCTTGTTTACCGCAGCTTCGCCATCAACCTCTGCATGGCCACGCTGAACATTGGCGCCGTCTATTTGAGTGCGTACTTCCTGCGCCAGCGATCAACGCTGCTGCCCCAATTCACTGACCCCGCCTACCTCTTGCGATTCTTGGTATTTGCTGTGCTGGCTGCTCCCCTGGCATCGGGAGCGGTATTTGCCCTCTTTGCCCGCAGCTGGATTCACACGGCGCCTCTGCATTCGTTCCAGCTTTGGACGATCTGCGGGAGCCTGGGCGCGGCCATCGCCACCCCGGCCTTTGTTGCCATTTTCAAAAGCCGCTCTGGAATCACCGTGAACTGGAGAAAGAACTGGTACTATCTCGCGCTGCTTTTCGCGGTTGTCACCGCAGGCTTTGCGCAAACCAGGGCGCCGATTTTGTTCATGTTTTACCCTCTCCTGCTTCTCGTCCTCATGCGCATGGGCTTGGCATGGGCTGCCGCCAGCACTCTCTATGCCGCGGGCATCGGAACCAGGATGACTTTGGCGGGCCTCGGCCCGTTTGCAGTGATCAACAACGCATTCCCGGGCGAGGCCGGCATAAGGATGCAGGCTTTTCTTGCAGCCGGCATGTTTATGGCTTACAGCGTCTCCGTGGTCATTGAGAGCCAAAAGAAGGCAGAACAGCGCCTCCAGGAAATCGTCGCATTGCACTCCCTGGTTACTGAAAACTCCCGCGATGTAATCATCATTGCCGATTTCACAGGCCATCGAAAGTTCGTCTCTCCAGCCATGGAGACTATCACCGGTTGGAATCCCAAGGATCTGGCCAGATACCGGACCATCGAACTGGTTCATCCCGCGGACCGGCCGAAAGCCGCGGCGGTGGTTCAATCAATTCGCTCCGGGGCCGAAGGCGGAATGGTCGAGGTGCGTTTCAGAAAAAGCAACGGCGAATACGTGTGGGCAGAGGCCAGCCTGCGTGTGGTGCGAGACAAGGCAACCGGCAGCCCCTCGGGAATTCTAAACGTTGCGCGCGACATCTCCGAGCGCAAGCAATCCGAGCAATCGCGCGAATTCCATAATTCTCTGGTTCGCGCAATCCACGAGGTTTCGCTGGCCGGAATACTGGTGGTCAATGAAGACGGCAATGTGGTCTCAATCAACAAAAGATTCGCAGAGGTCTGGGGAGTCGCCACTCCTGAAATGCCGATAAGCGTGCACGACAGGGTTGTGGCCTCCGATGAGCAATTGCTGGCAGATTGCATTCACCAGACCAAGGACCCTGAGGCGTTCCTCAAGCGGGTTCAGGAACTCTACGCCAATCCCGACGAAAACGACCACTGTGAAATTGAATTGAACGACGGCCGGATACTCGAACGCTACTCCACCGGGTTGCGAAGCGACGCCGGACAATACCTGGGACGGGTGTGGTTCTTCACCGACATCACCGGCAGAAAGCAGGCCGAACAAAAACTCCAAAACGCCTACCAGATGGTTGAAGCGCTGTCTGCCATGGACCCGATGACGGGCCTGGCCAACCGCCGCCGCTTTGATGATTACCTCGCCCTTGAGTGGCGCCGGGCAATGCGTGAAAACAAGCCGATCTCCTTGCTGCTGGTCGACGTTGATCACTTCAAGTCCTATAACGACACGTATGGGCATTTATGCGGAGACGCTTGCCTCAAAAGGGTGGCCGAAACGGCATTGGAATCGGTAAAGCGCGCCGGCGACCTCGTATCCCGATTCGGCGGCGACGAGTTCACTGTGATCCTGGCTGATACCGGCAGCGAAGGCGCGTTCCGCGTGGCGAAGGAGATATGTGAAGGTGTTCGCAAATGCAATTTGCCCCATGAGGGCAATGGCATAGGCTCTGTGACGGTTTCGGTCGGTTGCGGCACCATGACGCCCAGGCCTGGACAGGCGGCCACCGCCCTCATCGATCTTGCGGACCATGCGCTTTACTCTGCCAAGCGGGCAGGGCGCGACCAGGCCTCATGCGGCAACGGAAACGCCAACCTCTGAGAAGAGCCAAATCGGCAGCGGCGACTCGCAAGCAGAAAAATTGTGTATCGAAAGGGCGGCGCTGCCAGCGGTCAACAATCCGCTTTGAGCGGCTTCATGCTCGCTGCAGAGAAACTGGGCGGCCCCTCTATGTCAACAAGAGCCGCCCCGAATTCTCTGCGCCGAGACTGAATTCTCAGTGCACCATGCTCTGGAAGAGCGGCGATTGCAACAAACTGCTGAACTCGGAATCGGTGGTGGCAAAATGCACTGACAGCTTGCCCGAATTCGACCCGATGTCGGTTGCAGCCAGCGCCTGTTTCTCTGAGTCCGAACCGCTCATCTTGCGGTAAACCAGCGCCGCATTAAGAAGGGAAGAAATGGTAGCCGCGGCAAACGAGTCGCCCGTGGAGATGGTGAGATCGAACTTCACGCCATGCTGGAAGTTCATTGAATACCACGAGGCTACAAGGCGCTTCTTCACAGTTTCGAAGTCGGCCACTGATCCCGCTTCGCCAAGGAGCTGCTTCATCATCACCTGGGTGCCCTTCTGGTCCAGAATGCTCCACAGCGGCTCGGAGTCAACGCTCCGCATCGCGTCCATAATTGCGGGGTTGGTCAGCAGGCTGGGAGCCAATCCGTCGCGCGCTTCCAGGGCCTTGGTTACCGCTTCAATTGAGCCGAAAACCATGGTCGATGGATCGACAAAACAAAGCACTAACCCGGTCTTGGGCAGCGGGTACACCTTGTTGGTCCGGATAAGAGTCGGCTTCACCTTCTGTTTGCGGAAGTTCGCCAGCATCTCGGCAGTCGAAAACTGGCCCTGTGCGATGCCAACCGTCACCAGTTCGTCGCCGGTCGCCTTGGGGCGGAACAGGACAAAGGCCAGTTGATCCACGTCGTGGTTGTCGTTCAGGCCGGACTTGGTCAATGCCTCGTCAAATTGCTTGAGTTCCGGCGGCATCACGCGCTCTTTCAAATCCATGGCCGCGGTCGAGTTCTGCATGGCCCTGTAGTCCACCACAACAAGTTGCTGCACATCGTGCGGAACTGCGGTGCGGGCGTCAGACGACAACTGTGCCGCGGGTACCGATGCAGCGATGGCGATAAACACGGCCGGAACTGAAATCTTTAAGATTGCTTTCAACAATTCATGTCCTCCAGGACTGCGACTGGCGTCGGATGGTTTGTACGGAATTCGCCGCGACGCCGCCGCTCGTTCCGAATCGCAACATGCAGAGCAAAACCTCCGCACCGCTCTAATCTTTCTCTCGCCCGGACTTTTCCGGGCACAAACTCAAGCCGCTCACTCCTCGCTCGGCCAGGGCAAAGGAGACTCCAGGCGACGCTCCAGGATCTTTGTCTGCGCATCGAATCCAGTTAATTGACGCATCCACTCGCTGTCCCGCTCACAAGCGGCCTCTGGAATGAGGCCGATGACCTCTCCCTGCACTGGAGCCGTCTTGTGCCGCAGCGCCAGTTCGCACACTTTGCGGAACACCTGGGAGACAGGCGTCACCTGGAAGTCCGTAATGTTCAAGGAGAGTTGCGCCTGCCCGTGGGCAAGAATCCCCATGGCCTTAACGCCCTTGAGGCCGCCCGCGGCGGCGCGAAGCTCACGGGCGATGGCCCGGACCATGGCCACGTCGGTGGAGTCGAAGTTGATGTTGTACTCCACCAGGAACCTGCGCGCGCCCACCGCGCAAGCGCCGCCGGTCGGGTGCAGCCCGGGTCCGCCAAGGTCTGGCCTGCGAGAAGTTTCCTTGCGCACCGCGTCGCGCAACCCCTCGAATTGCCCGCGCCGCACTTCCTCAAGGTTTGCCCGGTCAGGCCGCGCCGCAGCCGCCGCGTAGAAAAAGACCGGAACGCCGAAGCGGCGCCAGACTTCAAGGCCCGCCTGGCGCGCCAGCAGCACGCACTGCTCCAGCTTGATTCCAGAGATGGGAACAAAAGGAATTACGTCGGCGGCGCCAATGCGCGGGTGAGATCCCTGCTGGCGGGTCAGGTCAATCAGCTCCACAGCTTTGCCGGCGGCGCGCACCGCGGCTTCCACCACCGCCGCAGGCTCGCCTGCGATGGTCACTACGGAACGGTTATGGTCGGCGTCCATTGACCAGTCGAGAAGGTGCACTCCCTCCACGCGCATCGCGGCCACAATGGCCTTGACCCGCCGGGCATCTGTGCCCTCTGAGAAGTTGGGAACGCATTCGACTACCGGCCCGCTCATGTTTGCTCCACCCGGGCTCGAAATTCTGCGCCCGGGTTTGTATCTACTTCCAGAATGTGTACCCCACCTGGAACTGGACGCTGGCATTCACTCCAGGATTACGGTCTCCCAGTGAAGCCGAGGAAATATGCACGGCATTGATGCCCACATCAATCGACCGCCTGGCCCTGGTGAAGTAGTGGAACCCGATGCCGCCCTGCGGAGAGAAATTCCAGACGCTGGTTCCCGAATCGATGTTCACCGTTTCGCCGTTGATGGTCTGTGTTGTCAGAAATTCCGGCGGAAACTTGTGGGTGGTATAGATAAGGCCGCCCGCGCCCTGGAACCAGGGCTGAAAACGCCTTGACCGGGTAAGAAAGTTCCAGCGCAAGATCACCGGCGTCAGGCTGAGGCCGGTGAAAGTTCCGCCGCCAAACGAAAGTTCGCAGGCGACAATTTGCCCATTCACTTCGCAATAGGACGCTTGCTGGTGCGGCGCCGGCGTGTATGCCTGCCAGAAAGGCATGATGTTGAAACCGTACTCGAACTGGCCGCTCAGGATTCCCGCATGCAGAACCCGCGTAAGCGGCTTGCCTGCCTGGCCGCCAAACGCAAAGAACCTGTAGTTTGACCGGTCGCCGATGCCGTTTCCGTAGTAAGCGAAGGGGCCGTACTCTATGCTTTTCGCCTCCCGAACCTGGGCGACCGGGTTGTCGGTGACCGATTTGCCGCTCTGTGCGGCGCCATCCGGCGTCTGGGCGGCGGCAAACATCGTTCCCGCCATCGCGATAAACAAGAGATATCTTGCGGTCTGGTTCAACGGTCTTCCCTTCTTTGGCTGGATTGCTGCTTGCCTAATTCCGCGTTACTCAAAAAAGGCCGCCACGTACGGGCGGCCTTTTCCGTGATGCCTGTCGAAAAGCTTACTCGGCCATCTGTTCCATCTGCTCGGCGTCCATGTCGAAGTTCGAATAGACGTTTTGCGTGTCGTCGCAGTCTTCAAGGGCCTCAAGCAGCCGAACCATCTGGGCGGCTTCCTTGCCTTCGAGCTTGGTGTAGGTTGAAGCGACCATGGTCACTTCACTCATCACCGTGGGAATGCCGGCAGCCTTGACGGCTGCGGCAACGGCTTCATAGGAGGCCGGATCGGTAATGATCTCCCAGCTGTCGCCTTCGTCGTTCAGGTCTTCGCCGCCGTGTTCCAACACGATTTCCATCAGCTGGTCTTCAGTGGCCGCTGACTTTTCAATGGCCAGAAGGCCCTTCTTGTGGAACATGAAGCGCACTGAGCCGGTTTCGCCCAGGTTGCCGCCGTTCTTTGAGAAAGAGTGGCGAATCTCGCTTACCGCGCGGTTGCGGTTATCCGTGAGCACGTCAACAATGATGGCAACGCCGCCAGGGCCGTAACCTTCAAACTTGATTTCTTCGTAGTTGACCCCTTCAAGCTCGCCGGTGCCGCGCTGGATGGCGCGCTTGATGTTCTCCTGCGGCATGTTTTCCGCTTTGGCTGCCAGAATGGCGGTGCGCAGGCGGGGGTTGCCGTCAGGGTCGCCACCGCCGCCCTTGGCGGAGATGGTTATTTCCCTGATGAGGCGGGTGAATATCTTGCCGCGCTTGGCATCGAGCGCGCCCTTCTTATGCTTGATTGTGGCCCATTTTGAATGGCCGGACATGGGAACCTCAGTCTGAACGAGAGTGCTGGCGCGGCACGCGCCTAACCCTGTGAGTATATCACCGGGCGGCTGCAAGGGACGGGGTATCCGGCTATCCCTCGCCGGCGACCAGTCACCTCTCTTTTCAAGAGGAAACGGCGCCTCCTGGAGGCCGGAAACTGTTACCCTAAAAGCATGAAATTCGGGGTTTTGGTCTTTCCCGGCTCCAATTGCGACCACGACACGTTCAACGTGATTGCGGAAGTGGCCCACCAGCCTGTCACCTTTCTCTGGCACGACTCCGACGATCTTCAGGGCGTCGATGCGGTCCTGGTTCCCGGCGGTTTCGCCTATGGCGACTACTTGCGCACCGGGGCCATTGCCCGGTTTTCTCCCGTAATGGGGGCCGTGCAGCGGTTTGCCGCCGGCGGCGGGCTGGTGCTGGGCATCTGCAACGGCTTCCAGATTCTCACCGAAGCCGGTTTGCTGCCCGGCGCGCTGATGCGCAATGCCGGGCTCAAGTACATCTGCAAGCAGGTTCACCTTCGCGTTGAAACTGCCGATAGTCCGTTTACCAACCAGTTGGCCAAGGGCCAGGTGCTCCAGATTCCAATCGGGCACATGGAGGGCAACTACTTCTGCACGGCTGACGAACTGGCACGGCTCGAGAGCGAAGACAGGATCGCCTTCCGGTACGCCACGCCTGCCGGAGAGATCACGCCGGAGGCTAATCCCAACGGATCGCTTTCGAACATCGCCGGCATCCTGAACCCGGGAAGAAACGTATTGGGCATGATGCCCCATCCCGACCGCTCAAGCGAGGCGCTCCTGGGATCGTCTGACGGTTGGAAGATCATTGCCTCAATGATTGAAGCACTGGCAACACGCTAAAGAGTCTGTCGCACGGTTTGGAAACCGCAGCCCTTGATTGATATTCATCACCATCTGATCTACGGGGTAGACGACGGGCCTCCCGACCTGAAAACGTCGTTGGCCATGGCAAACGAGTCCGCACAGGAAGGTGTGACGCGCATTGTCTGCACCCCTCACGCCAGCGACGAGTTTCCCTACAAGGCCGGGGTCATCAACGAGCGGTTTTCAGAACTGCGCGAGCAATTGAGCGGCGTCATCGAGCTCAGCCTGGCATGCGACTTCCACATGACCGCCGAGAATGTCTTCGAGGCGATTGATAATCCCCTTCGCTACTCCATCGACGGCAAGGGCTACCTGCTGATCGAGTTTGGAAACACCGCCATTCCACCCCAGATGCTCGATGCCCTGTACCGTCTGCAATCGGCCGGCTACACGCTGATCATCACCCACCCTGAGCGGTATCCAGCGCTCCAGGCGCACCCAGAAATGCTGGCCGACTTCATGCGCAAGGGCTGCCTGGTCCAGGTTACGTCCAGTTCCCTTTATGGCCGCTTCGGCAAGGCTGCAGAGGCTCTCTCAAACGAGCTTCTGGAGCGCAATTGGATCCACTTTCTGGCCACCGACGCCCACAACCCGAAGTGGCGCCCGCCGCACCTGAAAAAGGGCTTTGAGTATGTGGCCAAGAAGATGGGCGAAGAGACCGCGCGCAGGCTGTGCGTCACCAATCCCGCCGCCGCCATCGAGGGCGCCAAATGGCCTGAGCAGGCCGAGCCGGTGGGTCTATGGAACAATGTGCCCTTGAAGTTCAACTTGAGGAAGCACCAGGAACCTCCCCCGCCCGCGCCCAAGGCGGACCCCAAGACCCCGCGCAATCCCGGCGCAAAAAGTCTCTGGAGCCGGCTGTTCGCGCGGTAGGGCTGAGCAGGCTTCCACTTCTCGACGAAACTAATGAGTCTATGACCGCTTGGCGCGGGCTCGCGCCAATATCTGCTCAATAACGGACGTCTTGGCGTCGGCATAATTCTGCATGTACTTCCAATCTTCCCGAGCCAACGCCCCCTTTGTGCGCGCGTACAGATCGCGATCCACGTCATTGCTGCGCAGCCAATCACGGAACATGATCAATCGCTCGACTTCCTCGCAGCCAAGCGAAAACACGTGCAGGTTGGTATCCGCGTCGGGGCCTTTGAACATCCGGTGCTGGTGCCATTCTGCTTCACGGATGCGAAGCGAATAGCCCGCAGCTTCAAGGGACGGCACATACGAGTCTTCCTCTGCGGAATTGACCACGACGAGCACGATGTCGATGATAGGCTTCGCGGGCAATCCAGGCACTGAAGTGGACCCGGCATGTTCAATGCGCAACGCGCGATCTCCGAGCGCGCCACGGATTCTATTGGCCTCAACCTCAAATAACTCAGGCCACCGCGGATCGCAATCCACGATCAGAACCGGCTTGGAAAGGGGTTCCAGTTTCCCGACGGTGACCGCAAGCAACTGTTCTTCGCTCAACGGTTGCCCGGCTCTTCGGGATGAAATCTCATTCGACATGGCGTTATGCTGCCTTGGATCGACGTGCGCCTACACAAGCCCCAGGCCGCCATCCACCGCCAGAATCTGCCCGGTGACAAAGTGCGGCCCCGCGGCAAAAAAGAGCACCGCTGCGGCGATGTCCTCGGCCGACCCATTCCGCCCCATCGGTGTCTTCGCCGCAAAATGCGCGGCCTGTGTCGCAGGTTGTCCGTCCAGATCGATCCAGCCTGGAGCAACGCAGTTGACGCTCACCTGGGGCGCAAAGGCCTTGGCCATGGCCTGGGTCAGCATGTGCAGAGCCGCCTTCGACGAGCAGTAATGGGCATGGCCCGCCCAGGGATGCAATCCGCCCAGCGAGCCCATGTTGATGATCCTCCCCTCGGCCGCGCGCAAATGGGGCAGAGCCTCCCGCGCCACAAGGAACGGCCCGCGCGCATTGGTCTCGAAGACCGTGTCCCATTGGTCAAGACTGATGCTTTCAAACGGCGCGGACTCAAAGACAGCGGCGTTGTTCACCAGAAGATCGAGCCGGCCAAATTGACCAATAGTGGCGGCCACGGCTGCGCGCACCGACGATTCCGAGCGCACGTCGCACTCGACGGGCAAAACCCGGCAGCCTGCCTCTTCGATCAGACGAACGGTATCAGCCGCCTCAGCCGCAGAATTCCTGTAGGTGATAGCCACGCTTGCGCTCGACCGCGCCAAAGCCAGCGCGATCTGGCGTCCAATGCGCCGCGCTCCCCCGGTGACCAGGGCTGTTTTGCCGCAAAGAGAGTCGTTGAGCATCAAAGGGGCACCATCGGATTAAAATTTGCGTGGCCCCCTCCGACTCTATTTGGGCGGGGGCTGGCTTGGGGTGGTTGGCTTGGCAGAGTCCGCCGGCTTGTCAGGCTTGGGGGCGGCATCCTTCGCGCCCTCACTTTTCTTGTATATGGAGTACTGCTCGCCGGGCCGCTTCATGCGGATTTCGATGGCCATCTCAGCCTTGTCAACCTTGTAGTCCTCGCCGAAGGTCTGAAATCCCTTGGCGATCACCTGCATCCGGACAATGTCCCCGATCGGCAGCACGTCGATGACGGTTTTGCCATCGTCGTTGGTCTTCAACTCCATGTTGCCCTTGTCTCTTTCCCCTTCCATGGGGTGAAAGACAACCGCAGCGTTTTCAATAGGCTTTCCGCTGTTGTCGCGCACAACCGTAACTTCAATGCGCGCGGTCGGTGGCGGAGCCTTGTATTTGCGACCGCGCCTGTCAGTGCTCTGGGCATTGACGGCGAGTGACGAGATGACCAGCCCAAAACCGGCCAGCAAGAATGCGAAACATAAAATCCTGCGACGCGACATGGTTTCCATTCTATCGTGCCGGCCACACCCTCATCGAGCCCGATTCTGCTCCGTATATCATTAGTCTTTCAGAGCAACTGCACTCTTACCGCCAATGGCCGGATACATGACAGATTCGCGTGTTGAAAGCGCATCGCAACAGGGCCGAGCACTTCGATTCGTGAAACTGGCGCACACCATCGTCTGGGCCTTCTTTGCCGCCTGCATTCTGGCTCTGCCTGTTGCCGGGGCCTTGCGCCGATTCGACTGGACGCTCATCCTCACCGGGCTTGTTCTGCTGGAGTGCTCTGCCCTGGCCTTGAATCGCGGCCGGTGCCCGCTCACCAACATCGCCGCAAGGTTTACGGAAGACCGGCGGGACGCCTTCGATATCTACCTGCCAGAGTGGCTTGCCCGGTGGAACAAGACCATTTTCGGCTCACTTTTCGTCCTGAGTGAGCTTTTTGTGCTATTCAAGTGGCTTTGCCGGGGATAGACTTTGGCTCTCGGTGGGTGCAGTAGATTTATATGAGCGTAATTCACTCATATTTATCATTCAGCCACTTGACAAGCAGCAACCTTCTTCCCTATCGTTAGCAATTGGAAGCCGAGAGTGCTAACGCGCTGTTGGCTCAACTGCTCGGCCGGGTGCGGCGCTCCGTTAGATTCGACAGCCGCCCGTATTTCCCCGCAGCTTTTTTTGAACACCACTATGAACCCGTGGCCGGGGCTCAACCCTGTCCACGCGTGAAGGAGAAGCAAAGCAATGGCAGCAACCTCTGTTACCACCACCTTCACCCCGCTCCACGACCGCATCCTCGTCCGCCGTTTGGAAGAGGGCGAAACGGTCCGTGGTGGAATCATCATCCCTGACAGCGCCAAGGAAAAGCCCCAGGAAGGCGAAGTCATCTCCGTGGGCAAGGGCAAGTCAAACGACGAAGGAAAGGTCTTCCCCCTTGACGTCAAGGCTGGCGACCGCGTCCTCTTCGGCAAGTACTCCGGCACCGAGATCAAGCTCGACGGCGAAGAGTTCCTCATCATGCGCGAAGAAGAAGTCCTCGGAATCGTAAAGAAGTAGTCAGTTATCAGCTATCAGTTGTCAGTTGGCGCGCCTTTCTCGAAATGGCCTCACTGATGACTGAACACTGGGAACTGACAACTGATTACTGACAACTGACAACTGACAACTGACAACTGTTTTTAGGAGATTTAAACACAATGGCAAAGCAAATTCTGCACGGTGAAGAATCCCGTCAGGCGATCCTACGGGGCGTCAACATCCTCGCGGACGCTGTGAAGGCGACGCTCGGGCCCAAGGGCCGGAACGTTGTAATCGAGAAGAAGTTCGGTTCCCCCACCATCACCAAGGACGGCGTGACGGTGGCCAAAGAGATCGACCTCAAGGACCCCATGGAGAACGTGGGCGCGCAGCTCGTCCGCGAAGTTGCCTCCAAGACCTCTGACGTGGCCGGCGACGGCACCACGACCGCTACGGTTCTGGCCCAGTCCATCTTCCGCGAAGGCGTGAAGACGGTTGCCGCCGGCGCCAACCCCACAGCTCTGAAGCGCGGCATCGACAAGGCCGTCACGGCCATCATCGGCACCCGCGACAAGGACGGCAAGTGGACCGAGGGCGGCGCTCTCGGCAAGCTCTCCAAGCCGGTCAACGAGGGTTCGGTTGCCCAGGTGGGCGCCATCTCGGCAAACGGCGACCAGGAAATCGGCGACATCATAGCCGAGGCAGTCAAGGTAGTGGGCAAGGATGGCGTCATCACCATCGAAGAGTCCAAGACCATGCACACCGGCCTGGAAACAGTCGACGGCATGCAGTTTGACCGCGGCTACCTCAGCCCCTACTTCGTCACCGACGCCGAGCGTCTCGAAGTGGTTCTCGAAGAGCCCTACATCCTGATCTACGAAAAGAAGATCAGCGCCATGAAGGACCTGCTTCCCCTGCTCGAGCAGGTTGCCCGCGGCGGCAAGCCCCTGCTGATCATTGCCGAGGACGTCGAAGGCGAAGCGCTTGCGACTCTGGTTGTGAACAAGCTGCGCGGCACCCTCAACGTGGCTGCCGTCAAGGCTCCCGGCTTCGGCGACCGCCGCAAGGCGATCCTGGGCGACATAGCCATCCTTACCGGCGGCAAGGCCATCACAGAAGACCTGGGCATCAAGCTGGAAGGCGTGAAGCTCGAAGATCTGGGCAAGGCCAAGAGGATCACCATCGACAAGGACAACACCACCATCGTTGACGGCTCCGGCAAGTCTTCGGACATTGACGGCCGCGTCAAGGAGATTCGTTCGCAGATCGAGAAGACCACTTCCGACTACGACAAGGAGAAGCTCCAGGAACGGCTTGCCAAGCTGGTCGGCGGCGTTGCCATTATCAAGGTGGGCGCGGCAACCGAGACCGAGCTGAAAGAGAAGAAGGCTCGCGTTGAGGATGCTCTGCACGCAACCCGTGCGGCCGTGGAAGAAGGCATCGTCCCCGGCGGCGGCGTGGCACTGGTTCGCGCCATGCCCGCAGTGGCTGCCCTGATCAAGACGCTCGAAGGCGACGAGAAGATCGGCGCCCAGATCGTTCTCCGCTCGCTCGAAGAGCCCCTGCGCCAGATCGTCGCCAATGCCGGCGAAGAGGGTGCAGTGGTCGTGGCCAAGGTTGCCGAGTCCAAGGACCCGCACTACGGCTACAACGCGGCAACGGGCAATTTCGAGGACCTGGTCAAGGCCGGCGTCATCGACCCCACCAAGGTAACCCGCACCGCGCTGCAGAATGCAGCCTCGATCGCCGGACTGCTTCTGACCACCGAAGCCCTGGTTGTCGAGATTCCCGAACCCAAGTCGGCCCCGGCCGGCGGCGGCCACGGCGGCGGCATGGACGGCATGTACTAAAACGCAGTCCAGTTCCAAACCAAAAGCCCTCCTGCTTCGGCAGGGGGGCTTTTTGCATGTGATCTCAAGTGATTTCAGGACGATCAGAAGTGCGCCGGCGACCCGGCGCAATGAACTGGAGCCATTCGCCTATCAGATGATGGCGAAGTTCAATCTCTTGTTACGAAGTAGCTGCGGCCACATTCGCTGCCGTGATGGCAGCGACGCTCGGCACACCAGGCGCGCGGTCTTTCAGCCATCCAGCGGCCATCCATGACCGCGGAATTGAAAACTCCGACCAGCCGCAATCGAGACAGACAAGAATGTCTGGCGGTGGATTCATGGGTGGATGACTCAGCGTACGGGGCCGATTACGATAAAGCCGTATCTCGGCGGGAACGATGGTGAGAGCCTCTGATTCGCACTTTGTACAGCTCATTTGCACACCTCGGGAAAAGATGCCTACAAAAATAGCAAGGACTGCAAAAATCTGTGGAAAAACTAATGTAATTGTCAGGTGTGTACTTTTTCAACAACAAACGTTCACTTTCGAACACTTTTATTGATTTTCCTCAAATTGGATTATTTTTCACTTTTGTGATATCAAAATCACTTTAACTAAACAATCGTGAAGATGGCCTCGCAACCCGCATCCACTGGCGGCAGCGATAGCCTCCCGGAAGGAGGATTCTGTCTTGAATCCCCCCTCACAGGAAGCACACCGTGCCGCTCATGGAGCAGGCGACCTACTTATTGTCCGCTTCCCTTCCCCAGTTCAAACCTGAGGCCGATGCGAACGTTGAGAGGCAGGCTTGGGTAGCCGATCGGCGCCATGCGCTTGCTATTGGCCAGGTTTTCCGCCTGCCCGTAAATGCTCATCCACTGCAAAAGCTTGTAACTGCCGCCCAGGTCGATCTTGGCGTAGCCGTAATCCAGGTTGCGGTTGGGCAACAGCAAGGTGCTCCCAAAGTCGCCGTCGAGAAGATAGGTGGAGTCATCGCTGCGGCTGACAAAAGCAGCGGTAAGCACTCCAGTGAGCTGGTTCTTTGCATAGGTGCCGGTAAAGAATCCCGTATGCGGCGGACGGCGAAACGGCCGCGCGCCCACCAGCGGCGAGTAGTCGCCGATCGGGATGCAATTCGGAGTGCCGACCGTGCAGCCCGCAGGGTAGGTGGGCGCATAGCCGCCGATGAGAGCCTCGTTGTCGCTGCTCAGAGACTTCTGCACCACGGCGTCCAGGTAGGTGTAGCCGCCGCGAAGAAAGATATGCCGCCCGATGCCGCTTTCCACCGTGGTCTCGATGCCCTGCGCGCGGAAGGCCTGCGTGTTCACATCCACCGAAGAGTTGTATGTGTAGTAGGGGCCAAGCGCAGTGATGAGTTCCGATTTCTGCGCAGGCGTCAGGCCGGGAATGATGTTGGGCAACAGCTTGGCGCCTACCCCTTCAATCTCTTTGCCGAACTGGTTGTGGAAGTAGCTGGCGCGGAAGACAAGCCGGCTATTGAAAAAGGATTGCTCCACGCCGCCTTCGTAGCTTCGTGTGGTGGGCGCAGCCAGCGGCCCGATTCCAAGCTTCTGCGAAATGGCAGCAAGGTCCGGACTACAGGTGGGGCAGTTGAGCAGGTAATAGAGCGAGCCTACTTCTTCACTCAGTTTTGGTTCGCGTACACCGTCTCCGTAATTGAACAGAATGCGTGTCCCGCTGAAGGCCCCACTGCGCGGTTTCACCGCGGAGTAGGCAAGCCCCGCGTGCGGCGTGGTCTGGACCCCAAACAGCGAGTAGCGCTCAAGGCTCCCGCCCAGGGTGTAAAAGAACCGTCCCTTGTAGTCGCCGTGTACGCCGGCATGGTAGTCGTAGTTGGTGCGCTTCACCGTCTCATCGATGAAGTAAAGCGGATCGACAAATCGTCCCGGCTCCTGCTCAAAATTGAAGCCGATGAGCCCGACAAGGTGCGGCGTAAACCGGTAATCGCCCTGGTAGGCAACCTGGCTGCTGTTCGACACCTGCCAGTAGCCGCTGGGATAGACTCCGGCATAATCCAGAATCGCGCGCCCGGTCACCGAGTAGCCATTGGCCCCGGTTATGGTCACCAGGTCGCCCAGGCTGTCTCCATAGGGGTCGAAGAATCCGCTGCCCACTTGCTCCCACTGGTTGTATTGTTCCCGCTTGTGGCTCAGGCCAAAGCGCGCTGTGTTGTGAAAGGAGACCGTGGTCTGGTTGTCGGCCAACGCGGTGATAAACAGGTCCTGGTCCTTTTGCGTGGCGTTGTCTGAGATGTGGTAAAAATCCCAGGCGTTGGGAACGCCGGTGGCGTCCACGCCATAGTGAAGCGTCCCGCGAAGCTGCGTGCTGCCGTTGGGCTGCCAGCCGAAGTTACCCGCAGTGGTGGCCACGTGGTACTGGTCGTTAGGAATGTTGTTGCTGGTTTGCATCCAGCTGAAGGCGGCCAGGTAATCCAGTTTTTTGTGGGTTCCGGCCACTTCCATTTCTTCACGCGATGTGTCGAAGTTGCCCGCGTCGCCCTGGAAAAGAAACGATGGAAAGCTGGTGGTTCCCCGCGGAGTGGTGAGGTAAAGCACGCTGCTGCCGGCGTCCGCGCCATAGAGGCTGGAGTCGGGCCCGCGATAGACTTCTGCTTTTTCGATTGCTGTTGTCGAGAGCGGGCCCAAATCGAAGCCCCCGCCCATATCGTCCACGCTCACTCCGTCGAGCAGCATCTTGTTGGCGTCCGAGTTGCCTCCCCGTACAAACAGCGAGGTCACGGCCCCAAGTTGGCCTGACTGCGTGACCACCGTGCCCGGCATCAGCCGCATCGCGCTGACCAGATCGGTGCGCAGGGCCAGGTCCACCGGCGCAATCACGCTGGTCGTCTCGCTGGTTTGCGGTTGCGGCGTGGGAACACCCGTGGCCGTCACCACGATGGACTCGCGCACCCACTCCGGCTCGAGCACCAGGTCGCGCTCCACCGAGTCGAGGCGTCCGGCGTAGAAGCCCGGCGTCTCCAACTGGCGAAAGCTCTTGGCAGAGACCAGCAGAAAAAAGCGTCCCTCCACGCCGGTCATCATTTGAAAGCTGCCGTCTGCCGTTGAAACAGCCGAGGCAATCGCTTTTCCGTCGTTGTACAGAGTAATGGCAGCGCCAGTCACCTTGGCGCCCGATGCATCGGTAACCACGCCGCGAATGGAAGCAGCCTGGCAGAATACGGAAACAAAAAAGAAGAGAATTACGGCTAGAAAAGAAGGCAATGCGCGGCTCGATTGCGCGCGCAAGAATGCAGGAACTGGCATGGAAGCTCCTTCGTCCCCCTCGGAACGTAAGCGGGTGATGACGCGAGGACCGGTCTCCTGACTTGCGCCTTCTCCAGCCTCCTTCCCAAAAGCAAAGCCCGCGGGCTTGCCTCCAGTGGTTGGCATCGGGCTTCCAAATATCTGCCTGGAATCCCTGGCTGGTTTCCTGCCGCGGTCTCAACCTCAGACCTTCAGGCGGGTGCGCTTACAGTTGCGGGGCAGTGGCGGAATTTCACCGCCTTCCCGAGCATCCTGGCGATTGCCATGATGAACAGCCTCTCCAGGTGGAGAAGCATACGGAACGCCATGGAAGCGTTTTCCACGACATCAACTTTTATAGTCGCCGAGGGGCCGCCGCGTCAAAAACCCTGGGAGGTCGGGGGCGGTCGACTTGAATGAGAGATCCCCTTGAAAGTGATTGCGCAGAACCAGCGCGGAAGAAGAATATGGTGACCCCGGGCTGATTCGAACAGCCGACCTGCGGTTTAGGAAACCGATGCTCTATCCAACTGAGCTACGGGGCCACGTTTGTAATCAATCATATAGAAGACGTCAGTGGGATTCCAATTCGCTTGAGTTCCCGCGAATTCAATACAATCTGCCCGTCAACAGGTTAGCATCACAAAACTCCCAAACGCCAACACATCAAAGCACGAATGACAGTGCCGCGGCAAAAGCCAACCCGCATACCGAAATAATCGTCTCGCTCACCGACCACGTTTTGATCGTGTCGATGACGCTCATGTTGAAGTACTCCTTCACCAGCCAGAAGCCGCCATCGTTCACATGCGAAAAAATCAACGAACCCGCTCCCGTCGCAATGGCCAGCAGTTCCGGGTGAACGTTGGTCCCGGCGAGCGCAATCGGCGCCACAATGCCCGCCGCGGTCGTCATGGCCAC
This sequence comes from uncultured Acidobacteriaceae bacterium, assembly GCA_903911925.1. Classification (GTDB taxonomy): domain Bacteria; phylum Acidobacteriota; class Terriglobia; order Terriglobales; family Acidobacteriaceae; genus Telmatobacter. Next base: position 60,408 of record CAIWFH010000082.1, read on the forward strand.
AGTGGCCGAACCCGTTGCCAAGCGCATCATCGCAGCCAGCAACCATGCCAGCAGCAGCAACGGGATGTGGCTGTTCATCGCGATCGCGATGATTGCCTGCGCAACCCCGCTGTCTTGCAGTACCCGTCCGAATCCTCCGCCAGCGCCAATCAGCAGCGTGATTGCCGCCGTTGGCGCCAGGCACTCATTGCTGAAGCGCAGCACCGTGGCGCGCGAAAATCCCCTCATGCGTCCGAGGGTAAAAAAGCTGAGCAGCGCGCCGATCAGCAGCGCCATATCGTCGCTGCCCGACAGGTGCAGTCCCTGATTCAGAGCGCTCCCGGGCGTCGACAAAGCGTCAGCCCAGCTTCCCACCATCATCAGCAACAGCGGAAACAGGATGGTGAACAACGCGATTCCAATGCCCGGCAGGCTGCATCCCTCTTCCACTTCGACAAACTGGTCGGCCATCGGATTGTCTGCGGGCAGCTTGACGTGCGGCGCAATCAGCTTTGCGTAGATCGGCCCCGCTATCAGCGCCGTAGGAACGCTGATCAGCAGCGCGTAAAGAATTGTGCGGCCAACGTCAGCATGGTAAAGCGCAACCCCGAGCAGCACCGCCGGATGCGGCGGCACCAGCCCGTGAACCACCGACAGCCCCGCCAGCATGGGCAACCCCACCAGCACCAGCGATGTCCCCGTGCGCCGCGCCACGGTGAACACAATCGGAATCAGCAGGACGAAACCCACTTGAAAGAATGCCGGCAGTCCCACGATCAGCGCGATCACCGCCATCGCCCATGGAATGCGCTTCTCGCCGAACAGCCGGATGAGTGTGTGCGCAATCTGGTTGGCCGCGCCCGACTCGGCCATCATTTTGCCTAGCATTGTTCCCAGCGCCACGATGATGGCAATGTGCCCCAGCGTCCCGCCCATTCCCGCCTCAAAGGAATGAATCACCGCGGAGAGTTGCATGCCCGTGATCACCGCAAGAAACAGCGAACTGAGCAGCAGCGCGATAAACGGATTCAGCTTGGCCACGGCCACCAGCAGAATCAAACCGACGACCGAAGCCAGGGCCGAGACAAGCAGAAAAATATTGTGAGAATCGATCATAGACAGGCTGCTGCGTTGCCCTTCATTTCAGGTTGAAATGCGGTTGGCAAAAGAGTCTACTCCCCCGGCGCCTTGTAGGCCACGCAATCAATCTCCACCTTGCAATCCACAACCATGTGCGAAGCAACGCAGGAGCGGGCCGGCGGATGTTCGCCGAAGTATTCTTTGAAGACCCCATTGAACGCCGCAAAGTCGCGCGGATCATCGAGCCAGACGCTGCATTTCACCACGTGTTCCGCGCCGTACCCGGCTTCTTTGAGAATCGCAAGAAGATTGCCAATGGCCTGTCGCGATTGCGTCACGATATTTCCCTCAACCAGTTGTCCGTCAACCATCGGCACCTGGCCCGATACATAAAGCCAGCCGCCGGCCTCTACCGCCCGCGCAAATGGCAAATGCTGTCCGCCCACGCCCTTGCCGCCTTCCACGCCATACCGCTTGATGCTCATTCCGCGCTCCTTTAATCACTGAACCCAGGTTGTTTTGCCGCGAGGCAAGTAGCGGCCCGCCCGCTCCCCGGTTGCCCCTTCATTCGTATACGACAGAATCCCGTTCACCCAAACCGCCCTGATCCCCTCAGCCCTCCGCTCAGGATTGGAATAGGTGGCCGTGTCGATGATCTTCTCCGGATTAAAGAGCACCAGATCGGCGAAGTAGCCCGCGCGAATCAGCCCGCGCCCTGCCAGGCCGAATCGCTGCGCCGGCATTCCCGTCATCTTTTGAACCGCTTGCTGTATCGTGAACAGCTTCTCTTCGCGGACGTAGCGGCCCAGCACGCGCGGAAACGTTCCCCAAAGCCGAGGATGCGGCCTTGGATCGCAAGGCAATCCATCCGATCCGATCATCGTCGCCGAGTGCTGCAGAATCCGCCGCATGTCATCTTCAGAGATGCTGTGATAGATGGCTCCAGCCGGTTGCAGGCGCCGTGCAGCTTCCATTTGCGTCACTCCCCAACTCGCCGCGATTTCGTCAATCGTTGCTCCGGCAATCTCCGGATGAGGTGTACTCCAGGTAATCGTAATCTTGACGCGTTCGTCCACTTGTCCCAAATCCAGAGTGCTTGAGCCCGCTGCATAGGGATAGCAATCGCATCCGGCCTGTTGCATGGCCCGCGCCGCATCCAACTCGCGCAACACCTCGCCGCTCCGTCCCCAGTTGTCGATGCCCGCGCATTTCAGGTGCGAGATGATCACCGGCACGTGATTCAAACGCCCGATCTGGAACGCCTCGTTCATCGCATCAAGAATGGCCGCAGTCTCCGTGCGCATATGCGTTGTGTAGACCGCTCCCGCCGCAGCAAGCGGCTCTGCTAGCGCAATTACCTCTTCGGTTGTAGCCGCATTCGCCGAACCGTAAGCAAGCCCTGTGCTCAGCCCCAGCGCGCCCGCGTCCAGCGCCTCGCGCAACTGCGCCCGCATCGCTTCAATCTCCACACTGGTCGCGGCCCGGTCGAGCCGGTCCATATGGTTGTTGCGCAATGCCGTGTGTCCAACCAATGCCGCAACATTCACGGCAGGCCGCGCCTCACGGACTGCCGCAACATAATCCGCAAACCTTGCAAAACGGAAATCGCCGGCGTCTCCAAGCAGGTTCATCGGGTCGGGCAATTCCCCGCGTAAACCCACCGGAGCCGCGCTGATGCCGCAGTTGCCCACAATCACCGTCGTGACGCCCTGCGAGAGCTTGGGCAGCATCGCCGGCTTGCGAATCACCGCGACGTCATCGTGCGTATGAACGTCGATAAACCCCGGCGCCAGCGAAAGCCCCCTCGCGTCCACAACCGAATCGGCGCTGCCATCAAGGTTCGTCCCGATCCCGCAAATCCGGCCATCACGAATGGCCACATCCAGAACTTCAGCGGCCGACCCGCTGCCGTCCAGAACGCGCGCATTTCGAATAAGTGTGTCGCAACTCGACATATCTGCTCACTAAGAATATAGGCTATCTATATCGCGGCCCCAAGACTTGCGACGGTTCAGTCTTGGGATAAGCAGGAGATTCGCACGGTGAACACCAAAGCTCTGAGCAACGAAGGCCCCACCACCCGCATCACCGCACTCAACAAGGGCCTTGGCTTCCTCGATCGCGCTCTCGAAGCGGAAGAGATTGCCAGCCGCGGCTGGAACCTGCTGCATGAGGACCTCAGCCTGCCTGCTGCTGTGCTGAACCAGGACAAGCTGATCAACAACCTGCACTGGATGCGGGATTTCATCGCGGCGTACGGAGTCAAGCTCGCTCCCCATGGCAAAACCACCATGGCTCCCAAACTCTTTGAGATGCAGTTGCAGGCCGGCGCATGGGGAATCACCCTCGCCACCGCTCATCAGTCGCTCGTGGCCCATGCTCACGGCGTACGCCGCGTCCTGATGGTTAATCAACTTGTGGGCAGAGAGAACATGGCCATCGTTGCCCGCCTGCTCGAGGACCCCGGCTTCGAGTTCTACTGCCTGGTGGATTCGGCTGCCCAGATCGATCAGCTCGGCGCGTTCTTCTCCGAGCGCGGCCAGTGCCTGCGCGTCCTGCTCGAATTGGGCGTCGATGGCGGCCGCACGGGCATTCGCAATGAAGAACAGCTGCAGTCCGCACTTGCCGCCCTGGCCCGCTGGCCAAAATCGGTTGCTCTCTGCGGAATCGAAATCTACGAAGGCGTTCTCGATGACGAAGTAGCCATCCGCGAGTTCCTGCAACATGCGGTCGCCGTCACAAGAAAGTTGATTGCCGAGGGCCGCTTCCAGCGCGCGCCCGCCCTGCTTTCGGGCGCGGGCTCTGCGTGGTACGACGTCGTCGCCGAAGTCTTCACTGCAGCGAATTTCGAGGATACCGTCGAAATCGTACTGCGCCCCGGCTGCTATCTCACCCACGACGTTGGCGCGTACCGCGAGGCTCAATCAAAAATCCGGCAGCGCAACCCCATCGCCCGAAAGATGACGGCGGGCCTGTTACCCGCTCTCCATATCTGGGCCTATGTGCAGTCAGTGCCTGAAGCCGAAAAGGCAATCATCGGCATGGGCAAGCGCGATGCCGCGTTCGATGCCGGACTTCCCTGCCCCGCCTTGCATTTCAGGCCTGGCGAGGCGGCTCCCAAACCAGCTCCCGCGCACTGGGCTCTGACCAAGATGATGGACCAGCACGCCTATCTGCGCATTGCGGCAGAAGACGATCTGCGCGTTGGCGACATGATCGGCTTCGACATTGCGCACCCCTGCCTGACCTTCGACAAGTGGCGCACGATCCCAATACTGAACGCCAACTACCAGGTCATCGACATCGTTCAGACGTTCTTCTAATGCGCAAACTTGCAGTTCAGAATGGCCACACCAACCCCTACCCCCTAACCACTAATCACTGCCTTTATCACGCTTCATGCGCCGTAGGCACGTGCGGCTGCGGCATCAGTTCCGTCAGCGCAATCCCGGCCAGGATGCACAGCGCCCCTGAAGCCGGCCGCATCCCCAGCCGTTCTCCCGTCACAAGAAACGAAGTGATCCACGCAAACACCGGCTCCATGGTCAGCAGCAGGGCCATGTGCGTGGGCGGCAGCACTCGCTGTGCCCAGCTCTGAATCGAGAACGCGGCGGCGGTTGCCAGCACGGCCGCAATTCCCAGCGCCAAAGCCAGTCGCGGCGTCCAATCAATGTGCGGTCGCTCGATAAACGGCAAGCTCAGCGCCATGAAAATCGCGCAAAACCCCACCTGCAGCAGCGCCAGTTGCTGAAATCCAATCTTCGGCGAAACATGGCTCAGCGCAAGGCAGTGGAATGCAAAACCAAGCGCACACCCAAGCGTCAGCACATCGCCCAGGTTGATGGATGTCATGTCCGGCAGAAAATTCGTGGCGCGCACCAGCACTGAAGCTCCTGCCTGGCTTTGCGCCGCTGCCGGCGCGGTCAGCAGCACAATTCCAGCGAAAGCCAGCGCAGCACCCACAAAGGCATTCCAGCGCGGCCGCAGCGCCCCCGGCGGACGCAGCCCTGGAATCGACGACAGAAGCGGCACCATCACCACCAGCAGCCCGGTAATGAACGCCGACTTTGAAGGCGTGGTCCGCGCCAAGCCCGTCGTCTGAAACTGGTAGCCGGTAGCCAGGCAAAGCCCCACCACCGCGCCCGCTCCCACCTGCCAACGTTTCATGCCGCGCCAGTAGCGGTGATAGACCAATGCCAGCACCGCAAACGCCAGCGTCATGCGCACCAGGTTAAAGGCCGCCGGCGAGGCGTCTGAAAGCGCGCCCTTGATCACCACAAAGGTCGAACCCCACACCGCAACCACAAACAGCATCAGCAGATACGCGCGCAGTTTCATCTCTTTGAATTATGTCAGCAAGGGCGCGAGGGCCGCGAAGGTCACAGGGCTCGGGAAACCGCTTCGGGCTTCCTCGCCCCGCCCAAACGCATCCAAACAGGCAATAAAGACGCAGGTAACCTGCATCTTCAAGGTGGCTTCATCATGCTCATCTCTATGTCAAAACAGGATTGGCTCTTCATCGTCTTCCTCTTTTCCGCTGTCGTAGTCTTCGGCAACGGGATTCATTACGTGCTCTTCCGGCTGCTCCACAAACAACAGAAGGGCGCGCGGCGCAGCATCGGAATCGGCACCTACCTTGCCAAGCCCGCTCGGGCGGTCTTCCTTACCATCGGACTGCTGATTATCCTTCCCTACATTCCCAAGATTCCGCTGCTCCTTCGTGAACGCATCGAGCAGTTCGCCGAGATCTTTCTCGTCTTGTTTCTTGGGTGGCTGGCGATTGGCGGAATTTACGTACTCCAATCCCTGTCGCTCATCCGATTTGACACCACCGTGGCCGACAACCTGCGCGCTCGCAGCATTCATACCCAAATGCAGTTTTTTCGGCGACTGATCATCGCATTTGTGGTGATTTTGGATGCGGGCGCTTTGTTGTGGAGTTTGCACGACGAACGCCTCTGGAAGTACGGCACCGGGCTGCTAGCTTCTGCGGGGCTCGCCTCGCTGGTCATCGCGGTCGCCGCCAAATCCACCGCCTCCAACCTCCTCGCAGGATTGCAGATCGCGCTCAGCGAACCCATCCGCATCGACGACGTGGTAGTGGTCAAGGACGAGTGGGGCCGCATTGAAGAGATCACCAATACCTACGTGGTTGTGAAAATATGGGACGAGCGCCGCCTCGTGGTGCCGCTCAGTTTCTTTATTGAAGAACCCTTTGAGAACTGGACTCGCAACCGGGGAGATATTCTTGGCACGGCATTCCTGTATGTCGATTACTCTGTGCCCGTCGAGCCTCTACGCGCGGAGTTGCAGCGTGTTGTGAGCCAGTCGCCGCTGTGGGACAAGCGCGTCTGCGGCCTCCAGGTAACCAACCTCACCGATCACGCAATGGAATTGCGCTGCCTGGTCAGTTCTGCAAGCTCCCCGCAAAATTTTGACCTGCGCTGCATGGTGCGCGAAAAGATGATCGAGTTTCTGCAGGCCAACTATCCGCAAGCCCTGCCCACCCTGCGCGTCGCAACGACAGAAATCGCCCAGTAGCCAGCCGATGCGCTACAAGTTTCTGCCCCATCCGCAAACCCCGTCAATCACACCCCAAGCTACTAACCGGCCGAACGCTTTTATGAGACGGCTGTCCAAGTCAAGGTGTTTTTGTTTTTTCCTTCATTGGAGTGTTTTTGTTTTTGCCTTTGTTTTTGCGGTTGCTGTTGTTTTTCGGATTCATCTCGGGCTTCTATCCGCACTCTGAGTGAGCCCGCTGCG
>CAIWFH010000083.1 GCA_903911925.1 uncultured Acidobacteriaceae bacterium
CTTTAGGATGCTCGCGTAGCCGGTTGATTCGCATTTCTATTTTCCCTTTCGACTTTCGTCTTTTCCAACATTGCTACCTGAAGCTTTCGTAAGGCACGCGCCAAGAGCGCGTTGACAGAGTTCATGCTTATGCCCAGTTGACCGGCGATCTCCCGGTATTTCAGCGCGTCAAGTCGGAGGAGCAGAACTTCTGAGTTCGCTCATCTAAATTGGCCCACTTCGCTCATCTAAGTTGGCCCACCTGTACAAGCCCGGATGTAAGGATTCGGGGATGGACAGGAGGCACAAGGTGGAACTTTTCGAAGTGATCCGGCGGGGGTATGCAGCCGGAGAGACGATCCAGGGATTATCCAGGAAGCATGGCGTGCACCGGCGGATGGTGCGGCAGGCGATCGGCAACGCGATCCCTCCCGAGCGAAAAGCGGTTGTAAAGGAAGCTCCTCGCCTCGGTCCGGTCAAGGAACTGATTGACGATATGCTGGCCGTGGACGTTCAAGCGCCGCGCAAGCAGCGTCACACCGCTCATCGGATCTGGATGCGGCTATGCCGCGAGCACCCGGATCGTCCCGTCGGGGAAGCTACGGTGCGGCGTTATGTGCGGCAGCGGAAGCGAGAACTGGGACTCAGCGGTCGGGAAGTGTTCGTGCCGCAGAGCTATAAGTTGGGCCAGGAAGCTCAGGTAGATTGGTTTGAGGGCACGGCCATACTGGGCGGCGAAGTGCGCAAGCTGCAGTTCTTCGCCATGCGCAGCATGGGCAGTGGCGACGCCTTCCATCGAGCCTATCCTCACGCTACGCAGCAAGCACTGTTAGAAGCCCACGAGCATGCGTTCAACTACTTCGGGGGTGTTTTCAAGACCCTGCGATACGACAACATGACTTCGGTGGTAAGGAAGATTCTGCGCGGATACCAGCGTGTGGAGACGGAACGGATCATAGCGTTCCGGTCGCATTGGGGCTATCAGAGCGAGTACTGCAACCCGGCCAGCGGCAACGAAAAAGGCGGCGTGGAAGGCGAGTTGGGCTGGTTCCGGCGCAACTGGCTTGTGCCCGTGCCGGAGGCCACTGCGTTAGACACGTTCAACGAACATATTCTGGATGCGTGTCTGGAGAGCCGAAGCCGCACCATCATTGGCCGAGGCATGACGGTGGGTCAGGCCAGTGAACTGGAACGCGAGCATTTGTCGCCGCTGGCCGAAGAAGGTTTTCCGATTCATGAGTCGCTGTATCCGCTGCTTGTGGACGGCAAGGGCCGCGTGAAGGTGAAGACCAACTGGTACTCGACTCCGCTTTGGCCAGGGCTTCGGACATCAGCTGTGGTTGGTCCGTTAACAGTAGAGATCATGCATGACAACAAGGTGACTGCACGGCACCCACGATGCTATGGGCGCGGCCACGAGATCCTTGATCTCGAACACTACCTGGATGTGCTGGAACGGAAGCCGGGGGCCATGAAGGGCTCGACGCCACTGGAACAGTGGCGCCGAGCTGGCCGCTGGCCCGCTTGTCTGGACGCCATCTGGCAACAGCTTGAGCAGCGTCATGGCAAGGCCAGGGGCACCCGCGAGATGATTGCTCTGGTTCGTGCCGGCTCCACCGATGGATGGGACAAGCTCATCGTCGCCGTCGAAGAGGCTTTGCGCCTGGGGATCAGCGATTCAGCCGCGGTGATTCATCTGCTGCGTACGCCCGATCCGGAGCAACGACGCCAGCATGCAGTGGCTTTGGCCGAAGAACTGCTCCAGTTCGAACGCCCCATGCCAGTGATGGATAACTACGACCTGTTGCTCGCCAACACTACGGGGGCCATCCATTGAAAAGCCAGACACATGCCTTGGAATACGCTAGTGTGCTTCAGTACTGCAAAGCGGTCCGCCTGCCTACTGTCGCCGCGAACTTCGTGCCGCTTGCCGAACAGGCCGTGAAGGAAGATCACAGCCACATCCGATATCTCGAAGCGCTGTTGGCCATCGAGTCTGAAGAACGCGACCGGCATGCAATCGATAACCGCATTCGCGATGCGCAACTGCCGCGCTTGAAGACACTCGAAGAGTTCGACTTCGCGCAGGCGCAGCAGATTTCAGCGCCCCGCATCCGCGAGTTGGCCGAAGGCGGCTATATCGATCGAAAGGAACCTGTCGTGCTCATCGGTGAGAGCGGCACCGGAAAAACTCACCTCGCCACCGGACTGTGCCTGGCCGCCTGCCGGCAGAAGCGGCGCGTGCGCTTCACCACGGCAGCCGCGCTGGTCAACGAACTGGTCGAAGCCAAGCAGAACAACCAGGTTCGCAAGCTGATGATGCGATGGCAGAAGTACGAACTGATTGTTCTCGATGAGGTAGGATACGTGCCCCTGGCCGACATCGGCGCGGAGTTTCTCTTTCAGGTGATCTCGGACAGAGCCGAGCGGGCGGCGATCATAGTCACCACGAATTTGCCGTTCTCCGAATGGACAACCGTGTTTCCGAATCCACGGCTCTGCAAGGCGCTGCTGGACCGGATCACCGATCGAGCCCACATCATCGACACCGGAACAGACTCATTTCGTTTCCGGAGAACGCTGGAAAGGAGCAAAAAACGCTGAGTGAAAAATCGCGCGCGCAAAAAACAAGGCCGTGGAAATGACGGTCTGTGGAAAGCATGGGAAAACGATAAAACTGTTTTCCCACCCTTCCCACAGCCCTTGGAAATCGCTGCGGCGATTCCCACATTGCCACCGCCTCGACTGCTACGGGCATAAATAGCTCGCAAACCCGAAAAACCAAAACCAGAGAAATGATGCACAATATCACTACCCAGGTGGGCCAAATCAGATGATCAAAGTGGGCCACGCCGGAATAGCGAACTCAACTTCTTCTTCACGAGGAGAAAGCACCGAGAGCAGATCGCGGATATCCCCAAGCTTCAATGTTTCTGTCACGACTTCTCCCGGTATATCCGTTTCATCGAGTTGCTCTTGGAGATTTCGGTCCTTTATCTGCTTGTACATATTCCGACGCAATACGCAAATGGTCCATGCCTTCGGGTGTTGAATTTCCTTGCCGGCTCGCAAAGCTTGATAAAGCTGCATAAGGGCATCCTGGGCGAGGTCCTCAGCGAGTTCATAGTTGGCCGTCGTCCTGAGTCCATAGCGGACCAGGAGCATATACCAGCGGTCAAAGAGCGCTGTCACTAAATCGGCTGCATCAGATTCGTTCACGGCCCTCGCCAGGCGACAAGAAATCGCTGTCAAGGAGTGCCTGAATTTGCCTTTTTTAGCGACAACAAGTGAAAAATTATTGTTCGTTCAGACCCGGCTAGGCATTGAAGAGGGAAATCGCCGAGGAGTCCTCATCCTCGCAGTTCGTAACAACTCCGCGTTGATGACGTTCTGGTGCAAAACTAGCCGCTGCCGCCTTATCGATGGCCGCTTTCAGAGACTGCGACCCGTCTCCCATTGTCCGGCAATAGTTTCTGAAGGGCCTGAAGAATATCCGCGTGATTCCGGGCCATATAACGCTCGATCTTGGGATTCGTCAGCAATCGATCAAGATAACCGCAAGCCACGGTCAAAGTGAGGACATCTGTTCCATATGACTCTTCCACTGATTTCAGATCTCTGAGAAGAAACTCGTTTTGCTCCTCCAGCATTGACCGGGCGGCTATCGATGTCGCCTGTAGCTTTTTGTCAACAGCGGCTTGCTCCTCTAGCATTTCCGGTTTGGTGACGGCCAGAAGC
>CAIWFH010000084.1 GCA_903911925.1 uncultured Acidobacteriaceae bacterium
CGGCGGTTGCGCGAGTTCAGGGGCTGACCGAGGACGAATTGGCCGCTGGAGCTGTTGTTGCCCAGGTCCAGGTAATAGCTGGTGCTGGAAGTGGAACTGGTTACAGCTGCCGTGATCTCCCTGCGCGCCGCGCGCGAGTCCACGCACCCCACAACGATGTCGAAGCTGTCGTGGCCGCCACTTCTTGTGGAGAGGCACTTTCTTGTGAAATGGTGCGGGACGGCGGACCAATTCAGGCCCCAAAACAGGTTGAGCCGTGACACAAGAACGGTGGCCTTGTTGTGGCCTATGTCGGAAATCGCGAACGGCTGGCGAACGCAGTTGGTTTCCGAAACCGTGTCTCCATCCATGACCGTGACCTCGAGGCCTTGTGGGTGGCCCCACGCTGTGAGCGCCTGGTGGAGGTAGGGGAGGTTCAGCAGGAAGGCGCTGCCGGTGCCTCCAGCGCCAACGATCAGCATGCGCACGCGGTTGCGCAGCAGGTGGTTCTGGATCGCATGATCAATTTGCATGGCGTTTCTCAATAAAGGCTGCGAGGGTTTGTTTGGCGTCCACGAGGTAGCGGGTGGGGAATTGGTCTTTGCCGGCAAGGGCCTCCCAAAGACCAGCGAAGCCGCCTTTGTGGGCGGTGATCCTTTGCGCGCCGTTCGGGTGAGTGAACTCGCTCTCAAAAAAGGCGCGTTCCCATTGCGGCATGGTTGAGATGGACGGGGATGTAGGGATGGGTGTCGAGCCCAGACAGATGGAGCCGTCTTCGTAGACATTCCAATAGGGCGCCACATAGAGCTTGGTGTTTGCCGTGGGGCGCTGGCTTTTCTTGACGGCGCGAACGGAAAGGGTGTGTTCATCGGAAAGAAAGACGAGCGGCGGCTGCGGGAAGGAGAGTCCATTGAGCGTCGCCATCTTGCCATCTGGGGAGCCGAAGAACATGGGGCGCATTTGCGCTGGCGTCCACCACATGAACATGTCGTTGGTGCGCGCAAGCACGTTCTCAGGCAGAATCTCGACGCCGACATTCCGGTGCAGGTTTTTGGCCAATGAAGTAAGAAAAGCAGTGGAGAGCCGTTGGGCCGGGCCGAGGGTGGGCTTGGACTCACCCTGGACGTCATGCAGGGTAACGAAACTTCCGCCACGGGTGTCGCCATTCCCGGCGTAGATCAGCAGAGCCTGTTGCAGATGGTAGCGGAAGTTCTGGCCGATGTGGAGGTTAACGTTCATGGGGAGTTCTCCTAACGCACGACAAAAAGAGCCGCCCATTGACGGCTTTGGACAGCATTACGGCTGGTGAAGAGAGGCTACTCTGGCGCGGAAGGCCGGACTCCAATCAAGAGGTCCTCAGGGTTCCCACGCGTCGCTTATCGCTTTGAAAACCTTCTGGTCACAGATTGGTCCAGGAGAGACGAGAGGGAAACTGCTCTATTTCTTCCTGGCGCGGTCTTCCAGGATGGCTTCCTTCCAGCGATAGAAGGTGAAGTCGTTGTCTGCAGCTTTTCCAGTGGTGTGGTCGCGAAGTTCTTCTTGATAACGCTTCTCAAACAAGTCGAGATCGAAGGGGATCTTCTCGGCGAGTTGGAGAACGTCTTGGAAGTCTTTATCGCTGTCGCGCTTCAATTTCGTAAGAGCAACATCGTACGGATCCATAACCATGAGGGAAAGATGCTGAAACGCTCCTGGATACATGGGGCGCAGCCGGGAATCGTAATCATAGGGGGGATTTGCGATTCCGACAAAATCGAGATACACCTTATGCTCGATTGCCAGAGGGGAGCCTTTGCCCCCCTCCCTCATCAGGATATCTACCGCTCTTGGCGGTGCGACATCCAGAACGTCTATATCGGAAGTTGGTCTGCTGATGCCGTACTCCAGCGTGACGGCGAAGCCTCCAAAGCATGGCAACGTACAGGCTTCGGTCATCTTCGCGTCAAGAGCCTGAAGGAACTCCTTCCACGGGCTAGGCGGCAACGTGAGCAAGATTCTCCTCTGTGAGTCGCGTATCCAG
>CAIWFH010000085.1 GCA_903911925.1 uncultured Acidobacteriaceae bacterium
AATCGGCAATCCAGGCCAGCGTTCCCAGGGAACTCTGCGTGCAATTCTTCGAGTTGACGTCAAATGCTTCGTAGTATTCACCTGCCAGGCAGGCCTTCTGAAATGCCTGAACCTCGGCAAGGAGGTCACGCTTCACTGCAACATCGGAGACGAACTGCTCCGGTTTCAGATATTGCGCCATCAACTGGCGAAGTTTGGCTGGAGGAAGAAATCTGATCGTTCGAAGGCTTGGTCTCCCCGCTGGGCAGGTCCCAGGGGTTGATCGTTTGCTCCGAGTCAAGCGACATCTCGATCATCTCTCCGCCCATCAACTCGACCAGCGGCTGATAAGAGTCGCCCCGTTCGAGGATTGAGATAAGAGGATTTGCGCGGGCCGCCATCAACAACATCTGCTGTGCGGCGAGCGTTTTGCCGCCGCCGCTCTTGGCCATCAAGAGGCCATTCGCGTCGGAAAGGTCAGGGTCAAACATGGAGAACGGGATCAACTGGCGGAAGGGCGTCTCGAACAGAATAAGCGGGCTCCTGCGCGTGCCGGTCCACGGCATTTCCACCGGCACGAGATCGGCAACATTCGACGTAAGCATGTCCTGGTCCCGTTTATCCGCCTCGGCCATACCCGGCAATGTGCCGAGAAAGATACGCCGCTTGGCGATCGTCTCCGCCACGGCCTTTGCCCCATTCATGTGGGTGAAGGCATTCAGGACCTCCTGTGTGCGGTTAACTTCAGACGCTTACCCTACCGCACAGTGAGACTGATTACGTTCTGCGCGATGATGGCGCCGGACGTCGCTGTTACCGTCACGGAATATGTGCCGGCCGTGGTTCCAGTTGTGCCCGGGGTACCGCCAGTGTTAATTCCTCCCGTCCCTCCCCCACCGCATCCCACAACACCGCATACTAATGCGGCGAACAAGGCCATCATCACGAACATCGAACGCCATTTGCGACGGAGTGCGGGAATGCCAAAGAGAAAGAGACATGCAAGCACTACCGCACTTTTCTCGAACCCAAATCCGTTGGGATGAGGCAATCGCAGATTGCTACTGGTGGAGGCTGTGGTCGAAATGGTTAGCGTAGCCACAACGGGGCTGGAACTGGTTATATTGACCGGAGTAGTTGATCCAAAACTCAATGTCGGTAGGTGTTGCGCACCAGAAGGCCATGAAGCTAAAACCGCGGTGAGTGCCACTTGCCCTGTAAACCCCTGGGAGGGTGTCACCGTGACAACCGAGTTCCCCGCGACCTGTCCTGTTGCGATCGTAGTAGCAGTGCCGCTCACGGTAAAAGCTGGCACTCCGGCCGTAACAAAACTCAAGATGGCTCCGTTCGCGGGCCCGGCGCTGTTTTTAGCCTGCAACCGATAAAAGTAAGTCGTACCGCCACTCAGATTTATTAAACGGGCATTAAATGGCTCAGTTGCGCTCTCGGTGCCAGAGGTAAACACATCCGTATCAACGGCGTTTACAAGTGAATTATCAGTCCCGTAGCGGAACCATACAGTGCTAACCTTGCCGTTTGGGTTGAAGGATCCGTGAAGTATCACAGAATTGGACGTGATCTCACTGGCAGAATCTGTCGTCACTGAGGGGGGCTGGTCAATCGCGGTAACCACCAGTGTCCCGTTTGCCGTTGCGGCGAGGCCATTCATGTCCGTTACCTTCAGCGAGATTGTGTAGGTCGCCGGGTTAAACGACGGAGCATTGCAGGTCGGCGTATCGCAAATTTGGAGACCATTACCCTTCCAAACGTAGCTCGAAATCGCAGACGAACCTGGTGTGCTGGTGCTGGTCAACAGAACCTGTACATAGCCGTTCGCATTGGCTGTCACCGTGAGAGGTGTGTTTTCATCTCCGGTCTTTCCTTGAGCCGACATCTGGAAATGCGCCGCAGGTCCTTGGGTTGCGTTCACCAATAACGTTGCGTTGGCGGTAGAGGTGAGTCCGTTGGCATCGGTTACGATCAGCGAGATTGCGTAGGTACCTGGCGGAAAAGTCGGGAACCCGCAAACTGATGCGTTGCAGAATTGCAGGCCGTTAGTGTTCCAAACATACCCCGTAATCGCGGACGAGCCTGGCGTACTATTGCTCGCAAATGACACTTTTGCAGAACCGCTTGAATCGGCTGTCGCAGTTAAGGTGCCGTTTTCATTCGCGGTTTTCCCCTGAGAGGACATCGTGAAATGCGCTGTAGGTCCTTGGGTTGCGTTCACCAATAACGTTGCGTTGGCGGTAGAGGTGAGTCCGTTGGCATCGGTTACGATCAGCGAGATTGCATAGGTACCTGGCGGAAAAGACGGGAAACCGCAAACTGATGAGTTGCAAAATTGCAGGCCGTTAGAGTTCCAGACATATCCCGTAATCGCGGACGAGCCTGGCGTACTATTGCTAGCAAATGACACCTTCGCAGAACCGCTTGAATCGGCCGTCGCAGTTAATGTGCCGTTTTCATTTGCGGTTTGTCCCTGAGAGGACATCGTGAAACGCGCTGTAGGTCCTTGCGAAGCCGCTGTAACAGTGATGAACGTTCCAACCGTTTTTGCATCGTAGTTGCCGTCTCCGGAGTAGGCCACCATAAACTGGTCGGTGCCGGCCCGCAGCACCCCCGCGGGAATGACAAGAACCGCGCTGCCGCTGCCATTGAGAGGCGAGGAGACTGAAAAGTTTTCCCAGTACAGATTCACAGACCCAGTCGGTGTCCCGCTATTCCCGGAAACCAAGACAGAAACCGTCAGAGGTTGAGATGTGGAAATACTCGCCGCGGACGGCGTTACCAATAACGTTGGCGTCCTCCCCTGGTCGGTCGTCTTGAAGCTTTTGACAGCGCCAAACGTTTTCCCAGAGTCGTTCGTCGCAACCAGTTGGTAATAGTATGTTGTCCCGGCGGCAAGCTGCGTGATATTTGCGTTAACGTCGGAGGCAGGATCACTCGCGTTGAGATACTGGGTGAGCGAGTAGCTGGGCGTGTTCAGCCCGCTATCGGTTCCATACAAGAACCAGTACGGTGTATATGATCCTTTCGGATCTATGTTTCCGTAAAGGACTGCCGAATCAGCCTGTGCGCTGGCCGAACCCGTCAACACGGTCGGCTTCGTCGTCGCGGCAGCATCATAATTCACCAAAGCGTCGATCAGTCCGGAGTTTGGGCTGCCCCATCCGGTCACCAGATCATATCCCTGAGTTGCAGAATAGCTGCCAGAGGTTCCGCTGGTGATGTCGTGGAAGTTCGAAGTGAAAGCTGGAGTAACATTTTGGGAGTAGATAATCGGGTTAAGAAAGCCGATAGAAGTTTTCCCGTTCGCAGCCCGCTGCTGGTTGACAAGGGCGAGATAGCCGGCCCACATGGGAGCAGCATAACTAGTGCCCCCGCCGGTGGTTCCGCAGCTAGTCTGATTTGCACAATAATAAAAGCCGGCAGAAGCGGCCGCTACATCTGGGCCATTGCGATAAATTGTTGATCCTTGGTTCCTGGAGGTGACAACCCCAGATAACTGTTGCCACTCAGGAATCGCGAAGCCGTTCGGCGAGATGCCGCCGCCGCTAATGTTCCATGCAGTTTCCGACCCCCAGGGCCCACCTTTGCCGGTAGTTAAAAGATTCGTTCCACCCACAGAGACAATATATGGATTGTCTGCTGGATAGCTAAAACCTTGACTTTGCCAAGTAGCGTTGTCACCACTCGCGACGAGGAAGGTCTGACCCTGCACGGCCATCTTTTGAAAATACGGATCTGCTTCGCTGGGATCAGCCGGCGTCCATTGCCAGGAACAACCTATAGTGGTAGGCAGTGGGTTTCTGGTAGTCATTTCACTCAGGATTGTCGATGGATAGGAACCAATATACAACGTAAGTTTAGCGAGTCCCGGGGCCATGCCAAGGGCCTGGGTCACATCGAGGCTCCATCTAAGGCCAATATTTCGATCGGCACGTTGTAATTCTGACCAACATTAAGATAGTAAGATTTCACGTCTTGCAAATTAAAGCCAACCTGATAGGCAGGATTCCCGGTATGGTCAAAAGCGAACAATCCCAGAGTTTGACCGGCACCAGTGAGGGCCGTGCTGCCGTAGTACGCAGCGCGCATATCACTACCCAGAAACGACCCCGAAGAACCGGAGCCAGATTGAGGATGGGTCGCCATATCCTCAGAGGACATTCCAGTGCTCCCGAGGGAATGCATCGCATGCGGGATGGAAAAATTGTCCATGCCAAAAACATGCCAGAGTTTAAACGGCAGGTCGACCGTCGGCTCGCGATCGGGGCCATGAAAGTCGCGGGACTCTGTCGGGTGCCTATACGTGAGCATATTAACGTGAAATGCTGTCTCGACCACTGAAACAGGGCCTTTGACCTCCACGTCCATACCATCCCGCGTGCCGCCGACAATCGTGAAGCCATTAGCTTTCAAATATTCGACGACGGCGTTGTAGTTCTCCTGGGTTGGGCCAAACCTCTCTGTAAATTCCTGGGGGGTGAGGAATTGCCGAAACACGGGACTTCCCGGGTCGTAGACTTGCTTCAAGAAATCGTCTAGACCGGCCGGATCTCGAAGCGGCACGACTATATCCAACCTCATGGTCTCGTTCGAGGGAAGCCTCCCCAGCGGCTGCGCTTTACTATTGAGCGCCGCGTTGACCACGTGGCGCGTCATAGTCGATTGAGCGACTGCGTGACTGTTCAATCCGGCCGTCGAAAGCACCGCTGCTATGATCGCAAGCAATAAAAAACACCCCGGGCTCCGCGGAGTGTCGCCTTCTTCAGTTTGTGGGGCCTGGTGTTTCGAAAAGTCGACAACATCCAATATAGCGTCAGAGAATCGTGCGGTTTTCATTGGCCGATGCCTCCCACGCATCGAACATACTCGCGGGGAAAACAAGAAGATGAAACGAGGTATTTAGAAACAGGATATCACTCCTGTCAAAGACGGAGATTTATCGGTTTGACTGAAGGGATGGATAGGCTGCATCGCTCTGATTGGTTGGGTTTGCGAGAGCTTGACCTCAGAGGAGGGCGCAGCCCTGGTCCACAGTGCAGCATTTTTTCCCAAGTCCTGAATTTGATTCCGCGCGCTGGTTCGATGCGGCGGTGCGCAAGCACCAAGCTGAGTGCAACGCCAAGGGATTCACCTGCTGGGGCCAGTCGGTGGCCATGCTGTTCTGCCAGTTGGGATAGGGATGTCTCGGTTGCTCTGGCCGATTCCCGCTCTCTCATTCGTCAAGTCTTGCACCATCACGCAATCAGCCAAGGTGCGGTTCACAGAGCGCCCAGGTACCCTCGGATTTCTACCGTGCTATTCCTGCCTGAGACCTCTTCCGCCGATCCTATCGGTGGTTAGATACGTTGGTGGGCCCGTGCAGACTCGAACTGCAGACCTCCTGCGTGTCAAGCAGGCGCTCTAACCAACTGAGCTACGGGCCCTTATCGACTAAGTCGACTCTACCTACAGAGCGTATTACCCCAAAATTCCGACCCCTCGCGAGCACGCAACGATGGTACCGTGTCAATCGACATCTAACCTTTACTTTCAATCACTTAACCGCACACGGAATACCGCCTAAGCACCTGTATTTCCGTGTATGACATCCCCAGACTGGGTAAAAACTTGGGTGAGTTTCCCAGCGGCACACTGCTCCGGCGATGCGAAGCGCCCGGTACATTCGCGAAACGTGCTTCGGAAGCCGCGAGCTGGGAGAAGCGCATTAATGGCCCTATCTAGAACCGGTCGAGTTTCTTCTGCCGATCCTGATACTTCAAATGCGCGTCCGGGTACCCGGGTGTCCCGGACTGAACCGCCATCTTCATCGTCTTCACCAATGCCCGACAACCTATCGACTCGGCCTCACCCTCACCCGCACCTGAAGCCCGTCCCTCTCTCCTGAAAGGTCGCGCTCAAGCTGGGCTGGTCTCTTCAGCCGATGGTCGGGATCGTAAACAAAGCAGACCAGCGTCCTGCAATTGCGGTGTTTTTTGTAACGCGCAATGTCCAGGATCAACTGATCTCCGACATCGCCGTCGCCTAAGCCAGCCCGGGTCCTCTTGGCTTCGATCACAATCTTCTCGTCTTTGAGCAAAAAATCCATCCGGCTGGAGCGCCCGGCGTAGCTAGGCGTCCACTCCTCCGGCCGGACATCGACGAAGCGAGTATGAAGCAGCGCGCGCAGCAGGTACTGAACATCGTACTCATCTCGCATCCGGAGGGGTGCGCGGTGGACGCGCCGTGTCCTCAACTCCAAGGCGACGCCGTGGAAGCGATCAAGGAGTTGCTCGACTTGGGGCATGCCGACGGCTTCCCTGTCGAAAGCGGCAGCGGCGCCAGCGGGGGAGCAGGCGACCGCTGCCGAAGAAACGATCAGGTCCAGCTTGTAGGACCAGACCAGGTAGAGTTCGCCCATCGCTTCCGAGTACTTGGTCTCGATCAAGTTGCGCTTGGCCCGCTCATAGGTTTCTCTCACCCGCTCCCGCATGTCGGGAAGTTCGAGCATCTCCGCAAGCACCAGCGCCCCTTCAAAGGCCGACTCGATCAAAGACTCGGCGCGCTCCTTCTCTTCCGGATCGATCTTCCCGTCACTCGAATCCCAGCCGCTCGAGAGACGGTTGGCATCCCCAAGATGCTTCTCGATCTGACGGACCAGTGCGGCCTTGCCGGCACTCGAAACCTTCTTTGTCATCCTCATCATCATCGCGTACGAAGCCATCACCCTTCAACCACTACAGACAAGGATCAGAGCCGACAACTCGCGCCGAGCCTATAATTCTCCCATCCCGACACGAGGATGGAGAGACGGTCATGGCTCCGCGCCAGCTCTTTGCGAAATACGATATCTACAACGTGATCGAGGGGCTCAAGAAGAGCCTGAAGGACGAATACCAGACCCTCCCAGATGACGTCGCTCTCGACGAAGCCGCCGGGCAAAGGCTCAAGGAAAAACACAGCCTCCACATTCCCACCTTGAAGACCGAGGCGATGGAGTATGAGGACAACGACACCAAGGTCGACGCGAGGAACTTGCCTGGCCGCTTAGTCGCTGGAAACCAAGCAGCCTGGGTGAACGCAAAAGAATACATCGTCCATATTCCTTTCGAGGGCAATCCCGGAGTATTCGACATCGCGCCCTCGGCCTTCAACGGAACGATTGCCATGGGCGAGATTGTCGGTCAAGAGCTTCTTGTGAGAGTAGTGAACGCTCAGGCGAACTTCGACGTCCAGGCCCAGGTGAACCGCGAGCTCGCGCAGATCAACTGGCGGCTCGAGAATCTACGCGGTTCCCTGGCCCACATGAATACCCAGCTCGAGCATCAGCTGCACGTCTCGATGGCTGCACGCAAAAAGTCCATCGAGGCACGGGAAGGTATGTCCGCCGTCCAACTCAATATCCCACGCCGAACTCCGTCCCCTGCAGCTGCGCCGCCGGCGGTGGCGGTTTCTCGGGAGCCAAAGTCACCAAGCACTGCGAGGTCCGGAATGCCAAGCACCGCGAGGTCTGGAGTGAAAGAGAAATGCGATGTTTTCATCTCGCATGCCAGCGAAGACAAGGCTTATATTCGGCCCCTTGCCCAGGCCCTTCGCGATGCCGGCATCTCCGTCTGGTATGACGAGATGTCCCTGGAATGGGGAGACGACATTCGCACCAAGATCGACGACGGACTGGCGACCTGCAGGTTCGGCATCGTCGTGCTGTCGAAGGCCTTTCTCGCCAAGAAGCAGTGGACCGACCATGAATTGAGCGGGCTTTTCGCCCTTGAGGAGCCCGGCAAGAAAGTGATTCTGCCCATCTGGCATGAGATCGAGAAAGCCGACCTGCTGAAGTACAGCCCTTCGCTTGCCCTGCGCCTGGCCATGCTCTCTTCGCGCGATAGCCACGCCGACATCGTCGATCGGTTGCTGAGCATGCTGGGCAGGTCGCGCGCTCCCATGCCGACGCCTGCCGTCCCCTGCCAGTCGGCGGCGATCATCGCCGAGGTGAAGAAATCGAGTTCCATAGCCGATGCTTTCTATGAGACCACCGGGCCCGGCGCCGAACGAGTGCAAATGTACGTGCGCCGCTCGCCCTCGCATCAGGACCTCTACATGTTTGAAAACTCGCTCGGCGAAGAGCTTTTCGGCACCCGCGAAGAAATCGCACTGAAGTTCGTGACCACCAACAAGCTACTCGAAATGCGCGGCTTCAAGAGAATGAACTACGGCAACCGCTGCGGCGACCGAGCCTTCGATCTTTAAGATGAAACGGCATCTGCATCTCGACATCGCCCACTCTGCGCTCTATCCCGAGGTCGCGGAACTGCTGAGGCGGATTCCGCTCGACACCCTTCATCACCGCGACTATCCCTTCCGGCATCCTGCCGCCATCTATCAGCTTTCCCTGCGCCAGATCGCCATGGACATCACCCGCGTGCTCCGGGACTGCGCCGCCCTGCGCGCCGGGCGCGGCGCGGCGAATCTTTCCGAGCAGCTGGCCCAAAGCCAGCGCATTCTAATCTACTCGCTGCGCGAGCACCTGGACGATTGCCAGATGATCCTCATGTGCTTCATTGACCCGGCGACGGTCACGGCCAAAGGCCGCGCACCCGACGAATTCTTGAAGGTTGCAGGCCTTCAGGAACGCAAACTGTTCTGGGATTCCGTGCATGTCTACGCTGACACCTACCTGATGCCTCTGGTCAACGGGCTCAAACACAGCCAAGGGCGGTTTCGCACCGTGCGCATCGATGGCTCCGCCTCCGATATTCGCCTCGGCTTTTACCTGGAGGAGGTGGACACGAAGGGAATCGCCCAGCCGTCAGTGAAACTCCACAAGGGCAACTCGGCTGTCTCCTACGCCAGAGATATTCGCAGAAATCTCGGCGCGGTCTTCCGCGCCGCCGAAGGCCTGCGCACAGCCATTGCCGCCATCCTCCAGCGGCTCGGCCGATCTCCGCTCGCTGTACCGGAAGGCGCAGAGACCGCAGCCGGCGGCGCCTGGACGGAAATGTGCAAAGCAGTGACTCGGTTCGATGCAGGCATCTTTCCCCAGGAACTCAAACTGCCCTTCGTCCGCTTCACGCTCACCGATACCGGGAACTTGAAGATCCGTGAGATCGACAAAGATCCCCAGCTCTCCTTCCCTAAGCACAGCGTCCGCTGCTCGACCATCACCTCCGCCGACGGAATGACATCGAGCTATCGCGTGCCCTACGGCTAGCCAGATCGACCCACGCTCAAATCCAGGGGAGCACGTGTCAATGGAAGCGCGCACGCTGGCCGCAGCCATGCCCATCCACACGCCCCATGCCTGCGCTCTCTCCACTCTCGTCCCACCCAATGCAACTAGCTAATCCTGCTCCTTAAACAAGTGCTCTCATCCTGCTAAAAATGTTCGCCTCACCCTTGAAATCACGGCGAAAGTCATCCCTTCGACCGCCGGCGAAACTCGTCGCGCGGGGTTGACCGCCGCCGCATCACTATGCCCGACAAGAGATCAATCGTTTATTATCTTCTCCGCGCACGTTTCCAAGCGTGCAGCGTCAGGATTCCAACTCAATTCAATCCGCTTTCTGGGTCACTTCAGAATTGCGACCCTGAGAGAGAAATCAAGCGTAGACCTTTATGTCTGAAGAGAAGCAGCGTCACCCGAAGGTGTTTTTGAGCTACGCCCACGAGGATCAGAGCATCGCTCAGAGGATCTCGACCGCCTTGAAGGACACTGGAATTGAAGTGTTCTCTGATGTCTGGGAGCTTTCAGCTGGAGACTCGATCCACTCCCGGATCTTCAAATCTGTCTCCGCCAGCGATTTCCTCGTCGTACTCCTTTCGAAGAATTCCGTTCGCTCGGAATGGGTTCAGACAGAGCTGAGCGCCGGCTTTCTCGGCGAGCTTAGCAGCAGAGCGGTTACGGTTATACCAATCCTGCTCGACCGCGTTGAAGTTCCTCCGGGATTACGGGACAAGATCTACCTCGACCTCACGGAAAATGAAGAGGCAGGCCTCGCGACCCTCAATCGACAGCTCTCGGTAGCTCCGGATATCGATTTCTCTCGGATGTCACACGAATCTTTCGAATCACTCGTTGCCGACCTGCTGACGGAAGTGGGATTCGAGGTGAAGAGATCCTCCCAGGGCGCCAAGGATCTCGGCTTCGATTTTGCGGCCGCGTATCAGTCGGAGGACCCATTCGGAGCGGAAGAAACCAGCTTGTGGATGATTCAATGCAAGCAGTATCGGCAGGAACGCCTGAGCGTTGCAGCGTTGCAAAAGCTATTTCGCGCCCTTTCGACCTCCTACCCCGGGTACCAGGCTTTGGTGGTCACCAATGGCCTGCTCACTTCCGTTGCGCGCGAGTATCTGACCGGAAGTTCAGAAGCCACCGGGCGGAGGCTCCGCGTCATTGATGGCAACGAGCTTACCGGTCTCCTCTTGAGACGCCCTGACCTGGCCGGAAGATATTTTCCCATGGGCGCTCGGCCATGAACGAAATACAAGTGCTCATCGACAGGCTACGCAACTGTCCGTCCGGCGTGACAGCATGGAGAGATTACGAGCAGATCTGCATAGAGATTCTGACACTCCTCTTCGTCCCCCCACTGGTCGCGCCCCGCATACAGGCGCGCACCTACTCAGGGACCGACCGAAGGGACGCTGTTTTTCCAAACCGCAATATCAATGCTCGCAACAATTGGGGACATCTTCTGGAAGAGCTAAATGCCAGGATGGTGTTGGTCGAATTCAAGAACTACGATACGGAGGAGGTTGGAAAGAACGAAACCAATCAGACCCGGAACTACATGACCGAACCGATGGGCAACCTTGCTATGGTTTGTTCGCGAAGAATCCCAGATAACGGTGCGCATATCAAGCGCAATACGATTTATAGTGCCGAAGGAAAAGTCATTTTGTTTCTGACCGACGAGCATCTGATCGAGATGCTGCATATGCACGAACGTGGCGCGGATCCTTCGGACCTGATCATGGATATGGTCGAGACGTTTTATTTGCAACATGAATAGCCATTTTTAGAGGTTCGCTTTCCTGGTCCGACTCTTTCAAGCACGGTGGGCCGTTATGAAACTGACCGACGACGATATCCGTTATATCGAATACCTGCAAGGGCAGCTGCTCCAGGACGATTGGGAACCCATATTCGACGCCCAGAAATGGAAGTCGTGGACAGCGGACAATGTCGACCGGATCCGAATCCTCGCAGAACATACACTGGGGTCTAACCCCGAATCGCTTACCGAGTATCTCGAGTTTTATAGTTCCTTTGAACCTCGAACGAAGTATGAGGTGCCGGCAACCAAGCCGATTTTTGAGCCGATCCTTGAAGAAGTCCAGAAAGCGGCTAGTGAAATCGGGATCAAACTGACTCGCCCCGTCGTCCTTTTCTCATCGACAGACATCAGCGCGACACCGGCTGCCCGCCCCACCTCGACAGAGCATCTTTTGTTTGCTGGTCCAGGTACATACGCCTTCTGCAACTATTGGGGAAAATCTCTCACCGCCGTGACGATGGCGCTGGCTCCTTCGATCGGGTTCAAGCGCATTGAAACCCAAGACGATCTCGACGCTGCCTTTCGAATGGACCCGAGAGGCCTGATTCTGGCGGCCCGACTGGCCTTGCACTACGCCGCATTTGGAACACTGATCGGATTTGGAGAGGTGCAACAGCCTGCAATCTATACAGCGTATCGAATCCAATTGGTGGATGCGATGGAGACCTTCGCAATTGCTCATGAATATGCGCACTTCGTTGCAGAGGAGAACCTGGTCGAATTCTCTGGCGCGCTTGAACCGGCGAGAAATCAGGCGTTGGAGTTGTTCTGCGATCAGTTGGGGATTGCGATTGGCCGCGAGTGCGGAAATGCAACCGACAACTATCTCAAGTTCGCAGGTATCGGAGCCTTGGTATCTTTCCGTGCGATTCAGTTGTGCGAGTCAGTGCGCCAATTCCTCTTTGCGTCCATTCCGGAGTTGATGAAAGACAAGAAACTTGGCGGAAGCTCCGGTTCTCATCCCTCCCCCGAGGAGCGAATTGAAAACATCAAGCTGTACTTGTATAACCACACCGCACCAGACCAACGGCAAGAGCTGGAGCAATTTGTCGAGGAATACGACCGGATTCTGTCCAGGATCTCAGCCATCGTTACCATGGCTGTCGCGTCCGTTCAAGCGCCAGGCAATAGTCACGGCCCCTAGCTTACGATCGATCAGGGTATACGGAGTCGAGAGAATAGCCTCTGCCTTCTCGACTACGCTTCTTGTTGAGATGCGCACAGCGGTTGACGCCCGCGCAGATTCGTCCAAAATGCACGTGAAGAAACTGTGGGAACGCGCGCGATGACCTTTCGCTCTTCTACTTGCTTCTCGGGCCATACCCAGAAAAGTAAGATGAATATCATGTTCTCGCCCGACAAGCTGGCCCAGATGCGCTTCGCCATGACGGAAGTTCCCCAGCCCGGCGGCCCGCCCGGCGATTACGAGGAGCGCCTCAGTCAATGGTTTCTCGAGCGCTCCTTCTTTCGCGACTTCACGTACCGGAATCCGCGCAAGCGAAAGGGTGAGGAACTCGCCGACGCCGTAGTTCTCTTTGAGGACGTGGCCCTTCTTGTTCAGGTGAAGGCACAGTGCGGCAACCACGAACCGACCGCGTGGGCCACGGAAGCGATCCTCAAGGCACTGAAACGGGTGCGGGCCACGCACCGCCATCTCACATCGGGCGCGATTGAGACGCTGGCAAACGAGTTCTACGGCAAACTCCGCTTCGATCCCAAGCAGTATCCCCACCTCTACGGGATCATCGTGCTCGCTCAGGATGCCGCCCCCTTCGACCCCTACGCGCTGGTTCCGGAACTCAAAGAGGCGGGCTTCCCGGTGTACGTTTTCTCTCTTAAAGACGTCGAGCTAATCACACATCGTTTCGATACCGCCGGCGATTTCATTCACTTCCTCGAGGTGCGCACCGATGTCGGTGCGCACGGTAAGTTTCTCGTCAACGACGAGACGCGCAATCTCGCGCGCATGGTCGATTATGCCCCCGAGATCTATCGCTTTCGCATGCGCCCCATCACCGCGGACGTGTTCGCGCGCACCGTCGAGTCCTTTCGTCAGAAGGCAACGGGCGAACTGGTGCAGTCGGCCGAGTGGCGCTTCGGCCTGGTCATCGATGACATGATCGCGCACGCCCACGACATTGATCCGGAGCTTCCCTGGAACCGTCACTCGAATCGGGGCCCCTTCTCAAACGCCGCGGACGCAGCGCGATTTCTCGGCTGGCTGACGCGCGATCGCCGCATGAAGCTCGGCAAGCGCATGCTCAACTCCTGCCTACGGAGCGAGGCAACCGGCGAACCCGCCTACTTCACCCACTACCAGGAGTCACGGGGAACGGTAGCCGTCTTTCTCGCCTCCGCGGAACCGCGCGCCGAGCGACTCAAGCATCTGCGGTTCCTTGTCACCTACGCTCACTTCAAGTACCAAGTCAAGCAGGCCTTCGGCGTGGCCACCGACGCCGGTACCAGCGGGCGCTCCTACGATTTCATGATCACCCGCAAGGCGCTCTCACCCGCGACCGCCGCCTACCTCAAGACCATTCCCGATCCCTTCACCGACGAACGCATCCCGCTCTAGGCGGCGCCCGTTGGCGCAGATCAAATCGTGGCGGCCTCAACTGCTCGCTCCGCACGCGCACGTATATCTCTTCGCCCTTGATCACTGGCTACCGGTGAGGACCGAAACATATCTTCCGTCATTGCGGGCGTTCTGGCTCCCGCCGGCGACGAGGCGCCGGAGGTGGTTAGAGACTGGGAACTGCTCCAGATTCTCAACCAGCTTTCCTCTGTCAGCGGATTTGGCTCAGAAAGTTCGCCCGTGGCTGCCGAGCAGGGTCTGGTCAGGGGCGTGATTCAGGAAGCTAAACGCAGTATCGAGGAAAATATAACGATATTCGATTTGCCATTTAGGAAGCCGCAGGTGGACCTATTCGCATGTCTTTGGCCGCGATAATCGGCCTTCGCCCAGCGTCGATTTCGACTATCCCTAACAGTTCAATTACTTAAGTTACTCATCCTGCAAGCCTTTCGGCCTCAGGAGTCGATAGATCCTCGAAAACGCACCCGGGTTGAGATCGGGAGACCCGTACCCCGGGAAGACCACCGAGGATTCCGGTGGCACCAAATCTTAAAAAAATATTTTCGCGGTTGTCGCGAAAACCGCTTCTGTTTTGCCACTAGTTCTATGGAATCAATTGATGCCGATCAGATGCCACACATTATGGTGGATTTTCGATTTCGCAAGAGCCGGTGGCGAATAAATGGAGAAGCAGTCCACTTCCGTCTCGAACACGCCTGTCTCCCAGCGAGCTGCGCACTACGTGCGTATGTCCACCG
>CAIWFH010000086.1 GCA_903911925.1 uncultured Acidobacteriaceae bacterium
AAACGCTTTTCATCTGCGATTCCCGCTCCAGGATACGCAGGGCGTCCGACGCCTCAACACTCTGAATTTGCCGTGTGTCCCCAGAGAAAAGAATCCGCGCGTTTTCGCGCTCCGCCAGCTTGAGCAACTCATCCATTTGGCGGCCAGAGATCATGCCCGCCTCATCGACGATCAGAACTTTGCCGCGCGCCGCACCCCCCTGAGTCTCATCCTCCAGCAATCGGGAAACGGTCATTGCATCTCGAAAACCGACCTTGTGCAACTCCTCGACCGCGCTACGTGTCGGCGCGACCGCGGCCACTTTACGTCCGGCCTCGCATAAACCACGCTCTATCTCCTGAAGCGTGGCCGTCTTGCCCGTTCCGGCCGCACCAGATAGATTTATGGCAAGATCGCGGGAGGCCAAAACCTCATCGACTGCCTGTCGCTGTTCATCTCGTAGACGCTCGGAAGGATGGAACTCACGTTCCCCACCCAACCGCTCAAAGCGCCCTGTGCCGCGATCCACTGCTGCAATCATCCGCTGTTCGCGCTCAAGACTCTCGCGTGTGGCCAGATTATTTCCAGCCCGGATGAGATAACCCTCTGACTGCTCCAGTTCCAGAGCGCTGCGCAACTGGCCAGGATCAATCCTCCCGCGCCCATGACGCAGGGCTTCGGCCATCAGATCGAAATCGCGCACGACGGAGCTTCGCTCGAAGAGGTGCGCATTAGCATACTGAAGCGACTCCGATGCTTGAGATAATTCCTGAGAAATACGCGGATGGCGCTCAATGGACTTCGCGCGGATGCTTTGCAGCGTTTGTCTTTCCTTCGGCGCAAGGCGGGCTTGCTGTTGTTCTCTCACCCGTTCCGTTGAGATTTCTGCCAGTTTGTCTGCGCGGGATTCGCGGACCAGCACGGCAACTTCATTATCGGTTGGCTTGCGGCCATGCTCCGCCGTAAATTGCTCAATAGCGGCGTCGCGCTGTGCGCTGCGCACGCTGTACCTTTCGAGTAATTCATTCGATATGCCGCGAATCTCGAATCCATGATCTCTTCCCTTGGAATCGCGGCGCGGCTCGATCTCATATCCCAGCCCGCGCACTTCACGCGCCAGCGCGTTCCGGTAAACTTCCGTCAGATATGCGCGGCGCTCGTACAGCCCCGACGCCTGCAATGCCTTCCAGCGCCCTTCCACTCCGTCATAGGTCAGGTTGGCCGCAACCGCGTGGGTGTGCAACTGAGGGTCAAGCTCCCGGCTTGTGTCGTGACGATAAGCAGCAACAATCCAGTTGGCGGTAGTGCGATTCTCATTTGCACCGCTCAACCGAACCCGAGCACCAGCTTGACTCTCGGCCTCTGAGAGGGCTTCGCGGACGGCCTTGTCGTGAGCTGCAATCAGCCGATCATCCCCGCCGACGAGCACCTGAATGGAAACCGACTTTGGCGCGGAAAAGGTCAGATCGTAGAGCGACCGCCCCTTGCTCTGCTCGCTTCCGTCAACTTTCGCGCGGTCCGCACTGTGCCGCGGGCGGAGGAACTCGCCGGTTTCCGGATTCAGCCCCTCGCGGATGGACTCAAATTGCTCCGGCGTAACATTGCCACCCAAGCCGAGCAACTCGGCGCCACGGCCATGCCACTCACCTTGAACGCGCCGGTGTTCATCGTAGTAGTCGCTGTGTTCGAGATGCCTCTGAGCATAACCAGCACCGCCCGACATGGCCCGTATCGTCAGCATGACCCGACGCTAACGCTGTTCGAATTTGCAATGCAACAGTTTTTGCGTTTTTGCCGTCCTGATTGCCGCGTCCATGCAGAAGCCTACACGAGCCAGTTCCGCACCCGGTCTGCCCGTATTGCAATCCATGCGCCCTGAATCTGCAAGCGTCATTCCGGCTGAGTCCAGCCAAGAGAGTTCTCGCTGCGCTCGTTCTGGAGATAGACACCATCCCTAAGCCTGACGGCTTAGGAATGGCTTCACTGACCACCCGCTTCGAACAAGATTCGATTGACTTCGGATCATGTTCGAGGAGGATCGAGAACTGTTCGATTTGCGTTCGTGTATTGACCCCGGCAGAAATTATGACGCAGACGCCGCAACAGACCAACAACGCGGCGGTAAAATTGCTGCAAGCCTATGTCTTCAGAAATTGTTCACCGCCTATCGCCGGAAGAGGAAGAGCTTGCCGCCAAGCGAGGTGAACTGGCGCAGCTTGAAGCACAGCTTGCAGACGAAGAACTCGCGCTCGCCAGCCTGAAAGCGGATCTAGCGGCCTTCGAGGGGCTGTACCTTCGCCGGGTTGGCATTCTCTACGCCGAGCTAGACGAGTTGAAGGCACGCCTTGCCGAACTTCGGGCTGAACAGGCTGGTACGCCCGAAGCAAATGCCGCAGCGGCAGAGGCGCGGACACAAGCCGAGGACGCATACTCAGCGGCTCACGGTGAGGCAGCAGAGGCACAGCCCTTTTTGCCTACTGCTGACTTGAAGAAACTTTACCGCGATGCAGCCAAGCGGGTTCACCCGGACACCGCAGCCCACGATGCAGACCGTGCGCGGCGTGAACGTCTGATGAAGGAAGTCAACGCCGCGTATGCGGCTGGAGATGAGGAAGCACTTCGACGCCTCCTCGCCGACCTCGATGCCAGCCCTGATGCGGTTCAGGGGGCGGGTGTTGGTGCTGACCTCATAAGGGTATTGCGCCAATTGAAGCAGGTACGGAACCGCATCGCCGCAATTGAATTGGAGGTTACAGTTCTTTCAGAAACCGACCTCGCTAAGCTGAAAGCAAAGGCAGACCAAGCGGCGACGGGGGGACGAGACCTGTTAGAGGAAATGGCGGCCAGCGTTCAGGCTCGTGTCATCGTGTCTCGGCAAGAATTTGAGAAGGTATCGACAAGTGGGGCAGACAGATGAACGAGTCGGATAGGCAAATTGAACTGGTTCCGTCCAAGCCCTCTGCGCTGACGAAGGTTGGAACGAAGTCCCTCGTCGCCCGTGGTCGTGCCGACTTGAGCGTCAGGGAAGAGGCAGAGGAGTGGCTCAAGAAAGGTTTGGACTTCCATAGCAAGTTGCAATTCGAAGAGGGTTTTGCGTGTTTTGAGCGCGGGATTCAACTGAACCCGAATCATCCCGAGATACAGCGCTGGCTTGGCAACATGCTTACAAATGGTGAGGGTGTCCGGCAGGACTACACGCAAGCGGCTTCTTGGTACCGCAAGGCTGCTGAGCAGGGAAATGCGTGGGCGCAATGCTGTCTAGGCACCGCTTACTCTAAAGGCCAAGGAGTGACGCAGGACTATGTACAGGCTGCACAGTGGTACCTCAAGGCTGCTGAGCAGGGGTATTCAGTTGCACAATACGCCCTTTGCTATGCGTACTACTATGGTCAAGGCGTGATGCAGGACCACACGCAAGCCGCCCTGTGGTGGCACAAGGCTGCAGAGGGAGGAGATGCAGATGCACAAAACGCCCTTGGGAATGCATACTCTAGCGGCCAAGCCGTGACGCAGGACTATGTACAGGCTGCACAGTGGTACCTCAAGGCTGCTGAGCAGGGAAATGCGTGGGCGCAATACAACCTAGGGAATGCGTTCTCCCAAGGTCAAGGGGTGAATCACGACCGTATGCAAGCTGCATTCTGGTGGCGCAAGGCAGCCGAGCAGGGTTGTGAACAGGCTCTGGCCGCTTTGAGAGATATGTAGGACGTTCACTTCTGGCTTGGAAAATGTGAAAGGATTCCCAATGGCTACTGCGCTCGTCGGCATCGCATCAATGATAATCGGAATCATCCTTACCCACATTCTGTCCCGATATGGGCAAGCGAACCAATGGACACTTGAACAGAAGAGGTTAGAAGGTCGGGAACTTATCGGGGCACTCACGGAGCATTACGATGCGATTATGTACTACCTTGCTCCATCAGTAGCCAAGAATGTTGCCGTCAATCCTGATGCCCAAAGCCAGCTAGACGATGCACGCCGCAAGGCGCTTCGGGCGTTGCGTGACCGGATATACCTCGCATCCGATGTGAAAAAAGGAAATATCCTGAAACGCTGGATTGAAGCGTTTCATGCGTTCAAGGAGGGCGATGATAGTGAAACCGTTGACGCTTTCCAGAAAGAATACGAGGCCATTTGCAATTTGATAGTAAAGGCGGCCCGACAAAAGGGGACGATTCTGAGATGATTCTTGACTCCTTGTCCAAAACATGCAGAACAATCGTAGTCTTTTTCAAAGTTGAAATTCTGGTACTCGGGAGCCGCTATCGAAGCTGGCGTCAACGCAACCGGGGTGCTATTTCTGGCCGTACTACTAGCGGTCAAAACGTGCCGAGTTCCAGTGGGAGAATGGAGTATGGCGTCGGTACCAACCAAACAAGTTTCGATGCTGGTCGCAGCGTTGGTCAGTCGGCACGCAAACTGAAGGAGCGAGAGCGAGAGACTGCTGCTCAATCAGCACGAGAACGGAAGGCGCAAGAGGCTGAAGCGAAGATGCGCATCCTTCAGGAAAAGTACAGTACGTTGATTAACGCGTTTTACGAAGTCGCAGAAAGAAAGGTCTCGCTCCGGGATGATTACGGAGATGAACAGTGGGATGCACTTGGTAAGGAAGTCGGACGAGTGCTTGCTAAGATTGGCACAGCGGAAGGCCACAAGAACGTGTTGGAATGGAAAAAGTATGCTTTCTATATCCCCGAAGAATATAAGCGATTATCGACCTTCCTTGCCCAGTCATTCAAGGAGCAACATAAGCGGAAGAAGACGGAGAATCTCCGGGCAGTGGATTGCTCAAACATGACTGGCGTCGAGTTCGAGGCACATGTGAGCAGAATACTCAGCCAGCGTGGATTCACAGATATTCGATTCACCCCCGCTACCAATGACCAAGGAGCCGACCTGCTGGCAAAGAAGGATGGGAGAACAATCGTAGTCCAAACAAAACGATATTCGTGCCCGGTTGGAAATAGCGCCGTCCAAGAGGCCATCAGTGCTCTGAAGTTTTACTCTGGCGATGAAGGGTGGGTTGTCACCAACTCAACCTTCACCTACTCCGCAAAGCAACTGGCGCAAAGAGCCGGTATTCGCCTCATAGACGGCCATGAGTTCGCCGGATTATCAGCCGGGAGATAGGGCAAATCACATCCGAGGTACAGAATGCATGTCATGCTTTTCAATGAACTATGTGGCCGCACGAAACCACTTGGTAGCGGGTTGGTCTACTTTTTACTCCGCCGCGAACGTTACTTGCGTGTGAGGGCAAAATAGATTACGTATCCCCAACTTAATAGGCCGTGAGTAATGCACCACAAGATACTGGCATTTCGGGCCCAAGAGAGTACAACCGCAATTGCCATTCCAAGGGCGTAAAAAAGGCCGATGCCGTTTTTGTAGTCCTCCCCAAGTTTCGCTTCGAGCCGTTCAATTCGGCCAGTCAATTCCTCAACCTGACCTTCAACGTCTTCAGAACCATCCGGCAACAGGTCTTCCTCGTCGTAATCCATTCGTCGGCCTCCGGCCTCCGTGCTTACTAAAGCCCGTCTGCTGGTATTGATGCGGTCAGCACACGTTTTGCTCAACTTTGACAGTGGTCTGCTCTGCAATTCTCAGCGGCCACGCTCCGCGTTGGCAAATGGACTTCTCCGCTTGCGTCGGGGGCCACCAAATTGCCTCAATAGTTCACAATGAAATGCAAGGCTCCGAGAGCGAGGTTGCGGTGGCGGTGTAGCAGTGCGGTGAACTTGCTTTCAACTCCAGGACGGGAGGTTCTGCCAGTTGGCGGGATGCTGCATTGCCCGAAGATTAACCGTCGGATGGGCGTTGAAAAGAGCCTTGAGCCGTTCACCCCAGCGGGAATCAGGACCAATGTCAGCGAGCAGCGTTTGGATGATCAGCGCGATCACGTAAAAGCGGTCGTTGCCGATGCCGCTAGCTTTCCACGCCGCGGGCAATTCCGGCTTGACGGCTAGTTCCCGATTCCACAACCGGCTGTGATGTGCGCAGACGTTACGGACAGCCGTCAACGCATGAAGCCAGCTTACAAAGACAGGTTGCGGCTGATTGAATTCGCGGGCGATCTTCTTCCGCAGGCTGGTTCTTAGGTGTTCATACATCTTCGACAGCGCGCCGAAGCTGATCAGCTCAGTTGCCATCCATACGGGCAATTCCGTTTCGGATGTGTACTTGGTCCGGTAGTGGCCGATGAAAACCTCGGTCGAACGCCCCTCTTCGCGCCGGAGAATCCTCATAAAGTCGGCATGATTGAATGTGGCCGCGAAGTTGGCGGCGTCCGTATAACCGAAGACGCCCAGGTCTTTTCCTATCTCGTAGGTGATGACGGCGCGGACGCTGATTTCAATCCTGTCCAGGGCTTCGCGTACGAGCCGCCGCAGGTCGGCATCGAATCGATAGAGATCAATGATTTGCTCTAAGGTCGTCCCCGGACGAAAATTGCCGGTGGCTGCATCTTTGAAGGGAATGAAATACGCGCTCAGGCGGTAATAGCCGATTCGTTTCAGCCAAAACAGCGTACTCGCCCTGTCTGCGCAAGCGAGACCGCGACGGATCAGT
>CAIWFH010000087.1 GCA_903911925.1 uncultured Acidobacteriaceae bacterium
ATAGGCGCAAGACCCCGGGAGGGCCTTCTCAGATGGAGCGGCCGGGATTCGAATCACCCTTGTGTGCCAAGAGCACGAATAGAAGTCTGTCGGCAACTATTCGCAAATACCGCTGGACAGGTGCGGGATTTTTCATAGAAGAATGACAGCGGCAATTATGGGAGGAGTCTCCGATTCAACACATGGGTCGATACTCCCTATTCCCTAGTCCCTAGTCCCTGCCTTTAGACTAGCTTTCATGATGCCCCACACCTTAGCGCTGTCCGTGGAGGTTGTGACCACGGTGCTTGCAGTGGCCGGAATGGGCTACTTTCTGGCGGCCATGGTGGCGGCGCGGGTTTTTGTCGCCATCCGGCGCGCGCGGCTGGATGCGTTTGCTCCCGGCGTCAGCCTTCTCAAGTCGCTCAAGGGCCTTGACCCAGGCATGCTGGATGCCTTCCGCAGCCATTGCCGGCAAAGTTATGCAGGCGAATATGAACTGCTGTTTGGGGTCTCTTCGCTGGATGACCCGGCGGTGGAAGCGGTGCGGCAATTGGTGTCCGAGTTTCCAGAGCGAGCGATTCGACTCATCGAGTGCCCTCAGCGTTTGGGGACCAATGGCAAGGTCAGCACACTGGCGCAGCTGGCCCCGCATGCGCGTTACGAGTTTCTGCTGGTCAACGACTCCGACATCACGGTGGGGCTGCACTATCTGGAGCGGGTGATGGCCTTGTTTGCTCCTTTGGCGGCCAACGGCGTTCAAAAGCCTGTGGGGCTGGTGACAGCCCTCTATCGCGGCCGGGCGCACCAGACGCTTCCCTCCCGGCTTGAGGCGTTGGGCATCGCGACCGACTTCCAGGCCGGCGTGCTGCTCTCGCGGATGATTGAGGGCGGGCTGAGCTATGGCCTCGGCTCCACGCTGGCGGTGAGCCGCGAAGCGTTGGACAGGATTGGCGGGTTCTCGCCCCTGGTGGACCACCTCGCGGACGACTATGAACTAGGGGCGCGGGTGGCGCGGGCGGGCTACCGCGTTGCGCTGTCGGCCGAGGTGGTTGAAACCAGCATTCCGGCCTACAACTGGCGCGGCTTTTGGGAGCACCAGGTGCGCTGGGCGCGGACCGTGCGCGACGCCAGCCCGTGGGGCTATGCCGGCCTCGTGTTTACGCATGGCTTGTGTTGGGCCATGCTCAACATTCTGGCCAGCGGACTTAGCCCGCTGAGCGTCTGGCTGCTGGGCCTCAGCTTCTTTCTTCGGCCTGCGCTGGCCATGATGGTGGGGGCAGAGGTGCTGGCAGACCACCAGGTATTGCCCAGCCTGTGGCTGTTGCCGCTGCGCGACGTGGTGGCGATGGGCGTGTGGATCGCCGGACTTGCGGGCCACTCCATCGTGTGGCGCGGCGAGAGGTTTGAGCTCAAAGATGGAAAGTTGTACAGGGCAGCAGGGACGCACGTGAAAATACAAGGGTCGGGCGTAAGTGGCTGAAATTCAGATGTTTCGATTCACTATGTTGATCAAGGATAGAGGATCATTATTAGTTAGTTAATAACGTGGTGAGTGTTTGCTTGAGAAGGTCATCTCGATCTACTTCGCATTTATTGCTTAATTCGGAACCTTGTAACAAATCGGGCGTATTATCGGAGGTATCTCAGAAGGACAGCGCCTAACTAAGCCGCGCAATCAGTAGTGGAAGCACCGCCCCATCCCGATGAATCCCCTCGGAAGCAGAGTGTGCCTTCAGAGGAGCAGCCCCAGCCTGCTGGAGTTTGTGCACACGCCCTGGAGGAGAAACTGGTATACGATCTACGCCTCGGCGCAGGCAACTCCGATGGCTTCTTCGAGGCAGTGGCAGAGTTTACCGACCGGGTTTTGATCGCGGTCAAACGGCTGACCGGATCCTCCATTGATGACTATGCAAGTTATGCACGGATAGAGTTGCGTGAAGCCGACAGGAGCCCGGGCGAGTATCTTCTGGATCTTCTGGTCCTGGGATTAGCGCTGGGGCGGTACCTGGGCGCTGCTGAGAATTCGGCAGGGTGGGCCGTGGCGCTGGCACGCGAACTCTACTGGTACCGGCGCGAGTCGCCCTGGGCTAAGCCGCTGGCCGATCTGGGACGTGCTGTATTAGGCCGCTATTTTCTGGCCCCCAAGATAGGGTGCAAAGCAGATTCGCGAGTGTACTCGGTAGAGCGGCTTGTGGGCCTCGTTGATTGGCTGCAGGCAACCGGCGAATTCGACCAGATGGTAAGGCGGCTGAATAACTGGCGAAGCTTTCTGAGCACGCTTTCATCGGATGACGCCCGGCGCTGGATGCAAATTTCTGTTGAACTGTTCGACTGGTTCGAGGTGGAAGCGGCAGGGGCGCTTGCGGCCTATACGGCCGGAGTAGAGGAGTTCCTTTCAACAGTCCACGCTCATCGCGGCATCCGCGAGGACCAGATTTTCTGCGGCCGCGGGGCGGTGGAATACCACCTTGCAATGGTGGCCACGGAGATCATGAACCGGGGCCTTCGGGAGCGCTTTGAGCTGATGCCGAAGAAAGTTGTTCTGGTTCCTGCATGCATGCGCGGGAAAAACGCCGGCGCATGCCGGGCGCGGGTATTTGGCGCGGATATTACCTGCGTTGGCTGCGACCCGGCATGCACCATCAACCGAATCACCTGGCGGATGCGCGACTTGGGAGCCACCGTCTACCTGGTGCCCCACTCCAGTGGTTTCAGCCAATGGCTGGAGCGCTGGCAGCGCGAGCCGAAGACAGGCGTGGTGGCGGCTGCCTGCCTGCTGAACATTCTCTCGGGGGGGTACGAGATGCGCGCCCGGCGCATTGCCTCGCAATGCGTACCGTTGGACTACCCCGGCTGCCAGAAGCACTGGCGGCAGGAACGGCTGCCCACCAACCTGAACGAAGAGCGCCTGGTGCGGATTGTGAGCTCGGCCAAGTGAAGTGCTGAACGGTCCATTGCGGCCGGGTGCATGCTAATATCCACACATCCGGCTCGTCCCCTTCGAGCCGAGGAGGTCAAAATGAATCCAACCACAAGGCGTAGTTTCCTCAAAGCAGGTTTGGCCGCCGGAGCCTTGGCGACCGGGGGCACCCTTTCCCTCGCCGCCGCCAAGCGCACCGCAACCGACACCGTAGTGCTGGGCCGCTCAAATGTGAAGGTGACGCGGCTGGCGTTTGGAACGGGGACGAACGGCGGCGCGGTGCAGGCCGCGCTGGGACAGCAGGAGTTTACCCGGCTGGTGCGCTATGCGTACGACCACGGCATCCGCTTCTTTGAGACGGCTGAAGCTTACCAGACGCCGGCGATGCTGGGCGAGGCGCTGAAGGGCCTGCCGCGCGACAGCTATCAACTGATGAGCAAGGTGACGACGTTCCACGAGGTCAGCGATCCGCAGGCCAAGTTCGACGAGCTGCGGCGCATCTCGCAGACCGACTATTTTGACATCATGTTGCTGCACTGGCAGCACACGGCCGACTGGCCGGAGACCACCAAGCGCTGGCAGGACGGAATTCTTGAGGCGCAGCGGAGAGAGACCATCCGCACCCATGGCGCATCGGCGCACGGGTTGCCGGCGCTGCGGCAGATGCCGGGCAACGCGTGGCTCGACGTGGGACTGATTCGCATCAATCACAACGGCTCGCGCATGGACGGGCCCACCTATGAGGACAACAACAACCCCAACAACGTGAGCGAGGTCGTGGATCACATCCACCAGTTAAAGAAAGAAGGGCTGGGCGTGATCGGCATGAAGCTGTGCGGCGGCGGCCAGTTCGAGAAGAGTCACGACGACCGCGTGAAGGCGATGCGGTTCGCTTTCCAGAATGCCGGCGTGGACTCCGCTACGGTCGGCTTCAAGAGCACACAGGAGATCGACGAGGCCATCGGCAACATGAATCTGGCGCTGACGTAGCGCCGGAAAAAACAGCGCACGCTCAGCCAGTGGTCGAGTTTTTTCCCTGCAATCCCCTCAAGGCTGCGCCGGATTCTCACCGGCGGAGGGTGTAAGTACTTTGTTTCGATGGGTCGAAACGGGTTGTTTTGAGCTAAGGCTTTTGTTTTTATGGGGTTGCGGCAAAAGCGGGGGAGGGGTGGGGTAAATCGCTCTGACGGGAGCCGGTCCGGGGCTGGGTTTGGACTCCCTGAGCACCTTTGCGAGAATGACCTGAGCGGCGCAGAGGAGCCTGGTGCGGGTTTTCGTGCTTGATGGCTTGGACCACAAGTGGTTTCTCCGGTTGCGGTCTTTTTGTCACCGCAGTTTTGATTGTGCGCCGGAGAGGCGCAATTATCTGCAAGCGGGTCACTTGGGTTTGTGCAAAGTCTGATCAAGGACGCTTGGGCGTTTTCGAGGAGTAATCGCGACAAACTCGCGTAACCGATTGTCAGTGAGTGCTTTGCCCTGTTCATGTCAACGCACAACGAAGATCCACCTTGCGGAGATTGGTTTGTAACCGGTGGAATCCGGTTACCCTTCTTGCCAACCAGGCGGAGCGCCACGCATACCCCGAATCCGCCCAATTGGCGTCGAGTCCGAGCTGCGGCTTACAATTCGCGAATTGCGGTCACGGGGTTCCGGCGCATCGCTCGATGTGCGGGAAGGTAGCATGCTAGCAATGACATTGCTCCCAGGAGCATGACGACGGAAACTACGGTGATGGGATCGTTGGCTCCGATTCCGTACAACAGCCGGGCGATAAGACGTGTCAGTCCCAACGCAAACGCCAATCCCAACGCCACCCCAGTGCCTGTGAGCCATAGTCCCTGCACAAGCACGAGCCGCAGCACGTCCACACGTGAAGCACCTAATGCCATTCGTATTCCGATCTCGTGAGTTCGCATTTGGGTTCGATAGGCCACGAGTCCGTAGATTCCGGTTATCGCAAGAACCAGCCCGATCAGCGCGAACATTCCCGCCAGGGCGCTCTGTATGACAGCGAAACTGCTCGCCATCTGGGTACTCTCTCGCATGGGACGCACATCGAAAACCGGCAGCCGTGTATCGATTTCGTGGATGGCGTTTTCCACCACTGGCGCCAAGTCGACCGGATTTCCCTCGGTCTTCACCTGCACCATCGTCTCGTACCCCGCCTGGAAAAAGCTCATATACACCATAGGCTCCGGTGACTCATTCACGAATGTATGTGTTGAATTCCTCACAACGCCGACTACCGTGAAAAGCCTGCCCCACACCCAGAGTTTCTTTCCCAGCGGATCCTGCCCTGGCCAGTAGCGCCTCGCCGCGGTCTGATCCACTATGAGTACCCTCGGGGCCTTTTCATCGTCATCCGGTGTAAACTCGCGTCCTTCCAGAATGGGGATATGGAGGGATTCGAAATACCGCGGGGACACCTCGGCATGCAGCACCTTCAAAGATTCATGCGGGCGTGGTGCATACCCTTCCGGATAAGCATCCTCCCCCTTGTGGCCCAGGGTCATCGGAATCCAGTCCGTAAGAGACGCAACCTTCACGCCAGGCAATGCCGACACGCGATCAAGAATCTTGTGACGGATCACCTGTTCCTCGTCGTGGCTGTAGCCGGCGATATTCAGCCCCACGGATGCAGTGAGAATGTGGTCCTGTTCAAATCCGGGATTCGCGCCGGCAAGATTCCGCAGTGTTCGCAGAAATAGCCCGGAGCACAACAGCAGAGGAAGTGAAAGCGCGATTTGCGCCACCACCAGCCCGCTGAGCAATTTCCGGTTGCGTGAGCCGCCGGAGATACTTGCAGACTCTGCCTTGAGTACCTCAACTGCCGCCGCGTGGGACGAACGCCAGGCGGGGAGCGCGCCGCAGAGCATGCCGGCCAAAAGGGACGACACCGCAATCCCGATTACCACCTTATGGTCCATGCTCCCGTTGAGTGTGAGGGGACTCGAGTTCGCCGGAAAGAACCATCCGAATGTCTTCGAAGTCCACGATGTCAACACAAGGGCCACGGCTCCTGCGACGATGGAAAGCACCACGCTCTCCAGCACCATCTGCCGTATCAGTTGAATACGATTCGCCCCGAGCGACTGCCGGATCGCAAGTTCACGCCGCCGGGATACAAACCGCACCAGCGTGAGCGTAGCCACGTTCGCGCAGGTCAGCAACAGCACCACAGCGGCGAAGGCCAGCAGAATTGGCAGCGTCGCCGCCATGTAGCCGTTGGCGCCGAATGGAGAGCGCCACATGGGATCCAGCGTGATCCGGTTCTCGCCCAGATGATCGTCCGGGAACGCCGCCACAATATTGTGCATCACGGTGTCGAGATCCTGAGCTGCCTGGCCACGGCTCACGCCGGGCCGCAATCTTCCTATTACGTTCAGCCAGACCGCACCACCACTGCGATGCGTCATCCGCCACACATCCGTCCCCAGGGGATCGAGCGTTACCCACAGATCTTCACGGATCCCGGGCATTGCTCCGACAACCCCCTCCGGCGCCACACCGATCACCGTCACAGGATGCCGGGCGATCTCGATCGACTTGCCCACAATTGCCGGGTCTTCGGCATAACGCGTCTTCCAAAGCGAATAGCCCAGGACCACGTTGGGAACAGCATCTGGACGCGTCTCTTCTTCAGCCAGAAAGAAACGCCCCAGCACCGGCTTGATGCCGAGCACATCGAAATAGTTCGCCGACACGTTCGCAATATAGGCACGCTCCGGCTGTGCGCCGCCGGTCAGCGTGATCCAATCGTGATGATATGCGAGTATTCCGGCGAAGGTGTGGTTCTGCTCGCGCAGATCGCGATAGTCGAGATACGAGAAGGGCGGAGTCGGAGAGAAGTTCCGTTCCCCCCGCTGCAGGCTAACAAGATCGCCCGTGTCCCGCGCGCCAGGAATCGGACGCAACATTGTGCCGTCGATCCAACTGAATACGGTGCTGTTGGCGCAGATAGCTACTGCCAGCATCGCCGTGGCAGTGATCGAAAAGCCGGGGCTCTTGCGCAGTTGCCGTAACGCGTAACGGACATCCCGGCCTAGTTGTTCAAGCCACGCTTGGCCCCACATGTCGCGCGTCACATCTTGCACTAGAGGAATATTTCCAAATTCCCGCGCCGCCGCTTGTCGCGCCGTCTCTGCCGCCTCGCCTCGCGCCACTCGATCTGTAATCGCCATCTGCAGGTGCGCATCAATCTCTTCCTGCAATTCGCGCTTGCGCCGCTGAAAACCGAAACTCGGGAACCACTTCATGACTCACTCTCCTCCGGCTTGACGTACATCACCGACCCAATCGCTTCGACAATCCGCTCCCATCGGCCCAGATCAGAGGCCAACTGCTTTTTCCCCTTGGCCGTGATTCGATAATATCGGGCTTTTTGCTTGCTCTCTGACTGCTTCCACTCGCACTGCACCCAGCTTTGACGCTCCAATCGGTGGAGAGCCGGATACAGTGATCCGGTCTCCACCTGAAGCACGTCTCCGGATCGCAAACGTAAAGCCTGGACAATGCCATATCCATGCTGCGGCCCCCATTGCAGCGTTTGAAGAATGAGCATGTCGAGTGTTCCCTGCAACAGCTCAATCCGATTCTTATACTGGTCTTTTTCGCTCATAGACGTAGACACTCTACTCCCATTGGAGGTAGATTGTCTACTTCGTTTTGTATAGCGCAGCGAGCAGCCTTGCCCACTCAGCAGATAAAAGTACGCCAGTTTTCACGACGAAAATTGGTGATTCTGCATTGGCGCTAAATCGAATCACTCGTCTACGGCAGATTAGTCCTGGAATGTCGGCTTGTTGGAAGGTTTTTCGGAGCCGGGGGTGCTATTCCGGGCGTGCCAACGGCAATGGGAAATTGCTGTTTAGGGCGGCGATCATGACCTTGGCCCTGGTCTCAACCAAAGGCAGTCTTGACCAGCTCTAATCGCCCGTGGTTACGGCAGTGGGGTCCTGGGCCGTTACGGCAGTGCAATCAATCGAGAGACATCGGCCGAGTTCGCTGAAATTCTTCTCCCATCGGGGGCGGTCGTTCGCATCCAGGGCAGTGAGCGAATAGGTTGAGGTGCGGAGAATCTCATACCAGATGTTCTGCGCCTGCCAGAGGTTGAGCTCAAAGGGCAACTCCACCAGTGTGCGGCCGAGCGCGAGGGCGCGGTCGAGCATTTCAAGCGATCCTGAAGACATCTGCAGGTCAATCATGGCGCGCTTCATGCGCTGGTCGGCGATATAAGAGAGGGTCGGAGTCTCAAGCGGAACCTGGTCCGCCTTGGCCAGCGAGAGGAACGAGCGCACCAGCGCCTGGTCGATGGTGTCGATTTCGAGGGCGTGGCGCAGTCCAGCGTTGACGGCGAAGCCCGCAGCGAGGGTGAGCGCGGGAGGCTTGGGCAAACCGGCCTGGGAGAGATAGTGGAGCAGGCTGGCGTGGTCCTCGTAAATGGTGGTAAGCGATGTCTCGATGTTCAGCAGCGTCGAGTTGAGAATCAGTTTGATGATGCGGCGCTGCTCGTCGCGGAACAGAGAAGTCAGCGAGTAATCCACGTGGCCGTAATAGCGGTCGAGCAGCCGGATGACTTCAGGGAAGAGAGCGCGCTGCACCTGTTCAGCAGCCTGGACGGCAAAGGCGTCAAAGTCTGGAGCGTTGGCTTCTTTGTAGGCTCTTACGGCGGCGGTAATGTTCTGGTCGCCAAAGTGAAGCACGGCAAAGGAGAAGTTCTGTTGCTCACCTGTGATGGCGCTGGCAATGTGGGCGCGGCCCAGCGCCAGGCGGCCACGACCGGAGGTAAAGATGTCGTAGGAGAGGCGGCGGACGTGATAGCAGAAAAGATCGGTCTCCTCTGAAAAGGAGGAGAAGACGCTGCTGATGGCGTAGTGGGCGGCTACCTGCTCCAGCCCAAGCTCCATTGTGAGAATCTGATCTTTGAAGATGCGCGCGCCATCGCCGGCAGATGGCTTGTTGGAGCGGGCCTCGGCAAGGCGGGCCAGGAACGCGGGTTCGAGCGTCGCGGCCTGCTCGCCAAACAACTCCTGCGCCAACTGCAGCACGCGGGCGGCGTAGGCAATGATCTGCACGGTCTCAATGCCTGAGATGTCATCGAAGAACCAGCCGCAACTGGTGTACATGAGCTGGGCGTGGCGCTGCATCTCCATCAGTTGCAGGGCGCGCACGCGCTCGTCAACGGTAAGAGGATGGGATTGGAACTCGGACAGAAACTCATCGACCGACTCATCGGAGCGGTCAAGGATGACGCGGATGTAGTTGTTACGTGCGGCCCACACGTCCTGGAAGAGGCTTGCGCCCTCGGCTTCAGTGAGCGGGATGAGCGCATCGCGCAGCGCGTCGAGAGCCTGGCGAAGCGGCCAGCGCCAGGCCTGGTTCCAGCTGGGCATGCCGCCGTTGCATCCGCAATCCGAGCGCCAGCGCTCCACGCCGTGCACGCAGCTCCATGAACTGTTTTCGACAATTTCGCACT
The DNA here is from genome assembly GCA_903911925.1 of uncultured Acidobacteriaceae bacterium. GTDB lineage: Bacteria > Acidobacteriota > Terriglobia > Terriglobales > Acidobacteriaceae > Telmatobacter. The sequence goes on from CAIWFH010000087.1 coordinate 9,378, forward strand.
CGTACTCAGGCGGGAACTGGCTAAGGAAGCTGGCGTAGTTGGTCAGCGTGACGTTTTTGTCCTGCTCAAGCAGGCGCAGCGCGTAGGCCAGGGCCATTTCACCGTGCTTGTGGTGGTGGCCGTAGGATTCGCCGTCTGTGGCCACGTGGACGAGCTGCGGCTGGGCGTTGTCTTTGAAGCCCGCCTTGAGCCGCGCGGCAAAGTTCTCGCCGGAGTTGAGCAGGCCCTCAAAAGCGATGGCGCGCGAGGTGGGACCGTCATAAAAGAAGACGGCGATTGAGAGGCCGGAACTGAAACGGACGAGATAGGGCCGCGTGGTATCGACCGAGGCGTTGGGCGTGTCAGACCATTGTGCGCCGTCTTTCAAGGCCCGGATGCGCTTGCACTGGTGGGGCGCCAACACCGTGAACTTGATGCCTTGCTCGGCCATAAGTTGCAGCGATTCAGTGTCGGCGGCGGTCTCAGCCAGCCACATGCCCTCGGGCGGCGAACCGTAGTGGTTTTCGTAGTCGGCGATGCCCCAGCGGATCTGCGTGATGCTGTCGCGGCGGCTGGCGAGGGGCAGGATGATGTGGTTGTAAACCTGCGCCATGGCCGAGCTGTGACCCTTGAATGTCCTGCGGCTGCGCGCCTCGCCGTCGAGAATCATGCGGTAGGTGCGGGGCGCGTTCTCTTTGAGCCAACTGAGCAGCGTGGGGCCAAAGTTGAAGCTGATGCGCGCGTAGTTGTTGACGATGCGCGTAATCAGGTTCTCTTTGTTGACGATGCGGGCCGCGCCGTTGGTGGCGTAGCACTCTGCGCAGATACGCTCGTTCCAATCGTGGTAGGGGGCGGCCGTGTCCTGAGTTTCCACGGTCTCCAGCCAGGGATTCTCGCGCGGGGGCTGGTAGAAGTGGCCGTGAATGCAGACAAAGCGCTTGCTGGAGGACATGGGGTCTCTTACCTGCCGCCGGGGAACCGGACTATCTGCTTATTGTAGGCCCCACTCTTGTGGGCCCCTTTTATTCTATGTTGGACCGGCCGGAGCTGGGCTTGTCCTTGGCCAAGTCGCAGGCCCGCCACAGGTACCAACTTGCCACGGAGCGGAATGGCGCCCAGCGTTTTCCCCTTTTGAGAAGCACTTCCGGCTTGGGCAGGTCAGCTGCTTCGAGGGCGCGCGTCTTCGGAAGGCGCTGAAAGGTGAGCGCGAAGCCTTTGCGCACGCCGTAGTCGGTGACCGGGAAGACGTCTGGCCGGCCCATGCGGAAGATGAGCAGCATTTCCACCGTCCACGGGCCGATGCCGCGCACCCGGGTGAGGTGCTCGATGATGGCAGCATCGGTCATCTTCTTGATGGCGGCATGGGTGGGAACGGTGCCATCGAGGGTGCGAGCAGCCAGGTCGCGCACGGCCTTCATTTTATTTCCAGAGAGGCCGCAGGCGCGAAGCCGTTCGTCGGGCGTGTCGAGCAGGAGTTGTGGCGCGGGCTCGCCGCCTAAACACTGGCACACGCGGGCATGGATGGTGGCCGCGGCTTTGCCGTGTAACTGCTGGTAGATGATCGACTCAAGCAAGGACTCGAATGGCGAAGGAGCCGGGTCGAGGCGCAGCGTGAAGGGACCGACGCGGTCGATGAGCGCGGCGAGTTTGGGGTCGGCGGCGCGGAGGTGCTCGACTGCTTCAATAGGGTCATAGGGAAGTTTGCGGCTGCGGCCGTTGTGAATCATGGGAGGAGTTTATCGCATGGGGGGCGCGGAAATGGAGTGGAGGACGTTTGGGTAAGTTCCAAACCGGCAATGATCCTACCGCGACAGCAATTCTTGGCGCTCAAGGTTCCTTCATATTTTTTGATCAAACGCGCCCAAGATTTTCGTTGTGCTAAGCTCGTTTGTCGAAAGCCAATGCGAATCACCCCGCTCCATCTTCTGGTTCTTGCGGCCATGGCGCCCGTCGTTCTCGCCCAGACCTGCTTCAATATCCACGGAAGAGCTGTTGACTACCGAGGGGACGCATTCTTCGAATTATGGCATGTTGGGACGCACCATATTTATTTCCCAGCCGATCAGAAATCTGTGGACCTGATCTGCCAGTATTTCGACTGCGGAAGCCCAGATCGTCAACCAGCATTGTTCGCCGATTTCACTATCTGCCCTGCAGAGCCCTTCAAGCAGGGTGCGGCACAGCCTGTCTTCGTAAAGAATATTCAACACCCGTTTGTCGTTGCCGAGTGGCCGCCCTCTAAGTCACCCCGCGAATTCGTAGAGCAGTTTTATGCCTGGTATGTGCCGCGTGCCCAATCTGAGGATTCAACCCAAGGCTGGAACAACTCCCTCAAATTGATGCGATGGGATCTGAGCGCACAACTTGCAAAGCTTCTGGAGGAAGGTGCCGCCGCGCGGGCCCGGTGCAAAGAAGCTGTCGGACTCGATTTCGATCCGTTTCTCCGTACCAATGAGCCAAGCGATCATTACGAAGTTGGGAATATCGATCGGATTGGCGATCATTACAGAGCCAAGATTCACCGGATTGTCTCCGGCAAACGGAAAGATGTCCCTGACGTCATCGCTGAGTTTGTGCGGAAGGAAGGGCGCTGGTTCTTCCTCGATTTTTACAACCCGTTGGACGGAACCAGCTTGGTTTCGATTCTGAAAGCTCCACGGCCAAAGTGCCGTGTGCCGCGCGAGCCGGCGACAAGATAGCAGTCATTCGCCCGGCGCGTCTTCAGGGTGTCCGAGCCCACCGCAAAAACTGCCGTGTCCAGGCAATCGCCGCAATGCCGTGTTTGGCCGCAAGAGTGAGCAGTTTCGCTGCAGGTCCGCGGGGTTGCTTTTCGCCGCGTTCCCATTTGCTTACAACGCCGGTGGTCACGTTCAAATGTGCCGCGAAAACTGCCTGGCTCACGGCAGCCTTGGTCCGGATACGGCGGATGGCCGCAGGCGAGAGTTTCATCACCAGCGTCAGGCATGTCCGATCAAATTCGCACATGGTCTTGTTGTCGATAGCGCCCACCTGATGCAGGTCAGACATGCTTTCGTGCAACGCGGACAACGCTTCGCTCTTGTACGCCTTTGCCATTTCACAACCTCCTCTCGGTGCAGCGATCCAAAAAGTATGGCACTTAGAACTATATCTTCAAATCGTCGGTGAATTGCAAACCTTAAGAAGCTAGCCTTCAAGGGGACTGCCGTCATTCCTGTCGCGGATCTCCCCCCCCTTGCACTTCTACAGGAGATGTTGTATCTTTCCTGTAGAAGTGAAAGGGGACGTATGACCGCCGAACGCATCGACCTTCCGCAAGGCACCCTTGACCTGTTGATTTTGAGGACGCTTGCCCTGGGGCCTCAGCACGGGTGGGCCATCTCTGAGCGCGTGCAACAGATGTCGAGCGATGCGCTGCGGATTCAGCAGGGGTCGCTGTATCCCGCGCTGCACCGGCTGGAGCGACGTGGTCTGATCAAGGCCAGCTGGGGAACGTCAGAGAATAACCGGCGGGCGAAATATTACAAGCTCTCAAAGAACGGGCGCGAGCAGCTTGAAGTGGGGAAAGATGCCTGGGAGAAGTTGACGGCCGCTGTGGCCCAGGTGCTGGGGACGGCCTAGTGCCGTGAACGTGGATATCTGTGGTTTGGGAAGAGTGGCCAATTGAGATCTGAGGTTTCCCCGGTCTCAAAATCGAGACCGGGGGCACCCGGCCGCCTAGCCTCTTATCCGCTTTGCCGACCCACAGGAGACGAATTGGATCGGTTGGTTTGGCGACGCGTGGGTCAGGAGACCCACACGACAGCCGACCGGGAGGTTGGCGCTACCTGTTCAGAGGCTGCTCAGGAGACACATGATGCTGAATGATCTGTATTTTCGTCTTCGTTCTCTTTTCCGGCGGAGTGCCGTTGAGAAGGAGTTGGACGAGGAGTTGCAATTTCACGTTGAGCAGCAGGTGGAGAAATATATCGGGACTGGCCTCACACGCGAAGAAGCAATGCGGCGGACCCGTCTTGAGTTCGGGGGCATCACGCTGGTGAAGGAAAATTGCCGAGAGTCGCGCGGCATCACCTTGCTTGAAACCACTACCCAGGACATTCCCTATTCGCTGCGGCGGTTGCGTAAGACGCCGGGGTTCACCATCACGGTGCTGCTGACGCTGGCGTTGGGCAATCGTGCTCCAGACCCACCGGTCGATAAATGACATGGAAAAACTGGCTCGGACGACGCTCGGAAGCATCAATCCAAACCTGACCATTGTGAAGTTTGAAACAATCGATCAGCAGATCGCCGGGCGCTTTACCGGGTCAAGGATGATTGCGCGACTGACGATGCTGTTTGGCGCATTGGCGCTGCTGCTGGCGATGATCGGGCTCTATGGAGTGACCGCATACGCGGTGGAGCGGCGCACTCCGGAGATCGGCATCCGCATGGCATTGGGGGCAGAACGCGGCAGCGTGGTGGCGATGGTGATGCGGGGAGCGATGATTCAAACGGCGATCGGGCTGGCCATCGGGATTCCGGTTGCGCTACTGTCGGTGCGGTTTTTCAAGACGCAACTTTATGAAATCACCGGCGCGAATGCCAGTGTGATGCTGGGCGCCATTGTGACGCTAGCGGTGGCGGCGTGCGTTGCGGGGATTATCCCCGCGCGGCGCGCCGCCACCATTGACCCTGTGCTGGCGTTAAGAGCAGAGTGAGGAAGGACCTGCAGATTCTACAGTCCCTTCAGAATCTGCGCCTTCTTTGCCTCGTAGTCCTGCTTTGAGATCAGGCCCTTCTTGTAGAGGCTGTCGAGCTTCTTCAGGCGCTCTTCCGCCGAGTCCGGCGAAGCGTTTGAGGAGGCAGGCGGCGCGGCAAATGGCGCATCAGCCTGTGACTGCTCAAATTTTTCAGTGCGCTCGGCAACGCTACGCATCTCGGCCTCAAGCCTTGCGGAGTTCTCGGCTTGGGTGATGGTCTCAGCCACGATATCGCCGCCCTTTAGCCTTTGCGCTTCGGTGAGGTAGGCCATCGCTTTCTCGTGCTCGTTGACCAGCAGGTAAGCAAGCCCGGCGTTGTAGTAGGCGTGGGCCATGTTGCTGTCTTTAACCTTCGGCCACGTCTTGCAGGCAACGATGTTCTGTTCAGACTGGCGAATGGTTCCATCGAAGTCATTCGCCTTGAGCAAGGAAAATGCGACATTCAGATTGCAGTCTTTGTCGTTGAAGAAGTAGAGCTGCTTCTGCTCGGTCCAGTTGATGAACATGGTGGATGCGTCTGTGGCGGCGCGCTGAATGGCGTCGTCGCGCACTGCATTCTCTGGCGGGAAATCGGGCTGCCCGTCTTTGGATTCGTTGACGAGCACCGAATCTTCAACGATCGGGTTGGCCGAGAAGATTCTGCCGGTGGCCAGATCGATGGTCTGCACGGAGCCGCGGAGATGCACTTCAACAGTGGCGCGATTGGTGCGCTCCACTTCGCCCTTGTGATTTTTGTGTTCTGTGAAATCGCGGTGCTGCTCGCCACGGCAACCCGAGACCTTGACGAAAATGAGGGCCGTGGGGCCGAGCACTTTTCCCATGCGCACTGCGGCCTGGTGATCCAGCGAGCCGCCCAGGCTGAGATGCTGCCTGGTAAGCAGAACCTGAAGGTTCTGCCAGTCCATTACGTCCACTCCGCCGGAGATCAACGCGCCGGCTAGCCGGCCGAGGATTTCGTCGGAGCATCGTCCGTTTGCCGGGCCAAATGCAACCTTCTTGATGTTCAACCCGAGGCCTGGAGGATGGGTGAGATTTACGGTGATTTGGGGCTTGGTCAACCTGTCCCATAACTGGGCGTTCGCACTCGGGCATAACAAGGCGCCCGCGCATAGGACACATAGACTCAATAGAACGAGATTGCGGTAGAACTGTCTGTTTTTCATGGATGGTTTATGGTAGCACGGTGAAGAATCGAGTCGGTTTTTGAATGCAAGTCCGGAGTTAATGAGAACGGCTTTGGGAGAGAAGCAACTATTACGGTCGTAACCGTGGTAACCGGGTAGACTGTTCTTTACAACCACAGCGCGCTGGAGGCGGAGAACTCACATGAGAAGGTTTGTTCGTCCGGTGTCTCTGCTTATGATGGCCGCATTGTTTTCAACCGCTGGGTTGCGCAGGGCGGCAGCCCAGGAACCCGACTCCGACCAGGACGGGTTGAGCGATCTGCTGGAGCAAGCCTTGTTGAATCAGTTTGCTCCGACGTTTATGGTCGAGCGGCATGACTGTTCGAGAGTCCCCGCGGAATTCGCGAGAGATTTGAAGACTCCCACGGTGAAAGCGGAGGACGGGACGATCTACGGCCAGGTGTTTCCGGCAAATGCTTCAAGCGGTGGCCTGGCGACGGCGGAGATTCACTTCTACCATCTCTGGGGAAGCGACTGCGGACGCCACGGTCACCCTCTGGACACGGAGCACGTTGCAGTGCTGGTGAGTGCGCCGAGCGGCGTGGCAGAGTCAACCGGATGGAAGGCTATCTATTGGTACGCAGCGGCTCACGAGAATACCGTGTGCGATGTGAGCCAAATAGCACGCGCCTCAACGCTCCACGCCGCGGACCACGGCGCCAGGGTTTGGATTTCGGCGGGCAAGCATGCTTCTTACCTGCATGAGAGACTTTGCCAGGCCGGGTGTGGCGCGGACCGGTGCGCAGATATGGTGGAGTTGCAGCCAGGCAAGATCGTAAACCTTGGTGAAGCCGGCCATCCCATGAACGGCTCTGACTTTATCGCGGCGAGCGAATGGCCTCTGATGGAAAAGATGAGCAACACAAACTTTCCGCCGGGGCCGATAGCACGGCTTGAGAAGCTCCCGGGCACGGACATTGCCTGGTATAACGCCGGCAGGCATCCCGCCCAGGGAATCGTTGCGGTAAGTAGTTCCACCAGGCAAGTGATTGCGAGCGGGGCGCAAAACACCACGTCAGCAATTTCAAGCGCAGGAGATTCAACCGACAAGGCCATCTCTGTAGCGCAAGCGAATACCGGCAACGCTTTGGGGAAGAACTATAAGCACACCAGACACGCGCTTGGCGTCACAGCGAAGCATGTGGGCAAGGCGCTTGGTGTGACCTAGAAACCGGTTGAGCCCAAGTAAAACTCCCGAATTGACCTGCAGAATCTGGATGCGAGCGCTTTCACTGCAGGTGTGTCTAATGGCATGTGTTTGGATTGCCTTGCTACTCCGCTCAAGGTGCCGGTTCGCTGGCGGCGCTTCGCATCGTTGCCGCGATGACACTGCGCGATGGTAGACTTCGAGGGAATTCCAGCCAGAAGGAAATCCGCCATGAAGCGTCGCGAATTTGTGAAGACCATCTCTGCAGTGGGCGCCGGGTTGCTTTTGCCCCAGGGCTCTCCGTTCTCTCTCCACGCACAAGAGGCGGCGGCCGACGCAAGCGTGAAGCGCGTGCTGGTGATGTTCAAGTGCCACTTTGACGCGGGCTTTGTGGATACGCAAGCCGCCGTGGTGCACAAGTACTTTACGGAGTACTTTCCGCAGGCCATTGAGATTACGCGCGCCGCGAACGCCGGCGGCAAGCGGCGGTATGTGTGGACCACCGGATCATGGCTGCTCTACGAGTATCTCGACCAGGCTGCGCCTGCTGAGCGCAAGGCGATGGAAGAAGCGATTGCGCGCGGCGACATTGCGTGGCATGCGCTGCCCTTTACATGGTGGACGGAGATGATGAGCCGGTCGCTGATTGAGGGCGGACTGGGAATATCGCAGGCGCTGGACAAGCGATTTGGCAAGAGGACCTCGGGAGCGAAGACAACCGATGTGCCCGGACACACGCGAGGGTTGATTACGCCGCTGGCGAAGCACGGCGTGAACTTTCTGGATGTGGGGCTAAATCCCGTTCCGGCATTTCCCGACGTGCCTCAATTATTTCTCTGGAAGGATCCTTCCGGCGCGAGCCTGCCCGTGGCGTATCACCGTGACTACGGAGGCAGCGTAAAGGTTCCGGGGTCTGACCTGGTGGTGGCGTCATGCGTGCGAACAGATAACAGCGGGCCGCACACCGCAGAGGAGATCAGGAAAGTGCACGCCGACTACGCTGTGCGCTTCCCAAATGCGGAGATCGTTGCGTGCAACTTGTCGGATATCGCCGTGGCGATTCAGCCGTATCGCGACAGGCTGCCGGTGGTGACCGGGGAGATTGGCGATACGTGGATCTACGGGCCTCCGGGCGATCCGCTGAAGTTGTCGCGCTATCGTGAAGTGGCGCGGCTGCGCGATACGTGGATCGCCAAGGGCGAGTTCAAGTGCGGAGACAAGACAGATTTGAACCTGCTTCGGCACATGCTTCTGGATGCCGAGCACACCGGCGGCGCGGATACCAAGGTCTGGCTGGATTACGACCACTACAAGCCGGCGGATTTGGCAGAGGTGCTGGACACGAAAGGCTACAAGGTAGTTGCGTTCAGTTGGGAAGAGAAGCGCCAGGACCTGCTGGACGGCATTGCCACGCTGCCGGCGAACCTGCGAGCGCAAGCCGAAGACGCCATCAAAGGACTGAAGGCGGTTGAGCCGAAGGTATCGGCGGCAGGCAAGGCGCATCCAGCCAGGGAGCCGATTGAGACAGCGCACTACAAACTCGTGATCGACCCGGAGACTGGTGCGATTATCCGTCTCCACAACAAGACTACAAAGCGTGAGTGGGCGGGCCGCCCGAACCCGATCGGCCTGTTTAGCTACCAGACGCTTTCTCAGGACGACTACAAGCACTACATCGACGTCTACTCGCAATGCCACGACGAATGGGTGGCGCACGACTTCGGGAAGCCGAACATTGAGAAATTCGGCGCGGTTAGCCAGGATTGGCATCCGGGTTCGGCCACGGTGCACGTGGAAGAGACTGCGGCAGAGCACCGCATTGTTGTGAGCATGCGGATGGAAGACGATGCGGCATTTCAATCGGGGGTTGCGGCGTTTCCGCGCAAGGTGTTTTACGAACTAGTGCTGCCCAAAGCCGAAGCGGTGATTCACTTCAACGTTACGTGCTTTGGAAAGCCGGCCACGCGCATGCCCGAGTCGATGTGGGTGACGTTCAACCCGATTGCCGAGGAGTCGGAGGGTTGGACCCTGGACAAGTCAAACGAGGCCGTTTCGCCGTTCGACGTGGTGACCAACGGCAACCGGCACATGCACGGGCTGTGGAAGGGCTTCGAGTACAAGAACGCGGGACACAGGTTCTCCGTGGAGACCGTTGACGCATCGGTGGTTTCGCTGGGCATACGGTCGCCGCTGGTGTTCTCAAACGATCAGCCCGACATGAGCAAGGGCGTGCACTCGAACCTCTACAACAACGCGTGGGGGTGCAACTTCATCTCGTGGTATGGCGAGGATATGTATTTCCGGTATGTTTTGAGGGCTTGAAACGGCCCAAGCTGTGAATGGATCGGAACCCGTCCTCCGCGAGATTCAAATTGAACCTCGCGGAGGATTCTGTTTTTTGCGTCCGTGGTCCGCTTGCGGCCAACCCTTGTACCATCTAGGGGCAGGGTTTAATCGAGGAGCGAAAACGCCATGAAGATGCGGCCGGGGAGTCAAACGGGATTTCTGCTGTGCGGCAAGGAATGGACGGATGGGGAGCCGCTTGAGGTGCGTTCTCCATGGGACCAGGGGCTGGTGGGCCGGGTGACCGTGGCTTCTCGCGCCGACGCGCGGCAGGCCGTACACCACGCCGTGGCCAGCATGCGCCGCACCCGCGCCCTGCCCCGCTGGAAGCGCCGCGAAATTCTGGAAGACGTGGCCGCCGCCCTCATTGAGCAAAAGGAGCGGTTCGCACAATTGATTGTGGCCGAGGCGGGAAAGCCTTTGCGCCTGGCGCGGGGCGAGGTGGACCGAGCCGTGATCACCTTCAAGATTGCTGCCGAGGAAGCCGCGCGGCTGGGCGGCGAGAGCCTGCCGCTGGACCTGAGCGAGGGCAACGAGGGCCGCTGGGGGCTGGTGCAGCGCTTCCCGGTGGGTCCGGTGCTGGCCATTACGCCGTTCAATTTTCCGCTGAACCTGGTGGCGCACAAGGTGGCGCCAGCCATGGCCGCTGGGTGCCCGCTGATTCTGAAGCCGGCGCCGCAAACTCCGTTTACCGCCCTGGCGCTGGGCGAGGTGATTCTAAAGGCCGGCTGGCCCGACGAGGCGCTTGCGGTTTTGCCGTTGAGCAACGCGGACACAGCGTGGCTGGCTGAAAAGGAAGACCGCATCAAGCTGGTGAGCTTTACCGGCTCAGCCAAGGTGGGTTGGGAACTGAAGGCGCACTCAAGCCGCAAGCGGGTGCTGCTTGAACTGGGCGGGAATGCGGCGCTCATCGTCCACGGCGACTGGCCTGACCTGGATGAAGCCGCAAGCCGCACCGCTCATGCCGCGTTTGGCTTTGCCGGCCAGTCGTGCGTGAGCCTGCAGAGAGCGTTTGTGGAGCGCCGGGTTTTCCAGACCTACCTGTGGAAAGTTGTGGAATTCACGGCCAAGCTGGCAGCCGGAGATCCGTCAGACGAGGCCACCGAAGTTGGCCCGCTGGTACGCCCCGCCGAGGCCGAGCGCGTTGAGGCCTGGATCAAGGAGGCGGTTGAAGGCGGCGCCAAGCTGGTGGCCGGCGGCGAGCGGCACGGCTCGGTGATTACCCCCGCAATTCTCACCGGAACCCAACCCGGCATGAAGATACGCGACGAAGAGGTTTTTGGCCCGGTCTTGGCCATTGAGCCATATGACGATTTTGAGCAGGCGCTGGCCGACGTGAACCACTCGCGCTATGGCTTGCAGGCGGGGCTGCTAACCCGCGACGCAGGCCGCATTCTTACCGCCTATCGCGAGCTTGAAGTTGGCGGGCTGATCGTGGGCGATACGCCCAGCTGGCGTTTGGACGCCATGCCATTCGGCGGCGTCAAGGACTCTGGGCTGGGGCGCGAGGGCATTCGGTCGGCTATTCACGAGATGACCGAGCCGCGGATGCTGGTGATGGCCGGGCTCAGCTAGAACCGATTCAACCCTCAGATGCCTTCTTCAGTTTTGGCTGGCCCTGAATCTCAGCCTGATCGGCCGCGGGAAGGAAGTGGCAGAGGTACTCGATGGGGTCCTCGGCTGCTGCCATCTGCTTGAGGTGGTACTTCCAGACGTCGGGTTTGTTTGAGCGGCGCGTAAAGGGCTTGCGGGATACGGTGATGACCTCGCCCCGGCTGTTGACCCGCCGGTAGGACGTGGCGGGGACAGAGAAGCTGATATGGGAGCCCGTCCGCCAGAAGCTTGACGCGAAGTCGTGGGAAAACAGCAGGGCGTAGGAGCGGCCTCAGAGGCCAGCAGGGCCAGCGCCTGCTCAGTACCCGGCCAGGCAGGGTGAATATGGGCCTGGTACCACTGCCGGAGTTCAAATCCGTTAAAAAGCGCCTGATTCAACAGCCGCCGCAGCTTTTCGTTGCGATCCATGGTGGGAGCCTCAGAAGGTCGGTATCGCGTTCAAAATAAATGGTTTACTTGGAGCCAGCCGGGCGGGCGCTTATGAACCAGATCTTATTGGACCGGGGTTTAAACAATCATTGATTCAATTCTCTCGCTTGCCAATCCCCCAAATGGGAGAAAGTTGTTGCCGGGGTCGTTGGATTGTTGCTAGGCTTGTCGAATATCCACAGGACATTTTACCGGTTCCAGCATATGCCGCCCTCAGGCGAGACCATTTCGAAATTACTTGGGCTACTCTACGAGGCCTCTGCTGCCGCCGACTCCTGGTCTGCCTTCCTTTCTGCCTTAGGTCAGGCAACTGATTCGCAAGCTTTATGGTTTCTCCTGATCGATTCCCACGGACAGTGCAACGCGAAGCTGAGCATTGGATACGACCTTCAGTGGACGCGTAACTACATGGCGCACTTCTGTCAGCATGATGAGGTGCTGCGCCGGTTTGCGGAGGCACAGCAGAAACACGGCGATTGGATTGGAACCCGCGACACTGTAATGCCAGAGAAAGAGTATCTTCGCACTTACATCTATAACGAGTTCACCCGGCCGCAAGACAAACTGCATCTTTGCGTTGCAGCCCTGGGGGGGCTGGATGGCATGGTTCACGGGGGGATCGCGATGATGCGGGCTCCCGCAGCCAGATCGTATGGAAAAGAAACCGTAAAACTGATGACCATGCTCGCCCCTCATGTCCGGCGCGCGCTGAATACCCACCGCGCACTGGGGCAGTCACGCAGCCGGGTTGGCGCTCTCAGGCAGTCTGTTGAAGCCCTTGAGATAGCAGTAGTCAGCCTGCATAGAACCGGGCGGGTTGTGCGAGTGAGCCCGGCGGCGCAGGCAATTCTCGATCTGGGCCGCGGCATTGAACTGGACGGAGGATTCCTAAGGGCCTCGGTCGCCGCAGAGCAGTCCCGATTGGCAGCAATGATTGCCGGTGCGACCGCTACAGGTACAGGCAAGGGCGAAGAGGTTCCTGTTCGCCAGGCAACCGGCACTGCACCCGAGGCCGGCGGCGCTCAACTGTGGACCCCATCATCCGGCGGGGCGATGGTGATTTCGAGAGAGCCGCCCAGCCGTCCGCTGCGGGTTGTGGTCACGCCGTTCCATTCCAACGAGGTGCTGCTTGGCGATCAGCCTGCGGCGCTAGTCTTCTTCTCCGATCCGGATGCCCGGACAGGGATGCGGGCCTCGCTGCTTTGCAGCTTGTACAGGCTCACGCCCACTGAGTGCCGCCTTTCCGGTTTGATCGCCGAAGGATGCGAAGTGTCAGATGCCGCCGGACAGCTAAAGATGACGGTGGGTACTGCCAGGTTCCACTTGAAGTCGATCTTCCGCAAGACAGGCGTGAGCCGCCAGTCTGAACTGGTCAGGCTGGTGTTTGGACTTCCCTGCGTGTAGAGGGCATTTGCGCCTCACCGGGTGTAAACTTCTTTGTCGTCAGCCCATGACAACCAATGGAGGAACGTAATGTTCTCTAGAGCCGCTTTCGCGGGTTTCCTGAGTCTTGCCGCCTTGTTGCTTGCGCCGGTTTTTGTTGCTTCCGCAGTCGCTGAAACTGAAGCTGCCAAGGGCAGTTTGACCAATCCTTTCTATGTTCAGCCGCGCACCGGCGCGCAGCACATTGCAATGGATAGCGGCTGGGAGCTTGCCTCTCGCGATGCCGCAGTTGGCGGGCCAGCCGAGCTAAGCAGGGATACGAAGTGGATTGCCGCGCAGGTGCCGGGCTCAGTGCAGGTGTCGTTGTTTCGCGCCGGAGAGCTGCCGAACCCGTACATCGCGATGAATGCCAAGAAGTACGACTGGGTGCTGGGCAAGACCTGGTATTACCGGAAAAGCTTTACGGTTCCCGCGGCCGCAAAGGGACAGTACGTGTTTCTTTGCTTCGACGGCGTGGATTACTACGCGAAGATCTGGCTGAACGGGCTGGAACTGGGGCGGCACGAAGGGATGCACGGCGGACCGATGATTGAAGTCGGTTCGCTGCTGAAGGCCGATGGGCCGAATGAATTGATCGTGGAAGTGCGCGCCCCCAGCGACGGCATGGCCGAAAAGTTCAAGGGCTTCGCAAACGAGATGGCTCCTGCCGATCCGGCCGACAAGGTGGTGGTGCCATGGGGTTTGAATGGCGGGCTTGGGCTGATTACCGGAGGCGGCTGGGGAACGACGCTGAAGCCGCGGCCGGGCAGAGAAGTCAGCGCGGAAGATTATTTCCCAGTGGGCATCTGGCGGCCCGTGCGGCTTGAGATTGTGCCGCGCACTCACCTGGAGCGGCCATTTCTGGCCACGAAGGAAGCCAATGGCACACTGGCCAAACTGCTGCTGGATGTAGAGGTTCAGGCGGGCACGACAGGTTTCGACGCCGATTTGAACCGGGAATTTGGCAATTACCGCGATGCGACAACAAGCAAGCTGATCGCTTCGCCGCCGGCGCTGCGGTTTCAGTTGATGGATCGGGTTACCGGGCGCGCTGTTTTCACTAAGAGTGTTCCACTTCAGATCTATGACGGGCGGAACTGGGTGAGGCAGGAGATCAATGTTCCGTCTCCGAAACTGTGGTGGCCGAATGGCCTGGGCGATCCTTATCTCTACCGTGCAAACGTGAGCCTTGTCGATCATGGCAACGTCATCGACAACATCGAATTCGACTATGGCATTCGCACCATTCGCAGGCTGCCTTCGGCAGGGCCGAAGACGCAGGACCGCTGGGATGACTGGCAGTTTGTGGTGAACGACCGCAAGTTTTTCGTCAAGGGGATGGACTGGTGGACCAACGATATCTTTCTCGATCTTCCCCGGGACCGCTACGAGTGGAACCTGAAGACTGCGCAGGCCGCGGGCATTCAGATGATGCGCACCTGGGGCGCAGGGATTGTAGAGACGAACGACTTTTACGAGTTGTGCGACCAACTCGGAATTTTGGTGTGGCAGGATTTCCCCATCGGCAATCGCCAGACCGCCGCGTGGCCGCAGGATATCTGGCAGGAAACCGTGATGCAGAATGTCTTCCGCATCCGGAATCATCCCTCATTGGCTGTGTACAGCGGCGGCAACGAATTTGATCCATACACGCCGGGGAACACGGCAACAGTTGGAATCATGCAAAGATCGTTCGAGGACTTTGACGGAACGCGGCCGTTTGTGAGGACGACGCCGGACAAGGGGGATATACACACTTATCCGGATCTCGATCCGACATGGTTCCGGCATATGTACTCGCTGGTGCCGTATGTCAGCGAGTTTGGCCCTCACTCTGTGCCTGAAGCGCGCGCCATACGCGAGTTTGTCGATCCGCGGGAGTTGGATGGGCCGCTGCGCAACGTCAACAGCCAGGAGTTCATGGATGCGCATCCCGAGTTCGTTTATCACAACATGGAATTCGGGTCGGACCGCACCAAGCTGCTGATGGCCCGGGCGTCGCAGATTGACGACATGCGAGCGCCGACGCTGGAAGCGTACTCGGTGGCTGGGCAGGCTGCAACAGGCGAATACATACAAATGGTTTCGGATTTTGTGCAGTCGAACTATCCGGTCAGCACGGGCTTGTCGCCGTGGGTGTATAACACGCCGTGGCCGCTCTCAACGTTCTGCATGTTCGTGGACTATGATGGCCAGCCCGTGGCCTCGTACTACTTTCTTAAGCGGACTTACGAGCCAACGCACGTAATCGCCAACATTCCTGAACTGGTGTGGGGCAAAGGCGAAAAGGTGCCGCTATCGCTGAGCGTGATGAACAGCCGAGGGTCGGCTTTGCCGGGCGTCACGGCCTCGGTGCAGGTAATGGATACGAGCTTCCATTCACTGATGAGAGTGGAGAAGAAACTGGACGTGAGGGCCGACTTGTCTGTCAGCGCGGTGGATATGGGCTCATATGTTATTCCCGCCTCGCTTGAAGACCATTTCTTCCTCGTAGTCACGGAACTTAGACGAGCCGACAACACGCTAATTTCGCGCTCTGTTTACTGGCAGCGCTGTCTCAAGGAGATGGCGGATGATACGTTCCGGGCAAAGTACCGGGCATCGCCTCAACCATCGATAACTTTTGAAAATGGCCCCTGGTTGAAGCGTGAGGTACAAGCCAACCAGACGAAGCTCAAGCTTGACGTGATCTCCGTGCGCGAGGAAGGCAAGAACCGGAGCATCATCCAGGCAAGGGTGAGCAACACGGGTTCGCAGCCGGCCTTTTATGCGGAGGTCAATATCGACGGGACCAAGCGGACTTTTTATGCAACTGACAACGGCTTCTGGCTTGCGCCGAAGGAAGAGCGGCTGCTGGACATCCATGTATGGTGGCGCGACCAGGAGACCCGCTCAAAGGCAGTGTTGACGCTGGGTGCATGGAACGCAGCGCCGCAACAGGCGGGCGTGGGAAAGGGAAGATAGAGAGAGGGATATTGCGGGAGCGCGGGGACCGATGTTATCGGTCGGCGACTCTGGGAATAAAGTCCTGTTGGGAAGCCAGGGTCCGTTCAAGCGAACGGACCCCGCTTTTTTTGCTTGCTTACTTCTTGGCCTTTTGAGCAGCCCAGCGCCTGCGCTGCGCATCGGCAATGCGCTTGCGCGCTTCCGGACTTAGAACGCGCCGCTTCGCGGCCTTCTTTGCCGGGGCCTTCTTGCCTTTGCGTTCAGTTACCTTGACAGGAACCTTGCCGATGCCGGCCAGCAGAGAGCGAACCTGCGTGAGCCTTGCGATCTCAGCGTCGATAAGAGAAAGAATCGTATCATTTGCCATAAGTGAAAGCATAATTGAAAAACCGCGTTTTGCACAGTTTGAGGAGTTGCCTTGGTTAAGTGCCGGCGCGTGTGCCGCCTTGTTTACTCCGGTTTGCCTACGGCGTTTTCTCTGTAGGCCTTCTGTAGTACAAAGAACGCCTGCTTTTTCTGGCCTTGATCCGAGATAAGTCCCTTGCGGTTGAACTCATCCTGAATTCCCACCCGGGGCCGGTTAGGAGAACGAAAATCCATCAGCAGCCACGGGCTCATGCCTCGCAGTTGAGGGATGCGATTGAGCATTCCGATTTGGTGGCGGAAGATACTGGCCTGATACTCTTCGGTCCAGCGATCGGTCTCGGCGCCGTGCAGGCCGGCTTTTGCGTCACCGCCAAATTCGCTGACGATCAGGGGCTTTTGATAGTCGATGCGCCAATCGGTAGTGTCTGCGCCCTCGGGTGGCTGCTCATACCAGCCGATATATTCATTAAAGCCGATTACGTCCAGCGCTTTGCCTAACGGGTCGTCGATGATCTTTGTGCGCCCTTCGGCGCGTACCAGCAGCGCGGCAGTAATCAGGCGCGTGGGGTCAAGCTTGCGGGCATGCGCGGCAAGAGTCTCAATGAATCGCGTGCGTGCGTCGTTGCTGGGAGTTTCATTGGCCATGGACCAGAGAATGATGGCGGCGTGATTGCGCGAGGTACCAATCTCCTCGTCCAACTGCTGCTGAGCCTTGGCCAGCACCTTGGGGTTTTCGAATTGCAGAGCCCAGTAGACAGGATTCTCAGACCACACCAGAAGCCCCATGCGGTCCGCGGCGCGGAGCATGGTTTCGTCGTGCGGGTAGTGCGCGAGGCGAACAAAGTTGCAGCCTAACTCCCGAGCCCAACCAAGCAGCGTCTCTTGATCCTTGTCAGTATTTGCGCGGCCGGTGCGGTAGGGCGCCTCAGCGTGGATGGAGATGCCACGAAGAAAGATGGGCTTGCCGTTCAGCAGGATTTGCGTGCCGCGTGTCTCAATGGTGCGGAAGCCGATGAGGTCGTCAACGCTGTCATGGCCTGCGGTGACTACAACTCTGTAGAGCTTGGGCGTGTCAGGGGACCAGCGCTCGAGCCCCTCGGCCTTTACATGAAAAAGGAAACGGCCGTTCCGATCGGCACTCGCCGCTGTCTTCGCTTTCAGTTCTGGAATTTCGAATTCGACTTTTGTTGCGTTCTCTGCGCCTGCCACATGCACCCAGCCCTCAATGACCGAGTCTTCCGTTCGGCTCAGGTGTACGTCATATTGGTCGATGAAACTGTCCGGTACTTCGATGAGCGAGACCGAGCGCGTGAGGCCGCCATAGTTCCACCAATCGGTTTCGAGTGTGGGCACGCCATCTTCGTGGCGCGTGTTGTCGACGGCCGCGACCGCGAAGTTAGCGCCGGCGTGAACCGTCGCGGTTATATCGCAGTTGAAGCTGGTAAATCCGCCCTCGTGTTCGCAGACCTTTTGCCCATTGACCCAAAACCACGACTTGTAGTTCGCCGCGCCGACGTGCAAAAAAACGCGCGTGTGTTCTTTCGGTTGATAAGTGAAATCGCGCTCGTACCAGATGGGGCCTTCGTAGTAGAGAAGCGACTCGCGCTGCGTGTTCCAATCGGCGGGCACCTTGAGCGTGGGGGCTTTGCTGAAGTCGTATTCGGTGGGGAACGTGTCGCCGGGCTGGGCCTTGCGGTTGAGGAACCATCCGTTGGCTTTCTCTTCATGGTGGAAGCTGAACAGGCCGGAGAAATAAGGATCGACAATGGAAGCCCAGCCGCCATCGAGCGACAGGGCGGGGCGGCGGTCCGCCCCGGTGATCACGACGGGCGCCGATGGTGCCGAAGATACACCTGCAACGGCAATTTTGCCGAACGCGGCGGCGAGGAGAATGACGGCAGGTATGAATGGCGTGCGACCGGCGTTGCGGGCAAGTAGAAGCTTCATTGCAATCCTTCAAGGAGCATTGTCTTAAGCAAGTTCCTATTTTGTGACGGCTGAGAGCTTGCTCGCAGTCGAATGACAATCTTATCGCCCTTGAAGTTAGGATGCATATCTCTGCAGGCTGCCAGCAATCGACGCAAACGTGCAGAGGGGACAAGGTTCGCCGCCTTATCCCCTTTTGTTGCATGCATCAATGCTGGCTTGCCGCGTCTACGCTCCCAGGTACTCGACATGGACATAAGTGCCAAGGCGGACGTTATAGGCCAGGTACCAGCCTTCGTGATCGGGATCGTCATAGATCACGATGTCGTCGGAGTCCCAGAGCCAGCCGTCGCAGAAGCCTACATCGAATGGCGCGACCATCCAGTTCCAGCCGTTGAACCAGAAACGGCCGGGGCCGCCGCCGGCAAGATGCCAATGGTGCGAGGGACCAAAGCCGCCGGTGAAATGGCCATGCTCATAGGGGCGGTCGAGATGATAGTGCGCGTCACCGTGGCCCGTATCGTGGCCAACCCACACTTTGCTTTTGTCCACATGGGGCACGTTGGGGTGGCCGGCCTTGTCGCTGTAGTTGCGATGTTCCTCGGGCGGGTGAGCCGTGTTCTTCGCGGCTGCGGGCCCGCGCGACGGCGGAGGAGCCGCGTGGCCCCCGCCGCCTGCTTTTTCATGCTGGGCAAGGACTGGCACTGCAAGAACGAGCGCGGCAGCCAGAAAAATTTGAATCAGTTTCATTTTTTCCTCCTGTTGGCCTCAAGGAAGCGGTCAGGCGGTAGCAGTTCCTCAGGCGGGTCTTAGCTATTTCGATAGATGCGGCCCAGGCCGGTTGCGGCGAGCTATTTTCACATGGGCCGCAGCGGCGAGGGTCAGATTGAACGCGTCTTTTTCTGTCTTTTCGCCGGTGCGCAAACCGGCGAGCGAATTGAAGGTGCTGATGCAACAGGGGACAGGCTCCGCGCCTGTCCCGTGTTCTTGTTCATAGTTGCACGCTTGCAGGTTGCCCGCCGGTCAGGCGCCCAGGTATTCCACGTGGATGTAAGTTCCGAGACGCGTGTTGTAGGCCAAGTACCAGCCGGGGTGATCCGGATCTTCGTAAATGACGACGTTGTCGCTATCCCAGAACCATCCGTCGCAGAATGCCAGGTCTGCGGGCGAAACAGCCCAATACCAGCCGTTGAACCAGAAGCGGCCGGGGCCTCCGCCGTTGAGATGCCACATGTGGCCGCGGCCAAAGCCACCGGAAAAGCGGCCATGGGGCCACGGATCGGGCCGATGATAGCGGGCATCGTCACGGCCAGAATCATGGCCTACCCACCTGTTGCCGTCCACGTGTGGCGCATTGGGGTGGCCGTCCTTTTCGCGGTAACTGCGTTGCGGTTCGCCTTGATGCGGGGCGCCGCGATACTCCGAAGGGCCGTGGGATGGGGCCGCATGGTTATAAGTGGCGCCGGGCTGCGAGTGGGGCTGCCCTCCCTGGTTCTGGTGTTGAGCAAAGGCGGGGACTGCGAGGACAAGGAGCGCAGGCAAAGCTAGCTTGAAGACTCTCATAGTTACCTCCTCATACTCTCAGGGCGAGCAGCCTCAATGCGCTGCCTCTTTTCCTGGAGTAAGTCACAACCAAACAACAATTACAGGAACACGGCGCCCGGATGCAAGTTGCGGTTGCATCGCGAGGGCGCGCGAGTGTGGTTATGAATGGAGAAACCTAGCGAATCTTCGAACAAATCTCGTGCGCAATCCCAGATTCCCCCAGGGGCTAAAGCCCAAAAGATTCTTGCGCCTATTCGGCACGACTGAAGTCGTGCCCTGACACTTCGTGCAACTCCGGACGAGTTGTTCCGCAAGCTGTGAAGCCTTGTGCTCTGAGAATTGCGACTCGATCAGAGGCTCCCTAACTGCGCTGCGCAGACGCTATGCTTCGACCGGTGCCGGGGCGCGGCGCCATGCGTACAGCGGAAACTGCTCGGCTAACTCGGCAACTTCTCCGCGGATTTTCTCCAGGCCCTCGTCGTCGTTGCGCTGATCAAGAGCCTTGACGATCCAGGCGGCGATGAGGCGCATCTCCGGTTCCTTCATGCCGCGTGTAGTAAGCGCCGGCGTGCCCACGCGTATGCCGGATGGCTTGAGGGGCGGATTGGTGTCCCAGGGAATGGAGTTCTTGTTGACCGTGATGCCGGCCTTGCCCAGCGCCAGTTCCGCCTCAGAGCCGAGAATTCCCTTCTGGAATACATCCACCAGCAGGAGATGGTTGTCAGTGCCTCCGGAGATAATGCGATAGCCTGCATCCGCGAGGCCCTGGCCGAGCACTTTGGCGTTGGCCACCACCTGTGCGGCGTAAGTGCGAAACTCGGGGCGCAGGGCCTCGCCGAACGCGACAGCCTTGGCGGCGACAATGTGCACCAATGGGCCGCCCTGCTGGCCGGGGAAGACTGCTTTGTCAACGGCCGCGGCCAGCGCCGGACCGCAGAGAATCATGCCCGAGCGCGGACCGCGCAGCGTTTTATGCGTGGTGGTGGTGGTGATGTGCGCGTGAGGCACGGGAGAGGGATGCGCGCCGCCGGCAACCAGGCCCGCGATGTGCGCCATGTCGAAAACGAATGTCGCGCCAACCTTGTCGGCAATCTGCCGCATGCGGGCAAAGTCCCACAAGCGGGGATAAGCGCTGCCGCCGCCGATGAGGACGTTAGGCTTCTCGCGCAGGGCAGTGGCTTCCATTTCGTCGTAGTCGATCTGCTCGGTGTCGCGCCGCACATGGTAGAACGTGGTGCGATAAAGCTTGCCGCTGAAGCTGAGCTTGTGACCGTGGGTGAGGTGGCCGCCGTGGGCCAGGTCAAGGCCCAGGATGGTGTCGCCTGCCTTGAGGACCGCCGAATAGGCTGCAGCGTTGGCCTGGGAGCCGGAGTGCGGCTGCACGTTCACGTGTTCGGCATTGAATAGCTGCCGGGCGCGATCACGGGCGAGATTCTCAACCACGTCGGCATACTCGCAGCCGCCATAGTAGCGGCGGCCGGGGTAGCCCTCTGCATATTTATTGGTGAAGATGGAGCCGGCAGCTTCGAGGACTGCCTCGGAGACGAAGTTTTCGCTGGCGATCATCTCCAGCCCCTCGTGCTGGCGGAAGGTTTCTTTGTCAATTGCATCGGCCACTACGGGGTCGGCCTGGGCGAGGGAGAGGGACATGCGCTCGGTCATATTTGGATTCTACAGCGGTTCTTCGCTTTCATTCACAGGCCGGAAATGGCGCCGGACTGCAGTCTGAGACGCGGGAAGGGCACCGGGTATTGGCTTTTCCACAGATCTTCGCTTTTTTTGAACAGTTGCGCTCGAGCTGACCGATCACTCGCAGGGTCAGCGTGTATGCTTTGTGGCGATGCAAACCAATCCTGTTGGCCGAAGTACTTTGTGGCTTTGCAGCGCGATTCCGCTGCTTTCGCTAGCGCTGCTGCCGTCGTGCGGGATTGCGCAGACCGACGCAGTTACGCTGGTTCCGGCAGCGATTGAAGCCGGTTCGCCGGTGTTGATTCACGTGGACGCTGCGGCCGACGTCAGGCTTGAGGGCGATTGGCTGGGCAGGAAGATTCAGTTCTTTCCGGCGCGCGGCGGGCGCGGCTGGTATTCGCTGGTTGGGGTGGATGTGGAGGCGCCGGTCGGGCCGTCCGCGTTGCAGATCCGAGAGCGCCGCGGAGGGGAGGTGCGCGACCTGGGCCGCGCGGTCGATATTCATGCCGCCCATTACCGCACGGGATCGCTGACAGTGTCTCCCAAATTTGTTGAGCCGCCCCCGGCCGAGGCGGAGAGGATTAAAGAGGAGAGTGAGTTAAAGGCGAAGGTGTTTGCCGCAAGTGCCGCCGAGCCGCTATGGGCGGCCAGCTTTCGGGCGCCGGTAACTGCCCAGGCTACCGACAGCTTTGGTACCCGCCGCATGTTCAACGGCAGGCTGGCGAGCGTTCACAAGGGCATGGATTTTCGCGCGGCGACGGGGACGCCGGTGCGGGCCGGAAACAGCGGTACAGTGGTGCTGGCGCGGCCGCTTTATTTTGAAGGCAACTGCGTGATTGTCGACCACGGGCTGGGATTGTTCACGCTCTCAATGCACCTGAGCCGGATTGACGTGCACGAAGGCCAGCGGGTGGCCACCGGGGAGCGGTTGGGGCTGAGCGGGGCGACGGGACGGGTAACGGGCCCGCACCTGCACTGGGCCGTTCGCTGGCAGGGCGCTTATCTTGACCCCGCCAAACTGCTGCGGATGGACCTGAGCGCGGTTCGCTAGCGGGAGACCACTTCCTCTTCGGCTTCGGGCGCCGGAACAGGCACAGCGCTTTCACCCGCCGCTTTCTCTCGCCGCAGTGCCTTGTAGGCCCTGTAGATAAACGAGCCCATGTACCAGCCGTCGATGAACTTGTAGGGAGTTTCGCCGGTGGTGTAGTGGCCGCAAGGCAGTACGCGCACCTCGCAGTTGAGGCCGACGCGCCGGAATCCTTGCAGGGCCTGAAGCGAGTACTCCTTGGGAAAGGTCAGGTCGTAGTTGGCGTAGACCATGAGGATGCGCTTCTCGGGTCCGGCTGCTTCGGCGCTGGCCATCTTGTCGAAGTAATTGCACGGGCTGATGGCCGCCCAGAGTTCCCGCACTCGATCCTGCGTCAAGCCGGCCTCTTCCAGGGCTTCGCGCACGTGGCGGGTGCTTTGGCCCGCCCAGGTTACGTCGCCAAACGCCGTGGAAGCGTGGTTGAAGGCGTTTACCCGGATGCGCTTGTCATGGGTGGAGGCTAGAAATGTGTAGCAGGAGCCCAGGCTGGTGCCCAGCACGCCGAAGTGCTCGTAGCCCTGGTCTTCAAGCCAGTCAAGGCAGCAGCGGATATCGACCACGGCCTGTCGGCATGCGGAGAGCGAACGGCCGATGTTGGCGCTCACGTTGTAGTCCGAACGCTCCAGTTCAACCGGGCGGCGAATGTCGTGGTAGGGCTTGGAGAGCCGGAGAGCCGAGATGCCAAACTTGTTGAAGATGGTGCAGAGAGAGTTGTGGCTGAAGGCGTCCGCGTTCCACTGCGGCAGAACGACGATGGCCTGCTTGGGCCGCTTGGGGTCTTTGTGCGCAGGCGCGGGATACCAGCGGGCGTTGACCAGGTCGTTTTCGGGATAGGGCGTGCGTTCAGGCGAGGTAAAGCGCAGAAATTGCGCTGTCGGAATTTTGCCGTCCGCCGCCTGCTGCTTGAGGGCTGCATCCTGGGCCAGGGTCTCGGGGCGCACGTTGGTGGGGAAGAGCTCCGGATAGCGCTCTTCGAGCCGGTAGTCCGTGGGCGGCTCGTAGCCGAAGAAGGTATCGCTGTGGCGAATGAGGAGCTGGTTGATGCGGACCATGGCCGCCTCAGCGGCTGCGGGGTCATTCACAATCTCGGGACCGGGAACGGCATCGCCAAACCCGTGGTCCCGAAGGAACGGCTCAATCCACTCGAAGCCCCACTCCAGCGGCCGCACCACGCGGTTTTCGTCCCGCGTGGTCAGGCGCGTTTCCCAGTCGTACATCCAGCGGGCATAACTCTCTTTAATCATTGTCTTGATTCAAGTTTACCAGTGCCGGGTGTTGGCAGGATGAAGCACAATGCGGGATGCGGCCCGGTTCTAAGCACGCCTGCGCGATGGGGTGCCCATGAACGCCCAAATCAAGCTGACCACTGTCACCACCGTGATGATTCCCAGCGAGATAACGCAGTATACGCAGTAGACTTCGAGAACGTATTTCTCGATGCGAGTGAGATTCAGCGAAAACGCCAGGGCCAGAACGGCCAGAACCGCCAGCGGAGTTGGCCGCCGGGCAAGCGCGAGCCCCGCAAGCACCAGGTAGCCGGCGATGCCGATTGCGGCCACCGGGACATGTTCTATCTCAGCGAACGGGCTGTGATTTACGATCCCGCAATCCCACTTTTCGTTGATGGAACAGGGCTCGGTGCCGGTGGAATAGTGAACGCGGAGCGCCAGGGTTGAAACCACGACGCCAGCCAGTGCCAGAAGAACGATCAGGTATCTCATCTTTGTAAGTCTGATGCTATCAGGCTGCCGGACGAGACTGGTTTGCCCCAGGACAAGTGCTTGTGGGGCGCGGGGCCGCACCGCCGGTGGAATCAGGATGAGAGGTTACGGCTTCTGGGTCGCTGAAATGCTCCCCAGAGAAATGCTCTAGGATAAGCGCATGAACGAGGAACGTTCGGGGCGCAGAATTGGGTTCTTTGGCGGCAGTTTCGACCCTCCGCATATGGGTCACCTGGCCGTGGCCCGTGCCGCCCGCGCGGGGCTGGGCCTGGATACGATTCTCTTCACTCCAGTGGGGGCGCAGCCGCTGAAGCCGGGGGGAGCGACTGCCAGTTTTGAGGACCGCGCGGCGATGACGCGACTGGCAATCGCCGGGGAGCCGGGCTTCGAGCTCTCGCTTGCCGATGCGCCAAAGCCCTCCGGGGCGCCCAACTACACGCTGGATACGCTGATTTCGCTGCGCGCCGGGCTTGCGCCGGGCGGGACGCTTTTCTGCCTGATGGGTGCGGATGCCTTTCTGGGCCTCAAGGACTGGCGCGGGGCCGACAGGATTCCGTTTGTTGCGCCTTTGATTGTTGCTTCCCGGCCGGGGCAGGCGCTGGAGGGGTTGGAAGCGGCTCTTCCGCTGGGGCTTTCGATGGAAAGCGGAGGATCTGGCGATGCTGCCGGTTCGGATATTGAGGTGCGCGTCTCGGTTTTGCGCAACGCGGCGGGTGATTCGACGCCGTTTTACCTGCTTCCCGGACTCGATGTGGACGTGAGCGCCTCAGAGATTCGCAGGCAGGTGCAGGCGGTTTTGGGAAGCGGGCAAGCAGGCGCCGCGCTGCTTCCGGAGGCTGTGGCAGGCTACATTCGCTCCCACGGCCTCTATCAATGACTTGCCCCGGAGTGATGGAGGGGATACGATGAAGCTCGGAGAACTAACCTAAAGCATGGCAACTGTTCAAGAACAACGTCAGCAAACTCGCATTCTCGTTCAGGCCGCTGCCGCGGTCTGTGAAGACAAGAAGGGTCAGGATACCCGCATCCTCGAGCTCGATCCGATCGATGCGGGCTTGTCGGATTTCTTTCTGGTCACTTCGGCTACCAACGACCGCCAGGCCGTGGCCATTGCCGACGAGATTGAGCACAGGCTCAAAAAGGAATTTGACGCCCGCCCCAACTCAGTGGAGGGCCGCCGCCAGGGCGAGTGGATTCTGCTGGACTATGTGGACTTTGTGGTGCACGTCTTTTTGACGGAGCGGCGGGCTTTTTACGATATCGAAAGGCTGCGCAAGTCCGCACGCCCGCTGACGCCGGCGGAGTTCGACGCCGAGCTGACGGCCGAGCTGGCAGCCAAGACACTCGCAGCCCGCGGAAAAGCTAAGGCCGCAGCGAAGGCCAAGCCTGCCGCCAAGGCTGCGGTCAAGGCTGTCAAGAAGACGGCTGCGAGGAAGGCGGCTCCGGTGAAGAAGACCAAGGCCCCGGCGGCCAAGGAGGCTTCAGCCAGGAAGGCTGCGGCGAAGAAACCAGCGGCCAAGAAGGCTGTCGCGAAGAAATCCGTTGCAAAGAAAAAGACCGCAAAGAAAAAGTCGTAGTCTACATTTCTCGCCGGCTGTTCGACAGCGAGTTCAAGGTACAGCAGAAGGCCTCGAGGGCCGGTAGGCCCTCAAGACAGCCGGCCAGGAAGCCGGCGCTACACGGTCTTAGCGGCCGAGGTGGGTTTTGGCTCTGACCTTGAAAAATTGAGTTTCCCAGTACCCTGCTAAATCTTGATTTCTTGTTTCAGAACGCAAAAAGGCCGCGGCGTTGAGCCGCGGCCTTTCTGCGTAGTAGTGGGTTGGTTTAGAACGCGATGTGAACCGAGAACTCGCTGTTGCGGTTGCCGGACTTGTAGGCCAGGACGTCGGTGTAGCTGGTGACGTCGTTGGTGCCGCCAAGGTTCAGGTAAGTGTTGGCGTGGTTGTAGATGTTGATGAACTCGCCCTTGATCTGGAGGTCGTAACGTTCCTTGACCTTGAAGTCCTTCACGACGCCAAGGTTCTGGCCCCATGTTCCAGGTCCGCGGAAGCTGTTGCGGCTTTCCATGCCGGCTACGAAATGGCAGCCTACGTTCTCAAGTCCGGCGCAAATCGGAGTATCGCTGGTGTTGCCGGCGGTCGGGTTCTTCTGCACGTTGTAGTTGGCGGCCGTGTCATCCGGGAAGTGCATGTAGGAGTAAGTGTTCGGGCTCTCCAACGCGGCGCTGATGTCAGTCATGCTGCTCGTCCGCTTGTGGGCCGGCGGGGTTACGAAGCTGGCGCGCGGGCAAACGGTGTTGGCGCGCGAGCAATCGAACATGGTGAACGGAGTACCTGTTGCCGCGTTAAAGGTTGTGGAGAAGGTCCAGTTGTCAAGCAGCATCTTGGTTGCGCCAGTCAGGTGCTTGGCGTACGGAACCGCCCATACGATGGCTGTGGTCACACGGTGCTTCTGGTCGAAGTCCGAGGTGCCGCGATCCAGAGCGTGGTTGAACGGATCAAGGTAGCCGAGGTTGTCGTTGTTTGAACCGCCATCGGTAAAGGTGGAGCTTGTGTTGTCGATGGAGTGCGACCAGGTGTAGTCGGCGCGGACATTCACGCCGGTGTGGTACAGGTCAGCGCTGCGGAGTTCGCCGGTGAGGCCGTGATAGTAGCTGTCGCCGTCGGCGCCGCGGAAGTTGATGTTCGAGTACTGATAGTTGGTGCGGTTGGATTTGTGGACAATGTCCTGGCCGCCCAGGTAGTTGAAGCCGGAGTAGGAGCGGTTGATGTTGGCGATGGAGTAGTTGTGGATACCGCGAGTGCCGACGTACGAAACGCTGGCGGTGGTGCCGGCCATCTGGCGCTCGACCGAGAGGCTCCAGTTCTGCGCGTAGGCGGGCTTGATCTTAGGATCGACCGCGCGCAGGGTGACGTTGGGCAGCAGCTTGGTGCCGGTGCCGGTACCAAAGATGGAGAAGTTGTTGGTGCTGACAGGGATATTGTCGCCGTTGTTATCCGCTGCGGTGAAGGAGACGACGCCGTAGTTCGGCGGATTCTGAATCACGTTGAAGGTGACGTTGTTGAAGTTGCGCTCGTAGCTGATGCCGTAGCCGCCGCGGATGCTGGTCTTGCCGTTGCCGAATGGATCCCAGGCAAAGCCGACCTTGGGAGCAAACTGCTTCTTGTTCAGGACCCAGAGGCGTCCGCCGGGAGCGGTTTCGCGGGTCTCAATTTGACCATTGCGAAGTGTTTCCCACCAGTTGCTGCCCTCGCCAAAGAAGAAGTTGGCGTCGTTGCTGGCCTTCTGCGAGTGCTGCGGTCCGTAGATCTCCCAGCGAACGCCGAGGTTCAGGGTGAATCCCGGAGTCACCTTGTAGGAGTCCATGGCGTATGCCGCAGCGTCCTGGTAACGGTTGGAGCGGGAGAAGTTGGGGGACTTGGCAGGCAACGCAATGTCGCAAGCGGATGTTTCGATGTAGTGGCCGCCAGCATCCTTGTAGCAGGGATAGGCACCGCCCGGGTCGAGGGCTACCTGGAGGAGTCCGAGGCCGCCGGTCACAAAGTTCTGGAGAGCGCCTTCGCTGCCGCTCTGGACGAGGCCGTCAACAGCCTCTTCATAGGCACCGAACATGCGGTTGTCTTTGATGTTGAGGAAGTTGCCGCCAAAGGTGAACTGGTGCTTGCCTTTGGACCATGCCAGATCTTCACCGATTTGGATGAAGTTCTGCGGTCCGCCGAAGGGAAGGGCATTGCCCGGCGAGGTCTGTGAGTAGCCGGGGAAGTTGACGTAGCCGCCATCCAACGAAAACGGGGTGCTGCCGTTGATGTAAAGGGTGGGGCTGACCGGTGCTTCTGCCAGGGGCTGGGCGTTGTTGAGGCGGGAACCGAGCACCTTGGTGGCCGAGGCCAGCGTGGGGCTGAAAGCCTTGCTGAACGAGATTTCGATGTTGTGGTTGTACTGGGAATTCAGGGTGTTGTAGCCCTTGTAGGGGCTGGCGTTCACCGATCCCGGAGGATTGACCAGGCTCTCCTGGATGTAGCGAACGAACATCGAGGTGGTCTGGTTGATGGTGTAATCGACGCGGTTGAAGGAAATCCACTCGTTGACCGGAGTGCCGCCGCCCGAGTCGGCCGGAATCTGGTAGATGGACTGGCCGAAGAGATTGCTTGCGCAAACTGGGGCGTTCGAGATGCGGGGATCGGCGCAGCCGTCGGTGATGACTGTGGATGTGGGGTCGGCGGGGTCCGCGTCCAGTACGCCGTTTTGCGCGATGGCGACGTTGGTGACGTCGGAATAGTAGGTGTCATCCGTGTTGTGAAGATTAGCGGGGTCAATGGTGTCAGACCACTGTCCGTTGCCCTGGATGGTGGCGCCGGTGAGCTGGGTGCCGTTGATCGGATGCTCAAGCGTGCCGTAGGTATTGAAGAAGTCCTGCATGTTGGCAGCGGACATGCCAATCAGGTCCGAGGTGGGAACGGCGGCAATGATGTTCTGCGCGCTGCGGATGCGGGTCCACTCTGTGGAGGAGAAGAAGAAGAGCTTGTCTTTCTTGATCGGTCCGCCAATGGAGTAGCCGGGCTGGTTGTGCGTGTAGCGCGGCTTGTCGGGAACGCTGGGATTGACGGCGTGAATGTAGTTGTTGTTGTAGCCGGCCGACGCGAGGGTCGAAACGCGGTTGAACTCATAGGCCGAGCCGTGGAACCCGTTGGTTCCGGACTTGGTGGAGACGTTGACAGCACCTGAACCACGGCCGTATTCTGCGCCGCCGTTCGAGGTCACAATGCGGATTTCCTGGGTTGCATCCAGGGGAACAGACTGGCCGACGCCCACGGCATACAGGTCAGTATTCTCGACGCCGTCGAGCAGGATGTCTACTGAGGAGGAACGCGAACCGGAGATGTTGAAACCTACGCCGCGGGCAGCAGCAGTGGGATCGGAGGAGAGGTTGCCGGAGAAGGCGACCAGGCTGTACGGGTTGCGATCCAGGGTGGGGAGGCTGAGGATCTGCTGGGTTTCGATAACCGCCGAAACTTCAGGCCGCTCGAGCTGGACGCCGGCGAAATCGTCGGCTTCGACAACCACTTCAGTCTTGCCGCCGGCAACAGCCAGCTTGGCAGAGAAGTTGTTGTCCGATCCAACAGTTACCGAGACGTGCTCTGTGGCAGTAGCAAACCCAGGTGCGGTGATGCTAACGGTGTACTGGGCCGGATTGAGCTGAGAGACGGTGAACTCGCCTCTGCTGCCAGTGACCGAAACGCGAACCGCGCCGTTGGCGATGTTGGTAACTGTGACCTGCGCCTTGGGCACGAAAGCACCCGTGGTGTCGGTGACGGTACCACTGATCGAGCCTAGATCAGCCTGGGCATGAGCAACTGGCGCCGTGAGAGCCGCGAAGATGCCCGAGAAAGCCAACAGGCTTAACCCAAGGGCCAAATTCTGCAACCGGAAAAATCGCATTGAACTCCTCCAAATTGATGAGGACCGGAAGATCTTGATAGAGCTTCTCGAATCCTGTAATTGTGTTTCAACGTATCGCTTACCGGGGACGAACCCGATCCATGGTTGAATTGCAAAAAGAATCACTTGGAACAGAAAAAAATCGCTTTAAATCCAACCTCTGGAGGGCATCCAGGAATCTACGAGACCGCAGAGGAAGGCATGACTTGTTGAATACTGGTGCAAACAGAGTGCCATTCTTGCTGGTTGGCAAAGATTATTTATAAGCTGTTGAAAACAAGTCACGTATCTCCGTGGCATTGATCACCGGCAAAATGTATAAATATGAAAATGTGTAGTGTTTTGAATGAATATCCCGGAAACGGGCAACGGTTCCAGATTCTGGAGGTTCACTAAAGCAGACCGGCCGGGCCGGTTTGGGATATTCTCCTCCCCATGAACCTCACCCTTGCTCATGTGGGCGCCCGACCCGGCTCAAAGGACGAGATTGACTCGATTGCCGCCCTTTATCTGGAACGGTGCGCCGGGTTTGCGCGCTGCCAGGCAGAGGCGTTCAAAACAGAAAAAGCGCTGATGGAGTGGCTGGGGCGACAGCAAGGCCGCACCCCGGTTGTGGCCGTGCTGCTGGACAGCCGCGGCAAGCAGTTGTCGTCGGAACTCTTTGCGGCCTGGCTGGGCGCGCGGCGGGACGAGGGAGCGCAACATATTGTCTTCGCGATCGGTCCGGCGAGCGGATGGTCCGATGCAGCGCGCGGCCAGGCGCAGTTGCTGCTTTCGCTTGGACCCATGACGCTGGCTCACGCATTGGCCAGGGCGGTGATGGCCGAGCAGATCTACCGGGCCTTTACGATTCTCACCGGGCATCCGTATCACGGGGGACACTGACGAGTGCTCAGTTGTCTGTGGACAGTTGTCAGTTTTCTATGCGCATACATCCGTCTTTCAAGCCACAAGCTGACGAATCGCCGAAACCTGTAAACTGACTAGCGGGAGCCCCTGGCTGAGCTCTGACCACTGATCACTGAAAGCTGAAATGACCGATTCGCGACGAGGACTGATTCTGATCAACACTGGCCCCGGCAAGGGCAAGACCACTGCCGCCATGGGCACGGCTCTGCGCGCCGTGGGGAACGGGATGAAGGTGCTGATGCTGCAGTTCCTCAAAGGCTCCTGGCACTACGGGGAGCTGGATGCGGTGCAAGCGTTCGGAGAGAACTTCATCCTGAAGCAGATGGGCCGCGGCTTTGTGAAGGTAGGCGGCGCCGAGGCCGATCCGGAAGACATACGCCTGGTTCAGGAAGCCTGGGCCGAGGCGCGCAAAGCCATCGGTTCCGGCGAGTGGAACATGGTGATCCTGGACGAGATCAATTACGCCATCAGCTATGGAATGCTGGACGCGGCAGAGGTGGCAGAGGTTTTGCGCGGGCGGCCGGAGATGGTGCACGTGATCCTGACCGGGCGCAATGCACACCCGCTGCTGGTAGAGATGGCCGACACCGTCACCGAGATGCGGGAAGTAAAACATGCCTACGAGAAAGGCATTCTTGCGCAGCGCGGAATAGAATATTGATGGCGCGGCTGAGCCGCGGTTTTGAAGGTGTCAGAGGAACCAATTCCCCCATTTTGAGAAAGAGTCTGGATGTCCTGGTTCAAGCGTGAGAATGGCGAATTTCCGGCCGCCCCGAGCGGTCCGGCCGGCATGCCGCCGGAAGGCGCGGACGCGGAAGGCAAGACGGTTCGCACCGAAGGTCTCTGGGTCAAGTGCATCGGCTGCCGCGCCGTCCTTTTCAAGGCCGATATCGAGGCCAACCAGAACGTGTGTCCCAAGTGCCAGCACCACTTCAAGATCGGCGCTCGTGAGCGGCTGAGCCTGCTGCTCGATCCCGGCTACGAACTTGTGGATGGCGGCCTGCGATCGACCGACCCGTTGAACTTTACCGATATCAAGCCGTACAAGGCGCGGCTGCGCAAGGCCCAGGAGCAGACCGGCCTTGACGATGCAATCCTCAACGCAGTGGGCCAGATGGGGCCGCACCAGGTGGTAGTGAGCGCCATGGAATACGGCTTTATCGGCGGCTCAATGGGAGCGGTGGTGGGCGAAACGATTGCCCGCGCCGTGGACCGCGCCCGGCTGGGAAAGAAGCCGCTGATTATTGTGGCCGCATCGGGCGGCGCGCGCATGATGGAGGGGATCGTCAGCCTGATGCAGATGGCCAAGATCTCAACCGCCCTGGCGCAGTTGGACGACGCAAAGGTGCCATATATCTGCGTGCTGACCGACCCTACCACGGGCGGGGTTACGGCGAGCTTTGCCATGCTGGGCGACCTGAATATTGCCGAGCCGGGCGCGCTGATCGGCTTTGCCGGCCCGCGCGTGATTGAGCAGACCATCCGGCAGAAGCTGCCTGAAGGCTTTCAGCGTTCGGAATTCTTGTTGGAGAAGGGATTTCTGGACGCAGTGGTGCACCGGCGCGACCTGCGCAACTACCTGATTCGCGCGCTGGAATTTTTGGAGACGCCTGTCGCGAACTAGAGTGTCTCTCGTGTCGGCGTAGAGAGAGCGCGGACGAGGACGTCCGCGCCACAGCCGGCCAAACCACCCCAGCGACCGAGACCTGTCGCCGGGGACCCCGGCCGGGAGGCCGGCGTTACAAGTTAGGAAAGAGGCCGTTGGCCCGCATGTGAATCTGCGAGTCAACGGCTTTTTCTTTTATTCATCCGGACTGACCAGGAACATGATCTTCAGAGCGGCTTGAATCTGGCGGGCGCCGGTCGTGCCGTCGTTTTGGCCAATCTGCGTTTGAGAGATTCCAAAAGTAGACGAGGCGATGCTGAGCGATGCCGGTGCGTTGAGGTTTGGATGGTTGAAAACGTTGTAGCTCTCAACGCGCAATTGGATCTTGACCTGTTCGAACAAAGTTTGTGTCTTTTGAAAGACGGCGTCGGTGTTGACGAAGCCGGGGCCATAGAAGGCGTTGCGATGGATGGAGAGGTTCTGGTCATAGGGCGCGTTTGCAAATGCATTGACCGACGGCCCGGTGATCTTGCCGCCAGGGACGATGGTCCCGCGCTGGGAGGGATATGGGGCTCCCACAAGCTGTGGCCGGTCGGTAAGGCCGGTATGCATGTTGTCGGCCGTGCCCCGAAGGTCAAAGGGCAAGCCGGTCTGCACTTGTTGAATCCCCGAGATTTGAATGCCCTCTAGGACACGACCCAGGAATCCGCCATGCAGGTGCGATTGACCGGACCCGATTGGTAACTCGTAGGTGGCGGCCGCGGTGCCGCGGTGGCGGCAATCGAAGTCTGAATTGCCGTACTCCGGTTGATAATCGAAACTGTCGCGTGGCAGTCCCGATCCGCCGGCGCCGGGGACAAGCGGGTCAGAGCCATTGTCGAGCGAGTGCGAGTAAGTGTAACTGCCGGTCAGCGTGAGCCTGTGGGCCTGGCCCTGGATCTTGAACTGCAGTGCGTTGTAGTTGCTGCTCACTACCGAGGTTTGAAAGAGCTCGTGGAAGAACGCCGTGTTGTTGACGGCCGGATCGAAGTCCACCCCGTTCTTATCGGTGCCACCGAGATAGAGCGAGTTGAAGGCGAGAGCCGCTGGGTCCACTCCGGCAGCGATGTCTGCCGCAATCAGGTTCGGCTGCGGAGGCGCGCCATCGATCTCGCGCAAGCCGTGCGTGCCGTGGCCGCCGACATAGTTGAGCTCAGCCGTCAGGCTGCCGCGAAGTTCGCGCTGGATGCCGATGTTGTAGGTGATATTGGTGGGGATCTTGAGCTTGGGGTCAATCACCACCGGTTCAAGAAATGTTCCGTTGGGGATGCCCGCCGAAGGCGGCAGTGGGTGTGGTTTGGAGTGCGGTCCGGGCGGTGCGGAATCGCTGAGCCTCTCCGTTGAGGAAGAAGAATGTGTGGTCTTTCCAGACCGGGCCGCCGACCGACGCGCCAAAGTCGTTTCTTACATATGGGTCTTGCGGTCCATTGGCCTTGGTATTGAAAAAGTCGCGCGCGCCAAGCGCGTTGTAGCGGCCGAATTCGTAGGCGTCTCCGTGAAACTTGTTGCTGCCGCCGCGGGTCACCACGTCAATGATGGCTCCGGTGTTACGGCCAAATTCCGCGTCGAAGTTATTGGTAATCACGCGGAACTCCTGGGCCGAGTCAGGATTTGCCGAAGAGATGCCGAACAGGCCTCCGGGGACCGAGGTGTCGTTGTTGTCCGCGCCGTCGAGCATAAAGTTGTTGTTGCGATCGCGCTGGCCGTTAACCGATACGCCGCCATCGTTGTTTGTCGCGGTGACCACGCCTGGGGACAGAAGCACCAACTGATATGGATCGCGCAAGACCAGCGGCAGATCATTGATCTGTTGCGAATCGATGA
This sequence comes from uncultured Acidobacteriaceae bacterium, assembly GCA_903911925.1. Classification (GTDB taxonomy): domain Bacteria; phylum Acidobacteriota; class Terriglobia; order Terriglobales; family Acidobacteriaceae; genus Telmatobacter. The sequence continues at coordinate 43,314 of CAIWFH010000087.1, forward strand.
CTGTGGAGAGCTGGTAGCTGGATGCATCGACCGTTGCGGTTTCTGCATCGCGCACATCCACTGTCGTGGTTGCTCCGGCAACAGCGAGGGTGAAGTTTACTGGAAGCGTCGCCGCGATATTGAGGACGACATTCTTCATGGTCTGCGCTTGAAAGCCGTTTGCGGTAGCGACCAGATCGTAACCCGAGGGCGGCAGTGCGCCAAAGCTATAGATACCCGCCGAGGTGGTTGTGGCGATTCGCGAGATGCCGGTGGAAGTGGATGTGGCTGTAATTGTTGCTTTGCCGATGGCGGCGCCAGTGGGATCGAGGACCTGGCCGGTAATGCTTCCTGTTTGAGCGACTGCCGCGGTGGTTGTGAATGCCAAAAGGGCAATGGCCGCGCTTATGAAACGCATGGGGGAGCCTCCTTGTTTTTTTCGCGTGGCTGCGCCGCTCGGTGGTACTGTGCCGAATGGAGGCGAAGCTCAACGGCCGTACAGGCTTGACGTAACGGAAGCTCTGGAGTGGACTTGGGTTCCCACTGACAGCAGAAACCGGAACGTTGCTTGATCGGGGGAAATCCGGTTTTTTGCTGTGCTCAACAAACGCGCGAACCAGAGCAACAACAAGGAGGCACGATAACTGCCAAACTTTAAGTGGGCCGCATAAGCAGGTAAGTTGCTGTGGTTAGAAACGTTGTCGATATGCTTGAAGTTTGCTAAGCCTTGTTGAATATAAAAAAGCGGAGAAACGTCGGTTTGTATCCAGAATCCGGCAGAAGATATGAAAACTCAGAGCGGCAAAGTGAGAAAAGTAAAAGCCTCCGGCAGCTTGTGTGCCGGAGGCCAAATTTAAGAAGTTCCGCGACTCAAATGCGCATCGGCATGAGCACGTAGCGGTACTTGTACTCGGCGTCGGGATCTTCAGGGCGCATCTGGCCGGCGGATTGCGAATCCTTGAACTCGAGCCGCACTTCGCCTTCGTTGTTGAGGGCCTTGAGGAAGTCGAGAATATAGCCGGAGTTGAAGCCGACCATGATCGGGTCGCTCGAGTACGGCGTGTCGATGGTGTCTTCGCTCTCGCCGGACTCGGTTGAGCTGGAGCTGATCTTGAGCTCGTTGCCCTCGAGGCGAAGTTTGATGGCGCCCGAGCGCTCGTCGGCAAACTGGGCTACGCGCTGGATGGCCGAGGCCAGTTCGCTTGAACGGACGATGGCAAATTTTGTGTTGTCGCGGGGCATAACCGCTTCAAAGTTGGGGAACTGGCCGCTGAGTTTGCGGGTGCTCAGAGTGCGGTGGCCAACGCGGAAGAACAACGAATGCTCGTCGTCGGAAAATTCGATTTTTTCGGCCTCGGTGGACGAGAGTAATTGCTGCAACTCTGCCAGGGCCTTGCGCGGAATGAGCACGCGCTTTTCGCCGCTGATGCCTTCCAGGGTCTCGTTGGGCTTTTCGACGTACGAGAGCCGGTGGCCGTCGGTCGCGACCATGGCCAGCGACTCGGCCTTGATGACCAGCAGGGCGCCGTTGAGCGTGTAGCGCGACTCCTCGCTGGAGATGGCGAAGATGGTGCGGGCAATCAGCGTCTTGAGCGCAACGGTGGAGATGCTGGTGGCGGGAACGGTGGGGAACTCGGGAACCTGGGGATAGTTGGCGCGCGCCATGCCGACCATCTTGGTATTTGACCGGCCGGAGCGAATCTGCACCCAGTGGTTGTCAAGCAGCTTGATGGAGATGTCGCCTTCCGGCAGCAGCTTGATGTAGTCGTAAAGCTTGCGCGCGGGAATGGTGCAGGCGCCAGGCTTTTTTACTTTGGCTGGAGCGCTGGTGCGGATGGCCTGGTCCAGGTCGGTGGCCGTGATGTTCAGCCGGTCGCCTTCAGCCTCGATGAGAAAGTTCGACAGAATCGGAATCGTCGTCTTGCGCTCGACCACACTTTGCGTCGCGGTAAGCTCTTTTACCAGTTCCTGGCGGCTTACGGTAATTTCCATCGCTGCCCCCTGCACGGCGGGCTTCTCAACATCTGTTTCAACGATCGGCATAGACCCACCCTCGTTCCAGAAGCCAAGTTCCTGCACTGGCCACACTCTACAACAACTTGCGGTTATGCGGAAACGGCTGTCTCTGATTCCTCTCGATTGTAGTCACCTCTGGGTTAAGGTGTGAGTGGAAAACAGGGTTGCTTCTGTTGATTCGTGCGCTGTTTAATTTCCGGTGATTTTGGCCTTGCTTTGGCGTTGGGCATACGGCTTGGTTTGCCGAGATGAGAACCGCGCCACAGGTGCAACGGCTAGGGGTTATTCAGGGTATTAAGGAAAGAAAAGGATAGTAGTACCCGTAGTTGTCGAAGGAAAAGTGGAAAGTCGTCTTAAATCGATGGCCTGTCGTGAGTTGGGATGGTGCGCAGTTTTCTAAATCTCGGCTGTGCAATACAGGATTACTGGAAAAGAGGAGAGACAAGGCGAAGTGGTGGCCCAAGTTTCCCACGCTTCCCACAGGGGCACGAATAAGGCCTGTTGAGAGCAGGTGGATTGTGTGAAAAAGACGGGCAGGTGCGCGCGGGACAATGGCTTCAAAGAGACCGGCGATGCACAGGGGGAGAAGAACCGGCAAAGACGGAATCGAAAGGCGGACTCGCCAATTCGATCCCCCACAGATTGCATAATGCCACGAATCCGCAACAAAATTAAGAAAGGAGGCTGGGCGAAAAATGAGGAATCGGCTCTTCACCGACGGCGAAATCGAGGGTTTTGTCCAGGATGGGTTTATCCGGCTGGAGAATACGTTCCCATCCGAGACTGCCGCAGAGGCACGCGAAATGCTCTGGCGTGAGACAGGCTGCGACGCTCAAGACAAAGCGACATGGACCCGCCCGGTTATCCGGCTTGGAAACTGCCCCCAGGAAATCTTTCGAAAGGCCGCGAACACGCCGAAGCTGCATGCGGCGCACGACGATCTGGTTGGAGCAGGCCGCTGGATTCCGAGGGATGGGTTGGGAGGCTTTGCCATTCGCTTTCCGCATCCCGACGAGCCCGGTGACACGGGGTGGCATGTGGACGCGAGCTTTGCTCCAGAGGAGGGGGTAGATTCTCACCTCTATTGGAAGATCAATGTGTGGTCAAAAGGCCGGGCGCTGCTCATGCTGTTTCTCTTCACGGATGTGTATGAGAACGATGCCCCGACGCGTATCCGATTGGGTTCGCATTTGCCGGTTGCGCGCCTGCTTGCACCTGCGGGCGATCAGGGAATGACAGCTCTGGAACTGGGGCTGTCTGCAGCGGATGCCACCGCAGGAATGCCTGAGACGCTCGCGACGGGAAAAGCCGGGACGGTGTACCTTTGCCATCCTTTTCTATTGCACGCCGCGCGGCCGCATCGTGGTTCTGTTCCGCGGTTTCTCGCCCAGCCTCCGTTGTATCCGAGAGGCCCGCTCGAGCTGATGCGAACCGATGGCCGCCATTCGCCTGTTGAACGGGCAGTTGTCCTTGCGCTCGGCGCAGAGTGGAATCATGAACCGGACAAATGCCATGGTTCCCGGTAAGGGCAGATGCCTGGGCGAGTTCCCATTCCAGCAAGACAAAGAATGCGAATGCCGGATTTTCGAGTGTGCCGGGAAGCCGCGCTCTTAGACTTTGCTGTTGAGGGGGGCAACGGCCATGAGCATCGACATCGGGCGGCTGGAAGGCGAGTTGTTGCAGATGTCGACCGAAGGCGCGCCAGGCCGGGAGTTTTGCGAGGCCATCGCCGAGTTGGCCAGGACCGGACGATTTGCCCAACTGAAAGAGATTCTGCCGGGCATTGTGTACGACGAGTTGTGCCAGCGCTACCGGCAAAACCCGGCGGCGTTTGTGGCCGGGTGGCAGATGCTGGCGCGGGAGATGCGGCAGGGGTTCATCCAGCACGCCCGGCAGCGGCTCACTTCTCTGACGCGGCTGCAGCAAGCGGAAAATGGCGCGGCGGCTCCGGCATGGCAAGAGATTCAACGGGCCCTCGATGGGCAGCAGAACGACCTGCTGCGCGCCGCTTTTGCCCTGGAGATGCTGGAACTGGTTGAGCCGGCGGTCTTCCGCGCGACACACCTGCGCGAGTGCGTGGTGGCGTCGTCGAGTTCAGAAGAGGCCGACCGCTACCTGGATGAGGCCACCCGCTGCTATTTCTTTGGGATGTTTACGGCGTGTGCGGTGATGTGCCGGTCGGTGCTGGAAGAGGCCATCAAGCAGAGGTTGCCTGCGACGCTGACGCGCCAGATCGGCACCCGCTATCGCAACGCCGCAACCTTGGGCAACCTGTTGCACGAAGTGAATAATAACCTGCTGCTGACGGGCATTGATGCCGAGTTTCCGCAGGTGGCCAACCAGGTAAACGATACGGGAAAGAAGGCCGTGCACCAAGGTTTGCTCTCCGAGGATGAGGCCCGCGGGTGCCTGCAAAACGCCCGCCGGGCGCTGCAGTTGCTGTTGTGCTAAGGGGCGCGGCTCACTGCTGCTGGATGCAGCGCGATGATGCCATCCAGGTTTGCGCTGGTTCGCTCATGATCAGCGTCTTCCGCCAGATAGAGCGTTCCCGTCGCCTCGGTGCTGTTTACAGAGGAGTAACTTCCCAATCGCCGACAATACGCCATGAACAAGGCGAAAATTATCTAACTATATGCAGATAATGCCGCTTCAAGCTCACCCTTACAACCAGCACCAATAGCCGGGGTTCTTTACAATTTGCACGCGAGGATGCAAATCTTTCAGTCTTCCGGCGTCATTTCTTACATTCAATTCAATGGTGAAGAGACCATTTCTGACGCCCTCGAAATCACCAAGGAGACAACTGGTTGATGTTGCACTCCACGCGTCAGCCCTGATCGGGTTGGCTGGCCAATTCTTAATCAAGGTCGTTCCATCCAAAATCCTCCACTCCAGGTCAAGCAGAGCCGGTCTGTTGCATTCATGTCCAGAACGTGGCGGCCCCAGATCGCAATCAAGTTCCTCTAGTGGCATGCGCCGGTCTACATCAAGCCAGACATGGTAGTCGTGTTTTCCGACAGGGAATTCTTGACTGCGCCAAACGCCTTCACTTAACGGCACTGGAAAGCTGGGGGCGGGCGTGCAGCGAAGCGATATGACTGCTGCATTTGCCGCCGTGCAGCCAGATAGCACGCCCCAGCCTAATGCTCCTTGGATAAGTTGTCGCCGAGTCATGCCGTCATATTACAAGAAGAGTTGGGCTGCTTAGGCATGATGTCGAACCGTTTCTTTTTGTTCCGAGTGCATTACCGCCAAACCGGAAATAACTCCGATTTGCCAACGGCCCTTTGCCTGAATTGAAATCGATGCGGCGAGCGAAATCGGCAACAAGCGGCGTCCCATTCTTTTTACGGCGCCGCTTGCAGACAATTACCGACTGCTGGCGCACACTTACAGATAGCAGTCCAGTGTGCAAAGTCTGTCTGGGGACACGCCCCGTCCGTACCACGCTGCCGATTTACCCCACCCCTCCCCCACTTTTGCCGCAACCCCAATAAAAGAAAAGGATTAGCTCAAAAACACCCGTTTCGCACCACCAAAACAAAGGACTTAGTGGGTGGCCTCGGTCTCGATGACCGATCCTAGCCCACATGAGGGCGTCACCGGTCCTGGCTACGCCGAACGGGATGCGCCTTTATACTGAAGTTTCCATGTCCTACGCGGCAGCTATCGAACAACTGAACGCCAAGGTGCCTGAGCTCTTTACGGGAGTGGGTGTGCCGCGGCGCAAATTCTCGTTGGACGAGATTGGCGTGCTGCTGGGCGCGTTGGGCGATCCGCAACTGCGGTTTCCCTCGGTTTTGATTGCCGGCACGAATGGAAAAGGCTCGACTGCCGCGACCCTGGCCTCGATTCTGATTGCCTCAGGGCTGCGTACCGGCCTCTACACCTCGCCGCACCTGGCGCGGGTGAATGAGCGGATTCAGATGAACAGCACGGAGATTGCGGACGAGGCTTTTGCGGCCTTGTACTTCCGTGTGGATGATGCAGCGCAACAACTTGTGCTGGATGGGCGGCTGGCGCAGCTTCCCAGTTTCTTTGAGATTCTGACCGCGCAGGCGCTGTTGTATTTTGCCGAGGCGGGCGTGGAGATTGCCGTGCTCGAGGTGGGCATGGGCGGGCGGCTGGACGCGACCAACATTGTGGATCCGCTGCTCTCGGTGATTACCGACATCTCGCTGGAGCACACGGAGTGGCTCGGGCCCACGGTCGCGGCCATCACCCGGGAAAAGGCGGGGATTCTTCGCCGGGGCGGAACGATGGTTACCCTGCCGCAGCTTCCTGAGGCCAACCAGGTGCTGGGCGAAATTGCGGCCGAGCTGGAAGTCCGCGGCGTGAGCGCTGCGGAATATATGCCGGCGATGGGCGTGATCGGCGCCTACCCAGTTGAGGTTTTAGGCGCGGAGGTCAGCGTGGATTCGCCGCTGGCTGGCGCGCATCAGCACCGCAACATTGCGCTGGCGATTGCGGCATCCGCCGAGCTGGCCAAGACGCATGGGTTCCCGATTTCGTCGGCATCGATGGCGGCCGGCATTCGGCAGACGCGCTGGCCGGGCAGGCTGGAGCACATCAAACTCCGGGGCGTGGAATGGATTCTGGACGTGGCGCACAATCCTGCGGGAGCGTGGGCGCTGGGGGCCGGACTGCGGGATGCTCTGGAGGGGAACAAAAAGCGAACATTGGTCTTCAGTTGCTTGCGTGACAAGCCGGTTGAGGAGATGGGGCAGATACTCTTCCCGCTGTTCGACGAGGTGATTGTTGCGCCCATCCATAACGCCCGGGCGGCGGCAACGGCCGACTTGCAGGCTGCCGCGCATGCCTCCGGAGTGGCCGCCTTAGCCGCTGATTCTGTGGCCCAGGCTTTGGAACTGGCGGCAATTCGCAGCCAGGGTGGAGTGGTGGTGGTTTCCGGTTCTGTATACCTGGTGGGCGAGGCGCGTTCTCTGCTGCTTGCGGAAAGCGAGGGAAAATGAGCCGAAGACCCGACAAGTTGCCGAGGACTCATCGCTGGCGCACCAACGCGATCCAGGTGCCGCTGATGGCGGCGAGCACAATTATCTGCGGATCGCTTTCGCTGCTTTCTTCTCTCTTCGACCGCAGCGGCCGGGTGCAGCACAAGATTGCGCACATATGGGCGAGGTCGCTGGTGTTGTGCACAGGCTGCCCGCTGACCGTGCACGGCGCAGAAAACCTGCGCAAGCACCCCGTGGTTGTGTTTGCGGCGAACCACACCTCGTACATGGATACCCCGGTCGTCTTCGGCGCGCTGGATTGCCAGTTTCGCATTCTGGCCATGAAGAAGCTGTGGCCGGTACCCATCATCGGTTGGTGGCTGAACCGGTCCGGCCAGATTCCCATCGACATGACCAATCCGGGCGCAACCCTTTCCAGCCTGGGCGCCGCAATCAAGGCCTTGCGCGCGGGCATGCCACTGTTTATCTTTCCGGAGGGCGGGCGCACCACGGACGGCGAATTGCAGCCGTTTCTCTCTGGCGCAGCGTTTTTGGCGATTCGCGCCCAGGTGCCAGTCGTGCCGATTGCGCTGAGCGGCGTGTTTGACCTGCTGCCGCCGCACACGCGGCATTTTTATCCGAGCGCGCTGACCATGAGCGTGGGCGAACCAATTGAAACAGTTGGCATGAACCTGCGCCAGATGGACGAGCTTACCGAGGGGGTGAAGAGTGCGATAGCGGCGATGCTTGGCAAAAGCACCGACGCGGCCTGTTCCGAGGAGCCCGTTCTTCTGGAAGGCGAACAATCGGAACAGGTTGAACAAGCGTAAGTGTAAGCAAATAAATAGATTAATGAAGGCTAGTTACTCCTGAGGCATCCCTGTTTTTATTGCATCTTCACCACGGGGCTTCAGGTGAGTACACTAGGGTCTCCATGTGCGTCCACATTGCAATTCCCGAACCCACCAGCAACGACTCCGCCTACAACCAGCGCACCTTGCCACAGTACTTTTTCGCACTCCACGCCGCGGGTGCCACCCCCATCCTGGTTCCGCTGCACGAGCGACAGGACCGGGTGGCTCGGCTGCTGGCCGGAGTACAGGGAATCCTGCTTCCGGGTGGCCCCCGGGATATCGATCCGGAAAGATATGGCGAGGCTCGATTGCCCGAATGCGGAGAGACAGACCCTGGCCGCACCGCGGCGGATGAGTTGCTGCTCCAGGATGCCTTCAACCAGCACAAGCCTATCCTGGGCATCTGCCTGGGCGCGCAGACCCTGAATGTCTGGCGCAACGGGTCCCTGATCCAAGACTTGAAGACCGCCGTGAACCACGAGCCGGGCCGGGAATTGGCGGAGGCGCATTCGGTTAGGATCACGCCGGGGTCGAGGTTGGCGGGGCTCGTACCCCAGATCGAAAGGCCGGAACCGCGTGTGAATTCGAGCCACCACCAGGCGATTCGAGAGGCCGGCGACAATCTGCTGGTGAGCGCGGTGTCTCCATTGGATGGCGTGATTGAGGCCGTCGAACTGGAATCGGCCGACCATTTTGTTCTTGCCGTGCAGTGGCACCCGGAGCGGGACTATACGAGCAGCGCCTTTTCGCGGGCTATCTTGGGCGCATTTGTGCAGGCGGCCACGGTTTGGCAACCGCGGCGGATTGAGGCCTAGGCCGTGCAAGTATGAGCGAGGAATCGCATAGAATCGGTTCGCGCCTGAACGAACTGCTGGTTGCGGCCGGATTGGAGCCACTGGGAGCTTCGGTCTGTGATCGGTTCGGTGAATACTGCTCCCTTCTGGTTCGCTGGAACGCGCGCGTCAACCTTACGGCAATCCGGGACGAGGAAGGGATTCTCTCTCGGCACTTTGTCGAATCGATTGCCAGTGCCCGAGCTCTGCCCGTCGGAATTGATTCGCTGCTTGATTTCGGCTCAGGCGCAGGATTCCCCGGGATTCCCATCGCCCTCTGCCGCGCGGAGATTGCGGTAACGCTGGCCGAGTCGCAGGGCAAAAAGGCAGCATTCCTTCATGAAGCTGTGCGGGTTCTGGGAGTCGGCACGAAGGTGCATACGGGCCGGGGAGAGACACTTGGGACGCAATTTGGCTGCGTGACTCTTCGTGCTGTGGACCGGATGCAGGAAGCGATAATAGCCGCCGGGTTGCTGGTTCGGGTGGGTGGATGGCTTGCGCCCATGACCTCCATCGGCGAGTTGGAGAAGGTGAAGTCGGCGGCTGGGGCAGACTTCGACTGGGGGCGCACGGTGAAGTTGCCCGGCAGCGATGACAGAATCCTGGCGCTCGCGCAGCGGAAGGTTAGTTCGCGAGCTTGATGAGGGTGAGCTTGCGGATCGATGCCAGGTCCGTGCTCCCTCTGGCCATGATGCGGATGCCGGTTCCTTCAGCGTACCGTGGAGCTTCATCGATGAGTTTGAGGATGGTCTTGGGGAGTCTCGTTTCGTGAGCTGCCTTGACCGCCTTGTCGCCTGGAACAAATGCTACGCGGAAGGAACCTTGGCAGGGACCGAGATAGAGGATTGTCCTCTTCTTGAGTTTGAGGCGCAGGGACCAGCCGTATTTGGGTGAGCTGGACTTCTACTCCTGTTTGGGTGACATGCTGCTCGGTGGCCAGCCAGTCGATGAGGAGATGCCATGCTTCTGCGGATGGCCCGCGGGCTGAGGTTATTTCAGTTTCTGTGGGTTGTGTTGTTTGAGCGATGAAGGCGTTCGGGATGTCCAAGATGTTCCTTTCGATGCGGACTGGATGCCGAGTTGAGGTGGCGGCACTTCATGGCAGACAGTGTAGCGGATGATGCAAAGCATGGGTGAAGGTTTTTCGATGGAAAAGGTCACGGCTTCGGTTGATTGAAAGGGGATTTCCGGGCCCGAGACCGGCCCACCTGGCTGCTGCTGAGGACCGCCGGATTCTGGGCTGACCCGGGGGGGACGGTGCGAGAAGGGAAAATTCGAAAGCCAACTGACGGGGAGACTGTTCCACGTGGAACATTTCCCTGAAGGTACCCAAAGCAGGAATTGTTCCACGTGGAACAATCGCTCCCAGTCCTGATTTGGGACAATTCCATTTCGGAACCCGCCTGAAAAACAGTCGGTCGCGCCGCGCAAATTCCGGGAGTTTTCCACCATTAGGTCTTTTTTGAGGCGGTTTCGGCCCTCGATAACCGACCGCATCAAAGCCCTTCCGGCTCATGCATTTCCCCGGGTCCTGTCGCCAGCGCTCAAAGGAGCTTTCCACAGCCGGGGCGCGTTCTCCACAGCGCAAGCCGCTACCTCGAAATGGCCTCTCCCGTTACTCTGGAAAGCCATGGGCAAGATACTCGGTGTCGTCAATCAAAAGGGCGGAGTGGGCAAAACCACGACTGCCATCAATCTGTCAGCGTGCCTCGCGCTCGAAGGTCTCAAAGTGCTGCTGGTGGACTGCGATCCGCAGGCCAACGCCTCCTCGGGCATCGGCTTTCAACGCGACGATAACCGCCATTCCATCTACGATGTGCTGATGGGCGATGCCCCGGCAGAGACAGTAATTCTGCCCACTGAGATTGAAACGCTCTGGCTATTGCCTGGTTCAAAGAACCTCACCGGCGCCAATATTGAACTGGCGGGCGCCGAAGACCGAGCGGTGCGATTGCGCCGGGCCCTGGAACCGGTCCAGGCCGCCTACGACCTGATTATCTTGGACTGCCCGCCCGCGCTCGACTTGCTTACCCTTAACGCTCTGGTCGCCTCAGACACGTTGATTGTTCCCATGCAGGCGGAGTATTTTGCGCTGGAGGGCATCTCCGAGCTGGTCTCGACGCTGGAACGAGTCCGGGCAGCCTATAACCCGAACGTGATAATCGAGGGCGTTCTGCTGACCATGTATGACGATCGCACCAACTTGGCCCAGCAGGTGACGGACACTCTACGCCAATACTTCAAAGACAGGCTATTCCGCACCGTGATTCCTCGGAACGTGCGTCTCGCGGAGGCGCCGAGCCACGGCCGCCCTGTTGCCCTTTACGATCCCAGGTCGCGCGGAACGGAAGCGTATTTTGAGCTTGCCGGAGAGTTCATGGCCCGCAATCATATTGAGATTCCGCCGCCGGAAGGTCCGATGATTGGCCCCCAGACGAACCCGGAACCGGAAGTTCACTCGCCGCCGTCTGTTTGAATCCGGCAGGCCTCGTACCTTTTCAATTCAAGTAGTCCACAGTTCTGAGAGCACCCGGCTTTCTGGCCGGGATAGAGGATTTTGAAGCATGAATACCCCTGTGATTGACACCAAGCGCCGGGCCCTGGGCAAGGGTCTTGACTCGCTGCTGCCCCGCGTTCCGGTTGCTGCCACCGCCAATGCCGTCGAAGCTGAGGGCGGCAAGCCGCTCGAAATCCAGATCGACAAGATCGACCCCAACCCCTTCCAGACGCGCTCGCAGATGAAGGAGGGGCAGTTGGCGGAGCTTGCGGCCTCAATCTCGGCGAATGGCGTTGTGCAGCCGATCCTGGTCCGGCCCGTGGGCGGAGGGCGCTTCCAGCTCATTGCAGGCGAGCGGCGCTGGAGAGCCTCAAAGCTGGCCGGCAAGCTCACCATCCCTTCCATCCTGCGCCAGGTCTCGGACGAGCAGGCGATGGAAATCACCATCGTCGAGAACCTGCAGCGCGAAGACCTGAACCCGATGGAGCAGGCGCGCGCTTTCGAGCGGCTCTCGCGCGAGTTCCACATGACCCAGGAGCAGATGGCCGTGCGCACCGGCAAAGACCGCACAACGGTGGCCAATTTCCTGCGCCTGCTGCGTTTGCCGGCCTCGGTCCAGACGCGCGTCGAGTCGGGAGAACTGAGTTTTGGTCACGCAAAGGTTCTGCTGGCTCTTGAGCACACTGAAGACATCGAAAAGGCGGCTCAGAAGATCGTAGCACTTTCGCTATCTGTTCGCCAAACAGAAACCCACGTCCAGGGCCTGCTGCATCCTGAAAAGGCCGGAAAGAAGGACGCGAAGCCTGAAAAGCCCATCGATCCCAATGTCCGTGAAGTCCAGGAGCGGCTGCAGCGCGCCCTCGGCCTGAAGGTCAACATCGAGGACCACAACGGCCGCGGCAAGGTGATTATTGAATACGCGCGGCTAGAGGACTTCGATACGCTCCTGGAGCATCTGGCGGGAGAGTGATTAAAGCAGGGAACAGGGAATAGCAACGACAGCCGACTTCGATGCAGCGCCGCCACGCTACCAGTACAGCGCAATGGCGCAGGGAATCGCGTAAGGTTGGCCAGCTATTTATTGCCGAGTTGCCGGTGATACCCCCGCGACCCGGGAGAATGGGCCGTCTTGTGTAAACTCGTCTGCAGAATGCCTGATCAGAAACTTCAACTCGATATCACGAATGACTCGGTGTCGGTTCGGCTGAATGGTGATTCGGGCAAGAAGAGGTTCTATGCACTGGCCTTTTTCTCTGCCTTGACAGTTCTCGGGATATGTCTGCTCCTCTTCGTGCCGGGCAAAAATGGAAGTCCGAACATTTGGCATGACCGGTCGGCTTCTTATGTTTTAATGCTGACCTTTCCCCTCTTCATTTTTATCTTGACCAAACGCTACGTGAGGTTGGCTTTTGCGGGCGATGAAACCTTCCGCTGTGACAGGTCTGCTTTGAGCATCGCACGGGTGCACTGGCTTGACTTTCGCGATGGCAATTGGGAATCATCTTCTTTCGTTTTGGCGGAGGTGCGAAAGATTGAATATCGAGTACTCGTGGCCATGAGAGGAACGTCAATTTACGGCTTGCGTTTAAAGGTCGGTGGTAAGACTTTGAGAATTCTTCCATAGCTCAAGCCTGCTGATGCAGAGAGGATTTTGCTCGCGCTCAAATCATTCGGTGCCGATGTTCCTGATGACCCAGGAGTTCCAAGCAAACTCAAAGAAAACCAATGGGGCAGCTAGACCGAGGTATCGAAGGTGCGGGATTCCGGTCGGCTGCTCGGAAGTAACGCGACTTTGAAACTCCCAAAGACAGCCGCAGATCCTTCACTCCGTTCAGGATGACACTGCTGTGGGTAGAGGATAATGGCGCCGGACGTGAATTGCGGAAGGTCTGTCGGCAAATCGTCAGTCATTAGCTATTAAAATAGCGTCTCTGGAGGCGGTGTCGGAATTAGGTCATTTCTCTTCTCTTCACGATCGACTGCGCCGCGCTTAGCACTACAGTTGTGGTTGGGTCGGACCGGAAAGGTCCAGGCCTAAAGGCCGCGCTATTTTGGCTAGTCTTCAGGGGCCTGAAGGCCCCTGATCCCTCCGGAAACACTCTGTACATCCGGAAACACCCTTTACATCCGGAAGCACCCCGTACAACTACTGGATTCGTCAACCGTGCGTGGCGTAGCCCATGCCTGCCAGGATGCCGCGCATGTAGGCGATGCTGGCGGTTGCGCCGGGCAGCGGGTCGTCGCCTTTGATCTCGTATTCCAGGTCTACCCAGCCGGGATACTTGATCTTGATGAGCGCCTCAAAGATGCCGCGAACCGGCATGATGCCTTCGCCGACGGCCACTTGGCTCTCCTTGTCGCTGAAGCTGGCAAGGTCTTTGATGTGCATGTTGTGCAGGCGGGGGCCGGCGGCGTGGATGGCCTGGACAACATCTGTGCCGGCGCGAACCGTGTGGCCCACGTCGATGCAGAGACCGAGGCGCGTGTCGTAGCCCTTGACGGCTTTGAGTACGTCGAGCGGCGACGGCCACACCTTGTCTTCAGGGCCGTGGTTGTGGATGGCGATCTTGATGTCGTATTCCTTGACGAACTTTTCAAGCCGGGGCTGTGTGGCGGGGGTGGGATCGCCCGCCACGATGACGCCGATGCCGGCGCGCTTGCAGTACTCGAACTTGGCGCGGATGTCGTCGTCTTCGTCCTTGGGGAAATAGATGGCGCCGGCGGCGTGGAGCTTGATGCCGGCCGCGGCGTAGTCGGCCAGTGCCTTGGCTTCTTCATCCGGCGCCATGGGGAGATGATCCTTGGTGTCCTTGGCATTGAGACCGGTGACGTTGAGCTGCTTGAGCCAGGGGATCATCTGGGCGCGGGTGAAGTTGCGAAAGGTGTAGCTGGCGATGCCGAGACGGATAGGGGGCTCTCCGGTGACCGCCTGCGGGAGGCTGGCGAAGGCGGGGCGGGCGGCAGGCAGGAAGGCAGCGGCCGAGAGCAGCGCGCTGGAGCGGACGAAATTGCGGCGTGAGATGGTGGTCATATGCGTTTCACCTAGATTGCAGTTAAGGGCGGAAAACGAAAAGCCCGATGATATTTCGTCCTTTTGGATTTAGGTTCGTGGTATCCCAGGTCCCGAAATGCGAGGGACCTGGGGCACCCGTCAGTTGTGCGAGAACTACTGGTCAGAAACCTAGATTTTCGGCTCCCATCCCTTTTCGTACTCGCGGTTCCAGAGCGCGGCGGACTTGGGGTCGTTCTGGATCTTGCCGTCTGTGGGGTCGAGGTGCAACTCGCGGTTTACTTCCCAGGCGATGTTCGAAAGCTGCAACATGGTTACGGCCACGTTGCCCACGGCTACCGGGGAATGCAGCTTTTCGCCAGTGCGGATGCCAGCAATCAGGTTGGCGAAATGCGCGTCGGTCATGGAGTCGGCGCCCACAAGGTCGGCGGTTGTGGTTTCCTTGCCCACCTTGAATTCGCTGGTCTTCTTGCCGCCCAGATCGTAGATCTCGTAGCCGTCGCGATCGATCATCACCGTGCCTTCGGTGCCTTCGATTAGCGATCCGCGGCCGCGGTTGAAGTAGCGCATGCCCTGGCAGCAGGAGCCTTCCCAGGAGATCATCTTGTCGTCGTATTCGTAGCTGGTGACGAGCGTATCGTAAAACTGCCAATCGTCCTTGAAGTGGTAGCGGCCTCCGGAGGCGGTGACGCGGTTGGGAAAGTCCACGCCCAGCGCCCAGCGGCAGACGTCCACCTCATGCGTCCCGTTATTCAAGGTCTCGCCCGTTCCCCAGGTCTTGAACCAGTGCCAGTTGTAGGGGTGCACGTTGTCTCTGTAAGGCTGGCGCGGCGCGGGGCCCTGCCACAGGTCCCAATCGAGCGTGGCCGGAACCGGAACCACCTTGCCCACGCCGATGGACTTGCGCGTGTTGTTGTACCAGCACTTGGCAAAGTAGGGCCGGCCCACAAGGCCGTTGTGAATCTTCTCGATGATGTCGATGGTGAAGGCGGAGGAACGCTGCTGGGTCCCCATCTGGCAGAGCTTGCCGTATTTCTTCTGCGCTGCGACCAGCAGGGCGCCCTCGGCAGGGTTGTGGCTGCAGGGCTTTTCAACGTAAACGTGCTTGCCCGCCTCAAGGCCCAGAATGGCCATGGGCGCATGCCACTGCTCGGGCGTGGCGATGGTGATCACGTCCACGTCTTTCAGTTCTAGAACCTTGCGGAAATCCTTATCGGCGACGGGAGCGTAGCCCAGCTCCTTTTCAGTCGCCGCGGCGTACTTGGCCAGGATGGTGCTGTCCACGTCAACCACGTGCGTGATGCGCGCCGAGGCCTTGTTGGCCTTGAGGCTCGACAGGTGCGCATACGCGCGGCTGTTGAGCCCGATCACGGCGAAGTTAAGGCGTTCGTTGGAGCCGAGAATCTGGCCGTAGCTTTTGGCCGAGGAGGCGACAGCCAGGCCCGCTGCGCCTGTCGCAAGTGTGTCAAGAAACTCCCGACGAGTAACCATCTGTTCTCCTTTTAGAGCGCTTCTTTCCCCGCTCCATACTAATCCCTTCAGGGCGTTCGGGCAGCGGCAAGATGGCGGTTGGAGCGTGCTCCAACTTACGGTTTGAAATCGCTCCAATGCCGGCCGGCGCAAAGTAGAATTGTCATTCGAATCAAAGGGGTGCAAATGAAGGGCTCTGTTTTAAAAGGCTACGGTTTTCTTGTTCTGTTGGCGTTTGCGCCGATGCTCGCAATGGGCCAGCAAGCCCAGCAACGCTGGACCGAAGCCCAGGCCAATGCCTGGTATGCCGCGCAGCCGTGGCCGGTGGGCGCCAACTTTCTGCCCTCCACGGCCATCAATGAGTTGGAGATGTGGCAGGCCGACAGCTTTGACGCGGCAACCATTGATCGCGAACTGGGCTGGGCAGAGGGCATCGGCATGAACACCATGCGCGTGTTTCTGCACAACCTGCTTTGGGAGCAGGATGCGAAGGGCTTCGAAAAGCGCATGGACATGTTTCTGGCCATCGCGGCCCGTCACCATATCCGGCCGGTCTTCGTGCTCTTCGACTCCTGCTGGGACCCGCATCCGAAGCTCGGCCCGCAGCACCCGCCCATTCCCGGTGTACACAACTCCGGCTGGGTGCAGGCGCCGGGAGCCGAGGTGCTGGGCGACCCCACTCAGACGCCGCGGCTGGAGGGCTACGTGAAGGGGGTGGTGGGCGCTTTCGCCAACGACCCGCGCATCCTGGCCTGGGACCTGTGGAACGAGCCGGATAACGGCAATGACTCTTCCCTTCCCAAGGGCGAGGTCAAGAACAAGAACGCCATCATTCTGGGCCTGTTGCCGCAGGTGTTCGGCTGGGCTCGCACGACGCACCCCACCCAACCGTTGACCAGCGGCCTTTGGCACGGCGACTGGAGCTCGCTTGACGCGATGCCGCCGCTGGCGCGCGTGCAGGTGGAGCAATCCGACGTGATCAGCTTCCACAACTACGGCTGGCCCGAGGACTTTGAGCAGAAGGTGAAGCAACTGGAGCGGTTCCACCGGCCGCTGATCTGCACCGAATACATGGCGCGCGGCGCGGGCAGCACCTTTGACACGATTTTGCCCATCGCCAAGCTGCACCATGTGGGCGCAATTAACTGGGGGCTGGTGGTGGGCAAGAGTCAGACAAATTTGCCCTGGGACTCGTGGCAGCGGCCGTATGTCAGCGATCAGCCGACGGTCTGGTTCCACGATGTTTTCTACGCCGACGGCAAGCCGTACCGGACGCGGGAGGCGGAGATTATTCGCAACCTGACGAGCGGGAAGTAGAAGGAAGACCTATGGATCGACGTTCGTTTTTGCAGACAGCGGCGGCGACAGTACCGCTGATGGGCGTACAGGGAGTATTCGCCGAGCCTGGAATAATGGCGGCAGCAGAGCCACGGCCTGAAAGCACGAAACGTATTGAGAAGGCTGCCGCCGCTGCACTTGCCATGCAGCGGGAGGACTGGGAACAAGGCATCTTGGCGCAGGCGTTTCTGGATGCCGGCGACCGCGAGCGAATAATTCTACTGACGAAGGCAGCCATGGTGCTGAGCAAGCCGGACGGGCGGCTGGCCGTTGCGGTGGCCGGCGGCCCTACGGACCCTGCAATGGGCGGGGTGGCTTACGCCAAAGCCGCCGAATGGACCGGCGACCCGGCGATGAAGCAGGCGGTAGCCGCGTTGCTGGAGTGGATTCGTTTCAAATCGCCGCGAAGCGCGGACGGGATTGTTTACCACGTCTTTGAAGGGCCTGAGATGTGGTCGGACGGCTTCAACAATGCGCCGCCGTTTCTGGCTGCGATGGGCTTCTATGACGAGGCGCTCAAGCAGATCGAGGGGTTCAAGCAGCGGCTTTGGAGCCCGGAGAAGAAGTTGGTGGCGCACGTTTGGGATGAAGGTAAGCAGCAGTTGAAAGACCCTAGTTTTTGGGGCGGTGGCAACGGATGGGCCGCGGCGGGCCTGGCGCGGGTCATTCGCGGCCTGCCTGGCGAGCGACAGAAGGACCATGACCGCCTGGCCGCCTTTGCGCGTGAGATCATTGACGGCTGCCTTGCCCACCAGCGCAAGGACGGCCTCTTTCACGACATGGTGGACAAGCCCGAGACCTTTGTCGAAACGAATCTTGCCCAGATGCTGGCTTTTGCCACGTATGAGGGCGTAATGGCCGGGTGGCTGCCGGCGAGTTACCGGGCGCACGCCGACAGGATGCGCGCTGCGGCGCGGCTGAAGATGGACGCCTACGGCTACGTGCAAGGAGCCGCCGGTTCGCCCAACTTCGACCGCTCGGGCATTTCGACCGAGGCACAGGCGTTCTGCATTTTGATGGAGGCGGCGGGGGCGAGGGCGAAACGAGCGCAGCCGGCCTGATCGGTTTCCAGCCTCTGGCTTTCCGTTTTTGCGCGGTTGATAACAACGATGGATCGCTGTTCAGTCCAAATCCTCGAAGGCTCTTCAATTATTTCCGCGGGTGTGAGCTATTCTGCCTCGACCGCTTTCAAGATTACATGGCGCATTAAAACATCGGACATTCCAACGGACGAGATTGACTAATAACTTGTCTGATACCTGGACTTGACGTTCCCAAGGGTGGAGGCGAGGATTCTTGCATGTACCCAATTGATCTCGTAAGGCATACTAATCCGGAATTATTTATTGCGATTGTTGCCCCGGTTGGAGCCGATTCTGAGAGTGTTTGTGAATCGCTCCGAGAGACTCTTGGCAGATTTAATTACACTTTGAGGCCTGTCAGAGTTGTCGAGCAGATTAGGCAGTTCGAAGGTTACCTTGATCACGAACCTGCAGAGGAAGACGAGAAGATCAAAGGAAGGATGGACGCTGGTGACCGGTTTCGGGAGGCGACCAAGAGGAAAGATGCTCTTGCTTTGTTGTCGCTCTCACGTGTTCGGCGCATCCGCGAGGAATCTGGCCCGTCAGAAAGGCCGGTCGACCGACAAGCTTATCTTTTCCGTTCACTGAAACGCCCGGAGGAGGTTACGGCCCTCCGGCGAATCTATGCATCGAACCTGATCGTGATTGCAGTTCACTCGGAACGAGAGGAGAGGATTATTAACCTGGCAAGTCGAATTGCCAAATCAAGGTACTCAGCTCAATCCGCAGATTTCAGAGCCGAGGCTGAGAAACTAGTACTGCGGGATGAGTCAGACGAAACAACTGAATACGGCCAGAAATTGCGACAAGCTTTTGGGATGTCAGACGTTTTCTTAGATGCAGGTGATTCCCAACGACTTCGTGCGGATCTAGATAGGTTCTTTGACTTGCTTTTTGGTAAACCAGTCATCACACCAACTCCCGATGAGATTGGAATGGCCCATGCGTATCTGGCTGCCATGCGCTCAGCCGAACTTGGTAGGCAGGTAGGAGCTGCAATCTGCGATTCAGATGGCAAGCTAATGGCGATTGGTACGAATGAAGTCCCCAAGGCTCACGGTGGCCATTATTGGGACGGCGACAATCCCGACGGCCGTGACTGGGCACGTGGATTCGACAGTTCGGACCGTTACAAGTCTTCGAGCCTCGGAGAGTTGCTGAAGACCCTCTCTGACAACAAGATGCTCTCTGAGAATCTAAAGAACTTGCCGATTCCAGAACAGATGGCACAAATCAGGCCGCTCCTTAAGCAGACTAGATATATGCAACTCATCGAATTCCAGCGAGCCGTGCACGGCGAAATGAGTGCCATCACTGACGCTGCGTCACGAGGCGTCTCGATAAAAGACTGTACAGTGTTTGTCACGACTTTTCCGTGCCATGAATGCGCCAGGATGATTGTGGCGACTGGAATTGCACGGGTTGTATACATCGAGCCCTATGCCAAAAGTTTGGCTCTTGAATTGCACGGAGATTCGATCGAACTGGGTTCGAATGGTGGAACAGGGAAGATTCCCTTTGTCCCTTTTCTGGGTGTTGCTCCAAGGAACCACGTCAATATGTTTGGAATGCCGGACAGAAAGCAACCTGATGGGACGGTAATCGGTTGGAATCCAGCCCAAGCGTCTCCCCGCGTCTCGGGTTCATTCTGGTCGTACCTGCAATATGAGAAGGAAGATTTGAATTTTCTTATTGGTACTCTGGAAAAAATCGGACTCAAATTGAGTTAAGATGGAGAACATTATGACGATCTCAGATGAACTCAAAACGACTCTGAAGCAAGTTCGCGAAGAAGTAAACTCTTGGGAGCCGTGGAAGCGCAGCAGAGACCCCCTGGGATCTGAAAATCAAAATGGACTCGATTGCAAATCTCGTAATGATTCGCCCTCCGTTTGCAATCAACAAGAATCGAAGCCGTTCTCTTCCTAATCTCCTGATTTGCGAAAGATCTGCCCGCGGCTAAGTGCACCAGCCAACTTGCCTGACCCATCCGAATGAACCCGTTGGACACCTGCTGAATCAGCAGGTGGTTCTCGCAGCCCCCTTGACACTCAATCTCATTTTCCGATGCAGAAGGTCGCAAAGATCAAATTGAGAATGTCGTCGGAGGTGGTCTGGCCGGTGAGGGAGTCGAGCGCCCAAAGAGCGCGATAAAGGTCGAGCAGGATCATCTCATGGGGGATGGAGTTCGCATTGGCCTGGGCGGCGTCGGAAAGGGCTGCAAGCGTTGTGGCGATGGCGTTGCGGTGGCGAAGGCTGGTGAGCATGCCAGGCTCGGCTGCGGCGCCGCCGGTGGCCAGGGTGAGGATACGCTCGCGCAGTGCGGGAATGCCTTCGCCGGTGAGCGCGGAAGTGGTCACCTGGGGCAGTCCGTCGCATTCGGATGGGGCCAGGGCAGCCGGGGCAAGATCGCTCTTATTGATGGCCACAATCGCCGGGCGGCCCTCGACGGACGCGAATAACTGCCGCTCCTCCTCATTGAGCGGTTGGGTCGCATCCAGAACGACGATCACCAGCGCCGCGTCGGCCAGGGCTTCGCGGCTGCGGACAATTCCCAACTCTTCGGCCTCCTCCAGTGCTTCGCGCAGACCCGCGCGCAGGCCGGCGGTGTCTACCAGTTCCAGCGGAATGCCCTCGAGCGAGATCCGCTCTGAGACGGTGTCCCGCGTTGTGCCGGGGGTGGCGGTCACAATGGCGCGGTCGCGCTCGACGAGCCGATTAAAGAGGGAGCTCTTGCCCACGTTGGGCCGGCCGACAATGGCCAGCGTCAGGCCGTCGTGAACGATGCGGCCGCGCGTGAAGGTCGCCTCAAGCGCAAGGAGCGGAGGCGTCAGTTCTTCGATGCGGCGGGCAATCTCGGTTTGCGGCGTGACGTCTATGTCGTCTTCGGCAAAGTCGATCCCGGCTTCAAGCAGGGCGATGAGCTCCACCAAATCTTGTTTGACGGGCTGTACGCGCCGGCTGAGTGCGCCGCCCAACTGGCTGGCGGCCTGGCGCGCCTGCATCAGGGTCTGCGCCTCAATCAGGTCGCGAACCGCCTCTGCCTGGGTGAGATCGAGCCGGCCCGAGAGAAATGCGCGCTGGGTAAACTCGCCTGGTTCAGCCAGCCGCGCTCCCAAATCCAGGGCGCGATTGAGAAGCAGTTCCAGAACCACGGGCGAGCCGTGCGCGGCGATCTCCACCAGGTCTTCTGAAGTGTAAGAGTGCGGAGCCCCGAAGAAGGTGACCAGGGCCTCGTCAATGCGGCCGGCGTCGATGCCTGAGTCCTCGTCCAGAACATCGGCCAGCCGTGCGCGACCGGGCTCGAGCGGATGGGTAAGTCGCACCAACTGCACGGCTATGGATGCGGCCAGCGGCCCGCTCAGGCGCACGATGCCGATGCCGCCGCGGCCGGGGGGCGTCGAGATCGCGGCAATTGTGTCGATAGTGGCTTCGAGACTTGATTCAGGGACGGCCATAGGCTTGCAAATAGTGTAGAGGCTGGCCGGGAAACCTGTGTGAAGACGTTTACCTCGAGGACTATAATCCGAGCAAACGCAGATAGGCAGTTTATGCGCCACCGGGACCTTAATTGGACCCAGCGATCTCGTACTGAAAGTAGAACAATCTCTTGAATTTCATCTTTGGTAGCAAGCGCGCGGCGAGGGCCGGTCAGTTGGTCCCTTTGAGGAACGGATCAAGGAGCCTGGTACTTGCGACCATGGCCTTCGCGGTGGCGACTGCCTGGGGGCAGCAGGCCGCTCAGAGTGGCTGGCAGGGTGTGCTGCGCAATGCAGCCGGAGCGCCTATTGGCGCAGCCAAAGTGCGTCTGGCTGGCCCGGCCGGAGAAGGCGAGGCGAAGACGGGAGCGGATGGCCGATTCCAGTTGACCACGCTGGCTGCGGGGCAATACCGGCTTTCAGTTGAGGCGAAAAGCGGCAAGGCTGTTTATGCTCTGCCCATCGACCTGGCGCCAGGCGCGCCCGCGGTTCAAATCACAATGTCTGCCCACGGCGAGTTGACGGTTGAAGCGCAAAAAAGCCAAACCGGAACAGGCGGCGAAGAACTATCAAGCCAGGCAGTAAGCGAGCTGCCGCTGAACAAGCGCGACTTCAGCACTCTGCTTCTTCTGGCCGCCGGCACCATGACCGACTCCAACGGGATGACCAACTTCACCGCCCAGTTTGCCATTAACGGGCAGCGCGGGGTTGAGGCGACTTTTGCCATGGATGGCGCCGACATCAGCGATCCGGAAATGGGCGGTGGTAGCTTCACAAATTTCAACGTGGACGCAGTGGAGGGAATCGATTCAAGCTCGGGCTGGATGCCGGCCGAGATCGGGCGCGGCGCCGCAGGGTTTACCAACATTCGTACCCGCTCTGGAGCGGGCGGATTTCACGGGTCGTTCTTTGAGTTTGTGCGCAACTCCGCTTTTGACGCGCGCAACTACTTCGACCATCCAACCGAGGCCTATCCGGGCCGCATTCCGCCATTCCGCCGCAATGAGTTCGGGTTTACGAATGGAGGTCCGGTTGTTATTCCGCACCTCTACGATGGCAGCAAGCGGACTTATTACTTTGTGCAATACCAGGGATTCAGGCAGGTGCTGGGCACCACGCAAGTGTTGCCGGTGCCGTCGCTGGACCAACGCGCGGGCATCGATAACGTCACCTATCCTGACGGCTCAACCGATACGCTGACGGTGCCCATACAAACCGACATTGCAGTGATACTGGAGCGATATCCCAAGCCTAACTTTTCCACCGGGCCCTATGGCGCGAATACGTATGCAACGGCCTCGAAAGTGGCCACGAATGCCGACCAGTTTTCATTCCGGCTGGACCACAAATTCAACAGCAAGAATCAGTTTTTCGCGCGTTTTGTCATGGACAACCTGAGCGGCCCGACCACAAATCCCGACCAGACGGCCATCGACCCCTCGTTCGGCATTCAGTACAACGACCAGCAGCGCAATGTGGTGGGCACCTACACCCGCACGGTCTCTTCTCGGCTTATTCTGGAGTCGTCCATCAGCATCGAGCGCACTACGCCTGGGTTTCCCACGCCCAACCACGTTGACCCCGCCATCAAGTTCGCCGATAGCCTCTTCGAATCATTTAACTCGGCTGGCGGATCGGTGATGCAATCGTATGGGAATGTTTTTCAGGGTCGCCAGAATGTTGTTTTCACCACCACGAACCATAGTTTCAAGGCGGGCGGCGAAGTGCGCCTCAATCGCGATAGTACGTATTGGGGACAGAGCCCCAACGGCGAATACGATTTTGGCGGGGGGGCAGCATATTACGCTGGACAGCAACCCATTACCTCGGCAAGCGGCACGCACGACCTGAGCTACGGCGACAAGCTTCCGGATACAGTGAGCAGCTTTCTCACCGGCAGCCCCTTCGTCTACACCATTGCCATTGCGCCTCCAGGCATCTCGGGCGGAGACCACATTGGTCCCGCCGCCTTCAGCAAAAACAATGTAAACCTTTATATTCAGGATACTTGGAAGGTTACGCCGCGGCTGACCCTCGACTACGGAGTCCGCTGGGAGTTGTACGGCCCATTTGAGGAGCGTGCGCACCGGACTTCGACATTTGGCTTGGTCAACGGAGAATATGCATACTCGGTTAACCCTCAGCCCGGATACAAGACAAGTTGGAACGGTTGGGGACCGCGCGTCGAGGCGTCGTGGCGGGAAACGGACAATCTCGTTGCTCATATCGGTGGCGGAATCACGGTAATCCCACCCAATCCCTGGCAGGATAACTTCCTGACCGGAGCCGCGCCCTTTTCCGTTATGCCGCGGGTGACGACTACCTCGGCCGCGCCCTTGCAATACGGATTCAAGATCACGCCGGACCAGTTGCCAATTGCCTACACTCCCAGCGGAGAGGACATTCTGCATGGCGGGGACACCAAAGCCATTGCGCCAAACACGGTGATGGACGTTGAGCGCTATCAGCAGGACTTGACCGCGCTCACACCGGGCGGCGTTTTCAGCAACATTACCATCAACGGCATGGGCCCCAACTTCGGCAACGCGACCCTTTATACATGGACGGCGGGCCTGGAGCGGAAGTTCGGGAATCTGACGGCTGATGCCAGTTACGTGGGAACAGCCTCCAAGGGCTTGCCGCGCATCACCTACCCCAACGCTTTTCCCGGCGCCGACCCTGCTTTTGCTCCCTTAACCAGGTTCGACAGCTCGGGGAACATGAATGGCGGCTTTGGTTCTGTGAGCCTGATTGCCGCCTCGGCCCACTCGACCTATCACGCCCTGCAGACCTCGCTCTCAGGGACGGTGGGCCATGGCGGGCCCGGGATTCAGGCCAGCTACACCTGGGGCAAGTCGCTTGACGACACCAGCATGGTGATGGGCGGCAGTGGGGCCACGGGAGCCGTAGCCGCGGGCAACCCGCAGGATCCGTACGACACACATCCAGAAAAGGGCCCGTCTACTTTCGATGTGAAGCACGGCTTTGGACTGAGCGTGGCCCAGGACATGCACCTTGAAAGCATCAACTTTCTCAGGGGCGTCAGCAAAAAAATTACCGACGGCTGGGAATTGCTAAGCATTTCAAGCATGAGTTCAGGACTGCCCTTTACCGTATACTCCGGCGTGCAGCAGACGGGTGCCGGATCCGGTGGCGCGGACCGTCCTGACCAGATTGCCAAGCCGCACCTTTCAACAGCACGTGAGAACCGCCAGGACTACTTTGGCAACGGCGCAACCAACGGCACCGACTTCTTCTCGATTCCCGTTCATGTCGCGAATGGGACCGGGCCAAACATGGGTCGGTTCGGAACCTTGGGGCGGGACACTTTCCGTGGTCCAGCCTTCTATAACTTCGACTTCGCCTTCATCAAAGACACGCCCTTCGGCAGCCGCCGAAGCGGAGTTGAGCGTATGGCCATGCAATTCCGTGCCGAGTTCTTCAATCTGTTCAACATTGTCAACATGGGTTTGCCCGCCAATACCCTCTCCGGCGCCGGGTTTGGCCAGATCGGCAAGACGGCAGGCACTTCGCGGCAGATTCAGTTCTCGCTGAAACTGATCTACTGAGTTTCGCCGGCCGGGTTTGCCGCAACCGACGCCGCTTGGTATAAAGGTTGCGCCGCGGCCCGGTCGCATTTCCCTGTCCGGACCCTGAAGGACTGAAATGACAACCCAGCGATTTTCAACTGTCGCCTGCAGCGTTTTCGCGGGCCTGCTCCTTGTGCTTTGCCCTGTTTCCTCTCCCTCGCAGCAGCCGGCAAAGCCAGCGTCGGATGCAATAACCAGGCCCGAGGTCGTGGGCTTCTCAAGCGACCGGCTTGAGCGCCTGCACAAGCTGATGCAAACAGCCGTTGACCAGCAGCAGGTGGCGGGAGTGGTCACCATCCTTGCCCGCCACGGCAAGATTGTGGACTACCGCACCTACGGGCAGCGCGATATAGCCACCGCCGCGCCGACCAGTAAAGACACAATTTTCCGCGACTACTCCATGACCAAGCCGGTCACCGGCGTGGCCATGATGATCCTCTACGAGCAGGGCAAGTGGCTGCCGTCTGACCCCATCGCGAAGTTCATACCCGAATTTGCGCACTTGAAGGTCTTCGCGGGCCTAGACGCAAATGGGAAGATGATTCTCGTCGATCCGGACCACCAGCCCACCATGCGCGAGCTGATGAGCCACACGGCTGGGTTTACCTACGGATTCTTTGGCGACACGCCGGTCGACAAGATGTATCGCGACGCCAAACTCCTGGAATCCAAGAATCTCAAGGAGTTCATCGACAAGCTGGCCGGAATTCCGCTCACCTATCAGCCCGGCAAGGGCTGGACTTACTCGGTGTCAATGGATATTGAGGGCTATATTGTCGAGAAGCTAACGGGCAAGCCCCTGCCGGTTTTCATGCACGACGAGATTTTTGCGCCGCTGGGCATGAAAGATGCGGGCTTCTACGTGCCGCAGAACAAGCTCTCCCGCTTTGCAACGCTTTACTGGGGCGATGCGAAGGGTGGCCTGACTACCACTCCGGTCGGCCGCCTTCCCATGACTAACTACTTCGCCGAGCCCACCATGCCTTCGGGCGGCGGCGGGATGGTTTCAACGGCTGAAGACTATTACCGCTTCGCGCAGATGCTGGGCAACGGCGGCGAGTTGAACGGCAAGCGCATCCTCGCGCCCTCCAGCGTCAAGCTGATGGGTTCCAACCATGTGCCGGCGGAGTTGCTCACCGGCCAGTATGGCATCGGCCTTCAGACTCTGCGCCCCGGCTTTGGTTATGGCTACAACTGCGCGGTGGTCTTCGATCCGGCCGAGGCCAACCTGCCTGACGGCAAGGGCACCTTCTTCTGGGACGGAGCCGCGGGCACCTGGTTCTGGGTTGACCCCACCAACGACATCGTTTTTGTGGGCATGATTCAGCGCATGTTCGGCGGCCCCACCCCCACCAACCTCGAGTACCTGAGCCGCTCGGTCGTTTATCAGGCGCTGGTCGATCCGCGAAAGTGATCGGCCCTCGGCCTGTTTGGCCTTGTTGTCAAGAACCGACTTGCCGCGTGATGTGGCCGGGAGAGTAAATGAAAACCTGTAGATTTGCCACGTTAGTCGCATGCGGCGTTTTGCTGGAAAGCTGCGCGTCCATCGCGCAGCAGCCGCCTAAGCCGCAAGCGGTCCGGCCCGCGCTCAGCATGACCCCCGTCAAGCCGGAGACGGAGGGATTTTCCTCTGAGCGCCTGGAACGCCTGCACGCATTGATGCAGCAAAAGGTAGACCAGAAGCAAATTTCGGGCTACGTTACGATTCTGGCGCGTCACGGCAAGGTAGTGGATTACAGCGTTGGCGGACAGAGCAACATGGCAGCCGCCACGCCTATGGCAAAGGACTCGATCTTCCGCGACTACTCCATGACCAAGCCGGTGACCGGCGTGGCCATGATGATTCTCTACGAGCAGGGGAAGTGGCTGCCTTCTGACCCCATCTCAAAATTTGTTCCGGAGTTTGCGCACCTGAAGGTCTACAAGGGCCTCGACGCCGACGGCAAGCCAATTCTCGTCGATCCCGATCACGAGCCAACCATGCGCGAACTGATGAGCCACGCCGCTGGATTCCTTTACGGCTTCGGCAACTCGCCCGTTGACAAGATGTACAAGGACGCAAATCTGTTTGGCTCGAAGAATCTGGATGAGTTTATAGCCAAGCTGGCTGCGCTGCCGCTGAGTTATCAGCCGGGAAAGCAGTGGGTCTATAGCGTGGGGATGGACGTTGAGGGCTACATCGCAGAGAAGCTCTCCGGCCAGTCGCTGCCCAGCTTCATGCGCGACCAAATCTATAAGCCGCTGGGCATGCGCGATGCGGGCTTCTTTGTGCCGGCCGAGAAACGCAGCCGCTTTGTGACCAACTATCGCGTCGATGACAAGGGCAACTTGGCAGAAATGGCGGACGGCGGGCTGCTGGGGATTAACTGGGTTGCCAATCCGGGGTTGCCCTCCGGTGGCGGCGGCATGGTGTCTACCGCCGAGGATTACTACCGCTTTGCGCAGATGCTGGCCAACGGCGGCGAACTGGACGGCAAGCGCGTTCTCTCTCCAGCCACGATCAGGCTGATGACCTCAAACCACGTCCCGCCCAGTGTGCTCACCGGCGAATTTGGCGGCGGGATGCATGTGATGCGGCCGGGCTTTGGCTATGGCATCAACGGCGCGGTGGTCTTCGATCCGTCCGAGGCCAACCTGTCCTTCGGCAAAGGCACGTATCTGTGGGACGGCGCCGCGGGAACGTGGTTTTGGGTCGATCCAGCGAACGATGTGGTGTTTGTGGCGATGATCCAGCGCATGGGCAGCCCGGACAACCACTATCTCGAATACCGCAGCCATGCGGTTGTGTATGGCGCGCTGGTCGACCCGGCGAAGTAGGCTGGGAACGGCAGACAGCCTCCCAAAGGAAAAACTGATCATGAAATGGTACGAATCATCACGTGTTGCATTACTCTCTGCCGTCACCTTTGGCGCTTGTGCTTGCGCATGCAGTCAGCCTGATGCTCCGTCTGACGCGGGAGTAAGTATTAGAATCACCGCGGTGCAAAACCCCGTCCATTTGGGTTCCGCGGTAGCGGTCAAGGTGACAATTGTGAATAGCAGCTCAGGTGAGTTTCTGAATAAGCCCTATCTCGTAAACCGATTTTTATTCGGAATTGAAGTACGCGATGGGAACGGCATGGTCGTATCGTCGCGGTGGCTGCGGTCTGACTCGAAGCCCCGCTCATCGCGATGAGGCCGCGATGAACGGGGCACAGTTTCTCAGCGCGACTCGGCATACGCCACGCCTTACTTCAGCAGGTCCAGCGCAATGGCAGTCATCGCCGTTACGCCAGCGGTGATTGCCGGAGCGTAGACGGGGGCGAATTTCGATGAGTGCAGTCCCGGCAGCGCAACGCCGGTTTTACGGCTTTCGGCCAGCTTTTCAGAGTCGGATGCGCCCAGCCAATACATTACAGCGGGAATTTTGCCATCCATCGAAAACTGGCCTACGTCTTCGCTGCCCATCACGGCGTGGGCGTCGACCACGCGCTCGGCGCCGAGCGCTGATACGGCGACCGCGCGTATGCGGTCATTGAGCTTGGCGTCATTGATAGTGGGCGGCGTACTTTCTCCCACGCTGACCACTGGCATGCGATCGGTGGGAATGCCGTAGGCCTCGGCCAGCCCGTTCGCCGTGCGGCGGATGTCGGCAACAATCTGGTCGCGCACCGCCATGGAATAGGTGCGCAGCGTGAGGCCCATGGTCACTTCATCGGGGATGATGTTGTTTTTGGTGCCGCCGTGGATGGTGCCGATGGTGAGCACCGCGGGCTGCTGCGGATCGATCTGACGGCTGACAATCGTCTGCGCTACCAGTACAAACTCCGCAGCCAGAACGATGGGGTCCTTGCCCGCCTCGGGCCGCGATCCGTGCCCGCCAATGCCGCGCATCACAACATTGACGGTTGTGGAACTGGCCATCAGCGGACCGCTCTTGAAGGCGACCGAACCGGCGGCCGCATCGGGCGAGTCGTGCTCGGCCACCACCATGTCGGGCTTGCCAAAGCGGCCGTAGAGATTGTCGGCCATCATGGCGGCCGCGCCGGCGATGACTTCTTCGGCGGGCTGGCCAATCAGCATCAGGGTTCCATGCCATGCGGCTTTGCGGGCAACCATTTCGCGCGCCGTGCCCAGCAGCACCGTCATGTGCAGGTCGTGCCCGCAGGCATGCATCACGCCCACTTCCTGCCCTTGCGGGTTGGTGGATTTAAGGGTGCTGGCGTAATCGAGGCCGGTGTTCTCGGTGACCGGCAGCGCGTCCATATCTGTACGGATCAGCAGCCGCGGGCCGGAGCCGTTTTCAAGAATGGCCACTACGCCGAAGGCCTGCGTTCCATCTTCGTATTTGCCCACATGCTCGGTGACCGTGTATCCCAGCTTGCGCAATTCGGCGGCGACGAAGGCTGAAGTCTTCTCTTCGTGGCGCGAGAGTTCAGGGGTCTGGTGCAGGCGCTTGTAGGTCTCAGTGAGCGTGGGCAGTTGTTTTGCAACAGAGTCGGCGAGACCGTCGGGGGCTTGCGCGGGCAATGGCAACGCAACGGCGGCAACGGCAAGAAATCGTAACAGCATGGAAGGGCACCTCGGACTCGGGCAATAGTCCGCCTTTATGCGCCAAGCCTAACACAATCAGTCGGTCGCGCTTCCGTATGCCGGGCCAGACTTTACGGGAACCGGATACCAGAATCCTTCATATTGCATTCCCATAGAGGCCGGTGTATATTCCTCCTATTGGTTGGCAAGAGGAGATGCTGCGTTGTCTGAGTGTTCAATTCAAATCGACGAGACAGCAAACGCCGATTCTTCGCTCACCACCCCGGAACTGAACAGCGTTTGTGGCCCTGTTCGCTCAGATGGGATGAAAAGGGGCGTACCTTCCTAATACGTGCTCAAGGCGCACAGATTGCTTAGGAGGAAGGTAGGCCATGAAGACCCACGTGGGAGTAGATCTTCA
>CAIWFH010000088.1 GCA_903911925.1 uncultured Acidobacteriaceae bacterium
ATCTGGCACGCCCTATCAAGCGACTCCCCGAGTTGGTCCCGTACCGGGACGCGGAGAAGCGGCTCCAATCCGCGATCGCAGTGAATTTCGGGCTTCCGGTTGACGAGCCTGAATCTGTCCAGTTTGCAGACAAGACCATGCTGGCGATGGAAGCACGCGACCTGATGGGTACACTCCTTCCCGGTTGGGAGAAGTGGGATCGCTTCCTGGATGGTGTCGAATACAGGATCGGGCGCACGTGGGCGCCAGGTGAAGCGGAAGAGATCTTCATTAACCGCTTCAACGAGTTGAAGAACCCCATACGGCGAAACATCACCATCGCGGAAGCCGCATCCGTCATGGGCAAATACGCGGCGACGAAGCGCATCCGAAAAGCAGCACAAGTAGAGTCCTCCCTCTTCGCTGATGCTGCCTGATTAAGAGAAAGAGAGGTATTACTCCAATGAAACAACCGTTACCCTTCTCCTCCAGCGGTAACCGTATGCTCCGAATGGCCGAAAGTCCCCGGTTCTGCCGTGGGAAGTTCGAGAGCGGGCAGAAGTGCGGGATACAACTCATACCGCGTTCGGGTGAGTCTTCCGATGATTTCCACAAACGGCGACTGTGTATTGGTTGCCAAGAGTGCGCGGCCGGCGTGGGCGGCTACCTGGAGCATCGGCGTGAAATCATGCGCGAACGATACAAGGCGGCGGCATGACGCCCTCCGAGATCAACGCTTCGCTCGCTGCCATGCGGCCGAAGATGCTACGAGCGGCTCGCTCGATCCTCAACGGTACACGTCAGTTCGACGTGGACACCGCGGCGGAGGACATCGTTCAGGATGCCATGCTGTCATGCTGGCTGAACGGAACACCAACCGAGGCCAACGTTTATACGATGGTCTATCAGCGGGGCGCGGACTTCCTGAAGGCTCAAGACGTTCGATCCTGGGTCGTCGGGATGGACATGGACAAGATCGCCGATGAGCGGCCACTTCCCGGTTCGGAAGTCGAAACCGATCCGCGCGTGATGGAGATCTGGAAAGTGTTGCGCCTACTGTCCCCCGCATTGCGTGACACTTTCTATCGGCACTACTTCGAAGGTGATCGACAGGAAGAGATCGCAGTTAAGGATGGAGTCTCGGTGGAGACGGTAGCGATGCGTTTGGTGAGGTCTCGCCGCATAGTTAAGGATATTTTAATCTCAAATAAATGTTGTGTTTCTTCCCAGTTAGTCGCTTAGAGATGTGTAAGGGATGGCGCGGAATAGAAGTCGCATCTCGGATGGGCCGGTCTTCGGATCGGCCCTCTTGCTTTGTACCCACCATGAACTCACCTGACATCATCGAACAAGAACGCGTACCCAAGCGGGCCATTGAAGAGTTACGCAGTGCCGAGTCTTTGAAGCCACTGGCTGACCTCGGGATGCGTAACCCCATCAAGCTCGATGAGATTGGCCGGATCTGTGAATCCGCAGTTAGGCAAGTATGCGCACAGCACCCGCTCCACGAACAGTATCTTGAGACCTCACGCGCGAATCGCGCACGGATCGCTTCCGAGCTTTCCGGTCCAGTCTACGACCTGGCCGTCTCCGGGAACTACTTCCCCGAGTCTCTGGCCGCGTAGCGTCATAGAATACCCCACCACGAAGAGGGGGAGCGAAAGTCAATCGTTGGACGGTTGGGAACCTGACGGGTATAGCCAGTAGCGAACCGGTCGAGAGTGCCTGGAACGCGAAACGA
>CAIWFH010000089.1 GCA_903911925.1 uncultured Acidobacteriaceae bacterium
ACATAGTCGCTGTTAACGTGCACTGGATATGAATGAGTGCAAACGGCGTCCTCGCTCGCGCCCCTCTACTCGATCAGTAAACTTTTCATCAGCCTGTGCGCTCGTTCCAGTTCGTCCACTACCTCTCGTCGAGTGTCACGATCAAGCGGCCTGTCTGCCACAAGGAATTCCTCGTACACCAACAATCCGGGGGAGACATTCTCTCGGAAATACTCGCTGAGAATTCCCGATACCCGTTTGCCAAGGTCTGGGTCGAGATTAAATTGGTGCTGAAATGCCTTTCTGAACGCGGCAAGGTCCAACTGTGCCGAGATGATCGCCACGATGTCGGCCGCGTGAGTTTGTGCCTCTTCTCGATCATGCCGTGCTTCTGCCGGACCCCGGATGTTGCGATAACGGTCATCAAGTGCCAGGAGTTTCAGCATGACCAGCGCATGTGGCTTCGTCACCCGGAGCGCCGCCGTGAAATCTGAGCCGTCTGGCAGCCTGCCCGCGAGTTGATGCAATTCTGATTCGGCGATGGCAATCGCTCCGCCTGTGCACGCGCGAGCGTGAACGCCATTTTGTATTTCGACGCGAAAATCCTTCTGGCGCTTGAATTCGTCCGGTGCCATAAACTCAATTCGCATCGTCTCTCGGCTATTCGGGATCGGCTTCTCGAACTGGAAATTGCGAGAGCCTTTAACGACCTGGTAGCCCAGTTGTTGCAAACGTGGGCTCAGTTGCAGTGGTTCGCCACGCAGTTTCACCACATCCAAAACAAAATCAATGTCCTTGGTTGCGCGTGCTCGCTCCACCATGAATTTCATCGCCTGTGCGCCGGCAACCACGAAGTCGCCAGATGCTGGTCCCAGCGCATGCAGCAGTTCCAACACATATGTTTTCTGAGGTTCCGGGATCACACGTTTCTCCATTGCCGCTGAATAACATTATCGAGCAGGTATTCCGCCTGCTTTAGATCACGTCCTCCGCGGGCGTACAGGTCCAAATACGCTTGCACCGGCGAGACGACCAATGCCCTTTCGAGTAGGTTCGAATACATGAACACACCTGCATCATATGGCGTGATAACCCTTATGGGGGGACCGTTGCTCGCCTGTGATTTCAGATCACGCAGGCCCATCGCGTCCGCGGCACCGCTGGCCGCGAAGACATCCACAATATCGACGTCAATAAACGGAGCATTCTTAGTGGCCGCAATCGCTCCGGTGAACGCATATACCCCCTGAAGCAGAGGGCTGATTCCGTCTGCGATCTTCGTCAAGTCGCTGCCAAAAGGGTTGCCGGTTTGAAATGAACTCCGCAACCGCCAGCGGTATCGTTCCTTGTATTTATCCGCCCACATCTGAAGAAGGCGGGCTGGTTCGGGTACGACTATGGCCGTTCCTCGCCGGCGAACTCCGAGTTGTTCTTCGAGGCCCGTGATTGCCTTGGATACAGATCCTTGACTGATTGTGAAATCGACTTCCGTACCCGGAAATCGATCCCGGAACTGCGTGCTCTCTTTTTCAAGCTCCCTTGCAATTTCACTGATGCTCCATGGCCGAGGCTGTTGCAGTAGGACTCGCAGTACACGGGAGAAACGTCCAGAAAAGACATTGGCGGTACGCGCGCTTTGAGAGGGTGCTGCGAATTCGCCGCTCGCGCGCATACCGCTCCGCTGCAACATGAACTTTCCAGGAACATTGATAAAGACATTCCCGGACAAATCCAGAAAATCGATTTCATTTTCAATGCAGAACGTCTGTGCCTGGGACGACAACTGCGCCGCAATCACTGCAACAGCGACATCCGTGCGCAATGACTTGAGCCTTCGTATCCAGGGGCCGATTTCTTCGAGCACGCGAGGTGAGAAGGTGGGCTTAACTTCTCCCAACACACGAATCTGATTAGGGCCAGAAAGAATGTCAAAGCTAATGTCGAATGGCTGCTCAGGTTGTTCCTGAACGTTGGCTATCGACACTCCTGGTAGCGTCTTCACAGGGATCTGGTTGCGCAGTGCCTCAACGATCATGCTCTCCATTGTGGGCGTGCCTACCATAGCGATAGTTTCTCAATTGAGAATGTAAATGTAAAGGAAATAATTCCTATATGACGAAATTTGCATTTGAGAATAAAGCGACATAAAAATATTTATGTATTTGATAATAAATGAGTTGATGGAGTGTTAGGGCCACGGAACAGGCGGACTGAAACCTCCATCGCCTTTCCACAACCTGGCTGTTCTCCAGGCGGTGTTTGCTCGACGGATCACCTTCCGGAGAAGTCTACAAATAGATCACCAGGCTTAACTGAAAGCGCATTCGCCAGCTTGACGATATTTTCAAGGGCCACATTCCGCTCGCCACGCTCGACCCCGCCGACATAGTTGCGGTGGAGTCCTGCCCGCTCGGCTAGTTCTTCCTGGGAATAGCCCCGCTCTTCGCGGAATTGCCGCAACCTGGAGCCAAAACGAGACTTAGAACCTATCCGTGAATAGCGATGGTCTG
>CAIWFH010000090.1 GCA_903911925.1 uncultured Acidobacteriaceae bacterium
ACTTAAACTGATAGGAATTTGCTTCTCGCGCGCCCGCTTGTACTTGACGCTGCGCGGGTGAAGGAGAATTGCTTTTTGCTCTCAATCATTCCGGCCCCATCCTGCCAGACCTGGCGGAGGGCGGCACCAGGCAAGTTTTGCATGTTTTCTGGCGGTTTTGCCCTATCGCCAAGACCGTAGGCGGACGGCAGCGGGCGAGCGGCCAGGCAATGCGCGAGAAGCCGCGCGATACCGGGGCAAACCGGGCCGGAGGAGGTCAGTGGCGGGCAGAAGCCCACCTTCAAACCGGCCTGGAAAACAAACCAAAGATTGCTTATGTCCACCCCGATTCTCGATCCCAGTTTGCCGGCCGATAACTCCCCGCTGTCCTCGAGCGAAATGCGCGGCCGGTTCCAGGCCATCCAGAACAACTTCGACGACATCCGAGCAGCGGTTTTCGGCAGAAAACCGCCTTCTTCTGCTGGGCGAGATCGGCGGCGCTCTGCCGAGCCGCCGCTGACCAGTGCCTTGACCTCGCGAGTACCGAATGACACACTGTCTCCATGAGCAAGCTCGAAACCATCGAAGCTGAGGTGCGGAAGCTGCCGACGGAACAAGCCATGCAGCTTCAGGATTGGCTCGCCAATTACCTCGAAGACGAAGCAGAACTGAATCCAGAGTTCGTCGCGAGCATCGAGCGCGGTCAAGCCGACCTGCGCGAGGGCTTGGTGCGGGTTCGCAAGACGTGACGCGCCGTGAACCAGGCGACGGAGATCTACTCCCGGGAGTTTGATGCCATTTTATTCCGTCTTCCGCCGCAGGTTCAGCGCCGGATCGAAACACGCATACGGGAAATGGGCCGGCGGCTGGATGATTTTCCTCACGCGCGCTTGCAGGGTCGCGCGGAGTTTCGACTGCGCGTGGGCGATTACCGCCTCATCTACGCCTTCGACGTGAGCCGGAACGAACTCTCACTCGTGACGCTCGGCCACCGGCGCGAAGTCTATCGCTTCTAGCCGCCTCATCATCGAGCTGAAAGCAGCCAAGGCCCTGGCGGAGGAACATGTGGCCCAAATCCTGGGCTACCTGCGTTCCTCTGGGATTGAGCACGGCCTGCTGATCAATTTCGGCGCCCCAAAATTCGAGATCAAGAAGTACGCGCTGAGTCGGATAGGAGAAGGCAACCGCCCGGGTGGCCTGATTGGAGGAGTTCTTTTACTTTTTGCGTCTCTTGCGCCTTTTCGCGGCTTTTGATGCCCGGCCGGGTCGATGATGACTCTGTTGCCCTCGCGGAGGGTGTGGTCGAGGCTGGTCCACAGTTGGCCGTGCGCCATCAGATGGTAAGCGGCCCTGGCATACAGAATGCGTATCTTGCGTGCCAGCGGCGGTCATTCTGGACCCAATCCCGCCGGTAGTTGTCCGCTATGGCGGGCGCAAGACGGGAGGACTTTGCGCAGGCCGTAGCCGGGGACTGTCGCCAACGCGCGCAGCCCGGTCCGCGCAGCCGAAAACGCTTGCCATTCTATTAACCAGCGGGCACGTTAGGGGCGTGAAGAAGAACGCGACAGGCCGAGCTGCCTACCCGGAAGAAACGCCCGGCAGTCGTTTGGCCGCCAAGGCTCGCAAGCTGGCCAACAAGCTCACTCCGGAACAGCGCCGGGAGCATTTCAACAGGGCCATGACGATGATCTATGGCGGTGCAAAAGAAGCAACTCTCGCTCGACGCTAACATTGTCTTCGATCTCGCCGGAGACAAAGACTTCGCCCACGATTTTCCAGAGCAAAGGCTACTCCTTGGTTTTGCCGCCCACGGCGGTTCACGAGCTGCATGTCATTTTCACTGACGGCGACAACAAAGCGGAACGGGAACTGGCGCGGACTGGACTGACTCACTTGAAGCAATGGGGCATCCGCCCCTTTGAACTGGATTCTGCGGCGGAAGCCATCTGCCAGCAATTCGTTCGCGGCCTGCTCGAGCAACGCCTGATTCCCGAAGACGAATTCAACGACGGCCTGATTCTGGCCGAGACGTCAATGGCCGAGATTCCCCTGCTGGTGACTTCCGATAAGCATCTGCTAAACATTGACGAAGACGCCTTGCTGCTGGCCTTCAACGAAGCCGATCTTTCGCTGGTGCATCCAGTCCACCCGAAGCGCTTGCTGCGGGTCTTGCGTTAGCCGCTCCAATGCATGTCGCTCGCCGCAATCACCACGAACGCAGAACTGGAAGCAATTAGAGCTAACGAGCCGGACCCCAACCTGCGTTCGTTTCGCGTCGAGCTCGGCCTGCTGATCAATTTCGGGGCCCCAAAATTCGAGATCAAGAAGTACGCGCTGAGTCGGATAGGTGAGGTCAGCCGCCCGGGCGGCCTCATCGGGGGAGATCTTTCCCTCTTTGCGTCTCTTGCGCCTTTTCGCGGCTTTTGATGCCCCGCCGGGTCGCTGATGACGCTGTTGCCCTCGCGGATGGTGGTCAACATCCAACATCCAACATCCAACATCCAACATCCAAAGAGGAAGCTCGTAAGGGCGGACAGAGCCGCCTGGGGGCGAAGCAGAAAGCAGAAATGGCGGTCCAAGCCAGCTCAAGCCTCCTACAAGCCATCTGCTTGGGAGGGGGTTGCGACCCGCAAGCCACCCTGAGGCTCGCGGACTCGCAGCGGAGATTCGGGAGATTCGGCAAACGCGCTTGCCGCCGCCGCCACGGTATGCGATACCCAGAGCTATGAAGACGTTGACCAGGTCG
>CAIWFH010000091.1 GCA_903911925.1 uncultured Acidobacteriaceae bacterium
CAGACCATCATCACTTACACCGGCGGCTACGACGACATGGTCATGGCCAAGACCCAGATCCGCTCCACCCTCGAATCCCAGAACGCCCAGCGCGAAAAGAAGATCGCCCAGCTCAACGACTTCATCGCCCGCTTCTCCGCCGGAACCCGCTCCTCCCAGGTCACCAGCCGCCGCAAAGAAGTCGAGCGCCTGCAAACCAACGACCTCGCCCGCTCCAACATCGCCCGCCCCTACATCCGCTTCGACCAGATCCGCCCCAGCGGCAAGCACGTGCTCGAGTTCAAGCACCTCACCAAGATCTACGGCGACGAGCCGGTCATCGACGGCTTCACCGCCAACTTGATTCGCGGGGAAAAAATCTGTCTCATGGGCCGCAACGGCGCCGGCAAAACCACCCTGCTCAAAAGCCTGCTGGCCAACTACCCCGGTCTCGCCGACAAGGACTTCGAGCTCGACTCCGGCTCAGTCTTCTGGGGCCACGAGGCCCAGATCGGCTACTTCCCCCAGGACGTAGGCGCCACCATCGAACACGGCCTCACCGTAGCCGAGTGGCTCCATCGCTGGAACCCCGCCGCCCACGTAGAAGAAATCCGCGGCATCCTCGGCCAGATGTTATTCAGCGGCGAAGAAGGCGACAAGCAGACCAAAGCCCTTTCGGGTGGTGAACAAGCCCGCCTGGCTTTCTGCAAGCTCATCCTCACCAAGCCCAACATATTAATCTTCGACGAGCCGACGAATCACCTGGACTTGGAAGCCATCAACGCCCTCAACATAGCTCTCCAGCGCTACGAAGGCACAGTCCTGTTAGTAACTCACGACCACGACCTGATCGACGAGGTAGCCACAAG
This sequence comes from uncultured Acidobacteriaceae bacterium, assembly GCA_903911925.1. Taxonomy (GTDB): domain Bacteria; phylum Acidobacteriota; class Terriglobia; order Terriglobales; family Acidobacteriaceae; genus Telmatobacter. Next base: position 849 of record CAIWFH010000091.1, read on the forward strand.
GCTTTGGAATTTCAAAGAAGAAGGCATAGAAGACTTCCAAGGCCCCTACGCCGAGTGGAAGGGCAAGCATAACTAGTTTCGCGGCCATAAAGCTCAAATACAAACAATGCTGTCATCCTGAGTGGGTGATAATTATCTTGGAAAGTACTGACTCAAATGGAGTAATTCTCACTGATTTGCGCTGTGTAGGAACCGTGCAGGGCAGTTGTGCAAATTTCAGCCAAATTGACCCTCCATTTCCCTTTAAAACTGAGAGGAGCATGTCTCCATGGAAGGATAGCACTCGCGGCGGAGTCATCCGTCTAGGCCGCGGCCCGTGCGATCGGTCGAAGCGAAGAGCCTTTATATTCGTGCAGCGGAGACTACGCGGAACCGCCGTCTTATCCGATGCTCAGCCCTTGCGATATTTCCATGCCTACAGATTGAGGTTTGATTCTTTCGCCAATCTCCGGCTGTGAGAGTGCCGTCGCTTTGGTGGAATCCCGATTCAGTTCCCATCCCAACGTCTTAGCATCATTTGTATACAGCTTTACATCGAACTGCGCACGCGACACTGACACGTAAGCCATGCGGCTGTTGAGCAGTTCGCCGTGCGCTTGCTCCGAGTCCACATGGATCAGCACCCGGTCGGCGGTCTGGCCTTGGCTGCTGTGACTCGTCACCGCATAGCCGTAATCGAGATGCGGATGCTGCCGCGCGTTGAACTCGACCTCGCGCCCTGAGTCCATACGGAGTTTCAGATTGCCGTCGCCCTCGATTTGCTCGATGGTCGCCAGTTCGCGGTTGGCGAGTTTTTGTTCATGGTACGGGGCTGTGAGTTGCACGCGGTCGCCCTGCGCGAACTTGCGCTCGCTGTCGCGGTAGACCGTCACACCCTGCAAGCGGCGCGGATCGTAGCTAAGCTCTTCGCCGCCGTGCCGCTTTACTGTGAGCGTGTTGCTTTCACGGTCTACGTGCGACACACGCGCGTATTCTCCCGGCTTGATCCCCAGCGGCTTCGAGCCTTTCGAGTAGCGCAGTACGTCGCCGCGCTCGTAGTTCTGCGCGTGCTGCCGGTCCGCACCCGTCACGTCCTGCCGTGCGTAGAGCACATGCACGCGCTGCTCGTCATTGCTGACCTTGCCCTCGTTCTGCATCGTGCGATGTATGGCCTCGTTGATCTCGCGGCGTGATGCGTTATCCGGCGACACAACCAAGGTTCGCTCCGGCGAGCGCACATACTCGCGGGCGATTTCGCTGATGCGCTCCTGCCGGTCGCCGATTTCATGCACGCGGCCCTGGCCGTTCAGATTGCCGATGGCCTCGCGCACCTCGCCGCGCGCAAGCTGCTCCACGGCCTCTTTGAGGGCCGGGTCTTTCTGCCGGATGATCTCGTCGAGCCTGGCCGTGCGCATTCCCGCTTCCTGCAATTGCGCATAGGGCCGTCCTGCTTCGACCGCCTCATGCTGCCGCACATCGCCTACGAACAGCACGCGGTCATTTTCTCCTAGCCGCTCCACGAACGTGTGCATATGCCGCGTGCTCGCCATGCTCGACTCATCGATCACATAGAGCCGCCTGTGTCCGTCGTCTTGCTGTTCGCCGCGTGCAAGATGCCGCTGCAAGGTCTCCGTCTCGATGCCCGCTTCGGCGAGCTTCTGTGCGGCCCTCGATGTCGGCGCGAGTCCTTCAACTTGATAGCCCGCGCGCTCGGCCCCTTCACGGACGGCGGCCAAGGAAGTAGTTTTTCCTCCCCCCGCAACACCTTCAAGAGCCATCATGCGGTCGCGGCCCGTCAGAATATCTTCGACCGCCTGCCGTTGGCTCGCGCTCAAGTGTGCGTGCTCCCGCATCACGTGCTCGCGTATATTGCCGTCCGCCAGCACCTCGCGTGTGCCCTGGCCCAGCTTCATCCGCTCGATTAGTTCGCGCTCGTAACTCTGCATTTCGCCGGTCGTGAACGCACGGCCTGGGAGACCTGACCTGCGCTCCACTTCGATCAGGTTATGCGACTGCGCACGCCTCTCGAACTCGGCGCGCACCTCTGGCAACCGCGCCTCGCCCATCGTGTGTTTCAACGCATCGCGCATCAGCGTTCGTTCATCCGTAACGGCCTCGCGTTCCATGCCGCGCTCGCGCGCATAACTCATGCCTTGTTGCGCAGCAGTGCCCGACTGCTCCGGCTTCAGTTCCACACCGGTCCGCTGCGCCGCCTCTCTGACAACCTGCCGCGGCTGATGACCGTGTTGAACAGCGAGTCTCTGATGCTGCTCGCGCACTTCTTCGTGCGAGAGCGGCTGCTTCGCATCCCGCGTCTGATGCGCCGCGATCTGCGCGGCGCCAGCCCCGCGCACGCCCGCCGTCTCCATGTGCTCCTCGATCTGTTGCCGTCGCGGACTCGACGCCTCCAGATATTCGCGCGTGTATCCCTTGATCTCCGGCTGTCCATGCTCGCCGCGCTCGATCTCGTAGCCGATTTGCTGCAACCTGGCCGCAAGCTCCGAGCGGTACACCGCCGTCGCGTACTGCTGCGTCTTGTAAAGTTCCTGCGGTTGAAGAGCGCGCGTCTGGCCGTCCGCCGTTTGGGTCACATTAAAGATCACCGCGTGCGTGTGCAACTGCGGCGCAGCGTAGCCGTCAACTGGACGGCTGCTGTCGTGCTCGAATTTGGCGACGGCCCACGCGCCCGTCGTTTGCGCCGGAAGATTGCCGCCCATCCGAGCCTGCGCGTACTTCTCCATCTCGTCGAGAGCAACCTTCACGCTCTCTCTGTGTGCATCTCTTACGCGGTCGTCGCCGCCGACGAGCGCAGTCAGCGAGACGGACTTCGGCGCGCTGAATGTCGCATCCCATCCCGCCCGGTGCTCCATCGTGCGCACCGTGTCGCCCTGCGCGTTGACATACTCGCGGGCCGTCTGATGCCGAACCACCTGCTCGCCTGTCTCCGGGTGCTGCCCCTCGGCCAACCGCGCGAACTGCTGCTCCTGAACCTCGCCCTGCAAGCCCCAACGCGCAGCGAGCTGGCCCTGCCACTCGCCGCGCACTTGCTCGCCTTCTGTGTAGTAGTTCTCCTTGGCGTTGGCGAACTCTTGCTTGTGATACGCCTGCGCCTGGCCGGAGCTGATCGGTTTGGACAGAGTAATCATCGCTTCACTCGAAGAACGGCGTCTGTTCGTTCACCGTTGCGGGTTGCTGCTGCTCTTGCTTCTTTTGGACGGGCCTTGGAACGGATTGGGGCTGCTTCCGCTGCGCCCCTGGTTGCCCGTTATCTGGCCCGCCTTGGGCCGTCACCGGCTCCAGCGTTTTCGTCGGCGTCGCCTGCGTTACGGCTGCCGGCTTCATCGTCCGCTCGATGAACTTCTCCGCGTGGCTTGCGAGTTCCATGTACGGGAAGAGCAACCGAAGAACCAGATTGCCATGCTTCAAGTACCCATGCAGCGGGTCAAGGCCTCCTACCTCCGAAGCCATCACAAGCGGCTCCCGCGTGATCTCCCGCTGCTCGCTTTCCGAGTTCCTGGGGAACCGGCCCACCGTGCGCGACTCGCGGAACCGCTCGATCTCGACTTCGCCTATCGCCTTCGAGATCCACTCCGACGCATACGGCTCGCTGGTCTTCAAGAAGACCTTCGTCGCGGGCTGCGACAACATGGCCTCGGCAACGTGGCCGTACAGCGCCTCGACCTGCGCTTTACCCTGGAATCCCAGTACGATCGGATTATTCGATTTCCGGTTCTCCGTCACCGCCGTCATCAACTGCGGCAACCGTTGCAGGCTCGCCAGCTCGTCGAGCACGAACCACGTCTTGCGCCCTGACATCTCGCCATCATTCATCAGCCGCAAGACAAGCAGGTCCAGCCATAGGCTCATCAGCGGACGCATTCTTTCTCTCATCGTCGGCTTCGACGTGAGAAACACCCAGCCCTTGCGCTCCTTCGCCCATGCCGCCGCGCTCCAGCGGCGCTTCGTCTCACGCTCCGAAGGCAGCAGCTTGAACGCATCCGCAACCATATTTAGCGAACCTAAAACACCGCTCCGCTGGTTCGCCGCGTGGCGGTCGATCATCGCCCGCATCTCCGTCCCTTCGACCCGCTCATCGATCTCCTCCTCGTGGCACATCCAGTACGTAAGCTGCTCCGGCGTCGGTTTCAGATTCAGCAAGTGAGCGAAGATTTTCCTCGGCGCTTCAACGAAGAAACGGTTCTCGCGGCCCTGATCCGGGAACAACGAAGCAGCTAAGGTAAGAGCCTCGGCCTCGTGCGGAACCTCGTCGCCCGGAGTCCAGAACGGGCAGCGCGCGTCCAACGGATTCAGGATCACATCGCCCCGCGATTCTCTGTAAAACTGCGGCAGATATTCCATCGCCGGGTCGTACACGATAGCCGCCTCGCCGCGCTCCCAGACCTGCGCCAGCATCTGGCGGATCGCCGCCGATTTGCCCGTGCCCGAGTCGCCCACGATCAGGAAGTGCATCGCCTCCCGTTCACGCGGGATGCGCGCCCACCGGCTGGCATTTTTGCGGAAGAGTTTGTCGGCCCACGTCCGCTCTTCGTTGATGAACGTGACCCCATCCGGCAGGTACGCCATCAGCCCCTTCTTGCGCCCCAGCTTTTCGTTGAACTCCGCCGTTGTGACCAGCTCCGGGCCGCGCAACCTGCGCCCATGCTTCCACACCAATCGCGCAGCGCGGTCCTTCGGCACCGCACCGAACAACAGCACGGCAAAGAACAGAGCCGTCCACTCCGTCGGCCTCTTCACGAAGTCCCACAGCGTTTGGTTCTGGTAGACGTAGCTCCCCATCAGCTCGTGCAGACCACGGTCGTTGAACACCGCCGTCGTCCACTGCAACCGGACGAGTCCGGCCCGGGTTCCCTCGTCGGTCAGCACGTACCCCCAGCGCCCGTCTTGGCCCTTCACCGCCTCGATCTCGTCGCCGGTCACAAGCACCTGCGCGCCCTTGGCCGTCACCCCTTCGAGCAGCGAATAACGCGCCTTCGCTGCCGGGAGCTTCGACCGCGCTCCGCTCTTCAGGTAGTCGGAGAGATACAGCCGCTCGGCTGCCGTCCAGTTCTTCACCCCGTCCATCCACACCGCGAAGACGAAGAACAGGCAGCTAAGGAAGAATGCTCCCCACGTCCACACGTGCGCCCGGCTCGGCCACGGTTTCGCGTACTGCTTCCGGCCCCACTCGCTCACGGCTTGGCCTCCTCTCCGGTGACATCCGGACGCGCCTCCCTGCGCGCCGCCTCCAGGCGCTCCCGCGCCCGCTCGACCTTCACCCCGTCGGCCCGCTCGATCAACCCGCGCATCTCGACCTCGGTCAGCGGACCCTGACCCTGCCGGAACTGGAGATTGAGAAATAGTGTCCGCAACGCCAGAACCTCGGCCAGCGTCACCCGCCCCGCAAGCGCCGCCTCGTCGCCTGGAAGCTCCACCCCCGGCGCACTCAACAGCGCCGCCCGCACCCACTCCGACAGCGTCATGTCCGCCTGCCGCGCGCACTCCTCCAAGGCCGCGAACTCCTCCTCGCTCACCTTGGTGCCGATGGATTTGGTTCTGAGCGGCGCTTTCATAGCGCACCGCCGATTCGATTGGGTTGGGGATGGGGACCAGGATTTGGGCCGCACACTCGCCGTGTGCCGCAACGAACGCAGCAGACGGGCCAGCGGAACTGATTTCTTGCTAAGGGGAGGGGAGTCATCAAGTTACCCCTTCAGCAACCACAGGTTGCTTACAGAGTAACCCGATTTCACAAATTTGTCCTCTTAGCCGCCCATTTTCAACACGTTCCCGCCGCAGGAACCTCCAGCAACCGCGCAGCAACCCAGCTGGGGTGACGTGTCCCCCTTCCAGCCGATGCCGTAGGCAGCGCAGTTCTTCGGTCAGAAGAGCCACCCCTCCAAGCGGTGCCGCAAGTGGCATAGTTCTCCGAGTGGCACCAGCTCTGCAGCATCGCTCTCAGCCCCCGACGATCCGCTCGACGGTCCGCAGCGTTACAATCCCTTCAGCAGTTCCGAGAGCGGAGGCGATCTTGCTCAGGGTGCGAAGCTCCGGTTTGCGGGTTCCCCGCTCCGGGTCGGAAATGTGGATCTCATGGACGCCTGAAAGCTCGGCAAGATCGATCTGCCGCCAGCCTCTGGCCCGTCGCAGCTTTGGGATGCGCTCGCCCGTCGCTGCACAGATGTCCTTTGCCATACGTCCATGTTCGGCTTCGTCGATGCGCTATCTGTAGCGCATACACTGTATTTCCGTCGCTCGACGGCATGAAAGGGGAAAGAGCATGAGTGCACGATTTCTTGACCCGTGCGTGGCCCTGGCGCTGCTGGTGACGGTTTCCGGGGCATGGGCACAATCAACCCCCGCAACCCCTGCGACGGATGCCCAGAGCATTGCCACACTCAATGAGCAAGCTGTCAACGGTGATGCCAAAGCGCAGCTCAACCTATGCAACCTTTACCACAATGGCCACGGGGTGCCGCAAGACGACACACAGGCCGCCGTCTGGTGCCGCAGGGCCGCTGATCAGGGAGATGCAGGAGCCCAATTTCATCTCGCTTGGTTTTACGCCCATGGCCAAGGAGTTCCGCAGGATTACCCTCAGGCCGTCGTCTGGTACCGCAAAGCAGCTGATCAGGGTAATGTCAAAGCGCAGACAATGCTCGGCGGACTCTACCATCAGGGCCAAGGCGTAGGGCAGGATTATTCTGAGGCTGCGATTTGGTTTCGCAAAGCGGCAGAGCAGGGCTTCCCCGATGCACAATTCAAGATCGGGTACGCATGCGTAAAAGGCGAGGGCGTCCCGCAGGATTACACTCAGGCGGCTGTCTGGTATCGCAAGGCCGCCGAACAGGGGAATGGCGAAGCACAACACAACCTGGGCGTCCTTTATGCCAAAGGTCAGGGGGTGGTCCAGGATTACGCTCAGGCTGCCGTCTGGTACCACAAAGCGGCTGATCAGGGCCTAGGCAAGGCACAAATCGAACTCGGACGACTGTATCGCAACGGTCAAGGCGTTCCTCAGGACAACGCTCAGGCGGCAATCTGGTTTCGCAAAGCAGCCGATCAAGGCATCGCAGATGAACAAGCCAGCCTCAGCGGGCAATCAAGTCAAACTGCCAGAAGTGGGAATAGGGCTGTGATATGCCAGAATGACGAGGTTCTCTCCCCTGGCTGGTCCTCAAACTGCGCTCACGTCTGGTTTTCTGGCGCACTCGTCAAGGTAATGCGATCGAATGGGGTCCTTGTCTTTGCGACCTTGCGTGACAGCGGCAAGTATCTTGTCGTACAGGTGGGTGTGATCAACAAGACCGCTTCTCCCTTGGATGTGCTGCCTCAATCTTTCAGCCTGAATGTTCTCAAGCCGCATCCGAAGAAACTCAGTTATTTGCCGCCAGACAAGGTGATCCGGTCCATCAGCAACAGCGCAGTGTGGAGCAACTTCTTCACAGCCTTGGGCGCGGCTGGTGCAACGCAGCAGTCTGTTACGCAATCGACCACAAACGGAACTGCTTCAGCTTATGGAACCGGCGGTTCCGCCTACGGGCGCTATTCTGAAAACACCACTTCGGTCACGACCACTCCCGATGAACAAGCGCAGCAAGACGCCGCTAACCGCATAGCGACGAACAATGCCAACGTGGCAGCCGCATCGCAGGAAGTCAGCAGCGGCTCTTTCCAGCCCGCTACCGTTGCGCCCGGCAAATCCGTCACAGGCAATGTCTACTTTGAACATGCGCGTAAGATCGAAACGTCGGAAGTCTTGATCCCCGTCAATGGGGAAGTATTCGATTTCAATTTTGAATGGAAATAGGCAGGGTAGCTCTCGAATGGGGAGGCTGTCCCGGTCTGCCCCGCCGATCCCTTCGATACCGGGATGCCACTCGGAAGGTGGTGCATGTCCACTCGTGCGGAAAACGAACTTAATGAATTTCTCGCCGGTTTACCCGCCTATCAGCGGAAGTATCTTGAGCGAGGGTATTCTTCATTGACCCCTGAAGAAGTTCATCAGTTCAACGAGTGGTTTGGACAATCAGACGAATGGCTCTCTACCCCGAATTCTGATAAGGAATTGATTGCCGACTCTCTTCCCGTAATCGCGGAAACGTACAGGCTGCTTCTGGCGCAGGCTCCGGTAAAGCTAAGAGAGCGCCGGAAACGGGAAGAGCAAGAGATGCAGAGGGTTCTTCGGTCATTTGTCCAAATCGCAATAGGGAAGGTCACGCGGGGCCGCAAAGCGCGCGACGAACTGGCAAAGCAAATTTGGGCGCTTGATGCTGAGGGCAAGACGAATCAGGAAATTCGTGAGACGTTAAGCGCGAGTGGAGAACACCTCAGCTTGGAGGGCGTCGAATCTTACCTCAAGACGCGAAGACGGCCACTGAAGCAGTAGCTTTTTCGGGCGTGTGGGAAATGCGGCCGACGAATTTTCCTCGTGTGGAAATTTGTCATCTCAATTATCCACGTTGAAGCCGCTGCGAGTACTAGCGATCATTCCTATCAGCGGAATTGATCCGGCTACTGAGCACTGCCGAATCATCACACGCAGTAAGATTCGTGTTGGAGTGTAACTGGCTTGGTAGCTTCCGAGAAAGGAAATTATGAAAGTTCGTGATTTGGAAGGATGGCCTCCGCAACCAGGCGGCTCGTATAAAACTTCGTACACTGTACCGTCGAGCGAAGAAGCCATTATCGAAAAGGTCGTGAGCGTTCTGGATGATAATGTTTGCTTCACCGGAACTGCGAACGGCAATCAGCACACCTACGATTTCAAAGCTCCGAACGAAAAAGTCGCTCTCAATCTCAAGAAAATTCTCGAATCGAACATCGGGAAGGGCGTGTTTTCAGTCGGCGACGTAGAGCTAGATGACTCGTCCCATGGACGGCCGTTCGCGTGACACCTCAACAATGAACCGAAAGAAGCCGACAATCTGTCACATTGGCCGTCACTTCATCAAAGTTCCGCAAACGGTGGCATGGGTGATGTGACCACCTGGGATGGAACCAACTGCCTTCGGCGCACTTGGTGAGCAGCATTGGTTTTCCACCCTTCGCAGAGTGCGCGAAGGATGGGGCACCCGGCACTATAATCTCCGGATGAACTTCACTTGGCCAGACCCGATTAGCCTGATTGCCGATATCGTCACTTTCTGTTGCGTCCCCACGCTCACAATTGCAACGATTGCCCTGTGGAAGCAAGTAAAAGAAGCACGCGAAATAAAAATCGTGAGCTCCAAATGCGTCGAGTTCTACGATGTTGATGCGCGGATCGCCGTCAACCTCGTGCCATTTGAGAACATCACAACGCTTCCGCGCGTTGGAGATGAAGTTTATCTTCCTGGAGAAACTTACGATAATGAACACCATGTAAACGGCATGTATGAAGTTCTCAAGATTATGTTCATCTATGACGAAGCACCCAAAAGCGACCAACCATGCGCTGCCATCCCTGCAAAAATCTGTATCGATATTCAGCGCCCCAAACCCAAAGTTGCGGAATAGACTTAGGGGAATCTGCCAAGTGAACATGGCGCTCACAAAACGCGGTGAAGTTTGGCACACGCATTTTTTGCGGATGGCGAACGGTTCCGCAAGTCGCTCGACACAAGCGATTGCGCTTTACAGGTGCTTTCAGCCCCAGCGCGCTTACAATCTTGCTGAGTGTCAGAAAGGGGTCGCGAATGCGCTTCTATGGCTTGCCTGCTGTTTTGCTCGCGGTTGTCTTGGTCTCTTCCGTGGGAATCCCTGCCCAAACTTCCGCGGCGGGCCAAAGCCCGTCCCGACAGTCGTCTCCACCCCTCAGCTCGAACCAGACCGTTATCACGAATCGAGATGTTGTAAGCATGATCAAAGCTGGCCTTGCTCCTGAAACCGTAGTGGCCATAATTAGGAACTTCGATTGCCAGTGCGACACGTCGCCCGCTGCCCTCGCTGAATTGAAAACATCTAGCGTTCCCGACAATGTGATTCTCGCCATGATGCAGAAAAACACTTCCCCTGTGGAGCAAATTACCGCCCCCGTAGAGAAACCTTCCGGCTTAACAAATATCCGCAATGCAAAAACCGTCTACCTTGTGAATCAGAGCACCGATTTCGTGGTGTTCGATCATCTTCCCGAAAAGGTGAAACAATGGGGTCGTTGGACAATAGTTGAGCATCCTGAGGATGCGGATTTGTTGCTTGTTTTCTCGGCGACGTTTGATGAGCGATCTTTGATAGCGGTGGACAGGGTTTCCCAGCGGCAGTTGAAAGGCGTCAATTGCGACCGTCGGATGCCAGCACAGACGGTACGCATCTTAGTGGACCGAATGAGAAAACAGATCGAAAAGCTGGGCGACACGAAGTGACGGATCGAGCCACTTTCAGGGTGTCTGGCCCCATGCTGGCGGCTCACCGGGACGGTGTGGGGCGGGAAAGGGAAAGGCCATGAGGCCACGATTCATTCCAACTTGACCGGAAAATAATGGGGTTCCCGATACAATGATCCGGACAGCCACACCGGTACTTGCCGGTCGCAATCAGGGCAGTAACCTCGACCGGTCATCAAATCCACAAGTTTAGGCGCTAATGCCATGCCACTGTAAGCGTCAGACCAAACGCATGGATGACGTCTTTGCGGCCCATGCTGCAGGAGTAAGGTCCGCGACACGCTGACGGGGTGCGTTCGCGAGTCCGGGCAGGATGTCGGCGAGGTAATCGCGCACCGGGATTTTAAGGCGGCGGCAGCTTTCGATCACGGAGATGATAGCGGCCACGCGCGGTCCGGCGGTTTCGCTTCCGATGTGGATCCAATTGCCTCTGCCGAGGGCGATAGGCCGCATGGAGTTCTCCGCAAGGTTGTTGCTGAGCTCCAGTTCGGGATAATCGAGGAAGCGAGTCAGCTTTTGCCAAATGGCAAGCGTGTATCTGCAGGCCTGGCAGGCGGCGCTGCTGGGCAGCGCTGTCTTGCTCATCTCGAGGATGTGAGTGCGGATTTCATCGAGCAGCGGCGGAGCCTTCTCATGGCGCAGAGCATGGCGTGCAGCGTGGTCCATCTTTTCGTTCCGCGCTTGGGCATCGATGGCGAATAACTCGTTTATCAGTTCAACTGCACGGATGGATGCAGCATCCTGCTTATTGAGTTTGACCGCATCCACGAAGTACCTTCTGGCGTGGCTCCAGCAGGCCGCATGCACCATCTTCTCGCCGCCTACGCGATCATATGCGGCGTAGCCATCTGTTTGAAGGAGTCCCTCGAAGTTGCCGAGGAACTTCAGCGGGCCCTCGCGTTTGCGGCTCATGCGAAAATCGAAAACCGTCATGCCCCGCGGCGTTCCGTATTGCCAGAGGTAAGCCTGATGGTTTGTGCCGCTTCCGTCGTGCGTCTGTACATCGACCGGAGTTTCATCCGCCTGGATGTAGGTGCCGGCAAGCAGCTGATCCCGCATCGCTCCGGCTACAGGCATCAACATCTCTCCGATGGTCATCACCCAGCCGCACATCGTAGCCCTGCTGATATCGATGCCCGCGTCACGCAACAGGGCTACTCTTTGCCGATAAAGTGGGTTGTGGTCGCAATATTTGTTCACCACCGTGTCGATAATCACTCTGTCCGATACCAAGCTCTTGTCGATGATCCTGATGGGAAGAGTCGCCGCTGTGACGCCTTGCTCGGGACAGGATTTGCAGGCCCGTTTCTCGCGCTTGGTCACTTGAACGAAATATCGCGCCGGCTCGACATCCAGCACTTTGCTGACTTCGTAGCCAATCACTTGAGTCTCAGCGCCGCAGTTGCCACATACGCACTGCTCCGGCGTGCAGGCAATCACCCGCTCCACACGGAGAAGATTCGCGGGCAGAGTCTGACGTCCCGGATGCTTGCGCTTCTTCTTTTCAGTAACAGGCGGCGGGGCTTTGCACTCACTTTCGACGACTACTTCTTCCCGGCTGTACGCGCCGGAGCAAAAATAGACCACGTAGCGCCGCGTTAGCGGCGTGACGTGGCGGAGTAAAAGGAGACCACCCCGCCAGGCATTGATTTCACGGACAAGCATTTTTCTTTGGGGAGTGCCGAAGTTGATTCGGCG
>CAIWFH010000092.1 GCA_903911925.1 uncultured Acidobacteriaceae bacterium
AGCCTATCGACCTGCAGTTTCTCCTCCATATATACCGCCTGCCACGGCAACGTTGAGCACTGAGTTCCGAATTCTCGACTATGTGCGCACGACACGAAAGGACAGCCGCAACTGGTGGGCGCGTTGCCCATCGTGTGCCCATGCCGGGCACGACCGCTCCGGCGACAACCTCGCCATTCAGATAAGAAATCCCCGCCTCTACAAGTGCTGGGCCGGATGCACGAAAGAAGAGATTCGTGCGGCGCTGGGCCAGCCGATCCGCCGCAAGGTCGCGGTCTGAGGAGGTGATGCCGATGACGCACCCAGCAAAGCCAGTCGCAAACAATGCCAACCGATATGCGCGATATGGTCTGTCGCTTCCGTCGCAGACACTTCGCGCCTTGGAAAAGCGCGGCATCTACTGCCAGCCGAGCGTCTCAATCGAGCACCAGCATCTGGCGCGGCGGTATGTACTACGCGGCGTCGAGTCCGGCGGCGCCGTTGCCGACATGGGCCGCTACTGCGCCTTCCTCAATGCTGATGGGAGCCCGGCGCCGTGGCTGCAATTGATCGATTCGATCTCTGGCAACGGCCGCCACGCCATCGTGATCGCGCCAGAACTGGTGCGGATCGAGATGCTGCGCATAGGCCATACCTATGAACTGGCCATCACACGGCTTTGGCTGAAGTCCGAAGAAGGCCACACGCGCCCGGCAATCGTTACTGCGCCACTTTTCCGGGGCCATCAGGGAACGCTCGAAGTCGAACTCTGGAAGGCAGAGAACAAATCCCTGCGCGGGACGGTTGCGCCTCTCTTCTACACGGCAGCCGGCGAAGTGCTCGATCTGCCGCAGCGCTTCGACGAGGCGATTCGCAATATCTCCGGCGCCAGCGCATGTCCGGGATGCAAGCACACGCATGTCGCCGTGGCTCCGACCGCGAACAAAGGCGGTGATCTATGAAGTGTGCCATCGAGGTGTGCAAGCCCGATTGACGGCCTCTTGAAAGCGCAATGCCGCCTGAATTCTGCGAGGACTTCATGTTCATGGGAAAGGCCGGTGACATCGTGCTCTACAAGCGCAACTTGACGCGGCGCCATCTGAATATCGACGCGGTGACGGGGAAGTTCTACCACTATGCCAATGACGAGTACGTCGAGATCGACCGACGACAGGCGCTCGATTCTGTCTTCGGCCAAAACCAATGAAGGAGGGATTATGGGACGGAGTGTAAACAAGGTCATTCTTCTGGGACGCGCTGGCAAGGACCCGGCGGTCCATATACTGCGCACGGGCACAATCGTCAACTTGTCGCTCGCCACCAGCGAGCGTTACCGGGACATCCATGGTGACTGGCAGGAACACACGGAGTGGCACAACCTGGTCGGCTTCCAGCGGGTCGGCGAGATCCTGCGCGATTACGTTCGCAAGGGATCGCGCCTATATATCGAAGGTGCACTCCGGACACGCTCCTGGGACGACCGGCAGACCGGCCAGCGCCGCTACCGCTCCGAGATCGTCGTCACCGAGATCAGCCTTCTGTCTCCTCCGCCTGATGGCGGCAGTGACGACGTGGAGCACTACGTCAGTGGTCAAGGCTTCGCGCCTCCCGAGTTCAGTCAGGAACCGGAGATCATGCAAGAAGAGGTGCCGTACTGATTCGTGATAGCACTGAAGGAATCAAAAAAGGAAAATCCTCGACCCTGGCATGTTTGCCAACACCGATCCCGACTTCGCGACGAAAACGATTCCGATATGCAAGTTGGGGTGTTCACCTCAGCTGAGATTACCTCCGAATTGCCGTAGTCGGAACTAAATAGTCAAGATCCCTCGGATTCGAGATTCCAGAGGGGTAGACGAGCTTCGACATAATGACGGAAGGCTTGATAGCGGGGGATCAGTTTGTTGTTATTAGCTTCATTGATTTGTTTCTGCTCGGCGAGGACGAATTCGTAAATGGGTTTGATTGCTCTCCTTCTTTCGTCTCCTGACCTTGCAAGTTCGGCCATGGCGGGCCCGAGATAATCGAGGATCTTCTTCCCGTCGCTGTCTATCGTGATCCACTCCTTTATTTTCACGATGATCGCTGTGATCGATTTCGCCTCGGGCGTCGCTTGCCCCTGAAAATTAATGAGGGCCGCATCGAGATAGCGACAAAGCTCGTCACCGATCACAATTCGTGGGTATTCGGCCTCTTTGCACTCTAGAAGATATGCCCTTTCAAGTGCGCTGCCATAGATCTCCGCAGGGCCCATCTCGGCTGCGAGGCCGACGTCAATTCCGCCACGGAGCGGGTGCCTGCTCGCCAAAGAGGTTAGCATGACCGTGGCGGCCGCAGAGAGCGCCGAAAAGACGGAGACGATGGGGACCAATTCACTACCGTGTCTACCCAGCGGGACCGAAATCACAAAAGAGTCGGAGAAGCCCACGAACTTTGGACGAATAGGTTCGGTTGTGTGTCCCTTCAAGTTGGTAAGCCCGGATTCGAAGGACGTGAAGCGCTGCTCGAAAACCCTTCGGAGTTCGAGTACGAAGCCCGCTGTCTGCCGAAGGATCTCAGTAACATCCGCTACTTGCGATTCTGTCTGCGGCAATTTTAGAGCCTTAAACTTTTCGCGCTGTCCTAGCACGTCGAGGAAGGCGACCAGGTGATGCTCAAGGCGGAGGTGTCTTTTTCCCACCGCAACGTCGTCCTTCGCGCAGAATAGATCACTGCTAGGCTCGACACTGATGGAGGATGGAACGGAAGCTTCTGTCCCCTCCGGCACTTTACTGATGCCGGTCTCCGGCTCGCCCCAGATTGCGTTATACGCTGCAAACCGCTCACCGATTGCCTGCTCATGGCCCAGACCGAAATGCATATTCTGCATATCGATGAACTTGAGCAGCAGCCGGTGTGCGAATTGAAGCGCCAGAGATGCCTCGTCCTCTGAAATCCCCTTGTACTTGTACCCGCTCTCGGACTCCACAAGCCGTCGTTCCATCCCCAGACTGTTCGCGTGTACTTGGCTTGTGCCTTCCAGATAAATGACTCCGTACAATTTCTCAAGCTCAGAATCCACTTCCCGCGCCATAACGTCTAGGCTGACTCTGGTCCATGCCTCGGTCGTTATCGGCTGGCCGCACTTGGAACAGATCGACATCTTTCGCTTCGCTCTTGTTGCTTCAGCATCTTTTCGTACTTGTTTCATGAAGGCTTCGTCGTATCGCGTTTTTGCCTCTGGAACCGCTTCAAGAAGGCGTGTCAAAAACTTCAACTTGTTGATAGAGGAACTTTCTGCAAAGACGCGTGCCTCTGCTGGCTTTTTCACAAAGTACATTGCGGTAACTAGACGTTCGTACATGCTTCGCAAGTGGACGAAAGACGCGAAACCCACTCCGTTTCCGCTGAGAATCGCAACCGCGTTAAAGTCATCGCACGCCATGACCCCAAGGTAGAAAATCAGATTGCTCGAAGTGATGCGATCTTCCCATGCGGCTACGGCAGGGTTGTCATCCGGCAGGTTCAAGTCCAAGAGTGCTTGACGCTCGTTCTCATCAGGTGGCGGAAGTGTGCGGTCGAATACCTTGTTGCAAAGCTCAACGAGCTTCGGGACTTCAGCCAAGTACCTCTGATGGCCTTGAAGGAATCGCTGCTGCGCCTGTGAGTTGCCCACACCGACGGGAACCAACGGCTCATGCTGCTCGTTGTACATGCTGCGCACCCCTTTTTGAGGTTGTCTCATTCTAGCTTTCACACGACCGAGGTTAGGTTCTGCTGGAATATGATTGCGGCTACATCTGCCGATCTGGCCGATCGCGAGGTGGATTAGTAATGTGAAGTGCGGCGAGTCCCCAGGAATGATAGGCCGAATTATAGGACAAGCCTCTTCCCGATGTAACCATCTCCATCTCAGCAGCTTACCCGCTTGTGTGCCGCCGAGCGCAAGGAAATCCTTTAGATCCAATTCAATTTGCCGATGTCGAGAGCGCCCCTGGGCGCTTTCACCTTTTCTATGTCTGGAAACGCAGGCCCCCAGCCGAAGGAGGTGAGGTATGGCCGCAACGAAGTATGCGGAAGCCGAGCGCGAGAAGCTCTTCGCTCAGCTCGAAGCGCCGTTCGATCCGGCGCTGATCAAGTGGCGCGTGATGCGCACTTTCGACAATAGCCGGAGTGGCGTCATCCTGCCCTTTGCCGATCCGCGCGCCTACACGGACCGGCTCAACGAACTCTTCACGCCCTCGGGCTGGACGCGCGAGTACACGATCTCGACCGTTCCGTCGCTGTGCCGCATGGAGCGGGGCAAGGCGATCGTGACCAGCAAGGTGCTGATCGCCACCGCCGTTAGAATCACACGGCTGGGTAGCCATACTGGCACCGGTGAAGAATGGGCCGATCGAGAAAATGCCGTTACAGCAGCGGACGCCCAGGCCTTCAAGCGCGCCTGTAGCTGTTTTGGGTTGGGCCGCTATCTCTACCGCTTCGGCGAGACCCGCGTACGGCTGAATCCCCGTGGAGAGCCGATGGCGATTCCCATCCTGCCCGAGTGGGCGCTGCCGCCAGGCATGACCATGGCTCAGGCGAACGGCCAGGCCGGCGACACGCGCGGCCCGGTCGATCAGCGGCTGACGGCAGAGATCGAGGGCTTTCGCGGGACGCTGGGCGAGCCGATCTACGCGGAGATTCTGCGCCGAGCCGGGCACAGCGCCAACGCGCGGACGATTCCCAACGCGGAGAGGCAGAAGCAGACCATCGAAAAGATGCAGGCTGCGGCGCGCGGTTTTGAGCGGCTGCGCCAACTGGCTGAGATCGCGGGCGATGCGCAGTTCTTTGCCGCGGCGGAGCGCTTCAAAATCGCGTCGGTCACCGAACTGCCGAGCCTGGCGGCATTGAAGCAACTGGTCGAGGATCTCGAATCCCTGGCCAATCAGCAGGTCGCCTAACGGGCGGTCGAGCGTCGGGAGGAGTTTATGGGAGAGATCAGCATTCTGCGTCCGCGGCGCAGCCTCGTCAGCATTCCGGTTGTCGAAGCCGTCTACTGCGAGAGTTGCGCCTCGGTCTCGAACTCCAGCGGGGGATGTTGCGGCGTATGCGGCAACATCTCCGTCTGTCCGCTGGCCGAACTGGTACCGCAGCCGCCGATGGGGCCACACTCCGGCTCTGTTTCGGCTCGGCACCTCACACCCACAATGCGAATCGAATTGGCCAGAGCGGCGTAGTGGACCCGATAGGATACGCAGCCCATCACCATTTATGGAGACTCAATCGAGAGGTCCGCCATGGATAGACTTTTGATTCCCAGGCCCGACCTGTTCGCCCACCGGGAGGCGCTTCGGCTTCCCGCATCGAAGGTAGTCGAAAGGCTGGTTGAGATCGTTGGGCGGAAACTGACCGCGTATATTGGCGGCGTCAAGGATGCGCGTGCTGTTGATCGTTGGATCGATGGCGGCGAGATCTACGGCAATGCTGAGAGTCGGTTGCGGTTCGCCTTTCAGGTGGCGCGCGCCTTGAGCGAGCGCGATTCGCCCGCAGTCGTGCAGGCTTGGCTAACGGGCGTGAATCCGGAACTGGGAGACAGAGTGCCGCTACGTCTGATGCGCGAGAATGAGATTGATGCGGTAGCGCCAGCCATCCTGAGCGCCGCCCGCGCGTTTCTCGCCGGAGGATAGGCCGCGAAGATGATGTCCTTGAAATGGCAATCAACTTCCGTTCGGACAAACATTCCGGCCCTCAATCTTGGATACTGGGGCGTTTACGAGGACTTGCGGCTAAATGGCCTGCGCGGTACGACGAGTTTGCCTGCCACGGCGAGCCGTCGCGGTGCGACACTAGAGCTGACCCCGCAGCTCACGAGATGCCGAAG
Organism: uncultured Acidobacteriaceae bacterium; assembly: GCA_903911925.1. Taxonomy (GTDB): domain Bacteria; phylum Acidobacteriota; class Terriglobia; order Terriglobales; family Acidobacteriaceae; genus Telmatobacter. The sequence goes on from CAIWFH010000092.1 coordinate 5,822, forward strand.
CGAGGAGGCAGGTAATGCCGACAGCTGAAGAGCAATTCCTTGAGACGTTCCGCAGATTCAACAACAACTGGAACCTCGTTCTGTCTTTACGGCAATTCCGCACAGCGACGGACAACATTGCGCCGTTGGCGCTTCAGGAATACCACGCGGGGCTCATGGAGGCGGCGGCGACCGAACCCGACTTCAGGCGGATCTTCGGCGATGCCGACAAGCCTACCGATCCCGAGGTGCTGTCCTTCATTCAGACGCAGATAACACAGATGGTGTTGAACAACGCATCTACAGCGATCGATGCCGCATCTCTCGTCTTTGCGCAATCCATCCTCGACGACGCGGCGTGGTCCTATCTCAAGGTGTGCGCGAAGGCGGACCCCGCAGCTTGGGAATACATGTTCGAGAACAAGCAGGTCAGCTTGAAGGATTTCAAGACGAAGGCTTTCGAGCAGGTCCGCGCGGACTTCATTGAGGACCGGCTCAAGCAGATCGGGCGCGAATCGCTTCTCACGAAGATCAGTCTCTTGTTCAAGTTGTGCTCGCCACCTAAAGACTACGCGCCAATGAACAACTACCAATACAATGAGGACCGGCTCAAGACAATCGACGGCCAGAGACATCGCATCATTCACGAGAATGCGGCAGGAACCCGGCTGCCGACGCTTGCCGATGACCTCGAATACTTGCAAAAGACCGCATGGTTTTTGATGGGCCTCGTGAATCAAAAGTACAAGCTCAAGATCGACATGAGGCAGTATTTCAACCTGCAGACAGCGACGCCCCAAGAGGTGACGCCGCCGGAATCGTGAGTTACCCCTACAGCGTGTCCACCGATCATTTCGAAAATGAGAGGATCCACTTCTGGTTCTGGAAAAAGGAGGTTTGAAGGTTCTTTCCTGAGACGGCCCTACGCTTCCAACGAGTTGCGCCGAAGCGAGCTGCAAGTAATGGCGAGTTCACGTCAACGTCCGACGCTGATCACCACCTCCACTTTTAAACCGGAACAATGGAACTGGGCACCATCGACGGTTTCATTTGTTGCAGAATCGCAAAGGCAATCACTGACGCTGATCACCCCTCAAAAGTCGGCGTCGCGCACGTTTTCCGGATTTCGGAGCGGCTCTGAGAATGCGACCGTCCACCAGGCAGTTTCTGGTTGATTGACAATCCCACACGAATCTGGCGCGGATGAAGCTGGTTCCCTCGCGGGATTGCCGAGCAGCAGAACTTTGTATCGGTTGCGGAATTGATTGCATTCCGCGCAAAAGCCAATCAAGCAGCCTTTGCAGGCTTCTTCTTCGCCTTGGGCAGTGGCGCGACTGTGGTGTTCATGTTTGCCTTGGAGGCGTTCAACGCGGCCCACCGCTTGATCTGCGCTTGCCGGATGCGCTCCCGCCCTTCCGCGCTCATCTTGCGGCGCTTCCTGGTCTTCTGAACCTTCGGAACAACAACTGAAGCAGCCTTCGCAGGCCGGCCAGGCTTGCGTTTGGCGACAACTGCGCCCGATGTACTCAATAGAGCCTTGGCCTGTTTGAGGCAAGCGATCTCGGCGTCGATTGCGGCAAGGATGTCTTTCACCATGGTGCGCTTGAGCTCCTCCCCTCGAAAAATACACGACCTGATTCACAACCGATGTCACTAAACCCATAATGTGGCAGCGCATGGGAATCATAAATTGGCAGCGAGAGGCTTCAAATCAGGCCCTTCTGCGAGGTCATTCCCAGAGAAATCGAGCCGCTTGGAATCATAAACTGGCAGAGGGTGCAGAAGAGCAGCATATCGTGGCAGAGAGGCGCCGGTGCATAACGTGAGCGCCATTAAACCTCATTCGTAAATTGAATATTCGCCCGATTCTTCAACGGCTGCCGCGACATCACAGAACCACTCATTTTCCATCAGTGAAGGATATTCTTGAATAAGACGAGATAGTTCTTGTCGTTTGTCACGAGCATGCGCCAAACCAAGTGTGGCGGCGCGAGTGGCCTGATCGATGTTCGAACTTTGCAGGAGCAACTTCACGGCGATCCGCAGCTTGGAAACGATGTTCGGGTCTTCAAACAAAAGCACATCGAGACATTCACCCAGCGTGCGGTATCCCCAATCCTGGGGATCGATCGCCGTTAGCATGTGAGCGACTTCTTCAGGTGACCAGCGGAAGGCTGGAAGGAGATGATTCTCTGCCTGTTGAGAAATCCGGTTATCCTTAGTCCAAAGAATATTCGGATGAGAGCCGACGTGCGAAAGAAGAAAGATCGCGCGCCGAAGTGCCTCCGGCAGCAAATCCATCAGGAATCGGCGAAGGATCAAGAGGTACTTAGGATCAGATCGGCTAAGAGCCCAGGCATCATAAACAGCATCGGTCTGCAGCCGCCCAGGTGAAAGCAGATTCAGCGTGAGGATTCCGGGCCCACTGAATTCATATGCCTTCAATGCTCCCTTAAAAGCTCCGCGGAGGCTCGTTTCTTCAAGAATATGGTAGCCGGGCAACGTGACACTGCCGCCGGATTGGTCGGGATGAGCGCGCAGATAGCCTGTGAGGTCGACCCATCGGATCAGGGCATCGTCAGGATCATAAACTAAGCCAAACACCGGAACCGTGGAACGTCGCCAGCTCTCTGCGTGATCATCAACCGGAATGAAATAGTCTCCCTTCGCAGTTCGATATGATGTCCCAGATTTGATCTGTAGAGCGGAGCACAGGGCACTGATTTTGCCAGATTCTACATAGTCGAGGTAGCCGTCTTTTCCGAAATCGTTCTGCTGAGCTATTTCCTGGAAGACACAGTCATGGTGCTCGAAGAACGCATGAGCGGCATTCACGCCTTCGCGACTGGTTTTGCGGTTGTCTGGAACTCTCATTGCTGGATGGATTTTAGCAGCGCGCAGGCAGCTTGCTTTTTCGACCGATAATTTTGCCGATCCCGAAACCTGTAGAACGTCTGGCCACCTGTGCTAAATGCTGTACCCGAATCCGCAGAATAACGCCGACGCCGTCACCCAATCAATTTGGGAACCATAAAGTGTCAGCCACTGCCACTTTATGGGTTAAGTCACAAGATTCCAACGCAGCCCACATCCGATTAAGTCTTTCACCGGCCAGGATATGCTTTATTTCCGGCCAAAATATGCTTCAAATCACAACCCAGAGTTCACTGCCCAAGGAGGAACCATGGCGCGCAATGCGGCACGGTTGAAGATGGGCTATTACCCACTTCCGGAAAGCGAGGCCGCGCGGCTTCGCGCATTGCTCAGTTTTACCGGCCCGGCGTCCGTCGTTGATCCCTGCGTCGGGCAAGGAATGGCGATTGAAATCATCACACAAGGCGCGGATGTGCGCCGCTACGGCGTCGAACTCGATGCCGAGCGCGCACTGATCGCTCAGTCGAAAGGCATCGATACCATTCAGGGCAACGCCTTCGACGCAGTCGCCAAACCGGAATCTTTCTCGCTCCTCTATCTAAACCCGCCCTACGACTCGGAAATCGGTCAAATTGCGAACAACCGCATGGAACGGCTGTTTCTAGATCACACCTATCGCTGGCTTGCGATGGATGGTGTGCTGGCGATGGTCATTCCCTTCGAGCGCCTGATGGACTGCGCGGGTTTGCTGAGTTCGCACTTCAGCGCGCTCAGTGTCTTCCGCATGACTGACGAAGCATCTGTGCGTTTCCGGCAGATCGCCGTGCTTGGTATTCGCAGCAATGTGCGCGGCGCAGCCGTTGATGCGAACAAGCGTCATTTGCAACGCATTGGTCTCTACGGGGGCTATCAGGAGTTGCCGGAGTTGGCGCCCGATGCCTGCGAACCGTATCGAGTTCCTCCTTCAGACGTAACGGCTCTCAGCTACCGTGGTCTCCCCTACGACCTGCTTGAAGACCTCCTGACGCACTCCGGCGCGTGGAAGCAGGTGATGCCGTTTCTCGCTCCACACGAAGACGTGGCCACCGGGCGGCCGATCACGCCGCTGCATGGCGGCCATGTCGGACTGCTCTGCACGGCGGGACTGCTGAATGGCGTCTTCGGCCAGGGTGACGACCGGCACATTGCACGCTGGCGGTCGGTCAAGCACGTTACCACCTTCGTTGAGCACGACGAAGAAAACGAGATTGTCCATCACCGTGAGCGGTGGGCAAACGAACTGCGATTGGTTTACGCCGATGGAAGAACGCTGAAATTGACTGAAACGCCGATCCGGCAGGAGGAAGATGCCGATGCAGAATGCGCACCTGCGGCTCGGGCTGCTTGAGTATCACCGCATCACAGAAAAAACTTCAGCCAGAGTTCGTGTGAGGGTTTCCTCCTATATAGGAGAGGACGAGCAGGCGCATCTGATCGGCGTCTTCGGAAGCGACTCCGACATCGGCGCCATTATCGCGTCTGTTCACGAAAAGGCGTACTTCACGCTGACCTTTCCCGATGGTGCAATCGAGGAAATCACGCTCGGCGAACACGCCTCGTGCTATCGCAGTTCGGTGATCCTGCC
>CAIWFH010000093.1 GCA_903911925.1 uncultured Acidobacteriaceae bacterium
CCCGCCCACAACAAAAGTGGATACGTCGGACCCGCTTGAAGTGCAGGGCACAAAGACCTTTGAGCAGGTGGTGGTGCCGCAAAGCGCCGAGATCAAGGAATTGCCGCCAGTCTCGTTTACTTTCTTTGACCCTGCCCAAAAAAGTTATCGCACCCTGACCTGCCCGGCGGTGCGACTTATCGTAAAGCCGGGCGGCGCGGTGGCTGCGCCGACTGTCTTAAACGCCAACAGCATGGCCCAAGACAATCCACCACCGACTCAGGATATCGTTCACATCAAACCGCGTTTTGGCAGCGTGGCCCAGGTTGGCCCCCCGCTGCTACGGCAGCCGTGGTTTCTCGCGCTTCAAGGCGTGCCTTTGTTAGTTTGGGCTGCCGCTTTGGTTGGGCGCCGGCGCGCCGAGAGTCTGGCGAACAACCCACGCCGCCAACGCCAGCGCCAAGTGGCCCAGCTTATCCGCGACGGCCTGATCGAGCTGCGCCGGCTCGCTTCCGAGAAAAAGTCTGATGCTTTTTTTGCAACGCTGTTCCGACTCCTGCAAGAACAACTTGGCGAACGTCTCGATCTGCCGGCTTCAGCAATCACTGAAGCTGTCATCGAAGACCATCTTCGCCCCCGTGGCTTGCCCGACACAACTTTGGCCGCTCTGCAGGAGCTGTTCCAAACCTGCAATCTCACCCGCTATGCGCCTTTTAAGACAAGTCAGGAGATGGCCGCAATAATCCCGCGACTTGAAACCGCTTTACGCGACCTGCAACGCTTGAAGTTATGAAACTGCGCACGACCCGAGGCAATACACAAGATGCCAGGGGGAATGAAAATTTCTCTTCTCCAACCCTTGAAAGGCCCAGAGTGAGGCAACGGTGGGCAATTAAGGCCTTTTTGGGGGTAGCCCTAATCTCGATCGCCTGCTGTGCACTGCCTGCGCGGGCTGAAATTACAACCACAGCCTTCGATGCGGCGAATAAACTTTACGAGGAAGGAAAGTTCGCTGCCGCAGCCTCAGCTTACGAGAAGTTGGTTCGATCTGGCCGCGTCTCTGCGGCACTGTACTTCAATCTGGGCAATGCGTTTTTCAAATCAGGCCGGATTGGCTGTGCCATCGCAGCTTATCGTCAAGCGGAACAAATCGCTCCGCGGGACCCGGATCTTCGCGCGAATTTACAGTTCGCACGAAACCAGACGCAAGGCCCTGCCCTCTCCGCAAGCCGGTGGCAGCATTGGCTCGGCAAACTCACTTTGAACGAATGGACCCTGGTGGCGGCCAGTGCTGTCTGGCTCTGGTTCTTTTTGCTGGCTTTGCTGGAATGGCGGCCGGCGTTCAGGCGTATCTTGAATGGATATATGCTCGCCCTGGCGGTTGCTGCAGCGGCGTCATGTTTATGTCTCGCCGCCGCCCTGTATAACAGCCATTACGTACGCACTGTAATCGTAATCGCTCCAGAGGCTGTGGTTCGTTATGGCCCACTCGAAGAATCGCAAAGTGCCTTCACGGTTCACGACGGGTTTGAGCTACGAGTCCTCGACCAAAAAGACGATTGGCTTCAGGTAAGTGTCGATGCACGTCGGACCGGATGGCTCCGAAAGGACCAAACGCTCTTCGCGCCGCGAGGTTGATGCTGGCAAGAAGAGGAAGAGAGAAGGCTGTTCTGAAAGGCAGCCTTGAGCGGGCTGGCACCCTACTAATGTGTTGATTATTAAGCTCTTAAAAATCAATTGGGAGATC
>CAIWFH010000094.1 GCA_903911925.1 uncultured Acidobacteriaceae bacterium
CCAGGGACTAGGGACTAGGGACTAGGGACTAGGGACTAGGGACTAGGGACTAGGGACTAGGGACTAGGGACTAGGGACTAGGGACTAGGGACTAGGGACTAGGGACTAGGGACTAGGGACGTAACCTTAGACGAGATTTGCGGAGTGCCAAGCTTGATGAGAACTGCCGAGACGTTTGTTGAAAAGCCGAGGACACTTGCCGAGTTGCAAGCGGAGATTGCCTCTGGGCGCACCAAGGCCACCGATCTTGCCACCGGTTATTACGACCGCATCGCCGCCGTCAATCCGCGGCTGAATGTGTACCTGAGCCTGACCAAAGAGCGCGCCCTGGAGCAGGCTGCCCGCGTGGATTTGGCCGCTGCCAGGGGCGACAAACTTGGTCCATTGGCAGGCATTCCGGTGGGCATCAAGGACGTGCTGGTGATGAAGGGCGCGCCGGCCACCGCGGGCTCGAAGATCCTCGAGGGCTACCGGCCCCCGTACGACGCCACCGCGGTTCAAAAACTCGAAGCGGCCGGCGCGGTGCTGCTGGGCAAACTGAACTGCGACGAGTTCGCCATGGGCTCTTCGAATGAAAACTCGGCCTACGGGCCGGTGCGCAACCCGGTCGACACTGAGCGGGTTCCCGGCGGCTCAAGCGGCGGGTCGGCGGCGGCGGTTGCGGCCAACATGGCCGTGGCCACGCTGGGCACGGACACCGGCGGCTCCATTCGCCAGCCAGCCAGTTTCTGCGGCGTGGTGGGCGTGCTGCCGACTTACGGACGCGTCTCGCGCTACGGGCTGATCGCCTTTGCATCCTCTCTTGATCGTGTCGGTCCGCTCGCCGCCAATGTGCGCGATGCGGCGACCATTCTCGGCGTGATTGCCGGCCATGATCCCAGAGACGCGACAAGTTCCCCGGCCCCTGTTCCCGACTACGCTTCAGAAAGCGATAAGGGCGCGGAGCGCCTGCGCATCGGCGTTCCGGCGGAGTACTTTGCCGAGGGGCTCGACCCGGAAGTGCGCTCTGCCATCGAGCAGGGCATCGCCGCACTCGAAGCCGCGGGCTGCACCGTGAAGCCGGTTTCGCTGCCGCACACAAAGTATGCCGTGCCGGTTTACTATCTGGTTGCCACAGCCGAAGCCAGCGCCAACCTGGCCCGCTTTGACGGCGTGCGCTACGGCTACCGCTCGCCCGATTCCGACACGCTTTCGGCGATGTACTCGCACTCCCGCGACGAAGGCTTTGGCGCCGAAGTCAAACGCCGCATCCTGCTCGGCACCTATGCGCTCTCGGCCGGCTACTACGATGCCTACTACCTGAAGGCGCAACAGGTGCGCCGCCTGCTGGCCGAGGAGTACCTCCGCGCCTTTGCCGAAGTGGACGCCATCGTAACGCCAACAGCGCCCACGGCGGCGTTCAAGCTGGGCGAAAAAACCGGCGATCCGCTGGCCATGTATCTGGCCGACATTTACACGGTCACGGCCAGCCTCGCCGGCATCTGCGGCGTGACGGTGCCGTGCGGGAAAACGGCCGCAGGCCTGCCGGTTGGCATGCAGGTGCTGGCCGCGCACTTGAATGAAAGCACGGCCTTCCGCGTGGCGCGCGCGGTGGAGGCGGCGAAGGTTTAGGAGCAAGCGAAATGCAAGTCAGCTTGAGGATCGCGGTTTTAGCCATGGCGGCACTTTTCGCCGCTTCACCGGCAGCCCAGGCAGCCCCCCGCAAGGCGCATGTTGTGGTTTTAGGCGCAGCCCGGCGGGTGCACTACTCCAAGGCCGGCGACCCGGCCGGCGCGGCTGCGGGCGAGGAGGAACTCAAGATTCGCGCTCTCATGGTGGATGGCGCGCTCAGGGAGTGGACCACTGGCGACGCCCACGATGTGACCGACCGCAGTTTTGTCGTGCGCCGCGTGATCCGGCTTAACGATTCTCTGCCCGGCGACAAGACTGGAGCCAACGACAAGCAAACCCACTGGGTGTGGCAGAAGGGGCCGTGGCTGCTGGTAGACCGCGTTATTGGTCGTGTCACGGCTTTGAAACTGCCGGACTACGACCCTGGCATAAGCCAGGTGAGCTGGTTCCGCGACTACGGAGCCTATTGCGGAGTTACCCCCAGCGGCAAGAGCCTGTACGCCGTGGTGGCCCAGGTGGCGGCGCGCAAAGCAGTGCTCAGGAAGAAACTCGCCGCCTTTGACTCCGAGGGCCATCCCGAACCGGCTTGCGGCCCCGCGGAATGGCAGCGCGAGCCTCTGCGGATTACCTTTCACCCCGGGGCCAAAGATGCGGTAAGCTACGACATTGTTCCCGGATCCGCCGTGCTGGTGGAGGAGTCCGGAGACGAAGCGGAGACGCCGGCTGTGGAGAGCAAGCCGAAGTAACGGGTCGGCAAGTCAGCGAAGAAAGCCCGCAGCGGAGTTCGTGGTATCCCATGTCTCAAAATCGAGACATGGGGCACCCTGCATTTTTGGCCGGTCAGCAAGAGAAAAATGCAGGTCCTTCGACTTCGCTGCGCTTCGCTCAGGATGACGGTCAATGCTGAGGATGATGGTGAACGCTCAGGTGACGGTCAAAGGGTGGTGTGAAATGGAATCTTTCAACGAACTTCTTGTGAAGGCCGAGGCGGTGCACGGGCATATGTGTGCGGGGCAGATTCTGGGTGTGCGGATGGCGCTGCTGGGCCTGGAGCGACTGGAAATCGCCGATCCGCACGGCGCGGACCGCAAGCGGCTGGTCACCTACATCGAAATAGACCGCTGTGCCACCGACGCCATCGGCATGGTGACCGGCTGCCGGCTGGGCAAGCGGGCGCTCAAGTTTCGCGACTGGGGCAAGATGGCGGCCACGTTCGCTGACCTGGCCTCAGGGCGCGCGGTGCGCATTGTCGCGCTCGAGAACTCCCGCGAATTGGCCCGCGCGCGCTACCCGCATATTGAAAGCAAGGGTCAGCAGCAGATGCTGGCCTACCGCGAATTGAGCGACGCCGAACTCTTCAGCGAGCAATGGGTGCGGATCGAGTTGGATCCTGCCGAAATGCCCGGCTATAAGGGCGAGCGCTTTCTGTGTCCGCTGTGCGGCGAGGGAGTGAATTTTGGCCGCTTTGCTGAGAAGGAGGGCCAGCGAGTCTGTCTAAGCTGCGCGCGGCCTGCATTGCGTTACTGGTCGCCAGCCGATGATCTGCAATGACGGTGAGAAGTTGCTCAGAGTCATGCTTGCGGGGAAGGGTTTTCTGGTATTCCTTGCTGAATTTCCAGAATACCCAGACCATGAAGGCCACCGACAAACCTGCCGGAACGAGAAGAAGAGAGTTGAGTTCAATGGGCTGCATCCGGGTGACTCCCGTTTCCGTTTGCCGCTTTGCTTTGGCTTCATCAGGGCCCGCAGTAACCGGAAACCCGTACTCCTCCAGCAGAAACCAAAGGTGGTAAGAAACGGATACGCATTCCATAAGAGCTTCGTAAGGGGTGGCGGCGTGGCGGCGGGCGGCGCATTTGCAGCGGAGAAGGCCTCAAAAGCAGGCGCCGCTCCTTGACACGGAAGCGGCCACGCGTATCTTATCTTGGAAGGCGTTCTTTTTGGACCCGCATGGGGAGAGCACTGGAAACGGTGCGTTTTTCATTTCCGGCAGTTCGGATTCGGGTTCCCGAGTGAAAGCTGTGTCGAACAGGAAGCAGACGGCAGCTGGGTCGCTGGTATGGATGCGGGCCCGGGGGAGTTTTATACCCCGGCGTGCGGCAACCGGGCCCTTCTTCCAGAGCCTGGGCCGGTAGTATCTGGCGGTCAGGACCGTTCCCGGAGACAAATTTTCTTTCAGGCCCCGGCTCAAGGCCGGGTGTGCCTGTGCCCTGAGCGGCAGTTAAGTAGCACCGCCGGGACGAACGACGAATGTGGGGTTGAACGTGGTTACAAGTTTTGCATTCTTGCTGGTTTCGCCCGCTGGAGCGGCCGGAAGCAGTCTTCCCATGCTGCTGCCGTTGCTGTTGATCCCGGTGCTTTACCTGGTGATGATCCGCCCGCAGCAGAAACGGCAAAAACAGTGGCAGGAGATGCTTTCGAGCATCAAGGCTGGCGACCGCGTAACCACCGCGGGAGGCATTCGCGGCATCATTCTCTCCATCAAGGACGACGCCATCATCATTCGCGTGGCCCCCGACAACATCAAGATGGAAGTGGCCAAGAACGCCATTGCCACGGTAACCACCCAGGACGCCCCTCCCTCCGGGGCCTAATTTTTTTTGCGAGAGTAGCGGACTAGACACCATGAAGAAGAATCTCAACGGTAAAATTCTCGGAATCATCGCGGTCCTGGTAGTTTTCGTCTACGGCATCATCGGTGTGCCCTCGGGCGTTACCGGCAAGGCCCTTTCGGAAGCCCTGACCAAGCGCATTCACCTCGGCCTGGATTTGCGCGGCGGCGCCCACCTGATTTTACAGGTGGTGGTGTCGGAAGCGGTCAACGCCGAAACCGACAACACGGTGGGTCGCATCCAGCAGGATCTGAAGTCGGCCAACCTGAGTTTCACGCAGGTCTACAAGCCCGATCCGGCCAAGCCGCAGGTGATTCGCCTGGAAGGAACAGCTCCGGCCAAGTCCAGCGCCGTGCGTTCTTCGCTCGACAACAAGTACTCCAACGAGTATGACTTGAGCGGCGGCGGGGCTGACAATACCTGGACCCTGACCATGAAGCCCAGCGTTCAGCTGGCTCTTGAAAAAAAGACCGTCGAGCAGGCCATTGAGACCATACGCGACCGCGTTGACACTCTTGGCGTCAGCGAGCCGGTGATTCAGGAGTACGGCCTGGGCAAGGACCAGATTCTGGTGGAGTTGCCGGGCATCGACGATCTGGACCGTGTGAAGAGCATTATCCAGTCCACCGCCCGTCTTGAGATTCACGCCGTTGTGGGCGGCCCCTACAAGGACGAGCAGTCGGCTCTGGCCAGTGTGGGCGGCGCCCTTCCTCCAGACCAGATGATGGTCCATGGTTCCGGCGCGCTCGCCGGTTCCGATTCAGACAGCGTCTACGTTCTGCATCGCGTTTCCGTGGTGGCCGGCAGCGATTTCCGTTCCGCAGACCCGGGTACCGATTCCAATACCGGCCAGCGCAATGTGCGCTTTACGCTCACCAACGAGGCCGGCGACCGCTTCTACGAGTACACCAGCAAAAACGTGGGCCGCGGCATGGCCGTGGTCATGGGTGGACGCGTCAAGGAAGTGGCCAACATCGAGAGCGCCATTCGCGACTCCGGTGAAATCCGCGGCGCCTTTTCGCCGGACGAAGTGCTGATCCTCTCCAAGATGCTCAGGACCGGCGCACTGCCGGCGTCTCTGAACTATCTGGAAGACCGCACCGTGGGCGCGTCCTTGGGTGCGGACTCCATCAAGCAGGGCGTCACCGCGGCCATCGTTGGCGTGCTGGTCGTCATGATCTTCATGCTTGTCTATTACCGGGGCTCGGGCATCAACGCCGACCTTGCGCTGATCCTGAACCTCGTAATTCTTTTGGGATTCATGGGCTTCACGGGCTCCACGCTGACCCTGCCGGGCATCGCCGGAGTGATTCTGACCATCGGCATGGGCGTGGACTCGAACGTGCTGATCTTTGAGCGCATCCGTGAAGAGGTTCGAGCCGGCAAGGCGCCGGCCGCGGCCATCGATCAGGGCTTTGCCCATGCATGGGTAACCATCGTCGATACCCACGTGACCACCATCGTGTCGTCAGCCATTCTGTTCATCTTCGGCTCGGGCCCGGTGAAGGGCTTTGCGGTCACCCTGACATTCGGTTTGGCGGCCAACCTATTCACGGCAGTCTATGTTTCGCGGGTTATCTTCGATGCCCACCTGAACAAGATGGAGCCGGGAGAAGTGGTCTCAATTTAGGTTTCAGCAACAGCGCCGCAGATGCGGCGTAGAAACACATTCAGGCTGGAGGTCAACGGGCTCCAGCCTCTCAGGAAGCGGAGAGAACCAGTGGAATTGTTTCGTGGCGTAAATGTGGACTGGCTGGGGAAGAAGTGGTACTTCCTCGCCTTCTCAATGATCTTCAGCGTGGCCGGCATTATCTCCATGTGCGTGCATTATGCGCAGATTGGCAGCCCGGTTCCCCTCGGCGTGGATTTCCGCGGCGGCACGCAAGTGCAAGCCCAGTTTGTCCGTACCCCGGACATCAACAAGATTCGCCAGGCCATGGACGCGGCCGGCATCAAGGACGCGCGCATCGTCAGCTACGATCCGGCCAGCAACGGCAACGAAGTGCTGATCAGCCTGCCCGAGCAGACGGATGAAACGCATCTCGATGCAGACCGCATCCGGATTATCGAAACGCTGCAGGCTCACTACGACAACCCCGTCATCCTGCCCTTGCGCAACGTGCAGGTGGTGGGGCCCACGGTAGGCAAGCAGCTTGAGAAGCAGGCCGGCCTGGCCACGCTCTACTCCATGGCGGGCATGCTGGTCTATCTGTGGTTCCGCTTCCAGTTGATCTACGGCGTGGCGGCGGTGGTCGCCTGCTTCCACGACACGCTCATCACGGTCGGCTTCTTTGCGCTGACCAACCAGGAGATCAGCCTGACCGTCATTGCGGCCATCCTGACGCTCGTGGGCTACTCAATGAACGACACCATCGTCGTCTTCGACCGCATTCGCGAGAACCTGCGCCTGAGCCGGCGCGAGTCCTTGCCGGAAGTGGTCAATCGCAGCATCAACCAGACCCTTAGCCGGACAGTGCTCACGTCCGGACTGACATTCTTGACAGTGCTCTCGCTGTACATTTTCGGCGGCCAGGTACTGCGCGGCTTTTCATTTGCGCTTGTGGTAGGTATCCTTATCGGAACCTACTCTTCAATCGCTGTGGCTGCGCCAATGCTGGTGGCCTGGCAGGAATGGCGCGCCAAGCAGGGCAAGGGAACAACTTCTCTGCCGGCAGCAAAACGCGCCAGAGTTTAGGGTTTTGCACGGTATTTGTGCCGGTTTTTTAAGTGTGCTTTGCAGGTGAGGCGTTGTTCTGATAATGTTGACACGCTTCTAAAAGACCGTTTTGGTGCCCGGGAACATTTCAGGTTTCCGCGGTGTCTAAATAGAAGTACCAACACCCGATTCGAGGCTGGCCATGTTTGAAGATTCCACGTTTGAATCCGCGGGTAGGATCAAGAGCAAAAGCAAATATTGGATGATGGTGACATTCATCACCAACGGTTCAATTCTGCTCCTGCTGATCCTCATTCCGCTGATCTACCCCGAGGCGCTGCCCAAGACCGCCATGCTGACGGAATTGGTTGCCCCGCCGCCGCCGCCACCGCCACCGCCGCCACCACCGCCGCCGGAGCAGCATGTGGTGCACGTGCAGTCGGAGATGATGAACAATCAGCTGACGGCCCCCACCCGGATTCCGCACGACATCAAGATGGTGGCCACCAAGGAAGCGCCGCCGACTTCAGGGTTTGGCGTAGCCGGCATGGAAGGCTTGGGCGGTAGCGATTCGATGGCCGGTATGTTCGGCGATTCGAACAAGCCCAAGATCAAGGCAGAAGCTCCCAAGAAGGTCAACATCTCAGCCGGCGTTGCCGTAGGCCTGCTGCTTCAGAAGACCCAACCCACTTACCCGCCAATCGCCAAGGCCGCTCGCGTCTCCGGTACCGTGGTGCTGCAAGCCACCATCTCCAAGACGGGATCGATCGAAAACCTGCACGTCGTCAGCGGACCGGCCATGTTGCAACAGGCCGCTCTTGATGCCGTGAAGTCCTGGCGCTACAGGCCTTACCTGCTCAACAACGAGCCGGTAGAAGTGGAGACCACTGTCAACGTGATCTTCACCCTGGGTGGATGACAATTCTCATGGCTCTTTCGCGGTTTTGGAAAGAGCCCCGCTTTTAACCTGAATGCGAATCCTGATAGAGCCGCATTCTCACCGCAGCAATACACTTGTAGTTCACAAGAAAACTCCTTAGGAGGAACGATTCAGTGATTCTCGC
>CAIWFH010000095.1 GCA_903911925.1 uncultured Acidobacteriaceae bacterium
CAAGAAGCGGACGCAGTGGATCGGGGCGTTGAGGCGGCTGCTCGCGCAGGTTTGTATCGCAACTCTAAAGCCGGATTTGATCATACTGGACGAATTTCAGCGATTCAAGAACCTGCTTGATGAAGATTCGGACGCGGGAGACCTGGCGCGGGGCTTGTTCGATTCAGAGGCGGGGGAGGGTGCTCGCGTCCTTCTTCTCTCGGCCACGCCGTATCGCGGCCTGAGTCTTTATCACGAGGCCGATGGCGATCATTACGGCGACTTTCTCGCATTGCTGCGTTTTCTGGAAAACAGCGACGCGGCGGGCTATAAGGAGATATTGGCAGAGTATCGCGCCGCCCTGCCGGCCGTGATGACGCGTGACGGTCTTGCCCGGCTAAAGGCGGCGAAAGTGGCGCTTCAGCAGCGTTTGTGCCGCGTGATGGCGCGTACGGAACGTCTAGCCTCGTCAAAAGCGCGGGGCGGCATGCTTCTCGATGCGCCGCCGGCCGACGGCGCGCTTCATGCCGTCGATGTCCGCGCGTATCTCGGTGCGCAGAGCGTCGGCGACGCGGTGGAGCAGGGGGACGTTGTCGAATACTGGAAGTCGGCGCCCTACTTGTTCAACTTCATGGATAACTATGCACTGAAGAAAGCATTCAGGAACGCGCCGGAAAAAGACAAGATAGTGCATCTTGTCAGACAGTTTCCCGAGACATTTCTCGACCTAGACTGCGCGCGCGCCTATAAACCGATTGAGCCTGCGAACCCGCGTCTGCGCGGATTGCTTTCAGAGACCGTTGATCGCGGCATGTGGCGTTTGCTCTGGATGCCGCCGGCCCTTGGCTACTACACCCTCGAAGGACCGTTCGCCGCTCCAGAATTGCATGGCATAACGAAGCGCCTGGTCTTCTCCGCCTGGCATATGGTTCCGCGCGCCGTCGCTTCCCTTCTTTCATATGAAGCGGAACGCCGCATGATGCGGGCGGCCACCCCGCGCGGGCCGTTGACGCAAGACGATTGGAAAAAGCAGCGCGGACTTCTGCGCTTCGGAATATCAGACGACCGCTGTACAGGTCTGCCCCTGTTTTTGCTCGTTTACCCCTGTCTCACATTCGGCCGCGACTGCGACCCGCGCGCGCTGGCGCGAAGCGCCAATCTGACGGCGGCGGAGGTGCGTGCGCAGTTCATCACCCGCATCAAAAGCGCACTCGAAAAGCTGGAGATCGCACAGGAGGCGACCACCGGCACTGACGATCGGTGGTACTGGCTCGCGCCGATGCTGCTTGATTTTGCGGAGTTCCCCGACGCGGCGCGGGAATGGTGGGACCGCGCGGATCTGGCGCAGATATGGGCTGGTGCAGACTTCGGAGAGGAAGATGCAGGCTGGTCGAGCCATGTCGAGCACGCGAAGAAGACGCTCGATTCCATCCGCAACGGTAAAGACCGTCTCGGCACCCCACCGGACGATCTTGCAAGCGTTCTGGCTCTCGCGGCCTCCGCTGCCCCGGCCACGGATGCAATGCGCGCCTATGCGCGCGCGAGTCGCACAGAACCCGCGACGTGCTTGCCTCTGCGCGATGTCGCGGCGCGCTCCGGGAGGGCCTTTCTCACGCTTTTCAATCATGCGGAAGTCATCGAAGCCGTGAGGACAGAGTTTTCCGGCGAACCGTACTGGGAGCGCGTGCTGGAATATGCTCATGCGGGCGGGCTCCAGGCGGTGCTGGATGAATACACCCATGTGCTCCGGGAGTCTCTCAGCGTTGCGGCGCTGCCGCCCGCCGTGATCGCGGAAAAGCTGGGCGCAGAACTCATTGCGGCACTCACAATCCGCGCGGCATCTCTGCGGATCGATGAAGTCACCGCACCCCGCTATGCCCGCGAGATCAATGTCAAGCCCGAACCGATGCGCATCCGTTTCGCAATGCGCTTCGGCGATGACCGCTCGGACGAAGAGCCGCTGCTCGTCTCTGATGGCGCATCTCCGGCGACACGCAAGGAGCGCGTGCGCGCAGCGTTCAACTCGCCATTCTGGCCGTTCGTACTGGTTTCAACCTCGGTGGGCCAGGAAGGTCTCGATTTCCATCATTACTGCCACGCCATTACCCACTGGAACTTGCCTTCTAATCCCGTTGATCTGGAACAGCGCGAGGGCCGCATCCATCGCTATAAGGGACACGCGGTTCGCAAGAACATCGCGGATGCGTTTGGCGCCGATGCTTTACGCGATGACGGCGCGGATGTCTGGGAGACGGCCTTTGAGCTCGGCAGGAAGGGTCGATCACAGATGGAAAATGATCTCGTGCCTTACTGGCTGTTCCCCGGCAACGCAAAAATCGAGAGGCATGTTCCCGCCCTGCCGTTCAGCCGCGAGGTCGAGCGTCTCAACGGTCTGCGGCGGGCGCTTGCGATTTACCGCATGGTTTTTGGCCAGAGCCGGCAAGAGGATTTGATTACATATTTGCTGGCCGAAATTCCCGAAGCTGAACGCGATGTGATCGTGACAGAACTGCAAATCAATCTGAGTCCCAATGCTCAGGGGTAGGAGACAACGGCAGGATCACATGAAATTCCGAAAATCAAAGACGCTGTCGACCATGTTCGGATTCTGCTGAATGATGTCCGCGAAGGCTTTGGAATAAACCAGCGTCACAGGCAGCTTTTTGTAGAGCGTATTGTTATTCCAATCCATCTTCGTGAGTCCCAGGACACCTGCGCACGTCTCATGCCAGCCACCCGCGCCAGTGTACCGCCGAAGCAACAAGGGAGACGGTATGGGCTTGAGTGCTCCCTCTTTGTAGACGTTGTATTTCGGATTATCGACATGGACTCCCTGCACGCTGCCCTGCGACCAGAGGAGCGCCTCATTTGAATCGATGGGCAGATAGGTTCCACGCGCTACGGGGTAGCTGTACGGTTGCGGAGGACTATCCACGTCAAAGCGAATGCCCTTCCAATCCACCCCTTTCACGATCTGGACCAATTCCACATCTGTGCCGTCCCTGAAGCTGTCCAACGCTCCGAGAATCTCTTCTTCCTTGAAAGCCGTGTTCTTGTGGACCGTTATTTTCTGGGGTACACGTCCGAAGTGACCTCTTTGATAGACTTCGAGGCTCCGCGAAAGGACCGACTGCATTTCGTAGTATGAAAGATATGGATTTTTCTGCTCGTCTTGCGTGAATTCCTTGGCGTCATAGGCGACAAACTGGAAGCCGGTTCCGTCCGGGTCGAAGACCTGGCTGCAACACGTACTGTACAGATTGCCACTGCTCGTCATTTTCATCGCATAACTGATGCCGATATAGGCCTCATCCGCGTTAAGCCCTGTAAGCTTCCATGGGGTGCCGCCGGCCTTGGCGTAAATCGCGACGCTCAGGCCCCACATAACATTTGCGCGGCAGTTCCTGTCGAGGCTTGATTGCCGGATGATCTGTACGGGAATATTCGAAGGCGCGCAGAAGGCTTTGATGTAATCATGGAAATCGAAACTTTCTCCTTCGAAGCATGCCGCCCAGTTCTCCGGAAGAAAGATCAAGGCAGCATCGAAGTTGCTGCGCACCGTTCTGAGTTGCGCAATACAGTCAAACAGGCTTCTTGCCAGGTCTACTTTCGCGCCACGCCTGGCGTGGTTGTCCAGTTCGTCCGGAAGCTCAATGATCAGCCGATCATTCTGCTGGGTTATCGGAATCCTGAACAGGTCTTTAAAGCCCGGATATGTCGGATAGTAATTCTTGGCCTCGCGCGGCTCGGCGGGCCTCTGGAGTTCGTCGACTAACCCGGTCAGCTTTCTCATATCCTGCCGGCGGGCCAAGAGAGCGAATCGACACGAACTCGGCGCCCCGAATTTGAGGCCGTACGGCCCATGAAGCTTCAACCCAAGGAGAGGGTGTTTGTGTGTTTGGTTACCGGCGAAGACAAGGTCCGGCTCGGGCAGGGTCGTGTACCCACAGAGTTCACTGACTGAACCGCTCATCGCGCAAGCCTCCTTGCGAAGGCTGTCCGGTTTGTAAGCTTGAAGGATGGATTTTCTGCGGGAGAGCCTCCCTCAAAGACGGACAAGGTAGTGTCCGCGTTGAGTTCGCCCAGACCGAGAATGATTTGAACCCAAGCGTTGAGGAGCATGTTGTAAACCTTGTTGTATCGGTCGCCACGGCGCTTATCCAGAAAGTCCGTCGCGTCTTTTCGCGCACGCGGCGGCCAGATCCACACGTCGGGATCGAGCAAAAGCCAGAGTTGTCCGTTTTTGAAATCGATCGAGATCCGCAAAGCTTCAGACCACGTTACTTGCTCGGCACGCCGATGTTCGTCTGTCGCCGGGGCAACCAGGCCCACCACATTGCCCGACGTCGCGCCGACAACCTTCGCCAAAGGAGCAAGAGCAGACTGTGCATTGGGCGCGGAATCGGTGATTAGTAATGCGGAAGACCGGTTGATGCGGGGGCGAAGCGGCTTGTTCCGTGCCAAAGCCCTGCATAGAGCTTCTTCGACGAAACCCTTGATGTACAGATTGTTGGGTGAAGAAATGTCCTTCGGCATGTCGCGGTCGACCACCGACAAGAGATCATCTCCGAACGCCTCCCTTATCTGATCGCGCGCGCCCCAGCACAATACGTCTTCGCCTTTCGTCAGGATCAAACTGCCGTGCGAGGCTAACTGCGCCCGGCGAATATATTCCCAATCCTTGGAGCCCTTGAACGAGAGCGCCAGGCATTGACCGGGTGTTGAAAGAACAGGAAGAGCATTCAGCCGAAGCACCGGCTTCGATTGGCCAGCCGGAGGTAACGGGATGCTGACGGACGTGCTCGTTAGTTTTCGGACATGCGCATCGAACTTAGCGGGCTTGTCCTCGATATTGCGCCAGAGTCTGAGCATGAGGGCGTCGAAGGTTTCAATGGGAACATATTGCGCGTCGACGCCTTTCGCCCGCGCCCGTTCAAGGATATCCTCAACGGCAGGCCGAACCGGCGAGCCTTTCAGGTCGGTCCAGAATAGTCCATGAGGAAAGGGGTTGTTGGCTTCGAGAACCTTGCCCAACAGGTCCATCACACTCAGATCGCGACCGCTGTAACCGGCCACGATGAACCCGAAACGGTTACCCGCATTCACGAGACACTCCGAGAGTGCGGTATTCTGCGTCGCAAGATCAGCGGGCAGGTTCTTTATGCTCTCGTATCGGAAATCTCCGTGGAGCTTGCAATACAGAGGGTATTCTTCATTGTTCAGGGCTTGATTAGCAGAGGAGGAGCCTTCGAGATGATAGGGTGACAGGGACTGAGCTGCCACTTCAGCCACCGCTTTTTCCAGAACGCTGTCGAAGTTCGTCGTGAATGTCACGCGACAGAGACCAGAAGCCATCATCGCCGCCAAGACACGGTTGCCCACAGACAGCGTGACGCGATCTTCGGAAAGAATGGCCTTCAGATAGCGGCGTTGCCGCTCTTTGTCCGCGCCGAAAATCTTTTCGAAATATGCTGGATATTCGTCCGCCGCCCACAACGTTGGAAAGCCGCAGGATTCCATGAAACCCTGAATTCGTACCCTGATTGACTCATTCTGCATGTCCTGACGGGAGATGTCCTGGTTCTCCTCCCGGCAGTAATACCGGCGCTTGAGATCCCAAATGATATCCGTTGCTGTAGGCAAACCGGCCGTGGCCGAAGCTCCGGCGCCGAGAAACCACGCGATATTCTGCGGTCGCGCGCAAAACCGCCCCGTGAGCTCGCCTTGATCCATTACTTTGCGTACCCCGGCAACGTCATTTAGAAACCCTCAGTTCCGCGGGCCCGGCGAATAACTTTCATTGCGAAATACTCTTCTGGCGGGTATGCAGGAATTCTGTCTTGCGCGCCGTCCTTCAGCATTCCTCTTCTCCTCAGGCCACTGATGAGCCGACTTATAGGTCTTCCGCTGGTGGGAACTCGCCTCCGGCAGTCCTTAGTGAAAGCACTCATATCACTGATTCGATAAAAATGTGCAATCACACTTCGTCATAGTCCATTCAACACCCTAAGGCACCCCTGTCTCCAGTCTATGCTTCGCTGGGTACTGTCTCTTTGAGTATTAGCCGTACGTCCCTATCACGACCTCTGCCGAACGCCGGCACAGATTGCATTGTGAGCGATGATGTGAAAGTGGCTCCTGTTTAGAAGCGGCTAGCGCAGATTCTGCCGCTCATCTTCAGGAGGGCTGATCCGGCATCAGCTACCGTGCGCCCTTTGATAGCGATTTCCAGAGGTCAGGCCGAACCCGGTGTGCAGCGAATGTGCCGGAGAAGTTGCGGTTCAGTCAGAGGGAAGCGGTAAGGAAGTTGTGACGCCTTCCCTACCCTGCTTTGGGAGTCAATGGGCAGCGCTCGCCGGCGTCACTTCCCTTCCCTCTTTGGGCGCGCTGACTTGATCTTCGCGAACCGATGATTGGCGGTAGTCCTGGCCGTGCATCTCGACTTCCCTGCACGTCTCCACCAAACGGAGCCGCAGTCGTTCACCTATACGGTTGCCGAGGGTCTGTGCCCCACAGGCACCAACGTGGAGAAGGTGCGTTCAGCCTGCAGGAGTTGTATTCCGGGGCATAGACTTCGACCAGGATGAAGGACACCTCCCCACAACCCCGAACCCCCTCGGAAGAGATCGCCGGCCTCGTGGAGCGGGTCACCTTCTTCAATGAGGAGAGCGGGTTCGCCGTGCTCCGGGTAAAGGTCCGGGGGCAGCGGGACCAGGTAACGGTCCTTGGCTCCTTGCCGGCGGTGAGCGCCGGGGAGTGGTTGACCGCTGAAGGCTGGTGGGTCCGGGACAAGGAGCACGGACTCCAATTCAAGGCCAAAACCCTGAAAGCCGTCCCTCCGACCACGTGCGAGGGCGTTGAACGGTACTTGGCCGGCGGCTTCGTGAAAGGAGTTGGCCCCGTCCTGGCGAAGAAGCTGGTTGGACACTTCGGCGCGGAAGTGCTCGGAGTGATTGGCAACAACCCCGCCGACTTGGAGTCCGTGGACGGGATCGGACCAAAGCGCCGGGAACGGATCGCCAATGCCTGGCAGGAGGGGATGCAGATCCGTGAGATCATGCTCTTCCTGCACAGCCACGGGGTCAGTACCGGG
>CAIWFH010000096.1 GCA_903911925.1 uncultured Acidobacteriaceae bacterium
AATTTAATTCTCAAAACCCGGCCGGTTAAGAGATACGCATTCTGAGGGCAAGGTCAGTATCGCGGCCTCCGGGAACATTTGTAGCGTCAGGTATTCCGATCGAGCCATACAATCCTGGCTGTCCACAATTGAGAAGGCCAAAGTCCGTACCGCCCACCACGACCTCCTTTCCGGCGCAGGATGGCGGAATCGCGCTGCTTCCGCCCATCCAGGTCCACTGGACCGGATTCGTGGAAATATTCAACTCCCAAAGATCGTTCAGATAGCCAAAATAGGAATTGGCATCGTAGCCCTGGCCCCCAAAAAGCCAAAGATTGCCGCTGCTATCGGTCCAGCTTGTGGCGACCCATCGACCTCCCGGGACAGTGCCGGCCGAGGGCGTTCCCAGTTCTCCATGCACTCCGGTGGGATTTGCCGTGCTGCTCCCGGCCATCCAGGCCCATTCCTTCGAGGAAGGATCGAACTTCCAAAGATCGTTGAGATACCCCGGGAAGTTGACAGTGAAGCCCCATCCTCCAAAGAGCCAGAGATTGTCGCCGCCATCCGTCCAAATCACAGACCCTTCGCGCCCTCCGGGGGCGTTTCCTGCTGCCGGCGTTCCCAGCGTGCCGTAGACTCCGGGCCATCCATTGCAATCCACCGGCGCGGTGTTCGCCCCGCCCATCCATGTCCATTCGTTGGTGGTGGGGTTGTACATCCACAGGTCGTTTAGTTCGCCGTCGCCTCCAGTGCCAAAAGCACCGAAGCCATAGCCCCCGAACAGCCATAAATTGCCGCTGTTGTCCGTCCAACTCGTTGCTGTTGTCCGGCCTCCGGGAATATTTGCCGGCGCAGGCGTTCGCAAGGTGCCGTACACGCCAGGCTGTCCGCAGTCAAAATACCCGGTCTCGCAGTCCTGAACGTCGGTTTGGGGCGGATGGGCGACCGTGTTACTTCCGCTCATCCATGTCCACTTGCCCGTCGAGGGACTGAACCTCCATAGGTCGTTGAGGTATCCGTAAATTCCACCGCCATCGACGCCATGGCCCCCAAACAGCCAGAAATCCCCGCTGCTGTCTGTCCAATCCGAAGCCCCCCACCGGGTTCCAGGAATGTTCGCGGCAGCAGGCGTCCCTAATGTTCCATACACCCCGGGAGCGCTCGGCGGCCCATTGCTGGCCATGTTGCTTCCGCCCATCCAGAGCCATTCGTTGGCAGGGGGCGTCTGCGCTGCAGCGGAAAGGGAAATTGCGGAGAGCACCGAAAGGCACGCACACAGAAAAAACGCCAGCGAACGGAGCTGCTTTCTCACTTGCACAGGGTTTCTCCTCACAGCGCTGATGGTCGAGGCATTATACCCCTGGGCAGCGCTGCGTTGGATGTAACCCACGCCACGGTTCGAGTCAGCGAACCCGCGCCGCTCTCGCTGGCTTACGGCGGGCTTTGCGTGGATTCGGATTTGACGGCCTGGTTGATGATGTGTTGGATGACGACGATAGCTCATGGTTTGTCGCCAAATGGGAACAATCGGAAAGGTTGGCAGTTTCGCGCCGCCCCTACGGGGCTGAGGTTCGATTGGAAGCTGACCCAGGACTGCGTTCGCTGGCGCGAACTTGTCCTGGGCTAATGTCCTCGGCCCCTACGGGGCCGAGAATGAAGCCGTCGTTGCTTCCCTATGGGGCCGGAAATGCAGGCCGTTGTCGCTTCTATAGGGGGCCGGAAATGCAGCCGATCGTTGCTTCCGTACGTTGGCAGAGTTTGGATCGCGGATGCATTTCAGATATTTAGCCAAGAGGCGACGATTGCCACGAAACGCTCTCCTCAGTCCATGCCGATCAATTCTGGTACCGTCGAAAATTCACGGCGCTTGCGGCTTCGTTCTCGTCGGCAATGGATCCGGATCAGCCAGAATCCGGGAGTGGGCGGTTGGAATTCGTGGTCTCCCTGGTCCCCAAAGGCGAGGGACCAGGGGCACCCATGTTAGGAGGCAACGCTCGCTTCCTGAGGTTCGGGGCCACCCGCATCTCGCCCGGACCGATCTGGCGAATCGGTCCCGCGTAAGTTCCTTGTTTTCAGGATTGTCGCTTTCATGTTCCTCAAAACAGCCAACTTGTGGTAGATCCGTACTTTCAGCGCACTGAAAACAGAGAACTTGCCCGAAACACAGCAGGTGGGAGTGGGTGTGACCGCCCTGCATAAAAGCAGGCAGCGCACACTTGCTCTGGTTTTGGTCTGGTCAAGAAAACGCACGGGGTGATGAAGTTGATTCCTTGATGAACGAGGTTCGGTAAGCGGCCCATGGCCGTCGCGGGCGGCTTCAAGGCGCGGATAATCGGGATGTGGACACCGCTGGGAACTTAACGCTGCTGAAGGACTACCAGGTGTACTTGCGCGTGGAGAAGGGCCTTCGCCCGCTCAGCTGCGAGGCCTACGACGGCGACCTGAAGACCTTTGCCGAGTTCATTGAGGGCCGTCACGGTGTGCTGATGACCGCCGCCCAGCAGGATGTGGCGGCGTTTATGGAACACCTGCGCAAGCACGGCATCGACTCGCGGTCGATTGCTCGAAAACTGAGCTGCCTGCGCGGATTCTACAAGTGGCTGATGCTGGACCGCCGCATCCATCACGACCCCACGGTCAACATTGAATCGCCCAAGGCTTGGAAGGTACTGCCCAAGTCTCTGGCCGAGCCTGAAGTGACGGAGATGCTGGAGCGCGCCGGGTTGGCCGCCGAGCACCCGCAGGCGAGGGCAACCGCGCTGCGCGACCGCGCCATTCTGGAACTGCTGTATGCCGGCGGGTTGCGCGTCTCCGAGGTAACGGCGCTCTCTACCGGCGACCTGGCACTCGACGCCGGGCGCGTGCACGTGCGCGGCAAAGGCGACAAGGAACGGATTGTTCCCCTGGGACGCTCAGCGCTGCAGGCTCTTGAAGAGTATTTGCGGGTGGGCAGGCCGCACTTGGCGCGCATCAGTTCCGCGCGCAAAACCAGTGTGAAGGTTCAAAGCACGCAGCGGGATGGGGTGCGGCTGTTTCTCTCGCTCCGCGGCATGCCGCTGACGCGCCAGTGGGTATGGCAGATTGTAAAGACGGCCGACGCCACTGCCAGCCCGCACCGCCTGCGCCACAGCTGCGCCACCCACATGGTGGAGCACGGCGCCGACCTGCGTAGTGTGCAACTGCTGCTGGGCCACGCCGATATCTCGACCACACAGGTCTATACGCATCTCGCGCTGGGACGGCTCAAGGAAGTGCATCGCCTGCATCACCCGCGGGCAACGAGGCGAGGCGCTGTGCAGGATGCGGAGGCTAGTCCCGCCGCCCGGCTCGGCCCCCGGCTGGTACCCAAGCCTGTCAAGGTGCCGGCATGAGCGCATCCGCGGCTCCGGTCATCATTCCTCCCCTGAATATTCTGGTGGCAGATTTTTTGCGTGTGCTGGCCAACGAACGCGGCGCTTCAGTGCATACCCTGCGCGCGTACGAACGTGAACTGGCAGGCTTTGCCGGCTGGGCCGTTGAGCGCTTCGGCACCGACGCGGCTGTTGACCGAATCGAACATACCGACATTCGAGCCTTTCTGGGCACGCTCTACGATCGCGGCCTGTCAAAGGCCTCGGCAGCGCGGGCACTGGCAGCTATTCGCAGCTGGTTCAAGTGGCTGGCGCGCACCGGCCACGTGGAGCAGAATGCGGCTTCGCTGGTGGCCACGCCGCGACTGCCCAAGCACCTGCCGCGCGTGCCGAGCATCGAGCAGATGAACCGCGTGGTGGAGTCGGTGGGCGAAGACGCGGCAAGCTGGCCGGCCCGCGATACTGCGATACTCGAACTGCTCTACGGCTGCGGCATCCGCAATGCGGAGCTGACGGGGCTGAATCTGGATGACATTCACTGGGCCAACGAAGCCATCCTGGTGCGCGGCAAGGGCCAGAAGCAGCGCTACGTGCCGCTGGGCGATGCCGCAGCCGAGGCTGTGCGCACCTATCTCGGCGAGCGGTCGGCCCTACTGGCAGCCGAAGGGGCCAAAGGCATTACTACCCCGGCGCTCTTCGTCAACCTGCAATTGCGCGGGCTGGGCAAGCTCGGCGGGCAGGCACGGCTGACCACCCGCAGCGTTGCGCGCATCGTCAAGCGGATCGCTGTTCTGCGCGGCCTCTCTGCCGACGTGCATCCGCACACGCTGCGCCACGCCTTCGGAACACATTTATTGGAAGAAGGCGCCGACCTCCGCGCCATCCAGGAACTGCTGGGTCACGAGCGGCTCTCCACCACTCAGCGCTACACGCAACTGACCACCGCGCAACTAGAGAAGGTGTACGACAACACCCACCCCCGCGCTAAGTGACCGCGTCAATGGGACCGGCTGGGTCCGGGCGCCTGGCTGGGACCGGCCGGACTTGCACTCCGTCCGCCATAGGAACCACTCTGGCCTGGCGTTTGTGTTCCCGTTGCTGAAGGCGGTGGAGATCCCCGGTGAATGGCCGTCGGGGCCATGGGCGAGCTCCCGTTTCGGTTGTTGGCCACAGCCGAGGGCGCACTCTGGTAAATAGGCACCGACGCAGTGCCCCGGCCTGCCGCCTGTTGCGAAAGCTTGTCCAGCTTGCCCAGGCCGCCTCGCGGAACGCCCAATCCCGCCGAATCCCGGCGGAGGACGAATGATTCCGGCGAAGCCGCTTCAGAGTGGACCAGGGGCCTGAGGTTCACCGCCATCATTGTGGGTTGGCCCACGCGGGGCGGACTTACGGGCCGTTGGGGAGGGTTGCCGGGTCCGTTTCTGGCGCCCAGCGCGATCGTATTGTTCAACCCGTACCATGAGCCTCCTGGCAGCCATCCCCAACCGGTGCCCGCGCAATAGGACCAAGTGCCGGAATGGTACGGAGTCCATCCCCAGGGATAGGGGGATACCCAGGAATAGCCCGCGCCCGAATACCAAGCCCAGGAACCATTTGAATAGGGATCCCAGGCCGCGCTGGCAAAATAGGGTCGCCACATGGATCCGCAGCCGCCGACATTCATGAAGCTGCCGTAGTAGCTCATATCGTTCAAGCCGTAGGAGTAGGGTGAATTGCTGACGGCGCCCAGTGCCGCGGTTCGCGCATGGTAGCCGGTTGCCTCCTTGTCCCATGTGTCGTAGGGATCTTCCGCGATATCTTTGGCAACCTTTGGTTCAGCCTGGCCGGCGATGTTGAAGGTAACTGTCTTTTTCTTTGGAACATCCATCGCACTTGAGGCGCCCTCGAGGTGCAGCGTTCCATCGAGGACTGCCAACTGGGCCTCGGAGCCGTCCACCTTGAGCCGAATCCGGCTTGCGGGCGGGAGTAGCAGCTTCTGCTGGCCGAATAAGAGGCGGAACTCGTCGCCCCGCGTCTTCAGGAGGCTCACGTAAGCCATCCCTTTCAACAACTGCACGGAGGTCATCGTCGAGCCCAACTGAAGGCGTTCGAGCTGCGGGAACTCCACTACCGAATTGGGAGCCAGCCGCATGGTGCTGTTGTCTTCAAACTCGACCTCGGCCACGCCCGTGCCGGTCTGCAGGCGGCTTCCTTCAACGATGGGCAGGTTGGCCGTCGCATCCTCAAAACCGCGTCCGTTGTTGCGATCGAGCAGCACCGCGCCCCTGACTTCGCTGAGGCGGACAATGCGTACCTTCGAAACCTGGTTCGACGATACGGATTCGTCTTCGGTCTGCGCGGAAAGAGAGGTTGCCAGCAATAGGGCCGCGAGCCCCGCCGTTGCGATAGGCGCGGAAAACAAAGCCATGTCCGCCCTCCTTTGTGGATTCCGGCGAACTTTATGTGACAGCGATGCTCGAACTGGGAAAAGCTCCTGGACGGAGCGCATCGTGGAAACGATGCTAGCACGGAAATGAGATGGATGACGAATCCGATTTAGTAAACAGTGCATGACAGAGGAATTGCTGCCGGGGTCTCAGAATCTCAAACTACACATGTTCGTAAAGAAGTTCAGGACTCGACGTCAGGGCCATTCCATTTGCAAGACTTGGCACGCAGAGGACTCCCAACAGGCTTCGGAGATTGTCGCGAATTGGAGTGAGCCGCCGAAGAGCAAGACGCCTGCGCTAGAGCCCAACGCTGATTTTGTGGCGGTTGCGGCACGACTAAACAGCTTGCGGAAAAAAGCGAGGGTTTGGAGAGAAAGCCCGAAGACCATACCTCAGGGGCTAAAGCGCTCGTTGATTTGATTCATGTTACACCGGGGATAAATCCCCGGCCTACCGCCCGCGCGAGTATTTCAGCAAGCTGTAAAGTCGTGCCCTGACACTTCTTGCATTTCAGAATGAGATTTTCTGCATCCTGGGGAGTCCCGTTTATGAGATGGCTCCCAGTGTTTCTTCCGCGTCAGCGGGACCACTTCAGAAGCTGGTTCTGCGCTGCGGGAACCAGGTGAACTGGATGGTGGTGGTGGTCACCGTCTGCTGGTTTGCCTGGTAGATCGGCGCTTTGTATTTCTCGAGGGCGAAGTTGCCGTTTATCTCAAAGTTCTTGCCGATACGCTTGACCACCTGGAAGTTGATATCGTTCAAGGTTGTTCCGCCGGGGACAAAGTCCCTGGCTACTTTCTGGTTGCGCGCGCCCACCTGAAACCACTCATTGCCGCTGAAGTGGTAGGTCACCCATGCCTGGCCGCCCTTGCCTTCACGCCCGATCCAATCGCCAAAGAGAACGCCCTTGTTGGTGTAGCCTTCTCTCTGGACTGATTCCCAGTACATGAAGGTGCCACCTTTACTGGTGTTGACAGGCGGATTCGTGTTGACGCCTTCAAGGCGAACGTCGAGTTTGGGAACGCCCGGCACATGGGAGAGATACAGACCGGGCCGCCATGATCCGCGGCGCGGCGCATCGGCAGGCGATACGTCATCGTGCACTTCAGAGTCGGTGTAGAGCGTGAGCCAGTTACGGACAAACGGAAGCCGGTAAGAGAAGTTGAAAGATCCAAACCGGGCACCGGGGTCAGAGCGGCTGTACTTCGTGTTCTGCTGAACTGCGGTCAAGCTGAAGAAACTCCTCAGGAAGCTTTTGACGTTGATGGGTTCATGGCCTTTACCGCCCCAGATCACGGTGCGCTCAAAGCCGAACTCCAGATTCTCGGTTGGCCTGAAGCTGATCTGCTCCACATGGACCCAGGGATCGATGGGGTAAACATGGCCCTTGAGTTGTCCAATGATGAAGTCGTAACGGAAGGGGCCCGTAATCCGGGAGAGGAGCGGAATGCGCAGCGGCTCAATACGATTGATGCGGAACGAGTAGATGTTCTCTGCATTGTTCGAGTAGGCCATGCCGCCGCCAAGGCCGGGCCCAAGCCAGTCATCCTGTTTTCCAAACGAGATCACATGGCTCAGGTATTGAACCGAGGCGTACGCTTCCAACACCCGGACGTTTGTGATTGCGCCAATCGGCCCATAAGGAATAGTCGAAAGATCGTTGAGCGGGATAGGAGTGGTGGAGTTCTGTGCATTGCTGAAGGTGTAGGTGGTTCCGTCGTTGTCTGAGAGTGTCTGGGCCAGCCCGGCCGAGTATCCGATGGCCGAGGGCGCGCCCTGAAACTCGCCGCGCGCATACAGGGTGAATCGCCCCGCCCCCACATAGCCGCTGGCACCTGAGTAGTTGTCAAAGCCGCTGGCGTAGGGGCGGCCATAGTCATTGACGATCGTCGATCCAAGGTGAAAGCTGTCGCGCAGCGGCGTGCCACTGATAGCGCGCGCCGTGGAGTAGACCGACTCAAAATGTGTTTTGCCCCGGTGCACCAGGCATGGCCCCTCAATGTCAAAGCGAACGAAGCGCATCAGGGCTTCATAGAGGTCTTCAGCTTCGTCCGCAGCCGGTCCGGCATCGGCGTCCTGGATACGCGTCCCTGCCTGCTCAAGCATGCGGTCGACGCTGGTTCGCGTCCATGGCCTCATCCCCAGGAAAACGTGGTCCACATATCCCAGGCCATAAAGCCTGAGCATGGCCGGGTAGACCCAACTGTCGACGGGGATGAAGGGCGAACCGAGTTGGGCGGGCAGGCATGCGGGGGCGGGGCGGCTTGAGTCGCGGCCCGATTGCCCGGCAATCGCCGCTTCGGCATCGCTGGGCGCCACCGGCTGTTCAGATGAAAGTGGGCCGGTGGTCAAAAGCAGAAGTCCCACCAGCACCGCTGTGCAATGGAGTACAGGAGCCAAAGACGATCGTTCACTCACGCTCATTTCCTCACTCTATCATTCAGATGCCTGGAAATTGAGTTCGCGAGGCCTCGCGCCGGCCTCCAAGGCAGAGGCTGGCTAATGGGACACAGAGGATTAACATTTCAATAACTTGGCTGGCTGCGTCGGCGATTCTGCGAGGCTCGTGCGCCGTTACCTCACTTTCGCAGCAGATGCGGGCCTTCCAACAGACTCCAGCGCCGCATCCAGATTCCTGGTGAAGGAAGCGGTGATTTCACCCTTGAATTCTTTGCCAAGCAGTCCCTTGGCCGCCAGGTACGCTTCCATGTTGACGATCGGATCGTTGCCTGATCCGTTCTTCAATTGCCCCGGCTGTTTGCGCAGGCCGGGCGATTTGCCGGCTTGCAGGGCAAAATTTCTGCACTCGATCATCGTGGGGCCGTTCCCCTTTCGGGCGTGGGTGATCGCTTCGCAGGCCACACGATAGACCGCCACCACATCGTTCCCGTCTACCGTGATGTGGGGAACGCCAATGGCTCTGAAGTCGATTCTTTCCACTTGCCGGCTGTTGCGACTGACGAAGAGGATTGGGAGTTGGTTGACGCCGGCAAAGTGAAGCGCTTCAGCGCAAGAGCCGGAAGCATCGGATTCGCTGCCGAGGAAGGCTACGGCGATATTTTTGGTTTCCTGAATCCTGTTTGCGAGGGCCAGGCCGGTTGCAATCAACGAAACGGAGCCCGGCGCGAGCGGGGGGCTGTTCCTGCGCGTACGGCGTTTCAAATCGCGAATCACGCCGGCCAGGGGCGCGCCCTTGACGAACCTGGCGGTGAACTCCCGATTCGACGGGCTGATCATGTCTTCAGGCAACAGGCCGATGGCCACGCCGACCAGCGCGGCTTCGTCGGCGGCCGCAGGGTCAGCCTTGGACCTGCCGGCCGCGAAAGCGTCTTGCAGTCGCTCATTGAGCATTCTGCACTTGATCATTGCCGCGTAGAGCGAAAGCAGTTTCTCATCGGAGATGAGCGAGAAGGTCTTCTTCGCAGGCAGAGCTTCCGTGATCGCGGTTGCGCCCTTTTTTGTTCCGTTCTTTGTGGTTGTCGCTTTTGGCATCCGCAATTATGTCCTTTTCATCACGTCCCTGAGAGCCAGGGCGGCCGGCTTTGGATTCCCGTCAAAGTCGATGATGGATGTGTTGGTGGTGCATGGGAAACAGTCGTGTCCCATCCACACGATCATGCCGCCGCAAGCAGGGAAGCGCGATTTCGTGGCTGTCAGGGCAAGCGCCAGCGCGTCGGCCTGCCGCTTCTGGCTCCATGCACAGAACTCTTCAAGGGACGCGGGCTCCTTTCCCTTTTCCAGGGCGAACTTGGGCCATTCGATCCACATCGGCTGGCGGTTCCATAGCGGGTTGGCATGCGTTCCAGGCGTCTCAGGCAGGCTGCCCTTGAAGCGGCGAATGATTGCCGCCGAGCTCGCCGAGGGCGCGCCCATTTCCGAGTGGAACATGGCGTCGCCGTGCTCCCACAGATCGCGCCACGCGCCGTCTACCGGGCCGTCAAAGGTCCACGGGCCATGCACATCCCAATACTGCCCCTTGCCGCTGTTCTCGCGGCTGAAGCTGCCGTTGGGGCCGTAAGGGCTGGTAGGCAGAAAGCGGCGTCCCGGGTCGTTCTGCCGCACTACCTCGCCCAGCCGCACCATCATTGGATGTTTGCCGATCGTAAAGTTGGGATGGGCACTGGTGCGTCCGGCGCGGTCCTCAGCAAGTTCGTTTCCGCCGCACCACAGCAGCAGGCTCGCGTGGTGGTGGCGGCGCTGAATATACACGGCAGCAATTGCGGCCATTTGCGCAATCGACTCCGCGTCGTCGGGAGGGTCGTTGTCCAGGCCGGAACTCGAGAGAGGAAACTCCTGCCAGATGAGGATGCCGTTTTGGTCGCACAGGTCGTAGAGCCAGTTTTTCTCGGGGAATCCGCCGCCCCACACCCGGAAGATATTCACGCCCAGGTGGCGATAAAGCTCGATGCGCTTGCGGTAGTCGTCTTCTTTCAGGTCAGCGAAGTTGGGCAGAATCGGCGTCCAATCGATCCCGAACAGGAAGAACTCTTTGCCATTCACTGTGCAAAGGTATGGGTCGGCATCGGCAGCCGCGCCCTTGGTGCGCTTCCACTCAATATGGCGGAAACCGACGCGCAGTTTCCTCTCGTCGATGACCCGCTTCTGGTCGTCGAGCAGGTGGATGTCGAGATCGTAGAGCGGCTGTTTCCCCAAGCCATTCGGCCACCACAGATCCACCGCCAATTTGGCCCAGGTGATTTCAGATGTGCCACTGCCGGCATCGAGCGTTTCTTCGCGAACGACGCGGGCGCCGTCTCTGAGGACAGCTTGAACAAACTTGCCGCCCGTTGTTGCTGCTGTGAGGCGCAGGCTCCCGGTTCCGGATTCCAGCGCGGCATCGGAGAAGCATTTCACTTTACCGATTTCGCCGCCACGAACAACTTCAAGGGTGATCGGGTCCCAGATGCCGACCTGCACCAGGCGAACGATCCAGTCCCAGGTGTAGTTGAATCGCGGCTTCCACTCCTTCATGCGCGAGGTGTAACCAAACTGGCCGAGCCATCGGGGCGACTGCTGAAACCAGATTTGCAGCACGTTGTCTGAGGGCTTCAGATGCGGTTTCAGGTCCACTTCATAGGGCGTAAAGCTGCCTTTGAAATCAAGCACCGGCACGGCGTTAAGTAAGATGCTTCCCGCGTAGTCCAGGCCCGCGCAGTGCAGGCGCAATTGGCTGCCTTCCTGAATCCAGTCGTCGGGAATCGTCGTCTGGTAGATCCAGTCGCGGTTTTCAACCCACTCCGCTTCACGGGCGTTGAGGCCGACGTTCCAATCCTTCAGCAGGCCCGCATTCAGCAGCGCCTGCTGCACCGATCCAGGCACCGGCGCATCCATGGGGTGGATCTCGGCGTCCGGCGCATCGTGGATGTCGGCGTATCTGTCCCAGCCCCACACGTAAGGGGTAACTCCGCACACCTGCCACTTGAGCTGCCCCAGGTCCAGGTAGCTCTTCGCGTGCGGCGACGACACCGGCTCGGGGGCAGGGCCATTTGCGTTTATCAGGGCGTTGGCTTTTGAAGCTGTGCCAATGGCCAGGGCAGCGGCACCGCCAAGCTGCACAAATTCCCGCCGCGTCAACTTTTCCCGTCGTGACATTTCTTTCCTTCTTTCGAGTGCGAATGCCGCGTTCTCGTCTGGCGATTGAATGTTGCGGTATCCCAGGTCCCAAAATCGGGACCTGGGGCACCCAACCTTCGTGGAGAAACAGAGTGTTGAAGATCTAGGTTGAGTAGTCCGCGTTGATGTGGATGTACTCGACGGTCAGGTCGGTGGTCCAGAAGACGCATCTTCCTGCGCCCTGGTGGAGTTGGATGGATATGGAGAACTCCGGCTGCGCGATATACGCGTGGGCCGCGACTTCATCGAAATCGGCGGCGCGGCCTCCATCGCGGCAAATTGGCAACTCGCCGAACCAGATGTCGATTTGTTCCGGGTCGATTTCTGCGCCGGAGTAGCCTATTGCCGCAACAAGCCGGCCCCAATTGGGGTCGGCGCCGGCCCAGGCGGTTTTCACCAACGGAGAATGCGCAATGGCCTTGGCTATTTTGAGCGCATCGGCGTCGGTTTCCGCTCCTTCAATGTGCAACTCGACGACGTGGGTGATGCCTTCTCCATCGGCCACAATTTGCCGCGCAAGCGAGGTGCATACCTGCGTGAGCGCGGCGGCAAATTCGGCGTCTTCTGCGTCCACTTCCGCGCCACTGGCTCCCGAGGCCAGCAGCAGCACGGTGTCGTTGGTTGACGTGTCGCCGTCTACCGAGATGCGATTGAAGCTTACTTCGATGGACTGGCGCAGGTAGCCGTCGAGCACTGCGGGGGCGATGGCCGCATCGGTCAGAATGTAGACCAGCATGGTGGCGTGGGGAATCAACTGGGGGTGAATCATCCCCGAGCCCTTGCAGGCGGCGGCGATGCGCACTTCGCGGCCGCCGATTTCGAGCCGCGCAAAGGCTGTCTTCTCTACGGTGTCGGTGGTCAGGATGGCTTGCGCAACCTGCTGGAAGTGATCGAACTCCGCGCCCAATGATGCCGCGAGCGAAGGAAGAACGGCGATCAGCTTTTCAGCGGGCAGCGGAACTCCGATGATGCCGGTCGAAGAGGGGAAGACCTCGTTTGGACTGCAGGCGAAGATCTCGGCGGCGGCCTGGCAGGTTGCGCGCGCTGCATCAAGGCCGGCCTGGCCGGCGGCGCAGTTGGCGTTGCCGGCATTGATGGCCACAACGCGGACTTTGCTGCCGCTTGCGCGCAGGTGCTGCTTGTCGACGATTAGCGGAGCGGCGGTGACGCGGTTGGCGGTGAAGGCGGCGGCGGCGGTGGCGGGAGCGTCCGCCACGATCAGCGCAAAGTCGGTGCGGCCGCTCTGCTTGAGCCCGGCTTTGGCAGCGCCAAACCGGAAGCCGAGTGGAATCAGAATTTGGGAGGCATCGGACATAGGGTGTTTGATGTTGACCCATTTAATCTAGCAGGTGCCGCGGCAATCGTATGCCCGCCCACAGCTCAGTTCTCTCTCGGTCGCCCGGTTTTGTGCAGACTCCTCGCTCAAGTCGAAGTATGATGTGCGGAGCGGGGGTGCGTATCAGACCCACAGAACCGGAAAAAATGCTCGGACTTGCCGATCCCGGCTTCTATAAAGAACTGCTGGACCACATGAGCGACGGCGTCTATTTTGTGGATCGCGAGCGGCGGATTCTCTACTGGAATGAAGGGGCTTTTCGTCTTACCGGCTACAAACCGGAAGAGATCGTGGGCAAGCGCTGCCAGGACGACATCCTTTGCCACGTTGACTCCACGGGGAATCAACTGTGCCGCAGCGGTTGTCCCCTATCGGCCAGCATCGAAGACGGGGAGTTGCACCAGGCCAGCGTTTTTCTGCGCCACAAGCGCGGCCGGCGGGTTCCGGTAAACGTCCGCGTACAGCCCATCCGCGATGTGGATGGGAGCGTCACAGGGGCCATCGAAATTTTCAGCGATGACTCGGCCCAGCATGAAGCGCGGCGCAAGACCAAAGCGCTGGAGCGGATGGCCTTTCTCGACCACCTCACTCAACTGCCCAATCGCCGCTTTCTAGAGATGTCAATCCGCACGGCCCTGGCCGAATTTGAAGTACACAAAGATCCGTTTGGCGTGCTGTTGATTGACCTGGACCGCTTCAAGGGCATTAACGACTCCTTTGGCCACAGTTGTGGGGACCGCGCACTGCAAGAAGCGGCCAAGACGCTTACAGGGTTGATGCGCCCAACCGATATTGTCGGGCGATGGGGAGGCGACGAGTTTCTGGCGATTGCGGGCAATGTTGACAAGCAGATTCTGGCCGGGCTTGCAGCGCGCTGCAAGATTCTTGTAGAGCAGACCTACATACCCAGCAACGATGTGCGGTCTATCGCGCTTTCGATTTCAGTAGGTGCGGCCCTGGTTCGTCCCGGCGAAACTGCGGAGCAACTAATTCAGCGCGCCGACGAGCGGATGTACCAGAGCAGGGGAAACCGTCGCGGCGGTTTGACGGATTAGCCTGGCCTGGTAGCACTGCTTGCTCTTTCGGATAAGCTGGAACCTGTGGACAGCATGATTGAAAGCCCTCTTTCCCAGCAGGCAGCGGCGAGCGGCGACGCCGTTTCTTCGTTTCTTGACCTGCGCAATGTAAACGTGGCTCGCGGCGATCACGTTGTGCTGCACGACGTGAACCTGGCCATTCGCGCCGGGGAGCACGTGGCCATCCTGGGCCCAAACGGCTGCGGCAAATCCACGTTGATTCTGACCATGACCTGCCAGCTTTATCCGATCATTCAACCGGAAATGCAGGTGCGCATTTTTGGGCGCGAACGCTGGGACCTGACCCAGCTTCGGCAGCACTTCGGCGTGGTGGCCGCCGGACTTTTGGGAGGCGAGTTGCCGGGTGAGCGCACCGCCGTCACAACCGGCCTGGATGCCGTGATAGCGGGTTTCTTCTCCGCCTCCACGCTTTGGCCAAATCTCCACGTCACAGATGAAATGCGCCAACGGGCGCACGAGGCGCTGGAGCGGATGGAGGCCCAGCACTTGGCCGCGCAGCTGGTGGGCGAAATGTCGGCGGGGGAGAAGCGCCGCATCCTGATTGCGCGCGCGCTGGTGCATCGCCCGCGGCAACTGCTGCTTGACGAGCCCTCGAACGCGCTGGATCTGGCGGCGCAGCGGGATTTGCGCGATACTCTGCGGCGCCTGGCACAAGAGGGAACCGGCCTGGTGCTTGTGACCCATCACCTTGGCGATATTCTGCCGGAGATCGACCGGATTATCCTGATGCGCGACGGGAGAATCGTCGCCGATGGTTCGCGGCAGGAAATGCTTACCGAGGCCAGGTTGAGCGAACTGTTCAGAGTGCCGGTGCGCATTGGGCACGATGAAGAGTGGCTGCACAGTTGGTGAAGAAAATGGGGGACCAGGGACTGAGGGACTGGGGACTCAGGGACTAGTGGCAAATAAATATTGTGGTGAAAACACCACTTGACGCGGAACAGCGGTCAGCATAGATTAACCAAACACGGGAAAGGAGGTTGATCCAGCTGATGCGAAATGACTGTTCGAGATGTTTGGTACGTGAGGTGACTGAGGCCTAGGGCATCGCGCCCCAGACCCATGGGCTGCCCCAGCGAGATGGCGTCGCACGGGCATCCCCGCAACTTCAATTCATTTGCATTCCAGGCTGCGATTTGCAGGTTGGCGATTTCAATCCCGAACGACGAAGTTTGTCGCCGTGGAGCCCGCCTTCGCGGGTATCGCTACAGAGCAATTGCCGCATGGAAAGAGGCGGAAGAGAAGATGCCAGGCACTCGCGGCAGCGCGATGGCCTTAGTCCAATACCCACAGATCACCGGCGACGGCCTGGGCGACGCGCTCAGGCCGCCGTTGCGTTGGGGGGTAGCTAAGTGGAAGAATGCAAGCGGCAATGGGCCCGGAGGAACGATGAATCGGGAGTGGCACGAGGGACACAAGATGCCCGCGAGGGCAACTGCAAATGAGCGGATCGAGTGGCATCTGGCACATTCAAAGAGCTGCGGATGCAGGCCGTTTCCCAAGAAACTTGCAGAGAAAATGAGCGAAGAAGAGAAGCGCGAATTAGATGCAGGCGGGCGGAGCGTGCAGGGCGGCAGCCGAGGTGAACTCCGAGCAATGCCAGGATTCTTATCTTGATTTGAATCAGACGAATAAACGAAGCGACGCGGCCGGTATCCGGTCGCGTCGAGTTAAGTGAAGGCTGAGCGTTCTCGCCCCCAATCATTGACTGCCGTTCGGCTCCAAAAGAGGCTTGGTTGAAGTGACAGTTACTACAACCTGCTGCAGCGGCAGCGAACTGGAGGCCTGGTGCTTTGAATCGCCGCTGTAAGCGGCGGTCAGCACGTGGGTTCCAACGCTGAGGCCGGTGAGGTAGAGTTTGGCCTTGCCGCCGGCAAGCGAGGCAGCGGCAAGATTCTTGCCACCCTCCGAGAGGGTGATTGTTCCGCCCGGGGTAACCGAGCCGGACTGATTTGCAACCGCGGCGTTGAGGACAACTGATTGGCCTTTGCGGGCTGGGTTGAGAGCCGAAGCGAGAGTTGTGGTTGTCTTGGGTACGGAAGTGACGGCCTTGTTGACGACCAGCGTAACCGTGCCTGTGGCCGAAAGGTAGTTGGCCTTGTCGGTTGGCGTGAAGGCAACATTCAACGGGATATTGCCCACAGTGTTCATAGCGGTGCCCGCAGGCGGAGTGTAGACGAACGTTCCCGGCACGGGATTGTTGTTATAAATGCCCGTGGCGTTGAGCTGCGTGGCTGAGAGCTTGGTGCCGGTGGTGACTGGTGCAGGTGTAGCCCAGTTGATATAGGGCTGGGCCTGCGTGACGGAGAAGGTGACGGCGGCGCTGGTAGCAACCGCGTCGGCGGTATCGCCACTGTAAGCCGCGGTTATGGAGTACTTGGCCACGGCGAGAGTGTTGTACAGAAGCGGGTACTGGAGCGAACTGTTGCCGCTGAAACCGGGCAGCAACGTTTGCGCAGCGGAGGTGGTTTTTGTGTTGTTGGAGAGATTGGTGAGTGCAAAGGTGACCGTGCCGGTGGGCGGGCTGGGCGGAGCCGGAGTCGTGCCCGCGTTGGAAACGGTGACGTTACCCGTAACGAATGCACCATAGGTAAAGCTGCCATTCGCAATTGGACTGGTGACAGTGACGGTGGGCGTTACCTGGATGGCGGTAATCGGGACGAGTGAACTGGAGCCAGAGGCGTTGATCGAGTCGCCGCTGTAGTTGGCTTGGAGCGTGAATTTTCCGACAGGCAGACCCTTGATGTTGAACGAAGGAATAGTGCTTTGACTGGTGCCCGGCGTGGGGATGAGCGTGTTTGGGCCATAGGACAGCGAAGTCTTCAGGTCTGAACTGACTGCCGTCACGGTGACCGTTCCAGTAGGCGGCGCCTGGGTGAAGGCGATGTTGTTGGCCACTGTGAGGCTGACCGGGATGGGCGCGCCAGCCAGGAACTGGGCGTTGGCCGCAGGGGAGTTGAAGGCAAATGCGGGTGTGGCGGGGCTGGCCAGAGCGAGTCCGGAGAGGTTGATGGTGTTCTGGAAGCTGGCCGTGTTGTCGGCAAGGGTGACGGTGGCAGTGCGCACGCCGGGGGCCGTGGGTTTGAAGAGGAAGCCCAGTTGGCAACTGCGGCCGGACTTGAGCGGCGCGGTCCAGTTGCAGGTGGTTGTCATCGGGTCGATGGCAAAGTCGCCGGGGCTGGTAACAGACAGCGATTGGTTGGCGACGATCAGATCGTCGTTGCCTGTGTTGGTCAACTGAACGGTCTGCGCCGTTGAGGTTTTGCCCACGATGGTGAAGCCGAAGTTGGCCTGGCCGGCGGGGCCAATCTGGCGGAGCACGTAACTGGGCGGATTGCCCAAAAGCAGCGCGAGGGCGGGGTTCTGGCTGGCGGTATAGAGAACGCCGTTTGAGTCGACGGCCACGCCGGTGGCCTGGCTGAGAGTGGCCGCGGTGGCCGGGCCGCCGTCTCCGGTGTATCCGGCACCCAATGCGTTGTTGCCGGCCACTGTGCGGATGAGTCCGCTGTAGCTGTCAACGCGGCGGATGACGTTGTTGTCGCTGTCTACAAAGTACATGTTGCCAGCACCGTCAAAGGTGATGCCGCCCAGGTTTTGTCCCATCTGCGCGGTCAGGGCCTTCACGCTATTGCCGGCGTAGCCGCACCGGCCGTTGCCGGAGGCTATCCAGTTCGTCTTTGCGTCCAGGTTGTACCCCAGAATCTGGCAGGGCGTGCCGGTCGCTGTTTGAAACAAGGAATATAGGTTGTTGGCGCCGTCCAGGCCGAAGGGCTGTGCATAGAACATCTCGACGAGATCATGAAGCCCGCCCAGGACACTGAGGGATCCCAACTCCTCAATATCCTCGAAGATGACATCGCCGTTGGACGCCAGTCTGAGCCAGGAGGGAGCATCGAGTTTGACGTCGCTCGGTGAGCAGGCATCATTTACGTGACAAGATCTCATGTTGCTCTCGCCAAGGCCAGCGAAACCGTAGGTATCGCCCATGAAACTGACATCGATGGAGTGCGCGTTTTTCTCGGCAGTCCAAAAAAAGAAGGTCGGGTCCACGGTGAAGCCAATGGGCTGGTCCAGGTAGACATTGAGGTTGTGATCGGTGGGTGTGGCCGCGGTCATGTGGGTTGTGCCGCCGCCAATGAGCGTGGCTATCGACCCGCTGGAGTCCAACTGGTAGACGCGGCCGCTGTTCTTTTGGCCGCCGGTTCGCCCGACATACTGATCGGTGATGTAGAGGTTGTCGCCCAGATCGACGACCACGTCGCCGGGCGCGTAGAACATGGGAGCGCCATTGACGACTGATTGCGGAATGGTTGTGATCTGCGCCGGGATGAAGGAGAGCGCGGGGCCGTAGGTCTCGGCCTGTACGCCGACGGACTCCGGCGATGCCTTTTCGGCGGTGGAGAACCCGACAAGGCCGGCCCGCTTGCCCGGCCCCTTTGCCTTGAAGGCCACAAGGACGGTGCAGGTGTCGCCGGGGCCATAAACCTGGTTGGCGCGGCAGGTTCCGCCTTCCACGTGGAAGTCATTGGTGGCTGCAATGCCGGTGACCTTGGTGGAGGCGTTGAAGGCCACCTCGACGACTTCAGTCACAGGTGCGCCCAACTGGACCCGCTGAGCGAAGACATGCGCTTCGCGAAGGGGTAACCCGGGTATCTGCTTGCGGAGAATGCCCGGCGACGCGTTGGGCTCGGCGCCGGCAGCCGAGGTGCGATCCACAAGGGTAATGCGAGGTTGGGGGGCGGGTGTTGCGCCCTGAAGGCAGGTTGCAGAAAGCAAGGACACAGCTAAGACATATGGAAACAACGAGCGTCCCATAAAATCTCCTCGTACTAATGCGTGTTGGTACTTGGCGGGATTGTATTTGCCCGAAATGAGGGATGGGAAGATGTTTTTTGATTAGAAAACTAAATATTTTCAGGCATTTAAAACTGCCAACGAAGCTACTAACCGGCAATCGAGCGAGTCAAATTATAGGATGTGACGAGAGTATGCATGTGGGGTAAACTCAGGCTGATGCGGGTCTTTGGAATCGATTGCGGGACCGAGACGACCGGGTTTGGCGTTGTGGAGTCGGACGCCGCCGCCAGGGAGCCCCGTCTGGTTCTGAAAGCCAAGGGGGCCATCCGGTTGGCCAAAAGCAAGACCACGCCCCAGCGGCTGAAGCAGGTATTCGAAGAGTTGTCAGCGGAGATGGAGCGCTGGAAGCCCGAGGTGGTGGCGATCGAGGAGGTTTTTTACTCAGTGAATCCCAAGTCGGCCCTGAAACTGGGGCAGGTGCGCGGAGTTGCGCTGCTGGCTGCGGCCCGCCAGGAGTTGCCGGTGGCGGAGTACGCTCCGTTGCGCATCAAGCAAAGCGTTGTGGGCTACGGGCTGGCCCAGAAGGAGCAGGTGCAGTTCATGGTGGCGCGCCTGCTGGGACTAGCTGAGTTGCCCGAGCCTTTTGACGTGGCCGATGCGCTTGCGGTGGCCATCTGCCACATTCACACCGCGCAGACGCTTATGGCGCAGGGAGCGGGGCGATGAGGGCGCTGTTGGTTGCATTGACGGCTGCGGCCCTGGCGCCGTTGGGATGGAGCGCGGCTGGTCCGGTGGTTCAGTTCGATTTCTCCAACCCGGGTCTTTCGCCTTCGCATTGGACCCTGACGATTTATTCCGATGGCAACGGGCATTTTCGCTCGGAACCTGGCAGCCAGCCCGCCGATGGGAAGAACGGGATTGAACCTCTTGCCGTGGATCGCGAAATCCGCATGACTCCGCAGTTTGCCCAGCGAGTGTTTCAGACCGCCCAGCGGCACAACATGTTCAATGGCCAGTGCGACAGTCACTTGAAGGTGGCATTCCAGGGGTGGAAGAAGCTGAGCTACAGCGGGCCTGAAGGGGAAGGAATCTGCGAGTTCAATTATTCGAAAGACAAGGAGATCCAGGAACTCTCGGATTCGCTTGTATCCGTTGCAAACACGGTGACCGAAGGCGCGCGGCTTGAGAATCTTCTGCATCACGATCCCCTTGGGCTGGACAGGGAGATGGAGTACCTGGTGGATGCGGCGGCAGACGGGCGCGCGCAACAGTTGTGCACAATCAGGGGTATCCTTGAACATCTAGCGGATGACGAAAACGTGCTGGATCGGGTAAGAAAGCGGGCCCGGGTGTTGCTGGATAAAGCGGAGAGATAGTCATGGTTTCAAGAGGCTTTGCGCCACGACTTTTCCCCGCTTCGGGTGTTTAAACAGGTTGAGATGTATTGAGCGGTGGATGGTGTCACGGGGCCTGGCCCCGAAGGACGGAAATCATGAAAGACAACTGGTCGGTAATGAGATGGCGCGGCGCCGGCGTGGCGGGGCTGGTGGCAATGGCGCTGGGCGCGGCA
The DNA here is from genome assembly GCA_903911925.1 of uncultured Acidobacteriaceae bacterium. Taxonomy (GTDB): domain Bacteria; phylum Acidobacteriota; class Terriglobia; order Terriglobales; family Acidobacteriaceae; genus Telmatobacter. The sequence goes on from CAIWFH010000096.1 coordinate 20,172, forward strand.
TTGCTGGCGCCACGCTTGAGTGCGGATGACTCCGGACAGGCGGCGCGCGGGGTGCGCCTGAGCAGCGTAGAAGGAAAAGTGCAGGTTTCGCAGGGCGACGAGGTGCTTGCGGACCCCGCCGTAGCAAATACGCCTCTTTTCGAGGGAACCCAGGTAACCACGTCCGGTGGCGGACAGGCCGAGATTCAGTTTGAAGATGGCAGCGTGGCGCGCCTTTCACCCAACAGTTCATTGACTTTGAGCGTGTTGCGCGGGCAAGACGGCACCGGAGAATCGGAGATGGTGCTGGAGAGCGGCCTCGCATATTTTGAAGTGCAGGCGGGCAGCACCGCGCAGATGCGCATTCGATTTGCCGATGCGGTGGTGACCGCGAGCGGATTCACGGTGGTGCGGATCAACCTGGATAATCCTCCGGGAGAACTGGCCGTCTTTTCAGGCAATGCCCACGTTGAGCGCGGCAGTGCCACGGCGCTTGACCTGCGCGGCGGGCAAAGCGTGGCGCTCAACGGCGCCGACCCGACTCACAACAATGTCTCGGAGACGATTGAGACCGATTCATGGGATGCCTGGAATGCCGATCGGGACCAGGCTCTGCAGGCTGAGTACGGTTCGCAGTCCGCTGCGACCAAGAGCTTTGCCGATAGCAACAACCCGGCCTGGGCCGACCTTGATTCCAACGGCAATTGGTATAACGTACCGGGACAGGGCTACGTGTGGTCGCCTACCGACGCTTCCAACCCGGAATGGGACCCGTACGGGAACGGCTACTGGATGTTTACGCCGCGCTTTGGATACATCTGGGTCTCGGGCGACGCCTGGGGGTACCTGCCTTACCAGTGCGGCTCGTGGAACTACTTTGACTCGTTTGGCTGGGGCTGGGCGCCCGGAGGGATGTGCAATCCCTGGTGGGGTATGGGCGGCTGGCGACACAACGTGGGCTACGGGCCGGGCGGGTATCGTCCACCCAGGCGGCCGCATCCCGGTCCTGGCCGGCCTGAGCCGCGACCCATTAGCGGCCCTTCAGGAAACAGGGCAAAGATCATAGCGCAACCGGTCATTCCGGTCAGCCGGCGGCTGGGCGGCGTGACGGGAGTTCTGCCGGTGCGTGACAGGAATACCCCGGTGGTGATTGCCGGACATGCTATTAGACCGGATATTCCTGTCGCATCGCGGCCGGTGTATCAAGGCTCGAACTCAGGGTTTGCGAATCGCCCGCAACCTGTCAATGCCGGGGGGGCGAGGGTGCCCGGCGGGATAAATTCCGGGGTTCGTCCGACAAATCCGACAGCGCCGGGATTCTACGTTGGCAGCCAGCGTCCGGCTCCTCCGAGCCACTCCGTGTCTGCTCCAAGTCATCCATCGGGCGGTGGCGGATCGAGTGGCCATCCCTCAAGCGGCGGCAGTTCACACCCCAGCGGTGGTAGCGCTGGCGGCGGCGGAGGCCACAGCAGCGGCGGTGGAGGTGGCGGCGGAGGCCACAGCGGTGGCGGTGGTGGAGGTGGCGGCGGAGGCCACAGCAGCGGTGGCGGCAGTGGTGGGCACCACTAGATTCATGGAGTTTCAGCAGAAGGAGCTACTTCGCCAAGCGGAGTGGCTCTTTCTTTTGCCAGGAACTTCCATAGGGACGCGAACGCTTCAACGGTGAGCGCTTCAGAACGCGCCTGCGCCGGGACTTGAGCGGCTTCAAGCGCGGCTACGATGGCTTGCGGCGGATAACCGGCAGCGCGGAGGTTATTCGATAGCGTCTTTCTTTTTTGCGCGAAGACCTGGCGCACGAAGCGCTGGAAGCCGGCTTCGTCAATACCCAACTCCTCGATGCGGGGCGCGAAACGCCAGCGGAAGACCGTGGAGTGGACGTCGGGCGGCGGAGAAAAGGCGGCGGGCGGCAGGGTGAAGAGCTTTTGCACCGGGCCGTACAACTGCACGGTCACAGAGAGCAGGCCGTAGTCGCGCGAACCTGGATCTGCGGCAATGCGATCGGCCACTTCGCGCTGAACCATGAGAACTGCGAGGTCGAGCGAGGCATGGCTGGCTGCCAGCTTGAGCAGAATCTGCGAGGTGATGTAGTAGGGCAGGTTGCCCACCACGGGCAGACTATGGCCGGCGGCCGCGGCGGCTGCGGCAAAGTCGAAATGCAAAACGTCCTGCGTGAGGACCGTGACGCGCTCCGGAGAAAACTGCGAGCGCAGGTGGACGGCAAGGTCGTGGTCCAGCTCGACGGCCAGCACATGGGCGGCGCGGGCGGCCAGGGCTCCGGTAATGGCTCCAGCGCCGGGGCCAATTTCTACTACGGTGCGGCCGGAGAGATCGCCAAGGGAAGCGGCAATACGCTGGACGGCATCGGTGTCGTTGAGGAAGTTTTGTCCGAGCTTGGGTTTGGAGGGCATGGGCTTCCTTGATGGTAGATGAGAGCGGCGGGGCAATGCGCGAATGCGCTTAAAAGGATGAGCGTAGTAGACTTGCCCTGATGCATATCGTCTTTGCCGCTTCTGAATGCGTTCCCTTTGCCAAGACCGGCGGGCTCGCCGATGTTGTTGGCGCGCTGCCCCCGGAACTGGTGAAACTGGGGCACGAGGTTACGGTTTACCTGCCGCTCTATGCCGGGGTGGAGCGGCATATTGAGGGCGAGTGGAAGTATGCAATTCGTTCCATCACTATCCCTTTCGAGTACTACAACCGCTTTGCGGGGATTGTGGACGGCGGCAAGCGGGCAGGGGTGCAGTATTACTTTATGGATTGTCCGGAACTCTTTGACAGGGAAGAACTTTACGGCCCCAAGGGCGGGGAGTTTCCCAACAACTGGGAGCGCTTTGGGCTTTACTGCCGGGCGGTGCTTGAAGCCGCGAAACTGCTGGGCGTGCCGGAGATTTTTCACGTGCATGACTGGCAGGCGGCGCTGATTCCCGTTTACCTGCGCACTACTTATGCAGCCGATCCGCAACTGGGGCGCGCGGGTACGGTGCTGACCATTCACAATGCCGGCTACCAGGGATGGTTTCCGCCGCCGACTACCGAGCGGCTGCTGTTTCCCTGGGACCTGTTCACGATGGACAAACTGGAGCAGTTCGACACCTTCAACTTTCTGAAGGGCGGCCTGATTTACTCAGACATTTTGACAACCGTGAGCCGCAAATACGCCGAGGAGATTCAAACGCCGGAGTTCGGCGAGAAACTGGACAGCGTGCTGCGGGGACGCTCGGCGGATGTGCGCGGGATTTTGAACGGCGTGGACTATGCCAAGTGGGACCCGGCGACGGACAAGCACCTGGCGGCGAGATTTTCGCCGGAAGATTTGAGCGGCAAGGCAGCGTGCCGCGAGGATCTGCTTCATGCGTTTGGAATGGAGCATGTTGGCCCGGCAACGCCGATTATCGGCATTGTGTCGCGATTTGCCGCGCAAAAGGGCTTTGACCTTGTGGAGCAGATTGCGCCTCTGCTGGTCGATCGCGATGTCGCCGTGCTGGCGCTGGGTTCAGGCGAGCCGAGATATGAGAAATTCTTCCGTGACTGGGCCTTCTGGCACAAGGCGAACGTGGGCGTACAGATTCGCTACGATGACTCGCTGGCGCACAAGATCGAGGCCGGGTCGGATATGTTCCTGATGCCTTCGCGCTACGAACCGTGCGGCTTGAACCAGATCTATTCGCTCAAATACGGCGCAGTGCCCGTGGTGCGTGCTACCGGCGGTTTGGACGACACCATCGAAGAATGGGATGCGGAGAAGGGAACTGGGACCGGCTTCAAGTTTGGCGGCTACAGCGCGGCGGGGCTGATGACGGCTATCGACCGGGCGCTGGCTGCGTTCCAAGACAAGAGCGGCTGGAAGCGGCTGATGCTGAATGGAATGGCGCGCAATTACAGTTGGGAACAGCCGGCGCGGGAGTACGCGGCGGTTTATAAGGAAGTGGCGGGACGGCGAAATTAAGGAGCGCGATGGAAAACGATACCAATCCGGGTGACTCGCGTGACCAAATGGCAGATTCAGACAAGCTTACTTCGCTTGGAAGCAGTTCTTCGCTGCCGCATCGACCTTTACAGGCTCTACTCGAGTTGCGGGGGGCGGGTGTGCATCTTTCGGACGGAGAAGACCCCGATGAATATGTGCGGCCGCTTCGAGAAGGCTGGGATTGAATCGGTAGGTGTCGCCTGGCGAATTATGCGACGATCACCGCTGGGACGCCACAATCCAGACCTGCAACCCGAAATGCGCTGACTATTTCGTCGGTTTCGCCCTGCTTCAATTGTCCGGGATCGTAAATCTTGTCTTGCCATAGATGTGCATTTTTCACAATTTCACGTAGGTCTTGAACATCTTTGCGATGATCGGACGCACCTTTCTTGAAAGAGACGAAACCTTCAAACAAGCGAACTTCAACGCTTGGCGAATGCTTGATTGCTTCGTGAATATCGTGAATTAGGTACATCGCAGCTGTCATCACGACGCAACCAGGACCTACATACCAGTAGCGGCTATTCAAATCCTGCTTCTCAACAGACCTACCCTTGGGGTTTCGGCGCAGGTCGAAGCAAACAGAGAGTGGCGCCTCGATCACCAAGTTGACTCGGCCTTTTTGTTTCATTATTTGGTCGATGATGAGTTTTCGGGTTTCTCCAAAGCGAAGCAATCGTGTGGTTTCATCGCCCAACGCGAACCCACAGGTCTTTCCATCGTTAGAGAAGCCGATGTCTAAAATTATCCAGTTGCCTTCTCCCCAATAAACCTCTGATTTCTTTCCTGCCACAATCATTTCGTAATTCCTTCCAATGCCGCAGACGGTCCAGGATACATCTTTCGCACGAACCAAAACACGGGCAGGCCAAGCAGGATAAGGGCGGTGCCGAGGAGTGAGCCTTTCAGGTTGCCGGCATAGCTTGCTATCAGGACGACTGTGGCGCAGGCGACGAAGATAGCAGGGAGCACTGGATAGCCCCAAACTCTGTAGGGGCGCGGCAAATCGGGGCGGGTGCGGCGGTACACGAAGACTGTGGTAGCCGTGAGCATGTAAAAGAGCCACTCGGCAAAGACAGCAAGCTCAAAAAACTGCTGAAAGCGGCTGAGAAACAAAAGAAGGACCGTCGAGAGCGCTCCCTGGACGATTAGCGATGTCGAAGGGGACTGGAACCTAGGATTGATGTGCGCGAATTGGCGGAAGAAAAGCCGGTCGCGGGCGGCGGCAAAGGGGATACGCGCGCCCGACATGATGGTTCCGTTGAGGGTGACGAAGATGCTGAGGGCCATGGCCGCGGCCACGAAGCCGGCTCCGGCGGGGCCGGCAACCACAGTAAGAGCCGCGACGGCGGGGCGCTCGCTGGCGGCAATTTGCGCGGCGGGAAGAATGTACTGGATGGCGGCGTTGGTGGCCATGAAGAGCGCGCCCACGATGAAGAGACCGCCGATCAGCGCAATGGGGAGGGTTCGGCCAGGGCTGCGCACTTCGCCGGCCACCATGGTGAGGTCGTTCCATCCGTCGTAGGCCCAGAGAGTGGCGATGAGCGCCAGCATGAAGCCGCTGAAGCCGCCGGTTGCGTGGGGCAGCGAGGTGGAGAAGTTGGACCACGAGCCGGAAGCCGATGCGAAACAGAGACCTGCCACAATCAGGATCAAGACGGCCTTGAGAATGGTGAAGATGAGCTGGAAGTCGCCGGCTTTTTTGATGCCGAGATAGTTGAGGCCGGTGATGAGCCAGGTTACGGCGATAGCGAAAAGCTGCGACCAGAGCAGGGGGATGGGGCCGCCAATGGCGGGAGAGCCTAGCCAATCGAAGGCTGGGAAGAACTCGAGCGTTCGGGTAAGGCCGATGGTGACGGCGGCGATGGAGGCCGGCTTGGCCACGGCAAACCAGGTCCACATGTAGAGGAACGCGGTTGCGTCGCCGTAAGCGCCGCGCAGATAGACGTACTCGCCGCCGGCGTAGGGAAGCATGGCGCCCAACTCGGCATAGGTCATGGCGCCGAAGTGCGAAAGCAGACCGCCGGTGATCCAAGCCAGGTAGACAAGAGCAGAGGAGCCGGTGTCCTGCATCATCTCGCGGGGAACTAGGAAGATGCCGCTGCCTATAATGGTGCCCACGACGATGGCCGTGGCCTGCGGAGCGCCGAGAACGCGCGGCAGGTCGGCGGATACGGTATGTGCTGGCGCGGCGAGTGGCTGGGGCATCTAAGTAAAAGAGATTAGCACGGGAGACGATCTTCTAAACCGTCTCTCGCGAATGCACTGCCAGCCGAGCCACTGTCCGCGCCGTTTTTCGATCTGATGGTCCCGTTCTATATTTGGTGCTATCGCGCGCTGCTCGTACATAGTCGTGAGACGCCTGAACATGCGCCGATTGCGTTGCGAGAATTTGGCGCACGGGCAGCGGCAGGTCTTTCTCCAATGCTTCCTGATACGCCTTTTTCGCTGCGTCCTCACCTTGTTCGGCAGTTACCAGGAGAGCGTGATCTCCCCCGCCCAGCGCGGCTTTGATGTCGGCCCAGGTTCGGTGAAGAACTCCGCTTACGGTTCCGTTCTCCGTAACGTCGTGAACGCCTTCCTGGTGGAGCACGGTTTCAAGATCGCCGCGGAACCGCGCACGGTTGAGCGATTCCTCAAGGAAATAGCGCTTAAGGGTTTCATCTTTCAAGTCTTCGCCAATTCTCTGGAATCCGTCCTGGCTATCGAAGAGGTTCCCAACGACTGATCGTAATGTCTCTTCGACGTTTTGAAGTGTTCGGGATGGATGAGACATGGTTTCCTCTCTGAGAGTGCGGAATTTTCCGATCAAGAGGCAAGCGGCAGGGTCCGATGACCGCCATTGCGATTCTCCTTCGTCATCGGCGAGCCAGGGAAATCGCGAAAACCAGACGCCCCTGCCAGTCCCGCGAGCGAGCGGCGCTCAAGCGAGGGCCGCGCGTTCAAGGCATATAGAAGCCTCATCAGCGGGCGCGGTTGCCTCTGGGGTGCTTGTTCGCGGCCGGAGAAAATCGGCTTGAATTGCGCCGAAAATTTGGCTGGCTCTAGTACCAGAACTTGAACTCGGGCCAGTCGGCGGCATAGGGGCGCTTGCGGTGACGCAGCCAGAAGTAGTGGTGATGCTCGAAGTCCATGATCCAGGGCGCGTCGAAGGGGCCGAGGTCGACAACCTCTTCATAGTCGTTTAGATAGTCCTCGCGATGGTTGCCGAGAGTGAGCACCGAATCGCCGGTGTAGCCGTTCCATCCCCAGTAGAAATAGTTCTGGTGGCCGCTGATTACGGTGGGCAGGCCGTACTTGGGGCCGAGCACATTCACCGCGCTGGCCTCGCCGTAATTGTGGCAGAAGATGGCGGTGTGGGCGCGCTCATCGGGAGGAAGCGCGTTGTAGCGGGCGGCAAAGCCCTCGACCATCTCGGGCCAGCCGAAGCGGTCGGAGAGATATTGCGGCAAGGGGCCGGAGAACTTCTCAGTCTTGACTCTGTTGGCGCCAAAGCGAGCGGCGAAGGCCGTGTATTTGTCTGGGGGAAGAATGGTGAGCATGATGGGCGCGGTAACGCGGAAGAGCAGGTAGCCGAGAATCACTGTATAGACAATGGGCGGCCAACTGCGGCGGGTGAGTTCGCACAGGGCTACGGCTCCGGCGGCGAAGAGAACGGGGTAGATGGGAGCGACATAGTAATCCTTGGCGTGCATGGCCATCATCATGGCTAAGAAAACCAGGTAGGTATAGGCAACAAAACGCCACGGGCGGGAGTTGCGGGTGAAGAGGAGGCAGGCAAGACCGCCGATCCAGAGCGGGGCCGAGACGATGAGCAGCATGTTGGTCTGCTGGAAGAGGAAGGCCAGCGGGGGCAGCTTGATGTTCTTGTCGGAGTGGGCGACGTTGCTGAGCATTTCGTAAGTGGGGAAGTGATGAGCCCATTGCCAGAGGATGTTGGGCAGGGCTAACAGAAGGAGCAGAGCTATTCCGGCAGCGCAGTATTTCGACCAGAGGATGCGGCGCTGCGGGCTGATGAGAAGACCCGCAAGGAGCGCTGCCAGGAAGAAGACGGTGGAGTGCTTGTTTTCAATGCTGAGGCCTGCGAGAAGACCGAAGAGAAGCCATGCGCGCGGGCCGGCGCCGCCGTCGGCCAGGCGCAGCACCACCAGCAGCGCGCCCATCCAGAGGGCAGGCTCAAAGGAATTCATGGAGAGGTAATTGGCAGTGCCGAGGAAGACCGGCGCGGCGAGGACGGCGGTCATGGCCAGCACTTGGGCAGTGCGGCGTCCGCCAAGCTGCCAGGCGATGAGGCCGGTGAGGCCTACGGTTACGCCTCCGGCGGCGAAGCTGAGGATGCGGATGCCGGTGGGGGAGAGGCCGAAGAGCAACTCCGCGAGGCGGGCTTGCACGGCGACCAAGGGCGGCTGATCAACGTAGCCCCAATCGAGGTGGCGGCCGCAGACCAGGAAGTACAACTCGTCGCGGAAGAAGCCATAACCCAGATGAACACCCCAAAGGGAACTGGCCAGGTGGACGAGGAATTTGATTGCGGCAAAAAGGGCGGCGAGAAACAGGGCGGTGCGCAGCGGCGTTCGCGCAGGGGTGGCCGGATTCGCTTCAGGCAAGGCGGTTGGCTCCTCGGCAGCAGTCTACGCGATTCTACGCGATAGATGCAGCGAGGGTTCCGTGAATTGCTTCGGTTTGTTCTCCCCCCACCCCGCCGCAGGGTGTTTGGGGCAAATTGGCTGTTTTCAATGGGTTGGAAGGATGGTTCACCCGTAAGTTGGTTGTTTTGAGGAACCTGGAAGGCAGATTCCCGAAAACGCGGAACTTATGCGGACACTTGCACGGCGGGGAACAGGAACAACGTTGCCGGCCCAGGCAGAGAACACAGAGCTTTCAATGACAGGTTAGCGCATGGCGAGAAATAATCTGCAATTGGGGCTCCCGGTGGTAGACTTCCGGCAACCATATCTTTCGAAATCCGCGGAATTCAAGCTGGGTGTACCATGAGCCGCAAGATCGCTCTTATCATTCTCTTCACTTGGGTATTATGCGCGGGCCGTATCGCTGCAGGCTCTGTTTCGGTAACCGGACAGGCAAGCACGAGCATCACTTCGGTCTCCGTCTCGTGTCCTTCAGCTTCGATCACCCTTAAACAGACGAGCGCATGTTCGGCTACCGTGAAAGGCAGCGGCAGTTTCAGCTCCACGGTCACCTGGACGGTAAGCCCGTCAAGTGCCGGCGCGGTGAGCCCGACGGGGGTGTTTACTCCAGTCTCTACGCTGACGACGGTTTCAAGGGCCACCGTCACCGCGACCTCAACGCAGGACGCCAGCAAATCCGGATCGGCAACGGTAACGGTGACACCACCGGCCATAAACTCGGTGGCTGTGAGTTGCACGCCGATCACGGTTATCGTGACGCAAACCAGCAGCTGCGCGGCCACGGTAAAAGGTACCGGGAGCTATAGCTCCACCGTTGGCTGGACGGTGAACCCGGCCAATGCCGGCACGGTGAGCAGCGCGGGCATCTTCACGCCTACATCCACGCTGAATACCGTGACGAAAGCTACCATTACGGCAACGTCAACCCAGGATGCGACCAAGTCTGGTTCGGCGACGGTCACTGTGGCCGGACCAACTGTTACCTCAGTCGCCGTCAGTTGTTCTCCCGCGTCCGTCACGCCCGCGCAGACCAGCCAATGCGCAGCGACCGTGAAGGGAACGGGCAACTTCAACGCGGGGGTATCCTGGTCGGTGAATCCGGCTGGGGCGGGCACCGTGAGCAGCACGGGCGTCTACACGCCAACCTCGACTTTGACCGGAACCACCGCAGCCACAGTCACGGCAACTTCGGCCCAGGACTCGACCAAATCCGGCACTGCGAGGGTGTCGGTTGCTGGTCCCGCGATTAGCTCGGTTGCCGTGGCGTGCACGCCGGCTGCGGTTACTGTGGCACAAACCAGCGCCTGCGCAGCCACTGTGAAAGGGACGGGGAGCTTTAGCACTGGGGTCAAGTGGACGGTAAGCCCTTCGAGCGCCGGGATGGTGAGCGGCACGGGAGTGTTTACGCCCGCACTGACGCTGACTGCGGCCGCTACAGCCACCATCAAGGCAACCTCAACCCAGGATGCCACCAAGTCCGGTTCGGCCACGGTGACGGTGGCTGCTCCTGGCGTCACGTCGGTATCTGTCGCCTGTGCGCCAGGGGCGATCACGACAAAGCAGACGAGCGCCTGTACGGCGACTGTCACCGGAACCGGGAACTATTCTTCGGCTGTTGCCTGGACGGTTAGCCCTGCAGCAACAGGATCCGTCGGCAGCAATGGCGTTTTCACGCCAAAAGCGGTTGGAACAGCGACCTTAACGGCCACATCAACGAAGAATTCCGCCAAGTCCGGTTCGGCAACTGTGAAGGTGAGCGCCGCTCCGTTTGGACGTGCCTTTCCCGGCGATTACTTCATGGCTCCGGATGTGCCGCAATATGGTTCCACGAACTTTGGATTGCCGGTCTATGACCCGAAGCTCAAGGAAATCTTCTTCAGCAATCCAGCCATGGGCGAAGTGGAGGCTTACTCGACGGAAGATGGGCATCGGGTAGGCTCGGTCACGGTCCCGGGCCCGCTGGGCCTGAGCCTCTCGCCGGATAACGCCCTGCTGGCAGTGGGAACCAGTACTCCGTTCGTGTATTTTGTCGATCCGTCGGCCCTGCACATTACCGGCCAGGTGGAAGTTCCGCCTTCCTATCTATCCCTTCCGGGTGGGGGCCCACAAGCAGTGATGCCCTACCTGATGGCGAACGGCATCATGCTGACCGCCATGGCGTACTGGAGTGGAAATGGGAGCGGAAATCTGGTCTCCTACGATCCCGTGACGAATACATTCGCGCAGGCAAACCCTCCAAGCTCGACCGCAGGCGGTGGCATTTCCGGACCGTTGCCGGCGCGGTCGCTAGATGGAAAGTATCTTATTGTTCCCACGTACGGCCAGCAGTTGGCGCTCTATTCCGCGGATGCCCAGGGGTATGTGAACTCCGGGCCCGGTTCAAATTTTATGGAGCTGATCGCAAATCCGGACGGCACGCAGTTCGCGACCAACTACGGCGGCACGATCACCGTATTCAATCGGGACCTCAAGCAGCAGTACCAATACAAAGCCGCGAGCTCGTCAGGCTGGTCGGGTCTCGTTTTCAGCCGCGACGGGAAATACCTTTATATCCGCGACTATCTTGACATTGCGGCTTTGAACTCACAAACGGGCACCCTGGCCGGCTATAAGGGCTTCTCCATCGCCTCGACGAACCAAGGCATCGTCTCGGATGTGGACGAGAGCTACAGGGTGATCGGCGCCAACGATCAAGGCGCGTTTGTGATGAGTGCAGCAAACCTGCAGCCCAAGATTCCGCTTCAACTCTATGTGGAGGGATCGGGATTGGTGAGCCCAAACGGGGGACCGCCCGCGGGCGGAACGAAGGTGCAATCTTGTTTATCGAACGGGGGATACCAGGCCGCTTCAGTCGATTCTTCTGAAGAGGCATACTTTGGGGCAAGCCCCGCCACGAAAGACCTGGTTGTGGGCGGGTGCATCACCGCGACCACCCCGGCGGCTTCAACCACCGGGCCGGTTACGGTGCTGCTTACGGATGCCAAAAACAACGCGGTGCTTTTGCCCAATGGCTATTCCTATGTCCCGCACGTTCGATGGATCTCTCCCAACGCACTGCCGCCGACAGTCTTCGGCCCCGTCGTGGTCGATGCCGACGGCATCCTGGATTACCGGACAAATTTGCGGACCGTGGCGGTGGGCGGACAACTGGCTGGAATTGATCCCGAATATCGGACGGGGCTCCTCCTGCGCGTACACCCCGGTTCGACCGGATGGGGCGATCTGACCCTCACGCTCACGGACGGTTCCGCCGACACAGTGAAGAACGCCGTGCAATTCCTTGCCCAGGATGTGACAGTCGGCTCCGGACAGTACACTTCGGCGGTGTATGACTCGTTGCGCGACCGCTTCTATCTCGTGGGGACCAACAACCAGGTGATGGTATTCGATCCGGGGACGCGCAGCTTGCTGCAGCCTTTGCAATCGTCGCTGGTGAGTTCGAAGGCTGTTCTGTCAACCGTCGCAATCACCCCGGACAACTCCAGGCTGGTGGTCTCCGACCCGACCGACCGCAGCGTGGTGGTGTTCGACCTTGCCGGCAGGACAAGCGTTGTCGCCAGCGTGCTTCAGCCCTCGGATCCGCTCCAATTATGGGGTAAGATGCCGGTCGTTGCAACGAACAGAAAGGCATTTGTGGTCCTCCTGGGGTATGAGACGTCGGGCGGGGTTCGGGAGATCGACCTTTCCACGATGACGGTTCAAAACCGCACCAACATTCCCGCCGCTGGCCCTTTCGGCGTGTTACCCAACTCGGGTTCTTCGAGCGGGGATGGCAGCATGATTCTGTTTGGCCAGGGCGATACTGGCACCCCCTCGCCGGGCTACGTATGGAAATACGACTCGGCTACGGATGCCTTCAGCGCTCCGATTCAGCTCCTGGAGCCACAGAGCTTTCTGCCGGTTCTGGCTGTCAATGGGGACGGAAGCGTGCTTGTGGCGAGCAGTGCTGTACTTGGCCAGGATCTCGAATCGGTGGTTCCCTTTTCGTATGGCGGGCTCGAGAACAGCCTAACGGCATCGGGAGCTTTGCTCTATACTGCGACCGGAGACATCGAAATAAAAGACGTGCGCAGCGGGCGATTAATCCTGACGTTCCCTGGGTTCCCAAACGGTGATTATGCCACCGCTCTCGCCATCGATCCTAGCGGAAGGAAGATGCTGGCCTGTGGGGGAGGTTCGCTGATTTATTACGAATTGGGCGCAGTGCCGCTGGCCGCGGCGACTGTGACCCCGGCGCAGGCGACGCCGGGCGAAACGGTGACCGTTCGAGGAAATGGATTCATCTCTGGAACTTCAGCCACCATTGGAGGAGTGAGCGCTGCCTGCACGATGGAGGACGACTCAACGCTGCAGTGCGTGGTGCCGAACGTGAATGCGGGAGTCGCGCCGATGTCATTGACCAATCCCGATGGACAAACGTACTCATTTGAAAACGCGCTGACTGTGCAATAGGAATGCGGCGATTGGCGGCTCGGGGCTGTGGGAGAGATTTCGCTTTCCGGGACGATGAAACCGGTTGCGGAAAAAGACCAGGATTTGATCGAAGCCGACAAGAGTGTACGGCAGGGGCTAAAGCCCGGGGCATCTCTTTCAGCATCTTGCGGCGCGGGACCCAGAGGGTATCCCTGGAATTGCCAGGAGTGATTTGAGAAATCCGGCTTGGTTGAGCGCGGGCGGGGACGCCCACGCTACAGTGGGCCGGGAGGCTGATTACATGACAGCGCCGGCTCCTTCGGAGCCCGAGTAGACTGGTTGCGGCTAAACGACCAGAAGCTCGGGAGAAGGAGCCGGCATGACGAAGATTAT
>CAIWFH010000097.1 GCA_903911925.1 uncultured Acidobacteriaceae bacterium
AGGCCTTAGGAGGGCCAGTCAGGCGGAAGCGGTCGCCACTTTTCATCACCATTCTGTGACCTGCCGAGATGAATCCTTCGTAGTTCAGCGAGGGGAAGCTCGACGCTTACAACATCATTTGTGCCGCGCTCAATGAGGCGGCACATGTCGCGCTGGTAGCGCTCTTCTTTTGGTGCCCAGACTCTGCAGTCTGAATATTGTCCGTTGTTCGCAATGCCCACAATGCAGTGTAGCTGAAGACCCACGGACTGGATGAGATGGTCATACGAAAAAGTATCCTTATTCCAGGATGGTGAGAGCACAAGCTCCACACGCCCCAGTAGGTCAGCCACACGCCTAGCTTCGAGGAGTTCGCTGCAGATAAGAACTGAGAATTTGCCGTACGTGGAATGCACCACTACGCGTGGATGAAGTGGAGTCGGTGGAGTCGGAAAGCGTAGCGGGGGGGTGCTTTTGAGAAGCGCGTTCGCTTCTTCCCTGGAAGGAAGACGTTTCGTCCATGGCCAAGTTACTACAGAGAAGAATGGGCCGGGGATGACGGCAAAAACTTGATTGTAAACAAGAGGTCTGGTGGTGTGGTGCCGGTACTCGAGTCCAACAACAAGTCCGATTCCACCAAACCGGACGATATGGTTCGCAAGGGTCCGAAACCAGGGTCGGGGTACCGATAGTTCGGGCAAAACCAGTAAGGATGGCCTGGCTCTTCCACCTGCTGGGGCTTTGGCAATTCTTGTGGCTTTAGTGACCACCGTTGCAAGACCGCGCAACCGAGGCCAGTCCAATACTGGCCGTCCATTCTCTGAGCCTTCAACTCTAGTTGCGGCTCCATCCCAGTATGGTTTTTCCGGAACGACCAAATTGCCAATAATGAGGCGAGGATCAGATGGCAGATCAGTAATCTTCTCATTATAAGGAAATCTCACGGTTACATCGTCAATAACCTTGCCAAGCGGGTCCCGGTACTGGGTGCCTCTCACTGCGTTGACGACTCGAAGGAGCTTCTCGAACCCATCTAAGGCGAAACCATTCTTTTCTACGTGGTACAGGAGACGCCGAGCAATGTCGAAGTAGGATGGTGGCCTGGTGCACAGGAAAAGGCGCGCGGGAGCGATCGCCCAAGGCTTGTCACCAAGCTGTGAGCACTCCGTGACGAACGATTCGATTGTATCAAACCGGCTGCAGAGATCAGGGTCGTCGACCAGCGGCAGTTTTAGCCAGTTGTGATCGACGCTATCAAATGGATTTTCTCCGATCTTGTCATCTTCCCTGTCAAGAGCTCGGAGGTCAGATGCGGCGAGGAGGAGAGCCCGCCGAAATAATGCTAAAGTCCCGAGACGGCTAGTCCGGACTAGAATACCAGTATTGAGGCCCTGCGCTCTTCTTTTTAGGTCGGTGAGAGGTAATGAGGATATGATTGCCTCAACCCGCTTTTCGTGTAAATAGTTTCGAAGCGAAATCCACGCACGGTTACTATCTATTGGACGACCAGAGTGGCTAAGAGTGGTTACTGTCTTCTGCAGGGCCTCAATAGAGCCCCAAGTTTGATCCATTCGCGTATTCAGTTGGTCGAAAGACTTCCAGTCCTGAGTAGCAAGTGAAAGTCGCAGCAACCGAAATGTCAGGTCGAGATTCTCAACCCAGTCCTCCTCACCATCAAGCACGCGGCCAATATGATCCTGTGTTTGCTGTGCAATTGCAATCGCGGCGTCGGGATCGAGAAGACTAGAAGCACGTTCGAGTGACGCAAGTGTCGTTGACAGGGCAAAGTGTTTGAGATGTAACCGGTCAGCGTCCCTCAGAACCCTTAGCGGTGAGCCGTCGACCTTGCAAGCACTCACTAATTGCAGGGCTTTTTCCTCCAGAAACAGAGAGGTATCGAGAAATGCCCTGCGCTCGCTCACAAGCTGACAAAAATCATCTCTGATCGACTGGAGAAAGCTTGTACCTTGCACGCCAGTCACACGGTGAACCTGTACTTTCTCGCTCTGGATCTTGAACTGGCACCTCGGTCGTCTCAGTGCACGCACGTCTAAGGCAATGGGTTCATTCGTGGAGTCGACTACAGGCAGCACAGCAGTAATTGAGTCTGTTAGCGCGTCTGACGCATCTGCTGCCGTAAAATATACGACAACGATGTCATCTACATAACGTCGATAGCATATGGTATCTTTCAAATTTTCTACGACGCGGTCAAGGCTGGCAAGAGCCAAGTTTGCAACAACTCGACTTGTCAACGCACCAATAGGTATCCCTATTGACCATTCTAAGCCTGTGCGGCGCTCTGCTTGAATTCGATACTGGCGATGAGATTCGAGAAGGGATTGGGTTGCTGTTAGAAAGGCAACAGTATCCAGAGCCCCGCTCGCTTGAAGGCAATCAGCCACGAACTCGTCTTCCACGAGGAAGCTAGCGTCAATCGTGTCGTAGAAGCTTGCGAGGTCTGCGCTGAGAATCTCGACTGGCTCTTTATGATGCTGTAGGGCTCCGATCGCTGCCTCGATAGGTGCGGTGCGAAACTCTTGGTAGCGTTTTGGCCAGTATTCGAAGAGCCAGCGACGTGACTTTAACAATTCCCCGTTTCGAGAATCGAGGCGATATCCCACAACGCTTGGCGACAAGACGCTTTCCAGTGCTGGTCCGAATTGCCAAAGGTACAGCACCTCAACGATTGCGAACTCGATCGTGGGGGTGAGGCGGAGCTGCACGTCGAGAGTATCGAAACCCTTCGCGGCGCTTCTTCCACCGATACGAACAATTTCTCCATTTGACCTGGGTGCGCAGCGGAGCCGCTTTGGGGCGACCCAGAGCTCACCCAGCTGGAGGCCGGTGAACCACCCCCCATTCTCAGCTAGGCGTGCCTGCAGTTTGCGGAGGTTGCTATCAAGATCAGACTCATAATACGCCAAATCCAAAAGTCCGATGCCACGGTGCTCAAAATATAAGGCTCCCTTTGCATGACGATAAGCAAGATAGATATCCGCAAGAGAACGCTGCAAGGTAAAGGCCTTTCCTCAACTTAGGATATGTAAACGACTTCGGATGCAAACTTGATAATGGCTTCTTACGAGCCACCACCATTGTGGTCGACGTCGGCAAGGTGTTTGTATGCGATGAGCACCTTGGCAGGTCAGCCGCGCGGACCGTTAGAGCCTATTGGCTTCTTCTATCACCATTTGCGTTCTAAATCTACTATGTCATGAAACATTCCTAGCCTATCGAGTACAGGAAGCTTGTCCAGCGCTATGCCCGAGACTGTTTTATTTCCCATCAACCCTCTTTTTTAATTCAACACCCACCTTAAAAAACGGTAATTTCTTCGGTTTCACCGCCACAGTCTTTCCTGTTTTGGGGTTTCTGCCATTATAAGCTCTGTATTCCCGGATACTGAAACTTCCAAATCCCCGAATTTCAATCCTGCCGCCATTTTTAAGTTCATTTGTAAAACCGTCAAAGACAAGATTTACTATTTGTGTCGCTTTATGCTCGGCTAGATTGTATTTTTCGGCTAGTTGCAGAATTACTTCCGATTTATTCATGTCTTTTCCTCATCAATATAATTTTCAGTGATTATTTCCCAGTTGATCAAACCGCTCCCTTATGCAGCCCACCAAGGTTTTTAGATCACATTCCGGCAATTCCAACAGAAAGTCCAGATCAGCATTTGTCTTCAGTAATTTTTTGATAATTTCCCGAAATG
>CAIWFH010000098.1 GCA_903911925.1 uncultured Acidobacteriaceae bacterium
CCGGAAAACGGCCTCAAGGGATCAAAAAGACAAGCAGCAACCCGTCTTTTCCGAAAGAAAACCGATTCACAATCAACAAATCAACTGCGCTCGCGTTGTCGCCGCAAAATCACACACCTGCGCAGGGGTTCCCTAGACGTGCAACTAGCTGCTTGACCCGAGTCAATGGAGCAACCTCACAGTCCACCGGAAAAATGGGTCGATTTTGCGGTGGCGCATAGTTTCTGGGCAACGAGAAATGCGAACCTTCGGTCAGCGGATATCACCGCTCAGGAAGGGAAGATCCATGCGAACGATGAAACTGATTGCATTTCTGGTCCTGACCGCGTCGCTCCCGGTGGGTGCGCAGACCGGAAGCGGCGCCAAATATGGAAGCCGGGACCCTAAAATTTGCTCAGCGGTCAAGTCCGGCGGCGCGCCGACGGCGGCCCAGGCGATCCAGCTTTTTACCTGCGCAACCGAAGTGGACACGGGCGACACCATTTACCTGGTCGAAAACGTTCAAGTTCAAGTGGCATCGACGCCGAGGAATTTCCAGGCTGGAGATGCATACAACGACATGGAGCAGAACAGTCCGATCTACCCGATTCGGGGGAGTTTTGTGGAGTACGCCTGCCGCAAGGTGTTCAACCTGGACGCTTCGCACACAAATGTTGGCAAGAACTGCATGGCCATGCAGCAGCCGCATGCTCAGGGCATCTGCTACAAGAACGGCTTTGGCGAGTGGACCTGCAAGATGAGGGACCCCGCAGTTCACTGGGATACCGCAGTGGCAAACCTGGCGCCTCCGCGCTAGGCTGCCGCGCGATTGTGCCGAAAATATGTCTACTTTCCGCCATGGACCATCTGGCTTTGGTGGCGCAGCCCTGCTTCTGAGCCGCTGACCCCAAAACGCCGATTGCTTCCTGTTGCTGCGTCCGTACGCCAACATGGCGGCAGGCAGGGCCTTGAGTTAGCCGATAAAACAATCAAAGCAATGGCATTACGGGGCGAAGTATTGTCCGATTCGACCAGCTTGCCGGTTTTTCCACTTTATTCGCAATCCCAACTCTGTCATACTTGATTGTGCCCACCAGGTACGGCCAATCCCAACACACCAATCAAGAGGTTGCATCCATGTCGGCAAAGTACGTCTTTGTGACGGGCGGAGTTGTGTCCAGTTTAGGCAAGGGTCTGGCGGCGGCTTCAATCGGCTGCCTGCTCGAAAGCCGCGGTTTGCGCGTGAACATGATGAAGTTCGACCCCTATCTCAACGTCGATCCGGGAACCATGTCGCCCTTTCAGCACGGCGAGGTGTTTGTGACCGACGACGGCGCTGAAACCGACCTCGATCTGGGCCACTACGAGCGCTTTACCCACGCGCCGCTGTCGAGGGACAACAACCTCACGACCGGCCGCATTTACGAGCAGATCATCCTGAAGGAGCGCCGCGGCGACTACCTGGGCAAGACCGTCCAGGTGATTCCGCACGTGACGAATGAGATTAAAAACGCCATGCGCAAGGTGAGCGCGAACGGCGCGGACGTGACCATTATCGAGATTGGCGGCACGGTGGGCGATATCGAGTCGCTGCCGTTTCTTGAAGCCATCCGCCAGATGCGCCAGGAACTGGGCCGCGAGAATACGGTGTTTGTCCACCTCACGCTGGTGCCGTACATTACCGCTGCCCAGGAATTGAAGACCAAGCCCACGCAGCACTCGGTGAAGGAATTGCTCTCGATCGGCATCCAGGCCGACGTCTTGCTCTGCCGCTCTGACCGGCCGCTACCCCGTGAGATGAAGCAGAAGATTGCCCAGTTCTGCAACGTCGAGGAAAAGGCCGTGATTGGCGCAACCACCGTACCCTCCATCTACGAGGTGCCGCTGCGGTTCGCCGATGAGGGGCTCGACACACTGATCCTCAAGTACCTGCACAAGGAAGCGCCCGAGGCTGACCTCGCGCGCTGGAAGGACCTGGTTGACCGCTGCTACCACCCGAAAGACGAAGTGAATATCGGCATCATCGGCAAGTATGTGGAGTACGAGGACAGCTATAAATCTCTCAAAGAGGCGCTGACCCACGGCGCCATCTCGCAGAATCTCAAGCTTGTCGTGACCTGGATTGAGGCCGAGGGGCTGGAATCGAAGACACCGGACGACAGGAGCTATGAATCGCAGTTGGAAGGACTCGACGGGATTCTGGTTCCAGGCGGCTTCGGCAAGCGCGGCATTGAAGGCATGCTGAACGCCATCCGCTACGCGCGGGAGAAGCAGGTGCCTTACTTTGGAATTTGCCTGGGCATGCAGACGGCGTGCATTGAGTATGCGCGCAACGTTTGTGGGTTGAAAGACGCCAACTCGAGCGAGTTTGACACCGCGGCTCAACAT
Source organism: uncultured Acidobacteriaceae bacterium (assembly GCA_903911925.1). Lineage (GTDB taxonomy): Bacteria > Acidobacteriota > Terriglobia > Terriglobales > Acidobacteriaceae > Telmatobacter. Next base: position 2,368 of record CAIWFH010000098.1, read on the forward strand.
CGCATCATTTACAAGTTGCGGGAATTGCTGGGCGTGGAAGAGATGGGCGGGACGATGCGGCTGGGCGCGTGGACCTGCATTCTTCAGGAAGACACGCTGGCCTCACGCGCCTACGGTGGCGCAACGGAGATCAGCGAGCGGCACCGGCACCGCTACGAATTTAACCGCGAATACGAGGCGCTGCTCACCGGCGGCGGTTTGCGCATCAGCGGCACCACGCCGGATGCGACTTATGTTGAAATTGTCGAGTTACCGGGGCATCCGTACTTCCTGGGCTGCCAGTTCCATCCCGAATTCAAGTCGAAGCCGCTGGAGCCGCATCCGCTGTTCAGGGAGTTTATTACGGCGAGTTACAAGAACCGGTTGGGGCGCAAAAGCGCCGAAGAATTGAAGTCTGTCTCTGTTGTCCGGTGATTGCAGGAAGTAGAAACCGGGAGTAAGACATGAATTCCGATCAGTTCACGGTGTCGCAAGAAGGCCCGAAAACTGAACCACCCCTACCCGATAAGAAGGTCGAGAGGGCCTCGGGAAGGTGGGTGGTTTTGGTAGCTGGAGTCGTCTTTTTTCTGATCTTTCTCCCCTTTATGGATCGCCCGTGGGGATTGCACGCTGCAATCCTTGCGGCCTATTCTGTGCTCGCGTTCGGTATAGCTCTCACTGGCGGAGAACGCTCACCGGCCAGGTTGGAAACTCGGCAACAGATTCCAAAACTTCTGTCGGTCCACACAGTCGCCTTGGTCATGGTTTCTCTGACGGTGTCCGCCTGGTTGCGATTGCAAACTGAGTTGCCGACCGCCATTGTCGAACGGGGACGCAAAGGTTCCTGGTGGGATCTGGCGCTTGAACTAACTCTTATGGTCGCATGTATATGGCAAGGTCTCTGGATGAGAGGCGTTCTTCAGCGAAGTGTGCGGGACTCAAAAAATTAATTGCATCAATGGTCGCTCATCCCAGTAGCACAGCCCCCTCCACCATCCCCGCCAACGCTTTATCGAAAGTGACCAGCCGGATTCCGGCAGCGATGGCAAAAGCGGCGAGATAGCCGTCAGCCCACTGCTTGGTTGATGCCTCGTCCCTGTTGGTGTACTGGCGGAACAGCGGGTCGATCCCAGGTGGTTCTTCCATCATCCGGTTTCCTGGGTTGGCGAGGAACGCATCGAATGCTTCCCACGCTTGTGACTGGGAAAGAACATCTTTCCCCATTGCGCTGTGGTTGGTCAGCAGGCGGAGCAGCCCCAGTTGAGTGAACCGGCAAAAGAAGACAATTGCATCGCTGTCGAGCGATTCACCCCAAGACGAGGCGGAACTATGGTGGGGGTGAATCTCGTGCGCGAGAGCCAGCCAGACATTTACATCAGGGAAAAGGAATGTATTCGTACACACCTTCCTTGCCAAGCTTCAGTGAGCCGGGGTTCTTTGACCGGATCACTGGAAACCGCGGCCTCTCATCCTGCTTTGGCGCCGCGTCTCTGGCACGCAGCCTCATGGCGACACCTTCCAAAATGATCTCGCGCATGGTCGTCCCTTCATTGGCCGCCCTGACTCTCATTTCGCGGTAGATGGGATCGGGAATGTCGAGACTGGTACGCATATTTATATATTAGCACATCTATGCGAGCCATGCTCTTCCGGCCGAACGCTAGCCACACGTTCACATCAGGGAAAACCAATCATGTCATAAATGGCTTCATTATCCAGATCGATCTTGTCGGTGCGGGTGGACGGAATGATGGGAAGCTCGAACTTCTTCTTTCCAACTGGGGCCAGGCGCGAAACTAATGCCAAGCCCTCCAGTTCCGCGCTGCGAGGCGAGTATCTTGACCTTCCGATAGGCATCATCCTGGATGTCAATCGTAGTCCACATGGATACATATTAGCATATTTATGGTTTTATGGCGCTCCGGCTACTCTTACTGCTGCATCGAGGTCTGGGCAAGGTAGAATCGCCTACGTGAACAACTCATTTGAAATTGGACCGGTGCAGGTGGGCGGGGGACGGCTTTTCCTCATCGCCGGCCCCTGCGTGATTGAATCCGAAGCCCACGTCCGCACCATGGCGGAGGCAATTCAGCGCATTACGGCCGACCTGGGGATTCCCTACATCTTCAAGGCGAGCTACGACAAGGCCAACCGCACCAGCGTGAAGAGCTATCGCGGGCCGGGGCTGGTGGAGGGCACGCGCATCCTGGGGCGGCTGGCCAAGGATACCGGCTTGCCGGTGCTGACAGACGTGCACGAGCCCGGGCATTGCGAGGTGGCTGCCGAGGCCGTGGACGTGCTGCAGATTCCTGCGTTTCTATGCCGGCAGACCGACCTGCTGGTGGCCGCGGGCAAGACCGGCCGCGCCGTCAACATCAAGAAGGGGCAGTTTTTGGCCCCGTGGGACATGACGCATCCGGTGGAAAAGGTGCGGTCAACGGGCAACGAGCGCGTGTTCCTGACCGAGCGCGGGGCCAGCTTTGGCTACAACACGCTGGTGGTGGATTATCGCGCGCTGCCGGTGATGCGCGCGATGGCGCCTGTGGTCTTTGACGGGACGCACTCTGTGCAGCAGCCTTCGGCGGCCAACGGGGTGAGCGGCGGACAGCCGGAGTTTATCCCGATTTTGGTGAAGGCAGCAGTGGCTGCGGGGATTGACGGGCTGTTTCTTGAGGTGCACAACGATCCGGCAAATGCCAAATCGGACGGGGCAAACGCGCTGGATTTGAAATTGCTTAAGCCGCTGCTGGAGCGGCTGTTGGCGATTCACGCGGCTGTGGGCGGAGCCTAGCCAATAGGATCGGCTGTGGAAACTTAGCGGAGGGCTGAAGAGCCGAGACTTGTGGTTTCCCACCCATTCGCGATGAGGCTGCGAATGGACGGGGCACCCGTCATCGTTGGGGAGGAGAGAGTTTTCAAAAAGCCCGAAGTGTGGGCCGCGGGCCATGTTGGGGCTTTCTCGCCCGGGCGGTTGAGTACGGAGAGGCTTTGATTAAAGGACCGCTTGCGAACCGGTGACGGCGCCGCTGGGAGCGCCGAAGGGCATCTGCTCGAAATCGAGAATGGCGCCGCTGATCAATTCGTTGGCGGCGAAGAAGAGCGCGGCGTTGGCAATGTCCGCGGGCAGGATCATGCGCCCATGGGGGCGGCTTTTGAGAGCGTCTTCAAGCCAATTATCGCCCTGGCCTTCGACCACCGACTTGATGTGATGCTCGCCTTCGGTCAAGACCCAGCCGGGATTGATCTGGTTGACGCGAATCCGGTATTGCTTGAGCGCGTCGGCAAGGTTTTTGGTGAGGGTCATCATGCCGCCTTTGGCAACGGAATATGCAAAGATGCCCGGCAGGCCGATGTAGGCCAGAACGGAACCAATGTTGACGATGCATCCGCTTGTGTGCTGCTTCATGTGACGGGCGGCTTCCTGGCAGAGGATGAATGGGGCGCGAAGGTCGGTCGCGAACATCTCATCCCACATTGGCACGGTGGTGGTTTCGAGATTGCCGCGCATCATGGTTCCGGCGTTATTCACCAGGATGTCAATTTTGCCGAAGCGCTCAACGGCGCGGTTGATGACTTCGCGGCAGTGGGGCTCCTGTTTTACATCGCCGACAATGAGGAGCGACTCGATTCCGGAACTCTCGAATTCGGCAACCAGTTTTTCGCCATGGGCCCTCTGGCTCTCCAGGCCGTGAACAATGACCCGGGCGCCTGCGGCTGCGAACTTGCGCGCGATTCCGGCGCCGATGCCCTGCGTGGAGCCTGTGACCACGGCTACCTGCCCGGCCAGCACCTTGATGTCTTCTTCGTGCATACGCTCCCCTTTTTTTCCGTCGATCCGGCCTGGTGGATCGAGCCGGTCAGCGCGAAAGTTTGAACGAGAGGGAGTATAAACCGGCGGGCGCGGGTGATATTTGCCCGCCACACCCGAAGGGGTGCGGCCGGACTGGTGGTAGACTTGGGCGGACTCAGATTCAGAGCCGAGCTTTGGTGTTTATTGACCGGAGGATGTGATGGGGAAGCGGGAAATGGTATGCGGGCTGGTATTGGCCGTTGCGGCTGTGGGCGCACAGGGACAGGCGACCAATCTCCGAACCACAAACCTGGTGAGCGACAACTACCAGAAAGAGTGGACGCGGGTTGGTTATCCGCCGGACTTCAAGGTGACTGACGTTGCGCAGTGGCACGTGGATCCCACGTCGCACGAGATTGTGTGCGACGGAAACGGCGGGCACGACTGGTTCCGCTTTAACAAAGAGTTTCACAACTTCGCGTTCCATGCCGAGTGGCGCTTCACCAAGGTGAAGGGGACTCCGAATTACAACAGCGGCGTCTTCTTCAGGAACAGCGAGAACGGAACCACGTGGCACCAGGCGCAGACTACGCCGGGCGGCGGATACCTTTTTGGCGAGACGCCGGTGAACGGAAAGTTGACGGCATTCAACGAACAAAAGAACATGACGGAAAACCGCATTAAGCCGGCCGGGCAATGGAATGCTTTTGATATTCGCTGCCTGGGCGAGACCTGCACATTGGCGGTAAACGGCAAGGTGGTGAACACCATCCAGACCGGCGTCGATAAAGGGTATGTCGGTTTGGAGTCGGAGGGTTTTCAGATTACGTTCAGGAATCTGAAGGTGCAGGAACTGCCGTAAGTCTGGAGTAGCAAGTTGGCGGGTCAGCGAGTTAGCAAGTCAGCGGGTTAGCAAGTCAGCGGGTTAGCCCCGAATTCACCCGCTCTGACAATCCTCATGCTTTACTCGAATCCTCGGGCTGGCGCTTCTCGTTTACGACAATCGTCTCGGCGATGCGGTCGTGGACGCAGCAGTGGTTGGGGTGGGTGAAGTACTGGATAAAGCCGAATCCGCCTTCAAGGGCGGACGCGCCGTAGCCGAGAGCGCGCTCGGCAGCCTGCCATAGAGTTATCTTCTCGTGCACCAGGGAAACGATACGGATGCGCAGCAGGCGCTTGCCCGGCGTGAGGCCGTTGGTCTTCCAGGCAATCAGTCCAAAGTAGAGGATGAGCCACAGGGCCCACGCCGTGTGCGTGGTCATTTCATAGTCGAAGTGGACTTTCGTGTGAGCGGAGGGAGAATAGTCTTCCTTGATGCGAAGGTAGTCAAAGAGAAAGTAATGCAATCCGGCCATGGCAGCCTTGTAGCTGGAGAAGACAACGGCAATGTCGATGAGATAGGCGGCGCATCGTTGCCGGAATGACGCCAGGGGCGTGCCCGCGAGAGATTCTGCGCGCGCGGTTCCGTGCGGATCGAAAAAGAGCTTCCTGTTCGATTTCATGACAAGACTATAACGCTACTTCTTATACTGTGTGCAGGGAAACGATGTTTGTTAAGGTTCGTGGTATCCCACCCTTTTCGCAAAGTGCGCGAAAAGGATGGGGCACCCAGGCCCTGTGGCTTCAAAAAAACCGGGACACAATCGCCTCAGACCCACAGTACGCTGAGCGGCTTTCTGGGCGGGACACGGCGGTAAATGTATTTGTGCTCGCCGAGCATTAGGCCGCCTCGGACGACGTAGCCTTCGGGGACGGACAGGGCTTTGCGCAGCGGAGGATGGAGGCCGGCGACACGGGTGAGATAGCCGGCCCAGCAGACACCCAGACCGCGTGCTTCGGCTGCCAGTTCGAGGAACGTAAGAGCGATGGCGCAATCCTGCTTGCCCCAGTCGTAGTCGGCAGGCGCGCAGGCAACAACTACGGTTGGCGCACCGCGCAGCACAAAGTCGTGCCCGCTGTCCCATCGTTCAACCAAGGCAGGGTTTGTGCCGGAGGCGCGTATCCAATTCACCGTCTCCGCGGACAGCGCCTGCACTTTGGCAGGGCCGCTGACGACGATCCATTTGAGGTTCTGGGAGTTTGAAGCGGTGGGGGCGCGCCGGGCCACGTCGAGCAGCGCCTCCATTGTTTCCCTTGAAACCGGCTTGTCTTTGAACTCGCGCACAGAGCGGCGGCTGTTCAGGAAACCGTCCATCTGTTCGGGAGAGGGCAGTTGCCTGAATGCAGGAAGAAGCGGTTCGTCCGGCAGGCCGGCGTGGGTCATGGCGTCGCACGAGCAGACGGCGACGCAATGGCCGCAGAGAATGCAGCGGCTCTCGGGGATTTCCTGCGGGAATCCTTCTTCGTTGATAGCGAGCGTTCCCGAGGGGCAAACGGCCACACAGGCGCCGTCTTTCTTGCATATGGCGGTGTCAACTACGATCTGGCTCATGAGCGTGGCTCTCCTGGCTCCATTGGTTGAGAAGCTTAGGTTGCAGTTTACCAAGCGGATGACTTGCAGCCTGAGCTGTTCGAGCCTGCCTGATAGCATTTCGATATGTTTTTGACGCCGATTTTTAACCGTTTTCGTGCAGTGTTGCTGATTCTTGCTGTCCAGGCTTGCTGCGCCGGATCGCATCTTTCCACTGCCTTGGCGCAGGCCGCACCGGCAGCTCCGGGGCTGGACCGGGCGCACATTGACCAGGTTCTCGATGGACTTCGCCACGGCAAGTCCGTGGGGCAAGTGGCGGTTTCGCCGGATGGCAAGCGGCTGGCGTGGACGATTCAGGCGCCGGGAGGCACGGAGATCCGCGTTGCTCCGCTGAACGATTTGGGGAAGAGCGAGCGCGTGACTGCGGCTGCGCGGCTGGATGAGCACTGCCGGGAGGGCCAGATCGTTTGGGCTCCGGATGGAAAGGGGCTGGCCTTCTTCTCTGACTGCGGCAAGCCGGAAGAACAAGCCGACCTCTATCTGTCGATCCTGGATGGCGGCGCTCTGCGCCGGTTGACGGAGTTGAAGGGATACGTGGAGGCGCCGGCTTTTTCGCCGGACGGGACCAAGGTGGCCTTCCTTTATGTAGAAGGGGGCACGCGCCCGCCAGGAGGGCTGGCGGCGATGAAGCCTCCAGCCGGCGTGATTGGCGAGGACGGGTTGGAGATTCAGCGCGTGGCCGTGGCGCGGGTGGATGCGGCGGCTCCGGCAGCGCCCACGATGGCGACGCCGGCCAACTTGCATGTGTATGAGTTCGACTGGCGGCCGGACTCGAAGGGGCTGGCTTATGTTGCAGCTGACCCGCCGGGAGAAAACAACTGGTGGGTTGCAAAGCTCTACGCGCAGGCGCTGGATGGCGCGCCAAAGGCCATTCTCGCGCCCGCCGAAGTGGCCGGGCCGCTACATGGGCTGCAGATTGCGGTGCCGCGCTGGTCGCCGGATGGCAAGTTGATCGCCTTTATCGGCGGGCTGATGAGTGACCAGGGAGCGACGGGGGGAGATGTGTGGATTGTGGCTGCCGAGGGCGGCATGCCGCGCAACCTGACCCCGAAGCGGCCCAGTTCGCCGGCGTGGATCGAGTGGGACGGGGACGAGCATCTATATGTAAACGAACTCGACGGCGGCAACACTCAACTGGTCCGCATGCGCCTGCAGGGCGACCGGACCAGCGAAAGGGTGGCCACGAGTTTTGGGCTACCGTTGTTTAGCATTCCGGGCAGCGCGGGCGACGGGCGGATGGAACTGAGCCTTTCATCGACGGCGGACCGTGCGCTTTGGGTTTTCAGCGCCAACACGTTTGACCATCCCACGGAAATCTATTCGACCAAGCCTGGAGCGGCGATGACCCCGGGCCTTGAAGGGGTGGCACAACTCTCGCACTTGAACGACGGACTTGAGCGGGGCTGGGGCAAGTCGATATCGCTGACGTGGAAGAGCGACAATTTCCGCGTTCAAGGCTGGCTGATGCTGCCGCGGGACTACGATCCGGCAAAAAAATATCCGCTGCTGGTGATGGTGCATGGGGGACCTGCGTCGGCGCTGATCGGCCATTGGGGTGGAGGCGGCCTGGGGGCCGCATCCTTCTCAGCGCTGGGATACTTTGTGCTGCAGCCGAACCCTCGCGGCGGCTTTGGGCAGGGTGAGGAATTTACCCAGGCCAATCGCAAGGATTTTGGCTATGGCGACCTGCGGGACATTCTGGCCGGAGTAGATCGGGTGGAGGCGCAATACCCGATCGATCCTGCGCGCGTGGGGGTGACGGGATGGAGCTACGGGGGATTCATGACGATGTTTGCCGTGACCCAGACGCATCGCTTCAAGGCGGCGGTAGCGGGGGCGGGCATCTCGGACTGGCAGAGCTACTACGGCGAAAATTCGATTGACCAGTGGATGACGCCGTACTTTGGGGCGACGGTTTACGACGATCCGGCGGTTTACGCGAAAAGCTCGGCCATCAATTTCATCAAGGCGGTTGCGACTCCGACGCTGGTGGTGGTGGGCGACCGGGACGGGGAATGCCCGGCACCGCAGTCGTTTGAATTCTGGCATGCGCTCAGGGCGCAGCACGTGCCTACGCAGCTTGTGGTGTATCCAAACGAGGGGCATGGGTTTGTGGACCCCGCACACGGGCGGGACGTGGTGGAACGGGCCGCAGAGTGGTTTGCCCGCTACATGCCGGCTGTTCACTGAGCCGGCGGCGGCTCGTGCCTGACCTCTCCGGGGCAAGGGCTCCAAGGCGGCATGGACGGGCGATGCCCGGAGGGACCCTGTCCTGATACACTTTTCTCTGGAGTTTCAGTGCGAGTTTCGTCAACCGGCTGCATGAAAGTGCGTTCTGCCGGGAGCCGGTCATCTGAGCGGAATCCGCCGGTGGCAGGCCAGCAGGGGGCATGTTGACGGGCCGCTTATTGAGCAATTTTTCAATTTGAGTAGCCATCCCGCCAATACACAGGGTGGGTTCCCGCAGGGAACGGTCCTTGAGAGGCGCGGTTTGGGACGGCTTGAATTGACGAGGCGCTTTAACCCAATTTTCTGATGTACCGGACAGACCGTTCCGTGGTTCGACGAGGCGGGGCGGGGAGGATTCATGCGGCGGTATTTGACCCTTGTTTGCGTGCTGTGCCTGGCAATTCCGGCCGGGATTTCATTTTCCGGCTGCTCTCGCGATCCGGGGGCGAACTATTGCAATGGCTTGGGTTACGGATTGAAGATTACCGATGTTGCGGGCATCACCCTGCAGCCGAGGACAACAGGCATATCGTTGGCCTTCGGGCAGACGCGACAACTGTCGTTGCCCTCCGCCATCACCTGCAAGGGCCCCGCGGCAACCGTTACGGGCTCATATCAGTACGGTTCTACCAACAGGAGCCTGGTTGACATTACGCCGGCCGGCAACCTCTGCGCGGGAACCTGGAACCGGAACTCGGGCGGCGGCATTGCGGACTACACCATTTGCAGCTTTCCCAATCCCTTGCCCAGCACCGGCGGACTGCCCTTCAGCTCGGCTTTCGTTACGGCTTCGGCTGACTCTGTGGTTTCCAACCCGGTTGAAGTTTATGTGCATCCACTGGTAACCTCGGTTTCGCTGGTGGGTCCCACCTCCTGCCAATCGCAGGGCCAGGTGGCCCAACTCGACTCACAGGCCTGCTACAGCGCATCAGTGAACGGCACGCCTACCAACAGCCTGCTGTGCGCGCCTCCGACAGTGACAGATCCCGCGCTGTTCGCCTGTCCGCTGCCTCCTGGCGTCAACTCGGTGCCCAGTTGCTCGAGCACCATCGGCACGCTCACCTACCTGGCCAGCATCAGTGCCGTTGCCACCATTGATCCGTTGACCAACCAGATCACCGCTCAACATCCGGGCACGACGGCGATTACAGCGTCGGTTGCCGGTTCGGGGTCCTCGGCTGGATACTTCACCACCTGCCCGCCGGAGAGCATTTCAGTTACCCTGGCCAACGGCTCCACCAGCGGTACATTGAACCATAGCGTGACTCAGAACCTGGTCACCAACGTGATTGACACCCAGGGCAACACAATCACCGGTCTCACTCTCGACTACCAGTCCACGGACCCGATCGACATATCGGTAAACTCCAGCGGCGCCGTGACAACGTCATTTCCCGGCGAAGCTGCGATTACCGCTATCTGCCAACCGCCCAATTGCAATCCTGCGCCGATCAACGAAGTTGGACGCTTTGGCACAGGTCTTCCGATTACGTCGAACGCTGTCTCTCTCACCTACCAGGGCGTGAATAGCAATTATGTCTGGTTTGCCGCGCCGGGCCAGTCTCAGTACGTGGTTCCGGTCCAACTGCTTTCAGGCACAGTGGGATCTACGACGCGACTGCCTTTCGTGCCGAACTCGATGATCATGGACCGGTTGGGGAACAACCTGTACTTTGGCTCTCTCCACGAACTGATGGTTTACAACACCTCAAGCAACACGGTGACCAAGCAGGACAACGGAGCTCCCGGCGTTGTGCTGGCGGTTTCTCCGAACAACACGCAACTGATCATCAACGACCAGATTCTGGCCAAGTTCTACATCTACTCGCCGACAACCGGCGTGACCGCCACATTCCCCGGTCTGGGAAGCACGGCTTCCTGGTCCCCGGATTCCAAGACGCTTTTTGTCTCAGACAGCGCCGCGGCCGGCGGAGCTCATACTGACACCTTGTATGTCTATAACGCGGGCACGGGCTGGACCACTTACGCGCTGCCGTGCTCCACGGGACCGGCGTGCGCCGATCAATCTCTCGGAGCGCAGAGCCTGGCCGTGACCGTCCCCAGCGTCGGCGCCTTTATGGCCGGCAGTCCCACCGTGGCCCACACTTGGTGCCCGTCTGGCACGGTCGGCGAGTATGCGACCATGTCGTTCTATCCCCAGAGCGATGCAGTCTACCTCGACCCTCCCAACGACACGGAGCCGGTGCTGACCGATGTTCTGGCCGCGACCACGGATGGAGGCCACATTCTGGGTGCGTCATTGCTCAACAACACTGTCGAGCTGTCCGATATCGAGGTCAATATTCCCAGCGGCGCATGTACCCTGGCCACTACAGGCACTCCGCCAAACCAGGTGCAAACGCTGGAACCGCTTACCATTCCCTACCAGGCAAAGCAGGTGCAATTGACCCAGGTGGACGGCTCGGCCATCACACAGGTCAACCAGGTGGTGCCGTCGCCCGCTTCGAACCTGGCATTTATCACTTACGACGCGTCGCCCAACAACTTCAATGCCGTGCTGCCTTACTACATGCCGATTCCCGGGTATACGGGCACGCTGGGCACGGTGGGTTACGTCACGCTAACGGGGGCTTCAGCCAACAGCGGTCCCACCGCTCCCATCGCCGGCGCTTTTACGCCGGACGACACGCTCTTTTTTGTTTCCACGGCGGGCGACAACCTGATTCACTACATCAGCCTGCCGTCCCTCACCGACACGCAGCAGATTGCTCCCGGCATTCCCGCCTGCACGCCTCCTTCAGCCGGCGGCAAAGACGACGGCTGCCAATATACGGGCACAGACGCCGTGGTTCCCGCAACCGCAATTGCCGTGAAGCCGCGCACCACCACGTAACTTCATCGGAGTTGAAAAGCACCATGCAAAAGGGCCGGCCGCGCGCCGGCCTTTTTGCTGCCCGGCATCCTCAGAGAGAGCCCGGCTGCGCACGATAGAATCGATACATGATCAAGGGAATTTCCTTTCTTCGTCCGGCAGGCAGTGCAGCGGTCTATGACCGGCTGGCGAGCTTCTTTTCCGCGCTGGGATTTGCTTCCGGCAAAGGCTGGGCAGAGGAATCAAGCCGGGGCGCTGCGTTTCTGGCTCCGCTGGGCAACCTGGAGTTTGTGGATGGCAAGTTTCCTTCAACGGCCGATGTGCTGGTGGAAGTGACTGCCCTGGATGCCGTTTACCAGACGGCAGAGGTGTGGCTTCGCTCGAACGGCGGCGATTCGGCCGTGGTGCGGCTGTCGCCCATCACAGCGACGCATTGGAAGTCGCAGATTTTTACGGTCGAGCCGGAGCCGGGTTTTGGCTTTACGTTCTGGGCCTGGACCGATCCGCTGAAGGGCAAGCCGGTTGCCGTAGAAGGAGATATCTCTGCCGCGGGCATGAAGTTTGCGATTGTCGTGGCGCGGTGGAATGCGGTGATAACCGAACGCCTGCTTGAGGGCGCGCTGGACGCACTGTTGCGCAGCGGGGCGAGCCGCGGCGACATTGAGGTGGTCCGCGTTCCCGGCGCATGGGAGATTCCTTCGGCCGCCCGCACGCTGGCCAACCTGGGCAAGGCGGATGCGATTGTGACACTGGGCTGCCTGCTACGCGGCGAGACCGCGCACTACGAGGCGATTTACAACGAGGTTTCGCGCGGCATCGGCGAGTCGCAGCAGGCGACGGGCATTCCCCACAGCTTTGGCGTGCTGACTTGCGAGACGCTGGAGCAGGCGCTGAACCGTGCCGGCATCAAGGCCGGCAACAAGGGATTTGAAGCGGCCGCGGCGGCGATTGAGATGGTCAGCCTGACGAGGAAACTCAAGAGCGGCGGCACGGGGCAAGGCGGCGCTCATTGACCGGCGGAATTCATCACACATCCGGGCGCCGCAAATCGCGCGAGCTGGCTATGCAGATGCTGTTTCAGGCGGACATCGGCAAGCAGACGCCGGAGCAGGTGCGGGCGACGTTCTGGAATGCAGCCGACGAGGCGGAGCCGGAAGTGCGCGGCTTTGCCGAAGACCTTTTCCGCGTGGCCGTGGCTCACCAGGAGCAGATCGACGAACTGATCGTGGCCAACTCAAAGCACTGGCGGCTGGAACGCATGCCTGCGGTGGACCGCAACCTGCTGCGCATGGCCGTGGGAGAGATGCTTGGCTTCAAGGGCACGCCGTTTCCCATCGTGATTAACGAGGCGCTGGAGATTGGCAGGCGGTTCTCGGCGCCCGAATCGATCAATTTTCTGAATGGGATGCTGGATGCGATCGCGCGCGGGCTGATTGGGAAATAGATTTCCAGGGACTTAGGACTCGTGACACGGAGTAATCTCTGTGTGTTGATTGCCCCCTTAGTTGAGCGGCCGCGGCGCGCGGCGATAGATTAGCCAGGAGAGAACGCAGCCGGCCGGATAGAAAAGGGCGAAGGCCATCCCGATTGGCAGAGCATAGAAAAGATGAACCAGGTGAGGCTCTCGTCCAGGGTCCACGATAGGGCCTCGAAGAGGTGGAATTCACTTCCGAGCGCGCGATGTTTATACCATGCGTATTGCGCAAGATAGGCGATGAAGCCGCAGACCAGTGCGAGGGCGAGTATTCCACCCAGGAGCATCGCCCCTTTCCAGAAACGAATGTCTGGCCTGGCATGCCGGACGGCAAGCGGATAGGTGAACGAGGCGGCCAGTGCCAGCGCCAGTCCCCAGGAGATGTTTCCAGCGCGGCCAACGGAGATTTCCGCGCCGGGAAAGAGCGCGAGCGCGGACAGAACGATGCAGCAGATGGCAAGGTAGAGCGGATTTACCCGGTTACCCATGGCGTTCGTCGTGCCTCCTGCTTTTGCGGCAAAAATCCGCGGTTAGGCCAGCTTCCACCCCAGCCGCCGGGCGCGTTCGCGAGTGCGCGCTGAAAGCGGATGCAATGGCTCCATGGCGGAAAGGCCGATCCACATGCTGCCCACCGTTTTGGCTCCGAGCATTTGCGCGGCCCGATGCAGGGTTCCCGAGACGCCGGTGAAGATGGGGATGAGGAATCCGGGCATCCCCGAAGTGGCAACCAGGACGGCCCTGCGGGAGGCGCGCTTGACGCGAGCTTTGGGGGAGGGCTGGCCCCACGGCCAATACGAGTAGCCGATGAGCCGCTCAAGGAAGGTGCGAAAGACCGCGGTGACGCCGCCATAGTTGACCGGCGAGCCGAGTACGATGGCGTCGGACGCCTCGATTTCGGCAAGGATAGACTCCAGATCGTCGCGCTGCTCGCACTGGCCCCGCTCGACGCCAGGCTTCTGGGTGCACTTGCGGCAGTTCTTGCAGTAGTCCAAATGCCGGTCAACCAGGTAGATGGTGTGGGTTTGGGCGCCTTTTTCACGGGCTCCGGCGAGAATGGCGTCGATGGCGGAGTCGGCTGTTCCGCCCCTCACATAACTGCCGACGATGGCCACAACCTTGCCGCCCATCCAAAGCCTCCAATCCACTGCGCACGCAGGTTACTACGAAAAGCGTGCTGGGCGCTGTGATAAGGCCTCGCTGGAGGATCGGAATCGCAGCCAAGCGCAACGAGGGGCGTTTCTGCTACGCTCTTGAGCGCATGGAATTCACGAATATTCGCCTCGAAAAACGCTCTCCACTGGCATTTGTCACGCTTGATCGCCCCACGGTTCTCAACGCGTTGAACGCCCAAACGTTGGACGAACTGGACCGTGCTTTCGGCGAACTCTCCACTGACTCCTCGATCCGGGTAATCCTGCTTGCAGGCGCGGGCGGGCGTGCCTTTGCTGCCGGCGCGGACATAAAGGAACTGGCGGCTCTTACCAAAGAAGAGGGCCATGCTTTCGCCCTGCGCGGCCAGGGCGTTCTGCGCGGCATTGAGACGCTGGGCAAGCCGGTAATCGCCTGCGTGCAGGGGTTTGTGCTGGGCGGCGGATGCGAACTGGCCATGGCCTGCACTTTCCGGCTGGCTGCCGACGATGCGCGGCTGGGCCAGCCCGAGGTGAAGCTGGGCGTGATTACCGGCTATGGCGGATCGCAGCGGCTGCCCAGGTTGATAGGCCGCGGCGCGGCGCTGAAACTGCTACTTACCGGGGCGATTGTGGGCGCCAACGAGGCCCTGCGGCTGGGACTGGTGGACGAGGTAGTTCCAGCGGCGCAACTGATGGAGCGGGCCGAGTCGCTGGCCATGGAGATTGCCGCCAATGCTCCGCTGGCCATTAGGGAAACGCTGCTGGCCGTGAATGAGGGGATTGACTTGCCGCTGGATCTGTCGCTGATGAGGGAGGCTGTGCGCTTTGGGCACGTGTGCGGCACCGAGGACCAGGCGGAGGGTACGGCGGCGTTTCTTGAGAAGCGGGCCCCGTTGTGGAAGGGCAAGTGAAGCGGCAAACATCCTGCTATCCTGTTCAGGTGATTCTGCGCGGAAAAATCAAGGCGTTTGCGGCCGTGGCGCTGCTGCTTGGCGTGGCGCCGGCTGCCTGCCACAAGGAAGAGCAGGCAGTGGAAGGCGTGGCCTTGACTGCCGTAAGCGCCGAGCGCAAAGCTCAGGCCGACGCCCAGAATGCCGCCGCTGAACGGGATCGGCAGCGAACTGCCCTGGCTGCCATTCCGCTACCCACCAAAAGCCTCTACGTGGACGTGCATGAGCCCGGTCTGTGGGCCAATCCGTTTCTCTCCGTGGATGCCGACACCCTGAATCTGCGCATCACCATGGCTGACGCGAACCCGAGCCCCATCGGGCAGGGAACCATGCTGCGGCCCGCAGGCGCCCGCCGCCAGGAAGTGGAGTTGCACCCCGGCGACCTGGCCGAGGCGCTGATTGCGCTGCCCGCCGGCGCGTGGCACTACGGACGGGTCATCGCCGTGGCCGAGTCGCCCGTGGCCAGCAAAAAAGACCGGCCGAAGGTCCGCCGGAACGTTGAGGCTGCCCTGAAGCAACTGAGCGATCTGGGCGTCGTGGTTGAAGAGTGGCCAGCGCGTTAGAGCGGCCTTGTCCCAGCCGCTGTTTCTGATTTCAAACATTTCGCAAGCACTCCTGTGACAGCAACGCGCTACTATTCGAGCGTGGACAACTCATCATTTTTAGCCCTTTTGAACCAGCTGCCGCTGGAGCATGAGAAGTTTGCCGCCCACCGGGAACTGGAAGCGCGGCTGAAGAGCACGCTGCGCGGCGATGTGCGCTTCGATATGGGGTCGCGCGCGCTGTATGCGGCGGACTCGTCGAACTACCGGCAATTGCCGATTGGCGTGATTATGCCGCGCGATGCGGCGGACGTTGAGGCAGCGCTGGCCGCCTGCCGCGCCACCGGGGCCGCGGTGCTGCCGCGCGGGGCGGGCACCAGCCTGGCCGGGCAGTGCGCCAATGTCGCGGTGGTGTTCGACTACTCGCGCTACATGAACGGGCTCACCTTGATAGACCCGGATTTGAAATTGGCCGCCGTTGAGCCGGGCATTGTTCTGGACACGCTGCGCGCGGCCGCCGAGCGGCACCACCTGACCTATGCGCCCGATCCGGCGACGCACAACCGGTGCACGCTGGGCGGCATGATCGGCAACAACAGTTGCGGCGTGCACGGCCTGATGGGTGGCAAGGTAGTTGACAACGTCGAGTCGTTGGACCTGGTGCTCTATGACGGCACGCGGATGCGGGTGGGGCGCACTAGCCAGGATGAACTGGATGCCCTGATGAGCGCCGGCGGGCGGGTGGGCGAAATCTACACCGGGCTGGCGCAGTTGCGGGTGCGCTACGGCGCGCTGATCCGGGAGCGGTTCCCGAAGATACCGAGGCGCGTCTCCGGTTACAACCTGGATGAACTGCTGCCGGAGAATGGATTTAATGTGGCGCGGGCGCTGGTGGGCAGCGAAGGGACGTGCGCCACGCTGGTTTCAGCCACGCTGAACCTTACCGCGAGCCCGCCCTTCCGGGTGCTGACGGCGCTGGGTTTTGCCGACGCTTTTTTGACCGCCGACGCGGTACCGAAAGCGCTGGAACACAAGCCAATCGGCCTGGAAGGGTTCGACGGCATGCTGGTGGACTTTATGAGCCGCAAGGGCCTGGCTGCCCGGGATTTGCCCATGCTGCCGGAAGGACAGGGATTCCTGCTGGTGGAGATGGGGGCATGGAGCGCGGAAGAGGCGCAGGCAAAGGCAGAGGCGCTTGCAAGCGCCGCGCATTGGTGGCCCGAGGCTCCCACGGCGCGCATCTACAACGCCGAAGAGGCTGAGCGCGTGTGGAACGTGCGCGAGTCGGCGCTGGGCGCGACCGTATTTGTTCCCGGCGAACCGGAGGGCTGGGAGGGATGGGACGACGCCGGCATTCCGCCTGCACAACTGGGCGCCTACCTGCGCAAGATTGTGGCGCTGATGAAAGAGTACGGCTATCGCAGTCCGCTCTACGGCCACTACGGCCAGGGCTGCGTGCACATGCGCATCAACTTCGACTTCCGCAGCCGGGAGGGTTTGCGGAAGTTCCGCGAGTTTATTGAGCGCGCCGCCGACCTGGTGCTGAGCTTTGGCGGGTCGCTGAGCGGCGAGCACGGGGACGGGCAGGCGCGCGCGGCCCTGCTGCCCAAGATGTTCGGGCCGGAACTGGTGGGGGCGTTTCAGGAGTTCAAGGCGCTTTGGGACCCAGACAACCGCATGAATCCGGGGAAACTGGCGGATGCGGTGCGCGTCTACGATCCGGTTGAGAATTTGCGCCACGGGCCGGCGGCAACGCCGGACGGGGCTCACACCCATACCAAACTGGAAACACATTTTGCTTTTGCCGCCGATGGCGGTTCGCTGGAGCGGGCAACGGAGCGCTGCGTGGGCGTGGGAGCTTGTAGAAAGACTGAAGGCGGCGTGATGTGTCCGAGCTACCGCGCAACGGGAGAAGAGCAACACTCCACGCGCGGTCGCGCGAGGCTGCTGTGGGAGATGCTGGCTGGGGCGCTGAGAAACGAGGGATTCAAGAGCAAAGCCGTGAACGAGGCGCTGGACCTTTGCCTGAGTTGCAAGGCCTGCAAGACAGAGTGCCCGGTGGCGGTGGATATGACCGCCTACAAATCGGAGTTCCTTGCGCAGCGATACAAGGGGCGGCTGCACCCGCTGCACCACTACGTTTTTGGATTCTCAGACCAGTTGGCGCGGTGGGGTTCATTGGCGCCCAGGCTCACGAATGCCGTTCTTGGCGGACCGCTGACCAGCCCGTTGATCAAGGCTGTGGTGGGCGTTGCGCAGGAGCGCAAGATGCCCATGCTGGCGCGGAAGAGCTTTGTGAAGCAAAGGGCGGCAACGGATGAAACCAGCAATGTGCCGCGTGCCGCTGTGGCAAAAGCCGCGGTGCTTCCAATTGTTGACGGTTCCAGGGGCCCGGCCCACCTGCCCAAAACTGACGCGCGAACGTTGGTGGTGTTATGGGCCGATACGTGGAACAACTACTATCACCCGCAGACGCTGCGCGCTGCGGAGAAGGTCCTTATGCAGGCGGGCTTCCGGGTGCAGGTGCCACAGGGGCACATCTGCTGCGGGAGGCCGCTTTATGATTTTGGCCTGCTGGTGGCGGCCAAGGTCTACCTGGCCAAGGTGCTTGATCGCGTTGGTCCGCAGATTGAAGCAGGGCTGCCTTTCATCTTTCTTGAGCCAAGCTGCGCCAGCGTATTCAAGGATGAGTTGCTGGAACTGTTCCCAAACGACGACCGTGCGCGGCGGATGAGCAAGCAGGTGTGGCTGCTGGCCGACTGGCTTGCCGCCAAAGCTCCCGAATTCGGCGCAGGCAAGCTTGCAGGGGCGCACATTCTTCTGCACGGGCATTGCCACCATAAGGCGGTATTCGGCGGACCGGCCAATGAAATTGCGCTGTTGCGCAAGGCTGGGGCAATCGTGGAGCCTATCAAGTCCGGCTGTTGCGGCATGGCGGGGCCGTTCGGGTTTGAGGCAGACAAGTTTGAAGTGTCAAAGGCGATTGCGATGGATGGCCTGCTGCCGGCGGTTGAAAGCGCGGGGCCATTGACCATCGTGGTGGCCGACGGCTTCAGTTGCCGCGAACAGATCAGCCAACTGGGACTCCGCGACGCCAAGCACTTTGCCGAAGTGATGGCTCGCACTTGCGGCTGCGGGGGATGAGGCCGGGGGATGAGATTGGCGCACGGGGTTCAACTGGTTCAAATGGAACACGTTCGCGGCGGGGATTTGGCGTATTCTCTTCATCAGCGGGGCTTTGCGGCCTTACTGCAACCTGTGTGGCGGAGGTCGCGTCCAATGGGAGTGACCACGGGCCGGGATTTGCGGCGTACGGTGGAATTTGATACGCTCAGGCATTCTTGAGGCTGAGCGAAAGGAGAGGTTTTATCATGGCTGACGAAAACAAGATTCAAGGATTGGCATGGTTCCTGGCCGGACTCGGCATTGGGGCGCTCGTAGGGGTGCTCTATGCGCCCAAGAGCGGCAAAGAAACCCGGGATGACCTGGTAAGCGGCGCCCGCGAGGGAACCGAATACCTGCGCGCCCGCACCCGTCAGGCTGCGGAAGGAATGGGCACCCTGGTGGACCGGAGCAAGGATCAGGTTGGCGAGTACGTAGATCGCGGTCGTGAGGTTGTGGATCGCGGACGCGCGCAGTGGGAAGAGTTTGTGGAGCGGGGCAAGAGCCTGGTGACCGAGCAGACAGGCCGGGTTACCGCAGCTGTGGATGCAGGGCGGCAGGCCTACAAGTCAACCGCAGGCACCGGCACAGAACTGTAAGCGGCAGCTTTCCCGGGCCGGGATGCCGGCCCCGGGGCTGTTTTTTTTGCGGTTATCCGCTGCCAAGACCGGCGCGTGTGCGGCTGAAAGCCGCTCGAGTGCGGCCTCCCAACCCTGCGCTTCCTTTCACGGGAGGCGCTTTTAACAGGTTCCAGCAAGCCCGCAGGAGCCCTGCGCGAGACGATTCCGATGACGAAATTAGACCCTACCACCATCATGCTGATCTTTGTTGGGGTAACGGCAGCGGCCATCGTGCTGCAGACGATTATTTTGCTGGCCATCTTTGTTTCTGTGCGCAAGGCCGCCAGAGGGGTCAAGGACGAGATTGAAGACCTGCGCTCGTCGATGATGCCCATCATCTACAACTCGCGTGACCTGTTTTCTCGCCTTGCCCCCAAGGTTGAAGCCACCGTCGATGACCTGTCAGCGATTGCGCAGGGCCTGCGCGCCCAGACCGCGGATGTTCAGATTTCGGCCATTGAGATCATGGACAAGCTGCGCCGCCAGACCACCCGCGTTGACCGCATGTTTACCACCGTTCTTGACGCGGTGGACCGGGCAGGCGGATTTGTGGCCGAGACGGTAAGCCGGCCAGTCCGGCAGATTTCCGGTCTTATGTCATCGATGAAGGCGATTATCGAATCGCTGCGCACCGGGCCGCCGATTGAGCCCCGGCCGACGCATACCCCCTCCGACAAGGACATGTTCGTTTAGCAACTGGCCCGACAAAGGAAAAACGATGAAGCTAGGCATGAGGTGTGCGCTGGTGGTGTTTTTGACCACTCTGGCGGGATGGGCCTGCGCCCAGACCACTCCCAAGGCGGCCCTGGTGGCGCTTTCAAAGCAGGACCACACGCTGGCGATTGTGGACCCGGCGAGCCTGCAGGTTCTGGCGCGCATCCCGGTGGGCGACGATCCGCACGAGGTGGCTGCCTCGGCGGACGGCAAGACGGCATACGTCTCAAACTATGGATTCGGCGCTTTCCACACGCTGACGGTTATTGACCTGGTGGGGCAGAAGCCGGCGGGCGTGATTGATCTGGGCGCGCTGCGCGGGCCGCACGGGCTGGATTTCGAGGCAGGGAAGGTGTGGTTCACGGCCGAAGCCGCCAAGGCCATCGGCAGCTACGATCCGGCGATGGAGAAAATTGACTGGATTATGGGAACCGGGCAGAACCGGACGCACATGCTCTATGTTTTCCCCGGAGCAAAGCGGATTTTGACCACTAATGTGAGCTCGGCAACGGTGACGGTTCTGGAGAGGACCGAAGGGCGCGCGAGTGGAATGCCGCCGGGGCCTCCTCCGGGACCGGGCGGACCACCGCCGGGACCGCCGCCGACACCTCAGGGCGGGGACTGGCTGTTGACGGTCATTCCCGTTGGGCAGGGCGCTGAGGGTTTCGATGTTTCCCCGGACGGCAAAGAGGCATGGGTGGCGAACGCCCGCGACGGCACGATCTCAGTGATTGACCTGACCGCCAACAAGGTGACAGCCACGCTGGCGGTGAATGTGCCGGGAGCGAATCGCCTGAAATTTACCCCGGATGGCAAGCAGGTGCTGGTCACTCCGGGCTCGGCGTTGGTGATTCTGGATGCGGCGACGCGCAAGGAAGTGAAGCGGCTGCCGGGTGTTCACGGGTCGGGCGGCATCCAGATGCAGCCGGACGGCGCGCGGGCTTACGTGGCCTGCGGGCGGGATGGCTACGTGGCGGTCATCGACCTGAAGACGCTGGAGTTGGTGGGGAAGATTGATGTAGCCAGCCCGGATGGACTGGCTTGGGCGGCGCGTTAGCGGCCTAGACGATCCAGCCGCCGCCGACCACTTCGTCGCCGTCATAGAAAACGGCTGACTGGCCGGGGGTGACTGCGCGCTGCGGCTCGTCGAAGGTGGCAGTTACTTCGCCTACGCCGGCAGGTTCGAGGGTGGCCCAGGCGGGCTCGTGGCGGTGGCGGATTTTGATCTGGACGCGCGTGGGGGCTGTCAGCTCCGGAATCGAAATCCAATTGAGGCGGTGGGCGCGCAGGGCGCGGGTGGCCAACTCTTCGTCGGCGCCCACGGTGACGCGGTGGCTGGCGGCGTCGATGTTGAGCACGTAAAGCGGCGTGGGCGAGCTGACGCCGAGACCCTTGCGCTGGCCGACGGTGAAGTTGGAGATGCCGTCGTGATGGCCGAGTACATGTCCGTCTGAGGCGACGAGTTCGCCGGCGGTCTCAGGAATCTGGCGGCCTTGCTCCTCGAGATAGGCGGTGAGGAACTGCTTGTAGTCGCCACCGGGGATGAAGCAGATCTCCTGCGAGTCGGGCTTCTCAGCCAGCGCCAGCCCGTGGCTGCGAGCGATCTCCCTGACTTCGGGCTTGGTGAGGCGGCCGAGGGGGAAAAGAGTGCGCGAAAGCTGCTCCTGGGTCAGGCCGAAGAGGAAGTAGGTCTGGTCCTTGGCGCGGTCGGCAGGGCGCTTTAGAATCCAGCGGCCGCGGGCGGGGTCGAACTCGTTCACAGCATAATGACCTGTTGCGATGCGGCTGGCGCCAATGGAGCGGGCGGTCTGCAACAACTGGTCGAACTTGAGGTGGTTGTTGCAGAGCGAGCAGGGAATGGGCGTGCGGCCGGACAGGTACTCATCGACGAAGGGTTGGACAACGTCTCGCTCGAAGCGCGCCTGCTGGTTGACGACATAGTAGGGAATGCCCAGGTGCTCAGCAACGCGGCGGGCGTCGTAGACATCGTCAAGGGAACAGCAGCGGCCGGCCTTCGGCGCATCGGGGATGCCATCCTTGCCGGCCAAGCGGGTCTGGTCCCAAAGCTGGAGGGTGAGGCCGACGACTGCGTCGGCGGTTTGGGCGAGCATGGCCGCAACCGTCGAGGAGTCTACCCCTCCGGACATGGCTACGGCGATGGCTGTTGGTTCGGTCATGGGTTCCTTGAAAGCGGTGTTCGCGGTGTTAGCGGTGTTAGCTCCGCGAACTCCGCTAGCCACTCTAACCCCGCTTCCGTTCTGTTCAGCCAAGCGTTCCGGCGGCTACCGGCGATAATGCGCGTAAATGCTGGACGGCTTCCGGGACTATTTTCAGAACTTGATCTACGTCGGCCTGGGTTGCGGTCTTTAAAAGGCTGAAGCGGAGGCTGGCGCGGGCTCTTGTTTTGTCCAGGCCCATGGCCATTAATACATGGCTCGGTTCGGTGGCGCCGGAGTGGCAGGCCGAACCGCCGGAAACGGCCACGCCTTTCAGGTCGAGTGCGATGACCAGCGCTTCGCCTTCCAACTGGTCGAAGTAAATGTTGGTGGTGTTGGCCACGCGGGGAACGGGGTTCGTGGATTCCCAGGTCCCAAACGCGGGACCTGGGGCACCCATTTTCTGTGGAAGGCCCATCCCGTTCAGGCCGGTGCCGGGGATAGCCAGAATGCCCGCTTCGAGCCGGTCGCGCAGGACGGCCACCTGTTCGATGGTTCCATCTTCGAGAGAGTGCATGGCCAGTTCGATGGCCTTGGCCAGGCCAACGATGCCGGGGACATTTTCGGTTCCGGCGCGCTGGCGGCGTTCGTGGCTGCCGCCGACGATCAACGACTCCACCGGGGTTCCGCGGCGCACGAACATGGCCCCGGTGCCCTTGGGCCCGTGCACCTTGTGGGCGCTGATGCTGGCCAGGTGGCAGCCGAACCGGCGCACGTCAAACGGCACCTTGCCCGCGCCCTGGACGGCGTCGATATGGAAGAAGGCCCCGCAGGTTTTGGCGATCTTGCCGATCTCTTCGACCGGCTGCAGCACGCCGGTTTCGTTGTTGGCCAACATTACGCTGATGAGACGAGTTTCTGGCAGGATGGCGGCCTGAATGTCTGCTGGATCGATGAGGCCGCTGGGCTGTGGCGCAACATACGTCACATGAACGCCTTGCTGGGCCACACGGCTGGCCGCTTGCAGCACGGCCGAGTGCTCGATGGCGGTAGTGATGAAATGGTCGCCGGGCCGCAGCAGGCCGAAGATGGCGGTATTGTCGCCCTCGGTGCCGCCGGAGTTGAACACCACTTCGGCCTCGTGACAGTTGAAGAACTCGGCGATGGTCTCGCGGGCGCGGTCGAGTGCGGTGCGCGCCTGCTGGCCGTCGAGGTGAATGGAGGAGGCGTTGCCGAAATGCTCGGTCCAATAGGGGCGCATGGCCTCGAACACCTCTGGCAGCAAAGGGGTGGTGGCGTTCGCATCCATGTAGACACGGCGCATGGCGGCTCCTGACTCGATTGTACCGGGAAGTGGATTTCCAGGCATTGTGGCGGAGTTTTGTGACGAATCGACCGGGTTCCACTTTCGAGTCCATACGCCCATCTGGTAGATTTCGTTCACGCGGCATAAAGCCGGAACCAGAGTAACTGTGTCCTGTTTAGTTCTATTCGAGGTCGTCGCTCCCTGATGGTCGTGCCGACTTGAGAAGTTTGCTTTCCTGGTACATTGACTCTGGTTCCGGTACAGCCGCATAGGAGGATTCACATGCTTTCCCCACTTCAAATCGCCAGCCGCGCTTTTGGTTGTTGTCTGCTTGGCGTAACATCGCTTGTTGTTCTTGCCCAGGCCGCAGCGCCGGCCAAGCCCGCTGTCGGCACCCAGATGACGCCGGCTCAAACCTATGACAAATTGCTCACCGGCATGGAGAAGGAGTTTGTTGACGCCGCTGAAGCCATGCCTGAAGACAAGTACAACTTTGCGCCCCCGGCGAGCGCGGGCGAGTTCAAAGGGGTGCGCACCTTCGGCGACCAGGTTAAGCACGTGGCCCAGGCCAATGGGTACTTCTTCCACGATCCGGCCAAGCCGATGGTGGACAACACCGCCGACTTTGCCAAACTCACCAGCAAGGCCGACATAGTGAAGGCGCTGAAGGACTCCTTTGTCCAGGCGCACACATACATTGCCGGAATCACTCCGCAGAATGCCTTTGTCTGGACGGCCACAGGCACGCGCGGCGGCATGTCGGCCTTTGGCATCGCGCACATGATGGATCACTACGGCCAGATGGTCGAGTATCTGCGCATGAATGGGATTGTTCCGCCGGCCAGCCGGGGTTCAATGTAGGCTGCCTCCAGGGCGGATCGCCCTCCGCCCTGGCACAGCCTTATCGCTCAGGGCGCCGGGTGTAGTTTTGCTGGATCCATTCGAGATAGGCGCCGGTGCGCACACCCTCGGTCCACTCCGGATGGTCGAGATACCAGCGGACTGTTTTGCGCAGGCCGGTCTCGAAGACTATTGAAGGCTGCCATCCCAGTTCGCGACGGATCTTCGAGGTATCCATGGCATAGCGCCGGTCGTGACCAGGACGGTCTTTGACCGTGGCGATAAGATTGCGGCGCGGGCCCGTGGATACCGGAGGAACCATTTCGTCCACAAGATCGCAGATGGCTTTGACTACGTGGATGTTTGTGCGCTCGCTGCTGCCGCCAATGTGATAGGTTTCTCCGGCGCGGCCATCTTGGAGCACTGCGCGAATTGCCGCGCAATGATCGTCAACATAAAGCCAGTCGCGCACTTGCAGGCCGTCGCCGTAAACGGGCAGCGGCTTGCCTTCAAGCGCGTTGAGAATCATTAGCGGAATCAGTTTTTCGGGAAACTGAAACGGGCCGTAGTTGTTGGAGCAGTTGGTGGTCAGAACGGGCAGCCCGCAGGTGCGAAAGTAGGCCCTGGCAAAGTGGTCGGCCGCAGCCTTTGAGGCTGCATACGGGCTGTTGGGAGCGTAGGGTGCGGATTCTATAAACGGCGGATCGGATGGGCCGAGCGATCCATAGACCTCGTCGGTTGAAATGTGCAGGAATCGGAAGGCGTGCTGGTCCGCGAGGCTGAGCGAGGACCAGTATCGACGGGCTTGTTCCAGAAGGACGCATGTGCCTTCGACGTTGGTGCGCAGAAATGCTCCAGGCGACGCGATGGAACGGTCAACGTGGCTCTCGGCTGCAAAATGAACGATGGCGCAGGGCTGATGCTCGCGAAGCAGCGAACCGGCCAGCTCTGAATCGCAGATATCGCCGCGGATGAACCGATAGCGTGGATCGCCTTGAAGCGATGACAGGTTGGCGGGGTTTCCGGCATAGGTCAGCAGGTCGAGGTTGACCACCGGCGAGCCCACGCACTCAATCCAGTTCAGGATGAAATTCGATCCGATAAATCCGGAGCCGCCGGTTACCAGGATTGCGTCGCGCATTTGCCCTCTCTGCCAACTCGCGTGGACCGCGGTGATCTGGGCACCAGTATAGCGTTTGCCGCGTGGGCAGCGGCCTTAATCGCACCTTCTGCTTCTGGCCCAGCCCGGATACTGAAGATGAACACCTATACTGGCATCGGGGGCGACGACGAGACTGACATGCTACTAACTGAACTGAGAGAAGCCGTTCTGGACGCGAACCTTGAGCTTCATCGGAAGGGGCTTGTTCTGTACACATTCGGGAATGCGAGCGGGATCGACCGCGAGCAAGGCCTGGTGGCGATCAAGCCCAGCGGCGTTTCCTATGACACGCTCAAGGCCGCGGACCTGGTGATCACCGACCTGGACGGAAGAATCGTTGAAGGGAAATTGAACCCATCGTCGGACGTCGCGACCCACCTGCTGCTCTACAAGGAGTTTCCTTCGATTGGCGGCGTCGTGCACACCCATTCGGAGTTCGCCACTTCCTGGGCGCAGGCCGGAAGGCCGATTGTTTGTTACGGAACGACGCATGCCGATTACTTTCGCGGCGATGTGCCGGTAACCCGGCCGCTCACAGTTGATGAAATTCAAACGGCCTATGAGCTGAACACAGGCAAGGTGATTGCAGCCCGTTTTCGCGAACTCGATCCCGTGGCGACACCGGGGGTTCTGGTGGCCGGCCATGCTCCATTTGCCTGGGGCAAGACGGCGGCAGACGCGGCGCACAATGCGGTGGTGCTTGAATATGTGGCGCGGCTCGCGTTTCGCAGCCGGCTCATCAATCCGGAGGTAACCGAGGTGTCGCCGGCGCTGCTGCGGAAGCACTACGAGCGCAAGCATGGACCCAAGGCTACTTACGGGCAGCGGTAACTTGGATCATCGCTCCTGTCGGTGCAGAGTGAACGTGGGCCGGGAGGCCAGCGCTACAAAGTTTCCTGGCAGATATATCTCAGATGTTAAGC
Source organism: uncultured Acidobacteriaceae bacterium (assembly GCA_903911925.1). Lineage (GTDB taxonomy): Bacteria > Acidobacteriota > Terriglobia > Terriglobales > Acidobacteriaceae > Telmatobacter. The sequence continues at coordinate 28,648 of CAIWFH010000098.1, forward strand.
GCACATCCCGGGCGGGATTGCGTTTTCATTTTCTACGCCAGCCTGCGTTCGGTGTCGGTGGGCGATGGAACAGCCACTGGGCCGGGACGGCTCGGGTCTGCGGCGCCTGCGTTCTCGATGCGCAGTTCGCGCAGGTCGCCAAGCAAAGTGGCGGCCCAGCGATAGACGTTGTGTTCCATTACCTGGCGGCGCATGCGCTGCATCCGTGCCCGCCGCTCGGCAGGGGGCATCTCAAGCCCTTGATGGATGGCATCGGCCACGCCTTCAACGTCGTAAGGGTTTACCTGCAGGGCGTCTCCCAGTTCAATGGCTGCGCCGGTGAACTTGCTCAACACAAGCACGCCGTCTTCGTCGTCGCGCGCTGCTACAAACTCTTTGGCCACCAGATTCATTCCGTCGTGCAGTGAAGTAACAAGGCACAGGTCTGCCGCGCGATACCAGCGCTCCACTTCCTCGTGGCTGCACTGGCGTTCAATCAGCAGCACAGGCTTCCACTGCGGTGTCTGGAAGCGCGCATTCATGCGTTCCACGGTTTCCGCCACGCGTTTTTCGAGTTCGAGGTAGCTGGGAATCCGGGTGCGGCTGGGCGCTGCAATTTGCACCATGGTGAGCCGTTCGAGATACCACGGATGCTCTTCAAGCAAGTGCTCGATGGCCACCAGCCGTTCCACGATTCCCTTGGTGTAGTCGAGCCGGTCGACGCCGATGACCATGGTCTCGGCCTGCAGGCCGAACTCTGACAGGAGCGATTCGCGCGAGGGTCTTTTTGCCGCCCGGTCAAAGGCGCCGGTGTCCAACGACACGCTTACGGGGTAAGGGCGCACGGTGCTGACGTGCCCGTTCCGGCTGGCTGTCATGTGTTCGCGATCGGTGCGCGACTCAAGAACACGGTCTACGGTGGAGAGGAAGTTGTTGCAGTGGAGCGGGATGTGGAACCCGATGAGGTCCGCTCCAAGCAGGCCATCGAGCAACTCCGACTGCCACGGGCAGATGCCGAATGCCTCGGGATTGGGCCACGGAATATGCCAAAAGATGGCCACGCGCGCCTCGGGGCGCGCGGCTTTGATGAACCGGGGCAACAGCGCCAAGTGGTAGTCCTGGACAAAAACCGTGGGGTTGGGGCTCGACTCCATTTCTTCAAGCACGGCTGCGGCAAATTTCTCGTTGACCTGCTGGTAGCAATCCCAGTCCGAGGCGCGGAAAATCGGCCGGGTATGCGCGATGTGGCAGAGCGGCCACAGCCCCTCATTCGCAAAACCGTCGTAGTAGCCAGCCTCCTCTTCGGGCGATAGCCAAACCCGCCTGAGGGTGTATTGCGGATCGTCGGGCGGTACGCGCAGGCGGTCGAACCCATCCACATTCGCGGGGTCCTCGCTGCCGCTGCCGTGCGCTACCCAAACTCCATCGCAAGCGCGCAGAACGGGCTCGACGGCCGTCACCAGGCCGCTGGGCGGAACCATGCAGACCGTCTCGCGGCCTTTGCGCCCGTGAATATACGGCTCGCGATTCGAAACCACAAATATCCGGCTTGAGCCGGAACGTTCCCGCATGTTTACGGCCAGCCGCTCGGCGGTCCAAATGTGCGCTCCCTCATCGCGCAGGCGCGCCTCTGAGGCAGCGGCCGCACGAGCTTCAATCAGGCTCTCGGCCATGGTTTCCACTTCACGCGCCAGGGGCGAGAACAGGCTCAGCTCCTGGGAACTCTCTTTCCCCACGTCGTCGATGTGGCCCATGCGCAAGCGGCGCAACCTTTCCGCAACGCGCGTCATGGGCTTCAAGAGGAACCAGCGGATCATCAAAATGGTGACGCCGACGATGAGCACCACAAAGGCGGCGATGCGCAGAAAGCTGCGCCACCACACCTCTACGCTTTCGGTCCGGATGTACTCTGCGTCCTCAATCAGGACCAGCGCTCCGGAGACCCGGCCGCCGGTGCTCAGCGGGGTTGCCTGCTCCAGCCACTGATCGTCTTCGTCATGCCCAAATGCCGATGAACCGATGCCGCGCTGCGCGGCCTTATCGACCAGAGCGTGGGGCAGCGCATTGAATACGTCGGCGGGACCAGCGGAAGCCAGCAACCGGCCCTTCAGGTCGTAGACTCCAAGGCCCAGCGCTGCCTCCCTGGTGCGAAGCCGCGCTGTCTCGGTGGAGAGCCGCGCTGTCTGTCCGCTTGCAAGCGCCTGCTCAATCTCAGGCAGAAGGCTGGTGGCTTTCTGCGCGGTCCGGCGCTCCAGATCCTGGCGCAACATGCGCTTGTGCGCCAGGACCTCAAAGTAGGTTGAGGCAACCGACACCACCGTAACCCCGGCAACAAGCGCAAGGATCAACCGCATGCGAAAGAAATGCATGTTACCCCCTTGTAGTGTTCGTAACAAATCCGGCTCGATTTCCCTGTGCAATTGGGAACATCTACCCCTTCATCGCACCAGGCATGGCTCTCATCGTTTTTGAATTTTCAAGGCGGAACAAGCAAGGTTCAAAGGGCGAAGACAAGCCCCGGCAAATGTCTCAGATATGCAGAATCGGATCGGTGGAACTTTGAACTGGGCTTGCCATGGGCGCGGCACTCCGTTCATTGGAGCGTTCCGCGTGGCTCTCAAGTGATCGGCTCACGAGGTCGCGTGAGCCCAGCCCGACCGCGAGAGAGAGAGTCAGTACGATGCCGCCGAATAGAATGCCGAATGCCAACTCGACAACAAGCCCGCCAATCTGCAGATGGTCGAGAACCATGGCAGCGGTGAGAACCAGCACCAGCCACTTGACGCCGAGCGACAGGAATCGCGCGTATTGAAGCTGTTCATTCACGGCCCCGATCAGCACCGAACGGGCCAGGAAACGCGCGACGACGTTGCCGGCAACCAGCAGGAAGACTGCGCCTACGATGCGCGTAAAGTAGGGCAGGAATGAAATGGATGGCGCTGCGGCCGTGGCATAAGCCGCGTCGAAGGCGGAAACGCCGATGATGAGTCCAAGCAGGACGCAGGCCCAGAACGAGACCCTGGCAATCAATTCGCTGAGCGAACTCGACGGCGCCCAGGCAACGCTGTTTTGACCCCGGGCAAAACGATCGTCGAATCTGAATGCGACAAGCGATCGCCTCAGCAGCGCGGAAATCACCACGCCGGCCATGGTAAACACCGCCAGCGAAACAACGAAGGCGAGCACACCGGGGAGAATCGTGGTAAGCAGCGTGACGACGCGGTAAAGGGACTGATGGAGTGCGCCGGACATGTGGCTCCACATTGAGACGTTTTCTGCATACAAGGGCTGCGAAGCCTGGTATGGATCAGCCTGCAGCATGATCGCAAGAACCTGTTGCATAACTCTCACTCCTTGAATCGAACCTCTTGCCCAGTGCCGGAAAATGCTTTGATCATGCGATTCCTCATGGATTGAAACGATCGGGCCATCGCCAGCGCGAAACGAGATAAGTCTTGTCGGCCTCGAAGGCGGCTGCAACGCTTTCGATATGCACCTCGGGGTTGATGCCGGAAGAGATGATGTTCAGGTGGCTTGCCAGCCACGCGAGGTAGAGCGGAATCAGTGCTCCCAGAAGATGGCCGCGGTTGATGGTGCGCAGCCGGTGGGCAAGCAGAAAATCGTACACAATGCGAACCCAAAGACTGTCGGGCATGCGGAACCCCGCGCCATCGGTTGTGGAGATGCGCTTGAGCCCCACCAGCGAACTGGGCGGCAAGACAAGCTGCCAGATTTCCTGAAGGTTTGTGTAGGCCAGTCGAAACGCCTGCAGCATTTGATCAACCTCCGCCGCTGCCTCGAAAGGGGGCTCTTGCGGGGCAGGAGTGATTGAGGGAAGGTGATCGTTGAGAGCCCGCAGCGGACGCGACCTCTGCCAGAAGGCTGCCTTGGCTTCAATATCCGCAAAGAGCGACCCGGTTACCTGGGGAAGGATGGTATTGAGTTCATTTCCAATGGCCTGCGGCTGAGCGCGCGGGCCCACTTCGAGTTGGTTAATTGCGAATCCGGCGACCGCGGCTTCATTGACCGGCCAAAGAAGTGTGTCCTCCTGCCTGAGCCCGTTGAAGCTTTGAGCTGCTGCGGCCAGCCGCTCGGCCATGCGCAGCGAGAGGCCGAGATCGAGGGTCACGGGAAGCCGCACACGCGAGGCGAATAGCGTGCGAGTCAGCGGGTAGAGAATTGCAGAGGTGATAAGGCCCGCGTGCGGCTGCAGATCGTAGCGGGGGACCGCAAGATCCGTTGAGCCTGTGAGGACGGCGCCGGCCAGGTCGCACATTGCTGGGCTCGCGAGAGAGTCGGACTCCTGGCCCAAAATGAGGATGCCGTGCGCTTCGTTCTTCACGGCCAGTTGGTAAGCGGCGACGAAATCGGAGGCGGTCAGAATCCAGGAGCCGTTGGTCGCGGGAGCGCGCACCATGCGAAGAGCAGAATCTCCGTCGGTCTGAAGCGATTCCGGCACGGCAACGATCAGGTCCTCGGACTTGAATGAAACCGTCAGCTTGGCGAGGATGTTTGTGAATTGCTCGTGCGGCATATCGGCCAACACAACGAGGAGTCCCGCGCTGCTGCGCACGGATGGAGCGGTGATGTCCGGAATTGAGTCTGCTGTCGCCATTGTTGTTCGGGATGTTCATCCTAAACGGGCCGCACACGCTGCACTGTTCCAGAATGACCATCCTCGCCGCGGATGGACGCTTCTATAGAAATTAGGATGCCGATTTAAGAGATGCCGAACCAGCGCAGCAGCGGCCGCGGTGCCTGACCTTGCCGCGCAAATTGGCAGGAATGGCCGGCTGAATTTGCGTATCTCACGCCGATCGATTGGCTTGCGGCTCTTTGGGGGGCTCCTTCCCCACGCTGGGTGGCTGCAACTCAAGCCAGAAGAAAGAGTAGGGAGCGAGGGTCAGCACATAGGGGGCCTCGGTAATGGTGGGGAACGGCACGTAGCCGAGCATCTCAACGGGTTCGGCCCCGGTGTAATCGGCCATGTTAAGCGAGACGGGCTGCGAAAAGCGGCTGAGATTGGCCACGCAAAGAACCGTCTCGTGTGAGCCGTCTCGGCGATCGAGTTCGCGAAGATAGGCGAGAATTTTGCGATTTGCGGGCTTGAGAAACTTGAGCGTGCCGCGGCCGAAGACCTGGAAGAGTTTGCGCAGCGCAATCAAGTTTCGGGTCCAGTGCAGAAGACTTGACGGGTCGCTGAGCTGGGCCTCCACATTGATTACCTGGTAACCGTAGATGGGATCCATAACCAGCGGAAGGTAAAGCCGCGCGGGGTCGCATTTTGAGAAGCCGGCGTTGCGGTCAGAGTTCCACTGCATGGGAGTGCGCACGCCGTTGCGGTCGCCGAGATAGATGTTGTCGCCCATGCCGATTTCGTCGCCGTAGTACAGGATGGGCGTACCGGGAAAGCTGAGAAGCAGTGAATTCAACAACTCGATGCGGCGGCGGTTGTTGTCTAAGAGGGGCGCAAGCCGGCGTCGGATGCCGCCGTTGACGCGCATGCGCGGGTCGTTGGAGTAGGCGATGTGCATGTAGTCGCGCTCGTCCTCGGTGACCAGCGCAAGGGTAAGCTCGTCGTGATTGCGAAGAAACAAGCCCCATTGGCAATTGTCGGGAATGGCCGGCGTCTCGGCAATGATATCCGTGATCGGCAGGCTGTCTTCCTGCCGCAATGCCATGTAGATGCGCGGCATCAACGGGAAGTGAAAGGCCATGTGGCACTCGTCGCCATCGCCGAAATAGGGACGCACATCGGCGGGCGACTCATTGGCCTCGGCCAGGATGAACCGGTTGGCGTATTCGGCATCGATGGCGGCGCGGATTCTCTTCACGACGAGATGGGTTTCCGGAAGGTTCTCGCACGATGTTCCATCGCGCTCTACCAGGTATGCAATCGCGTCGATGCGCAGCGCGTCGACACCCAGGTCGAGCCAGAAACGCATCGCCTTCAGGACCTCGTCCATCACCGCGGGGTTGTCGAAGTTCAGGTCCGGCTGGTGCGAAAAGAAACGGTGCCAGTAGTAGGCGTTCGCAGTATCGTCCCAGGTCCAGTTGGATTTCTCAGTGTCTGAGAAGATAATGCCCGCGTCCTTGTAGAGTTGATCGGTGTCTGACCAGACATACATTTTGCGCGCAGGCAATCCGGGCGGCGCCAGGCGTGCCGCCTTGAACCATGGATGTTGATCGCTGGTGTGATTGACCACCAGTTCAATCAACACCTGCATGCCGCGCTGGTGGGCCGCATCGAGAAACAGCTTGAAGTCTTCCAGGGTGCCGTAGGCGGGGTTTACGTCGGTGTAGTTGGCAATGTCGTAGCCATCGTCACGCAGCGGCGAGGGGTAGAACGGCAGCAGCCAGATGCACGTGACTCCGAGGTTCTGCAGGTAGTCGAGCCGCGACAGCAGGCCAGGGAAATCCCCGATGCCATCGCCGTTCGAATCAGCGAAAGCGCGCACATGAAGCTCGTAAATAATTGCGTCTTTGTACCACAGGGGATCGGTTGCACTGGCAATCTTCTTCACTCTTTAACTCTCCAACGGGATTGGATGCGCGCTCTTCTCCTCTCTGTGCGGCGCGCGGGTTCGATTCCGCGCGCACTGGGATCAGAGACGCCCCTCTGCCCCGGGACGCGCGACGCAAGTGCAGCAAGATCAGCGTGGGCGGTGACCCCCTGAAAACTGCTCTCGCGGCGCGAAGCTTGCCGAACCGCTTGGGCGAAGGTTCCTGCGGCCTATCGAGACATCTGGTCCACTTCGCGCGCATCTGCTTTGTCGCAAGCCGCGTTGTGCCGCATCAGCCAGCTGAGCGCCGACCCTGCCGCGATGCCCGCAGCGAACGTGGCCACGATGGTTTCAACCGGATAGCGCTGAATGCGCCGCCTAGCGTCAAGCAGCAGTTCTTCAGCGGCATAGGTACCCCGCTTGGCAGCGCGCCGCGCAGTTCCGACGCCATCTTCAATTGCTTCCGCTGCTGCAGACGCCGCCCGCGACGCCTTGTGCACGGTATCGGCAATCTGCTCGCCCGTCTGTTCAAAGATTGATTGCGCCATATTCTCTCCATCTCTCGTTTCTGTTTTCCGGTTCATGGGTTTATTTCCCTACTGCTTTTTCGATCTTGCCCGCGATGCTCTGGACTTTTCCCGCGACCTTCTCAACTGCGCCATCGGCTTTCAGGTCTGGGTCCTTGGTAAGCTCGCCGGCCTTCTGGCGGATTGCTCCCCTGATTTCGTGGATCTTGCCGGTTGTCCTGTCTTCTGTGCTCTGTTTCATTTTTGATTTCCTTCCTTTTTCGGTGGTTTTCCGCGGGTTGAACGAGGTCGCTCGATAAATCGCCTCCGCCCGATGCGCAGGCGTCTACGGACCAATATCGCGGAAGCGGTTGCTGGAAAGCTGGTCGCAATTGCTCTGCGCGGTAATTGATCCAGCGCCGGGCTTTGTGGCCGGTGCTGTGACAAGGTGGGTGGATCGTGGCGGGCATAGGAGGGAAGCACGGGGAAACAGGCTTCCAGTGGGGTGCCTGATCTCTTGAGTTGGGAGTAGAGCTTCAGACGGCGGCGGAACGGGCTGGGGCCCGTCTCTTTGTTTCAAATTCCAGGTAATTTATATTGAGCCACTTAGTCATGGTGGAGGCGGCGGGAGTCGGTCGGACTCCTGTCCCTCAATCCACGTAACTTATTGACTCTGTGAAGTGCAAATCTGTCATGATTGTCATCATTTTCAGATCTTGGCACAATCCGGTCACAAAATGGGTTCAACTCGGAC
>CAIWFH010000099.1 GCA_903911925.1 uncultured Acidobacteriaceae bacterium
CCTGAGCAGGTCCGGCCAGTGATTGAGGCTTGGCAGCAGGTGTGCCCGGACCCATCTCCGGAGGCTCTCATGTTTCCGACCTTCGGGCGGGGCACACGCAAGGGACAAGCCGTGCCGCGTTGGAGCAAGAATTTCCTGACCGGAAGGATCAGGCCGATTGCCCGGCAGGTTGGCATCCCGGATCGGCTCGTTACGTTTCAGGTGATGCGCCGAACGCTGGGAACAAATCTTCAGCATCACGGGACACTGAAGGATGCGCAAGGAGCCTTGCGCCACGCAAGCATCCAGACAACTGGGGATGTTTACATGCAGGCGATCGAAGGGAGTGTGCTGCAAGCGCTGAACTCTCGAACGTCCGAGATTCTTTCCGATTGGAAGCCGACGCTCGTCTCCAGAGATCAACCCATCGACGGAGAGTCGGCGGCACCAAAGAGAAGGAATGTAAATCTCGCGAGAGGTTTGACCCTAAATGGACCAAGCTCGATTTTGAAGGGTGGTCTAAGTGCTTGAATCTATTGGTGGACGCGGTAGGAATCGAACCTACAACCTGTCGGTTAAGAGCCGAATGCTCTGCCAGTTGAGCTACGCGTCCAAAAAATCGATATAGACCGTGCATTTCGAGGGTCTGTGCATGGTCTGGGCGCACAGAGATTCTCTACTGCCACCTCAAAAATATAGCACAGACTGCGACCAGTCTCCAAAGGCGTTGGCGCTGACACATCTTACGGCCGATACAAGCTTGGCAGATGACCGGGTGCTAGAATTGGCTGTTTCAAAATCCAGGCCCAAAGGCAACGGGTAATCCGCCTGATTAAGGATTGTGACCATCATGGAGCTTAGCCGTCGTGCCGTACTGAAGACTGGATCGGGTGCGATGGCGCTTGCATCCCTCGCCGCAGTCTTGCCTGCAGAAGAGAGCCAGCACATGCTTAAAAAGAGAATTCACCAGTCGGCATGCCGCTGGTGCTACGAGAAGATTCCGCTCGAAGATCTTTGCGCCTATGCCGCCAAAATAGGGCTTGCGGGCATCGACCTGCTTGAGCCGGCAGAGTACGAAGTGCCGCACAAGTACGGCCTCATCTGCACCATGGGCTACGCGGACGGCGGCACCATTGCCGATGCCCTCAACCGGACCGAAAATCATGCGGCCATCGAGGCCGGGTTCCGCAAGAACATTCCGCTGGCGGCCAAAGCCGGCGTGCCCAACGTCATAACCTTCTCAGGCAACCGGCGCGGCATGAGTGACGAGGAAGGCGCGCGCAACACCGTCATCGGGTTGAACCGCGTAAAGAAAATTGCTGAAGACAACGGAGTCACCATCTGCGTAGAACTGCTGAACAGCAAGGTCGACCACCATGACTACATGGCCGACCATACGGCGTGGGGCGCGCGTGTGATCGAGGAGGTGAACTCGCCGCATGTCAAGCTGCTCTACGACATCTATCACATGCAGATTATGGAGGGAGACCTGATCGCGACCATCCGGAAAAATATCGGGTGCATCGGTCACTTCCATACCGGGGGCGTGCCGGGCCGGCACGAGTTGGACGGCAGCCAGGAGGTCCAGTGGGGCGCTGTGATGCGCGCCATTGCAGACACCGGCTACAAGGGTTATGTCGCGCAGGAGTTTGTGCCTACGCGCGATCCGCTCACCAGCCTGCGCGAAGCCGCAGAGCTTTGCGACATTTAGAGCGCGGCCAGCAACGAGTTGTGTGCGCCATCACATTGCCCCATCTTTCTCAGCCATATGCTTCATGCAGACTTGGGATGGGCTCAAAAATTAATCTGATCGCGGGACCGAAGCTACCGGCCTCGCATGTTGAGGAAAGGCGGTTTCGGAATGGCAAACACACGGCGTGAATTCCTTCAGTCCAGCGCAGCGCTTGCGGCGGGCGTCATGGGGGCCGGCGCAGTCAAGCTGGCAGCGGAGCCGCAGGCCAGTCCGCAGGCCGAGAAAGCCGCTCCCGCGGCTCCAGAGACCGGCGCGCACGTTCAGGTTCCCACCATGAAGTTCGGCAGCGCCCAGATCAGCCGCCTGGTGATGGGCGTCAACCCGATGTACGGGTATGCCCATTACAACAACAACTTCGGCATGGCCATGCGCGACTGGTACACCCAGGAGCAGGTTTGCAAGGTGCTGCACCGGGCCAACAGTTTCGGCATCAACGCGTTCAACTATGTCAACGTGGAACGCTCGCCGCAAGACCTGGCCTGCTTTCAGCGCGAGGGCGGCCACATGCACCTCATCATCCAAGTGATGGCCAAGGACGACGCGGCCACGCTGGTGCGCGAGCTGAAGCCGCTGGCTCTGCAGCGGCGCGGAGAGGAGATTGACGCAGCCTTCCGCAGCGGCACGATGGCCAGCGAGCGCGAGTGGTGCAAAAAAGCGCGCGACCTGGGCGTGCTGGTCGGCGTGGGCACCCACAAGCCTGAAGTGATTGACATGGTCGAGTCGCAGGGGTGGGATATCGATTTCTACTCCGGGTGCGTCTATAACCGCACCCGCAGCCCGGAGGAGTGGCGCAAAGTGCTCGGCGGCGAACTGCCCGAGATGGCAGGCGACATCTACATTCAAAGCGACCCGGCGCGCATGTTCAAGGCGATTCGCCAGACCACAAAAACCTGTTTCGCCTTCAAGATCCTCGCCGCCGGCCGCATCGCGGACAACGGCGTGGAGCAGGCTTTCCGCACTGCCTATGCCAGCATCAAGCCGCATGACGGCGTGTATGTGGGCATGTTCCCACGGGTCAAGGATGAAGTAAGAGAGAATGCCGAGATTGTCCACCGCATTCTGACTCAGGGCTGAGGCTGGCGCCGGCCAGGTCGAGTTAACAGTTCGAGGAGGGCGGCGAGGCGCGGCGCGGAAGAGACTCGTCCCCCCCCTCCCCCTCCCC
>CAIWFH010000100.1 GCA_903911925.1 uncultured Acidobacteriaceae bacterium
AGCCAGTTCCAGCGTTGAAGCGCTGGTGCGGAACGTGATTTCGCAGTTCCAGCAGATTGTTTCAGAATCGCAGACCTTGTCGGACGAGTTGCGGACGATTGCGGCAAATATCGAGGAACCGAGCCGGCTGGTGGATTTTGTGGCTTCGTCGCTGCCGTTCCTGACCACCGACGACAAGCAGCAACTGCTTGAAACGGCTTCCATCGTGGACAGGTTGGAACTGTTGAACAAGCACCTGGCCAAGGAACTCGAGGTGCAGCAGCTGCGCACCAAGATCCAGACCGAGGTGCAGGACCAGGTACAGCAGTCGCAGCGCGATTACTATCTGCGCGAGCAGATGAAGGCCATCCAGAAGGAACTGGGGGAGCAGGACGAGGGGCAGCGGGAGACCGAGGAACTGCGCCAAAAGATAGACGCCGCGGGAATGCCGGAAGACGTGAAGAAAGAGGCTTTGAAGGAACTGACGCGACTGTCGCGGATGTCTCCCATGGCCGCCGACTACTCGTTGACGCGCAACTACATTGAATGGCTGGCGGTGCTGCCGTGGGCCAAGAGTTCCGGCTCCAAGATTGATATAAGCAAGGCCAAGGAGATTCTGGACGAGGACCACTACGAATTGAAAAAGGTGAAGGATCGCATCCTCGACTACCTGAGCGTGCTTGAACTGAAGCCCGATATGAAGGGGCCGATCCTCTGCTTTGTTGGGCCTCCCGGAGTGGGCAAGACCAGCCTGGGCCGGTCGATTGCGCGCGCGCTGGGGCGGAAGTTCCAGCGCATCTCGCTCGGCGGCATGCACGACGAGGCGGAGATTCGCGGGCATCGGCGCACCTACATCGGCGCGCTGCCGGGGCAGATCATCCAGAGCCTTCGCCGGGCCGATTGCAACGATCCGGTGATCATGCTGGACGAGGTGGACAAGCTGGGACGGGACTTCCGGGGCGATCCGGCGTCGGCGCTTTTGGAGACGCTGGACCCGGAGCAGAACAACACGTTCCGCGACAATTACCTGGACGTGCCATTCGATTTGTCGAAGGTGCTGTTCATCTGCACCGCGAACATGCTTGACCCGGTTCCGCCGCCGCTGCTGGACAGGATGGAGTTGATCTTCCTGCAGGGGTATAGCGAAGAAGAGAAGCTGCACATTGCCAACCGCTACCTGATTCCGCGGCAGATCAAGGAGAACGGCATCACACCGGAGCAGATCGAATTCCCCGAGGACGCGGTGCGGTGGCTGACCCGCCACTATACGCGCGAAGCCGGGGTGAGAAAGCTGGAGCAGGTTATCGGGACCGTCTGCCGCAAAGAGGCGCGGCGCGTGGTGGAGGGCAAGACCGAAAAGCTGGTGGTGACACGCGAGGTGCTGAAGGAGTTCTTGGGCGGCATCCAGGTGCGCGTGGAAACCGAAGTTTCAGAGCGGGTAAAGCGGCCGGGCGTGGCCGTTGGCCTGGCCTGGACTCCGGCGGGTGGCGACATCCTGTTCATCGAAGCCAACAAGATGAAGGGCAAGGGCGGCTTCACCATGACCGGGCAGATTGGCGAGGTGATGCAGGAGTCGATGCAGGCCGCGCTGACCTGGGTGCGATCAAATGCGGCCAGCCTGGGCCTGGCAGAGGACTTTACCAAGGAGATCGACCTGCACATTCACGTGCCTGCCGGCGCCATTCCCAAGGATGGGCCTTCGGCGGGCGTAACCATGACTACAGTGCTGGTATCGCTGCTGACCGATACGCCCGTTCGCAAGCTGACGGCCATGACCGGGGAGATCACGCTGAGCGGCAACGTGCTGCCGGTGGGCGGCATCAAGGAGAAGTTCCTGGCAGCGCGCCGGGCGGGGATTGAGACTATTATCCTGCCTGCTGAGAACCGCCAGGACGTGGACGAAGACCTGACGCCGGAACTGATTGGCGGGGTGGACATCCACTACGCCAGCCGGATTGAAGACGTGCTGGCGGTGGCCCTGCCGCAGTTGAAGATGCACCTGGCGGCGGCACCGGCAGCGGAAGAAGAGATCGCGGTGGGCAGCGTGGCATAAACTGCCTGCAGACGATAGAGAGGGGCCGGCAAACCAGCCGGCCCTTTTTGATTTCAGAGCCGATTTCTCGATTTACTCAATACCGTAGGGCCTGTATACTGGCGAACAGCGACAGTGAGCCGCCTTGATTTTTTGCTGTAATTATTTAGAAATCTGCTAGGAGCGTGTCTGAGTAAGGCTTGCTGAAAGCGCGAGCCGGTTTGACTTTGCGGTTTTCCGTTTTCAGTTCTGGGGCCGCGGGGTATTTTAGAACTGGTTTGTCGCTTCGGTAAACGCGCGCGACGCGGTCTTTGTGTTGTTGCCGCAGTCTTTCCCGTTCCGGTTATGCTGTGCAGGCCCGGTAGATCTTCAGCAGGTTGTGGGTGGTGCATACCAGCGCCCATTCTCCCTGCACCTTTTCATACCCGCGCAGCAGGAACTGTCGGAATCCCTGCGCCTGTTTGATTTGTCCGAAGACCGGCTCCACGATGGTTTTGCGCAAGGCGTAGACGGCTCGCCCGCCTTTGGTCTGTAACTTTCGCTTCATCCTGTCGACGATGGTGGCTGATTTTGGTATCCGTCCCCGCGCTTTGGGCGGCGGTTGATGGTGTTTCTGTTTGCCGGTGGCCACGTAGAGATCGATCTTCTTGTTTGCCGCTTTGCGCAGATTCTCTTCCGAACAATACCCGCTGTCGGCCAGTACCTCCGCCACCTTCTGACCCGATTGCTGTCTGACCGTCCCGATCATCGGCAACAGTTGCTTCTTGTCGTTGGCTTGCTGGGTTACCGCCTGGCCCACAATCAATTGCAATGCCGGCTCAACCGCAATCTGTGCGTTGTAGGCCTGCACGAACCCATCCGGCCCTTTCATGATGCGCGACTCGGGATCGGTAAAGTTGTGTTGGTCTTTCGGCTTGGGCTTGGCCTGCTTGGCTTGCGGTTCCTGCTTCTCCTCAGCTTCGCTGCGGGCCCGCTCTTCCAACTCCCGCTTGGCTTCGGCGATGCGCTGGAGCCGCTGCTCGCGCCGTTCCAACTCGGCCGGCAACTCGTCACCGCGGCTGCTGCGCTTCTTCCTTCAACCGTTTTTCGTCTTCCTGCATGCGCTGGTAGCTCATCGCCTTATGCTTGCTGGCATTGGCCTTCACCTTGCTGCCGTTGATCGCCACCCGTCCCAGCTTCATCGCTCCAAGCTTCAAGGCCAGCTTCAGCACCTGCCCAAATAGCCCTTCCAGCGCCTTCAGGTGAATCCGCCGGAACTCCGCGATGGTCCGGAAATCCGGCTCGTTGCTCGCCGCCAGCACCCGGAACGCCACATCTTCCAGTACCCGCTTTTCCAGCTTCCGCGACGCGAACACCCCGACACAATAGCCGTAAACCAACAGCTTGGTCATCATGCGCGGATGATACGGCGGATAGCCCCGTTCTTCGCGCTCGTAATAGCTCTCGATCGCGCTCAGATCCAACTGATCGATCATGTCGCTGATGAAATACGCCAGGTGGTTCTCAGGAAGCCATTCCCGCAAGCTGGGAGGAAGAAGATAATCCTGTTCGGGAAAATACGGCCGGTAGCTCTTCGCCATGCCATCAGATTCGCATGAGCGCAACCGCACTTCAACTACTTTTTCGCTAACAGGACGTGATTACTCAGACACGCTCCTAGACCAAAACGCGGGACCGGAAAGTAATTGCCGGATTAAAAAAGAGGATAAGAAAGACGGGGCTTTCAGGGATTTTATTCTTGCAAGCCTCTTCTCTTTTATAGGCTCGACAAAATCTGAATTTGGTGATTTACCTGGGAAGGTCTCCCTCTGCGGTGGGGGAGGGGGCAAGAAGCTGAACTCGCGTGGACGGCACCTCCTGTTCCAAAAAAGAGCAACTTTGTGCCAAGGGGCTGCTGAAAGGGACAAGCTTGCCGATAAATGCGACAGAATCAAGTGCGCGGCTACGCGAGAAGCGGTGACTATGGCGAGTTTGCATTACATCACTCCATTACATCTGTCGGGGAACACGACGCCGCAGCAGAACGAGGCTCTGAAGCAGTCGCTGGGAGAAGCGGTGGATCAGGCTTACCAGACGGCGATCGAGCAACTGGATCAGCAGAGTGCGCAGATTGTGATTGATTCAGGCAAGAAGGTGAAGCGCGAGGTGGCCGAGATGGTGGTGGAGATTATCAGCCGCCACACGGCGAGCGACAAGTTCAAAGACGAAGAGGTAGGCTCCACGCGCACCTATCCTCCCAGCTATCGCGTGAAGCCGGTTGAGGCGCAGGTGACGGAGTTGCGGAAGCTGTTTCCGAGCCTGGGCCCCTGCAACGAAAAGATTGGGCGCAGGCAAAGGCCGGAAGGGGCCGAAGCCTGGTTTGTGATTCCGCGGTGGCAGGCCCTGGCATCGACTTACAGCGAGGCGGTGGAGATGCTGGTTGAGGTGCTGGCCGCCAAGCGCAAATTCTCAAACCGGATTATCGGCCGGCTGGGACCGATTTATCTGCGCCAGTCGGAGCGATCGAAGCTGGCGGAGAAGATTCTGGCCGACCAGCAGCAGGGATGCGACATGCTGGTGGTGGCGGCGCAGGCGGGGATGCTGCACCGCGGCTGCTCGGCACGGCGAACGCGAGTGGCGATGGCCGGCAACGAATTCGGGCTGGGGGTGTTTGCGTTTGGCTGCATGCTGCTTACGCATCCCGAGCGGTTGTCGAGCGGGGAAACGTTGATGGTGGATTGCGGGGGCGACGAGTACTCGGTGCGCGGCGACTACACATTCGACCGGGTTCCCCTGTTTGACTACGACATTTCGGGCATCGAATTCAGCATTTTTTACGAGGACCGTGCGCGGAACCTGTGGGGCACGCCGACAGGGTTCCTGTACAAGATGACGTAGGTTCATGCGGGAGTGCCGACTGAATGCCGCCTGCCGCGTCTAACCGGCAGGCGGTATTCTTTTCAGGATGCAAGTGAGCGTGGTCTGCTTTGGCGAGTTGAGTGATTGGCGAGACGCGGCAGTGGCCGCGGCCGAGGCTTTCCTTTTTCGTTATTTGAGGCTTCCCGCCCTTGCGCGATTAAGACCAAATGCAGGTCCTTCGGCTCCGCTGCGCTCCGCTCAGGATGACAGCTATGTGGGAAGCGCTCAGGATGACGGTTTCGGTGAAATCGCTGAGAACCTGCTTTCCCATGTCTCAAAATCGAGAATTAGGGCACCCGGCTTTTATGGGAAGGCGGCCATGGCTGGGTGGGTGATCGCGGCGGGGCTGGCTATCGGACTGGGGCCAAGCCTGGCGGCACAGGATCTTACGCTGCATTTGGACGTGAGATTGGTGAGCGTCTTCGTGAACGTTACGGACCGGAACGGGGCGATTGTGGGCGGCCTGACGCGCGACGATTTTGCCGTTACCGAAGACGGAAAGCCGCAGCAGCTTGCCCTTTTCGAGCGCCAGTCGGAATTGCCGCTGAACCTGACGCTGGCCATCGACACCAGCGGCAGCGTGCACAAGGACGTGGCGGAGGAGACCGACGCGGCTCGCCGCTTTACACACGCCCTGATGCGTCCGCAGGACCAGATGAGCTTGCTGGAGTTTGCCACCGACGTGCGCGAACTGACGCCGTTTACCAACAAGGTGAGCCAGATCGACAAGGGGCTGGGTCAACTGCGCGGCGACTTTGCCACGGCTCTCTACGACGCTATTTACCTGGGCGCGGATCGGCTGGGCCGCACACAGGGACGAAAGGTGCTGGTGCTGGTCTCTGACGGCGGAGACACGGCCAGCAATATCACGTATGCCAAGGCGCTGGAGCAGGCTCTGCGCAACGAGGTGATGATCTACTCGATCATCGACGTGCCCATTGAAGCCAGCGCGGGGCGCGACCTGGGCGGCGAGCACGCGCTGATCACCCTGGCGGAGCAGACCGGCGGCAAGAGCTTTTATGTGAGTGAGGGCGGGCTCAACAAGGCCTTTGCCCAGGTGAGCGACGACCTGCGCACCCAGTACCTGCTGGGCTACTATCCGAAAAAACAGGAGCCGGGCAAGCAATTCCATCGGGTGGTGGTGACGATTCCGAGAGCGGCGACACAAGACTTCAATATCCGCCACAAGACCGGCTACTACATGGACCCGGCGGCAAAAGGGCATTGATGGCGGGTATCAAAAGAGGCCAATTTTTGAAACTGTGTGAGCGCGTGGGCGTTTTTCATCCTGCGTTGCATCTAAGATGGACATATGACCCATCCCACCCCTATACGCCGCCGTTTGAAGACTCCTCCGCCGGGAGAGACCGGCCAGGAAGCGCTCTACCTGCGTTCTCTCAGCGAACGCCAGGTGACTGTCACCGTGAAACTGCGCGACGGGGAGACAGTGAAGGGCTGGATTGAGTACTTCGACGACGGCATGCTGCGGCTGACGCGCGAGGGCAAGCCGAACCTGTTTATCTACAAGCACCAGATTCGTTCGATTACCGAAGCGGGGCGGCGGCGCGGCCCTCGTGCCGGGACAGCAGCCGAGTCGGCGGCCAACGGTTCCGCGGCCAGCGGGGCGGGCAAGTGAGCGACGATACGGGCGCAACAACGCATGATTTTGTTTGGGTTCCCAAGGCTTCTGCCATTGCCCGCGAGGCTGGGGCAACGCTGCGGGAGTTTCTGGCGCAGGGGGTTGAGACCGAATACAAGGGCGACGTGGACCTGGTGACCATCGCCGACCGAACCTCGGAAAGGCTGATCAAAGAGCGCCTGAGCGCGGCTTTCCCGGAGCACGGCATTTACGGCGAAGAGGGCACGCGGGAGCGGATGCAAGGCGAGTTCCGCTGGTACGTGGACCCGCTGGATGGGACTACCAATTTTGCGCATGGCTTTCCGCAGTTTTGCGTTTCGATGGGCTTGGAACAAAGGCGGCCCGGGCTGAAGCCTGAGGAAGACGGCACGCTGGTGGCGGCGGTGGTCTTCGACCCCAACCGAGATGAGTTGTTTACCGCGGAGCGGGGAAAGGGCGCGTGGCTGAACGGCAAGCCGATCAAGGTTTCGCGGACGGCAGATCTGGCCGAGGCGCTGGTGGCCACCGGCTTCCCGAGCCGCAAGCGGCACGACAGTCCGAACATCCACTTCTACCAGGAAATCACGCTGCGGTCGCACGGGGTGCGGCGGGCTGGATCGGCTGCGCTGGATCTGGCTTACGTTGCCTGCGGGCGGTTCGATGCCTTCTGGGAGTTCAATCTGAATCCTTGGGATACGGCGGCGGGGTTGCTGCTGATTGAAGAGGCGGGAGGCCGGAGCACGGACTTTTCCGGCGGGCATTACCGGCTTGACAGCCGCGAGAACCTGGCCTCGAACGGCCTGATTCACGAGGAACTGCTGGGCCTGTTCAGGGACATGTTTGCCGGGCGGGAGCTTTCACCGATTCCCACGCCGCACGAGTTTGCCCTGCGAAGAGCGGCGCGAACTGCGGGGTAGTAGCGTTTTCCGCATTCGGGACCTGGCGGCGGGAGATGATTCATCTGGTTCCAGCAGGTGAAAAGGACCACCGGAAGAGGCAAGTCATTCTTTGGGGTCCTGTGCTACTATCAGCGTCGAGGAACGTATTCCCCGGAGAATTCACGAGATGGCCTACGTTATTGCAGAACCCTGTATCGGCACCAAGGACACCGCCTGTGTAGACGCCTGTCCTGTCGATTGCATCTACCCCAAGAAGGACGAAGACGGCTTTGCCGAGAAGGACCAGTTGTTCATTGACCCGGTCGAGTGCATCGACTGCGGCGCCTGCGTCCCGGCTTGCCCGGTTTCGGCTATCTTCGCGCAAGACGATCTGCCGGAAAAGTGGGTCCACTTTACGGAGAAAAACGCGAAACACTTCGGCCGCTAGGCTGAGAGGGCTTCAAACGCGCATCTCGCCCTGCGGGATGCGCGTTTGTGTCTCTGCGCGCGGCATGCGGTTTCACGGATCGATGTCTTGTTTGTGCAAACCGTCCCTCAGAGGCTAAAGCCCCCGGTTTTCGCGGACAATTTGCGGCATCCTTCGACCGTGCTCAGGGCGGGCCTTGATGCCGTGCCCTTTCGAAGCAGGACGAGACGCCTTCTAGAAAACAGCCTCTTTTATTTCTTCCTGGGCGGATACCTGTTCAAGATGCAGATTTGACTCTGTACCGTGAACAATGGCAAATCGCCCTTTGTCTACTTCGACAAAGTCCACACAATCGCCGGTCTTAAGTCCAAGTTGTTTACGAACCTGGGTGGGGAGGGTGATGCGGCCGTTGAAGGTGACCATTGCGGTGGGCATTAGGAACCTCTGGATACATTATAAGCATGAGATTTTCAAGGGGGCAGAGCGAAAAACAGCGGAAAACTCTGCCATAGAGGCCGCAAAATATTGATTCGATTGAACTACTTTGCGGGTGCGAAAATTGTAGACGGATGATTGTGTTGACCTCAGAAGCGGTGGTATTGCGCACCTGGCCGGTGCATGAGGCCGACCTGATTGTGAGCTTCTTTACGCGCGACTACGGGCGGGTAAGGGGCGTGGCCAAGAGCGCCATGAAGAGCCGCAAGCGGTTTGGAGGGGCGCTGGAGCCGATGACCATTGCCCGGGCCTGGTTTGCCGAGCGGCCAAGGCAGGAACTGGTGCGGCTTGACCAGTTGGAGATTGTGCGTTCGCCGCTTTCATCGCCCGTGGACCACGCACGCATGGCGGTGCTGAGTTTCTTCGCGGAACTGCTGGATGAGGCGCTGCCCGAGCACGATCCGCAGGAGACCGTGTTTCGCCTGCTGGTTTCAGTGCTGGAGCAGACCACGGTGGAGCAGTGCTGGATGCCGCTGACCTACTTTCAGCTTTGGATGACGCGGTTGATGGGTCTGCTGCCGGACATTGCCCATTGCACGGCCTGCGGCGAGGCATTGCGCGCGGAGGAGATTTCGTTCAACAGCCTGGGGGATGGATTGTTTTGCGCACTGCATGGAAACGGCAGCGCAAGCGGGCTTTCAGTGGACTCGTGGCAACTGGCGCAGCGCATGTTGCGGGCTCCGGTGGGGGCTTTTGCGGCCGAGGAATGGCCGCGGCGGCGCGGACAGGACCTGCGCCGGTTTACGCTGCAGGCGCTGGAGAGGCACCTGGAGCGGAGACTGCGCTCGGCTGAGGCGTTGGCGCGGCTGTGAGGTTTTCTGCTTCGTGGTTTCCCAGGTGAGAAAGTCCAGACCTGGGGCACCCGGCATTTGAGGGCTGGTAAAATTGGCTCAGTCCCGTCAAGAGAGAACCCCACGTGCCAATTTCATTGAAGTCCCAAGAAAAACCTACTCCGCTTACGTTTCAGGAACTGCTGTTCCGGCTGCAGTCGTTTTGGGCGGAGCGCGGCTGTGTGCTGCAGCAACCCTACGATGTTGAAGTGGGCGCGGGCACCATGGCGCCGGAGACGTTTCTGCGCGTGCAGGGGCCGAAGCCTTACAAAGTCGGCTACGCCCAGCCCTCGCGGCGGCCCGCCGACGGACGCTACGGCGAGAACCCGAACCGGCTGTTCCGGCACACGCAGTTTCAGTTGATTCTGAAGCCGCCGCCGGTGAATGTGCAGGAGCTTTACCTCAAATCGCTCGAAGCCATCGGCATCGACCTTACCCAGCACGACCTGAAGTTTGAAGAGGACAACTGGGAAGGTCCGACCGTGGGCGCATGGGGCGTGGGCTGGCAAGTGATGATGGACGGGATGGAGATTACCCAGTTCACCTATTTTCAGCAGTGCGGCGGACTGGACCTGGACCCGATTTGCGCCGAACTGACCTATGGACTGGAACGCCTGTGCGCGTTTCTGCAGGACGTGGACTCGGTGTACGACGTGGTGTGGGCGCGCGATCCGGAGACGGGCGCGGTGGTGACCTACGGCGATGTGCGGCATACCGAGGAACTGCAGTACTCGGTTTACAACTTTGAAGAAGCCGACGTGGACCGGCTCTGGGCGCACTTTAACAGTTACGAAGCGGAGGCGCAGGCGCTGCTGGCCAAGGCCAATGCGGTGCTGGCCGACGAAAAGGCGACCGCGGCGGAGAAGCGGCGGTTCCCGGTGATTTCGACTTACGAACTGGCGCTCAAGTGCTCAAACCTGTTCAACCTTCTGGATGCGCGCGGAGCCATCAGCGTGACGGAACGGGTGGGCATGATCGGGCGCATTCGCAACCTGTCAGTGGGCGTAGCGAAGATGTATGTGGCGCAGCAGGCGGCGGTTTAGCGAGTCAGCAAGTTGGCAAGACAGCTAAGTCCCTGGCCGCGAGATTTTGCTGCTGGACACAGAGCATTGAGGTATCCCAGGTCTCAAAATCGAGACCTGGGGCACCCAGCCTTAATACTGAATCAAACAGTGAAAGAACTAGCTAGCGAGAGAGCAAAACGATTATGACGGATTTCTTGTTGGAGATTGGGCTGGATGAGATTCCGGCCCGCATGATTGCCGGGGCCGAGGCCGAACTGGGCCGTCGCGTGAACGATCTGCTGACGCGGGAGCGGCTGCTGGCCGATGGCGGCAAGGTGATTACGTACTCCACGCCGCGGCGGCTGGCGGTGCTGGCCGAGGGTGTGCTGGCTAAGCAGGCGGACGCCGAAGAGCAGTTGACCGGACCTTCGTGGAAGGTGGCGTTCAAGGATGGCGCGCCGACTGCGGCGGCAGAGGCTTTTGCGAAGAAGGCGGGCGTGGCTGTTGCAGCTCTTGAAAAAGTGACCAACGCCAAGGGCGAGTACGTGGGAGCGACCGTGAAGCGGCCGGGACGCGCTGCGGCGGAGTTGCTTGCGGCCGAGTTGCCGAAGGAAGTCCTGGGACTTTATTGGGCAAAGAACATGTACTGGCGCGCGGGCAAGCCAGAGCGGTTTGTGCGGCCGGTGCGCTGGGTTGTGGCGCTGCTGGACGAGGCGGTTGTGCCGCTGGAGATTGCCGGGATTGCTGCGGGTAATTCCAGCCGCGGGCATCGGGTGCTGCACGGCGAGCGCTCCGTGGTTTTGAACTCCCCAAAGAGCTATGCGGAGGCCTTGCGCAAGGCGTTTGTTGTGGTGGATGTGGCGGAGCGCAGGCAGACGATTCGCAAGGCGCTGGACAAGGCAACACGCACCGTGGCCGGGGCGCGATGGCGCGAGGATGAGGGGCTGGTTGAGACGGTGGTTCACCTCACCGAATGGCCCTCCGTGGTGCTGGGCAACTTTGAACCCGAGTACCTGGCGCTGCCCGAAGAAGTGCTGGTGACCGTGATGCGCGACCACCAGAAATATTTCGCCGTAGAGGGCGCGGACGGGAAACTGGCCCCGCATTTTCTGGCGGTGCTGAACACGCAGGTGGATGCCGAGGGCGAGGCGATTATCCGTCACGGCAACGGCCGGGTGCTTCGGGCACGGTTCAAGGATGCGCGGTTCTTCTGGGATTTCGACCAGAAGACTACGCTGGTTGACCGGGTGGAGAGTTTGAAGAACGTGACCTTCCAGAAAGAGCTGGGGAGCTATCTCTGGAAGACTGAAGCAAACGTGGCGGTTGCCCTCGCGTTGGCGACGAATGTGAAAGCTGCCGGCACCCTGTTCGATGAGGCGGCGCTGGTGAAGGCCACTGAACTGGCCAAGACCGATCTGACCACCGAACTGGTGAAAGAGTTCACGGAGCTTCAAGGCATCATCGGCGGACTCTACGCCAAGGCGCAGGGATTGGGCGAGACTGTGGCGCAGGCTATTTACGACCAATATACCCCGGCCTCGACTGAAGACGCGATTCCTTCAACGGTTGAAGGACAGTTGCTTGGGCTCGCGGACCGCATCCAGACAATTACCGCGATGTTCGGCGTCGGCGCTGCTCCTACGGGGTCAAAGGATCCATTTGCGTTGCGCCGTGCTGCGAATGCGATTGTGAAGATACTGGCTGAGTCGGGATTGCCGCTCACGCTGAGTAATGTTGTCACTGCAGGCGGCGCCGAAGGGGCTAAGCGGGAGCAGGTTGTTGCGTTTCTTGGTGAGCGGCTGCATTTCTATTTGAAAGATGTCCGCGGGTTTGCTTACGACGTTGTCAGCGCGGTTCTGGCGGCCGGGGCAGACGATGTGCGCGATGCCATTGCGCGGGCCGAGGCGTTGACGGCAGTGCGCGGCTCGGAGGATTTTGCGGCGATTTCGGCGGCGTTCAAACGGATCAAGAATATTTTGCGGCAGGCTGAGGAGAAGGGGTTTGCGCTCGGCTCTTCGAAGGATGTGACGCTTATGCCGGAGGCGCAGCGGCTGGCGGATGCGGCTGCGGCGCTGGTTCCTGAAGTTGCGTTTCTGCGCGGTGAGAGGGCTTATGGCGAGGCGCTGGCACAGATTGCCACGCTGCGGCCGGTGGTGGATGCCTTCTTTGACAAGGTGATGGTGCTGGATCCGGACGAGAAGGTGCGCGGCGCACATTTGGGGCTGATTGACGGGGTTCTGCGCGGGTTCTCGGGGATTGCGGATTTCAGCGAAATTGTGACGGCGTAGAGTGATCTTTCAACAGGCTTTTTGAGGGTGGTGGTATCCCAGGTCTGAAAATCCAGACCTGGGGCACCCAGTGTTTGTGGCAGCAAAAAAACAAATGCGGGTCCTTCGACTCGCTGCGTTCGCTCAGGATGACGGATATTCTTTTTAACTCTCAGTGGATGACAGGAAATCTGTAATTCGCTCAGGCGCTGAGACAATTCAACTCTTGGCTGGTGTTTTCTTCGAAGTTTTCTCTGGCGCGGGTTCTCGAAAAATACCTTACGATGCGTGAGCGGTGGCTTGCCGCAGCAGATATCGTTGTCTCGGCTGCTGCCGGTTCACAGTTCACGCCCATAACGGCTTCGGGCTCGTTTTTTGGCGCTTTCAGCCATGATCGCAAACTGCATGCGTAGATGCAGATGCAAAACATGTTTGCGGGGATAAATCCATATTGAGAAGTGTGCATGCCGATCACGCAAACGATCAGGCTGTTGATGCCCGATATGACGAGACCTGTCCACATTTTTCTGCCGACGAGAACCGTGGCAACGATGGTCAGGAAACATGAAAGATAATCCAGCCGAAATATCTGCACTGCCCGCCTCCGAGTGGTTTGTTCTTTTGCGCCTTGCTGCCCGTGCCCTCTTTAAAGCAGTTTGTGTGCCAGAGTTGCACGGCGGCATTTGGATGGTGCTCGGAGATTGAAGACAAGGAAGTTAAGCAGGCGCGCAGCGAGATGAGTCGGCCGCATATGAAGTCCGGTGACGAAGCGGCAAAGACGAGATGTCGTCCATGCGGCTGGATTTCGTCACATAAACAGTGGCCAGTGATTAGTGGTTAGTGGCTACTTTCCGTCGAGAAATGCGCGGACGGCGGGGTACATTTTTTCTGTCTCGCATTGGGTGGCGAGGTGGCCGCAGTCTGACTCGAGCAGCAGCGTCTTTGCCCCAATTTGAGCTGCGAAGTCGAGGGCGGGCTTGGGGTTGACCATGTGATCCTGGGTTGCAGCCACCACTAGCACTTTGGCATGAACGCGTTTGGCCGCGTCTTCAAGCGAGCCGCCGTGGGCCACATCGTGGTGGATCATGGCCTGAAGTTGGGCGAGCCAGTCGTTGGCGTCGAAGGGCAGAATTCCCTCTTCAAGATATCCGGCATAATCCGCGGCGAACTTTTCCGGCGGATGCTCTCGCGCAAAGTGGGCTGGAGTGGTCACATTCATCTGATGGAGAATCTCAGCCGCGCCTACGGGCGGGGCCTGGCTGTAGCGTCCCTGACGCCATGCCGGGTCGGCCTTGATTGCAGTTTCTTCTGCCTGCCATAGCAGCAGATCGTAGCCGGTGAGTTTTGTAGAGCCGACGATGGGAATGGCTTCGTCCATGAAGTCCGGATACTTCACCATCCACTCGAAGGTCTGCATTCCGCCCATGGATATGCCCATCACGGCATGCAGATGGGCCAGGTGAAAGGTTTCGGTCGCCAGTCGGTATTCAGCATCGACCATGTCGCGCGTGGAGATGGCCGGGAATAACGGGCCGGCCTGGGTGGTTGAGTTCGAAGGCGACGAGGAGACTCCGTCTGCCAGCGCATCCACGGCGATGATGAAGTACTTTGCGGGATCGAGCATTTTTTCCGCGCCGACAAAGACGGCAATATTCAGGCTTGAGCCGGAGAACCAGCTTGGAAACAGCACCGCGTTCGACTTTGCTGCGTTGAGCGTTCCCCATGTTCGATAGCCGATTCGGCAGTCTTTAATCTCAAGGCCGTCGGCGAGTTTGCAGGCGCCAAGGCTCGCAAATTTTTGCTGGCTGTCCGCGGTATGCTGGTGGGTCCGGCGCAGGAGCGAAGCGCCAGCCACAACGATGAACAGGAAAAAGACGGCAGCGACAGATCGGAAGGTAAGACTTCGCATGGAAGAGAGTGTACATTGATGCATCCACATCGAATAAGTGCGTATCGGGAAGAAGGGATCGCCCGTCTACAATTAATAGAAGATGTCCGACACTCTTTACTTGAGCATGTGGTACCCGAATTTGCGCGTTGCCGCGCTGGCCGACAAGCTGACGGCGGTGCTGGGGGCGTTTGCCGCACATGGCGGCGAGCCGCGCGTGTATGCCGCTACGGCCTGGCCGGTGAGCTGGAGCGAGTCGCCGGTTTTTCAGCGGGTGTGGGGCTGGGGCGACCGGGGCGCGGAGCCACGAGTTGCCGTGGAAGATACGCTTGAGCTGCTGCACGACGACTACGCTTACGAGTTTCAGATTGGGTGGAGCTTGTGGGAGTTGGAGACCGGAAATGCGGGTCCTTCGACTCCCCCTCCGCTTCACTCCGGGGTCGCTCAGGATGACGGTGCTCTTCAGGACGCGCGCTGGGTGCGGGAGCCTCGGCTGGTGCGGGTTACGGGGTTTGGGCCGCTCTTTGATGAAGGAACCTACGAGGCGGACGGGCACATCCGGGTGGACTTCGGCTCTGACACGCCGTTCCTTGAAGAAGACCTGGAACTGGACTCGGTGGCGGCGCGGCACGTGGAAGAGAACGTGCGGCAATTAATTGCGCTGACTGCGGGCGTGGAGAAAGCTTCAGGGGCGACGGCGCGGCTGCTGTGGAGCGAACTGGGCGAAAGTCTGGCCCAGCGGCTGGCGGCGCGGCTGGGGATGGGGAACCGGCAGTGAGATTGACCATTGAACGAATGCGGACATTGGTGGTGGGAGCAGGTGTCCTGCTGGTGGTTGCGCTGGTGGCGTTCCTGGTGGCGGGCAAATGGAAAAACCCGTTTAACCGGCGCGATATTCCCAAGCGGCTGGGCATTGAAATTCAGCAGGAGGCCAACGGCGTTACCTACACGCAGGCCCGGGGCGGGCACACCCTCTTCAAACTGCACGCTTCAAAGGTTGTGCAATTGAAGAAGGGCTACGCGATGCTGCACGACGTGAAGATTGAACTTTACGGCGTGGATGGCAGCCGCGTGGACCGCATCGAGGGCGCGGAGTTTGAATACAACCAGCAGGCAGGCACGGCCAAGGCCGCGGGGCCGGTTGAGATCACGCTGATGCGGCCGGGGGTGGCGCCGGCCATCGCGCCCAAGGCGACGCCGGGCCAGGTATTGGGCGAGAAGCCGAAGGCGCCTCAACAGGCAGCGCCCGTGGTGACGGGGGCTGTGGGGCAGATTCACGTAAAGACCAGCGGATTGACCTTCGACCAGAACACCGGCCTGGCCACCACGGCCGAGCGGGTGGATTTTGCCATGACGCAGGGAACCGGCAGCGCCGTGGGAGCCTCATACGACTCTCAGAACGGCTTGCTGGTGCTGAATGCGGCGGTGGAACTGAACACGCGGCGCGGAACGGAGACGGTGCAACTGCACGCGCAGCACGCGGAGTTTGAGCGCGGCGACCAGATCTGCCGGATGCATGCGGCCACCATCGAAGCGCGCGGCGGGCAAGCCACGGCGGCTGAGGCAAAGATTCAGTTCCGCGACGATGGGTCGGCGGAGCGGCTGGATGCAACGGGCGGGTTTGTGCTGGCCACCAAGACCGGAGATCACCTGGCGGCACCGATGGGCAGGCTCGAATTCGACCAGCACAACCAGCCCCGTCACGGCCACCTGCAGGGCGGCGTGACGATGGACTCGGTGAGCACAGGAGAGCCGGCGCTGAAGGGTGATCCAAAGAAAGCTGACCGGCAGATGCACGGCACCGCTCCCGCGGTGGATCTTGAGTTTGCGGCGCAGGGGCAGTTGCGCCGCGCGCATCTCGAACGCGGTGTGACGATGGATACGGAAGAGGAAAGCCAATCGGCGGGCGAGCGGTTGCGGGTTCGCCGGCATTGGCGCTCTCCGGTGGCCGATGTGGCTTTTCGCGACGCGGGGAAGGGCCGCACGGAGCCAGCCACGATTCACGGGACGGGCGGCGTTGAAGTAACCGGCGAGAGCCAGCGCGGGAACGGGCCGGCGACGCCGTCGCGGCTGGATGCCGATGAGTTGACGGCACAACTGGAAAAAGGCCCGGTGTTGTCTGCGCTAGTTGGACTGGGCCATGCCGGCATGGAGCAAACCGCGGCATCGGGAGTGCGGCAAACCACCAGCGGCGACCGGCTCGAGGCCCATTTTGCAACTCCACAGGGCAGCGTGGCAAAGGCCGGCGCAAAAAGAGGGACGGACGACGCAGTACGGGTACAGTCGGCGAATATCGAGGGGCACGTGGTGCTGGTTCAGGAGCCGGCGCCGAAGCCCGGCGAGACGCAGGCGTCGATGCGGGCCACGGCGGGACGGGCCGTTTACGAGGGCGCGGGCGAGTGGCTGCACTTGACGCTGAACCCGCGCATTGAAGATGGTGGGCTGCAAATGACGGCCGACAAGATCGATGTTTCGCAGGATTCGGGCGACGCGTTTGCGCATGGCAATGTGAAGGCCAGCTGGGTCGGGTCAAGCTCGGGCAAGAAGCAGGGCAGCGCGGGGCTGGGCGGGCAGGGGCCCGCGCACGTGGTGGCCGCGGAAGCAAGGCTGCACCAGCCAACGGGCGAGGCGACATTCAAGGGGCAGGCGCGGTTGTGGCAGCAAGCCAATTCGGTGACCGCGCCGGTGATTGTGCTGGACCGCATGAAGCAGACGCTTACGGCCCGGACGAACGACTCAGCAGAGCCGGTGCGCGTGGTGCTGCTGAGCGCGAGCCCGGCGGAGTCAGGAAAGGACGCAAACGGAAAGCCGGGCGCACCTTCGGTGATCAGGATGCGGGGAGGCGACCTGCGCTACTCCGACGCCGAGCGCAAGGCTGTGATGCGCGGCGGCGCGCTGGGCACAGTGGTTGCGGAAACCGGGATGGCGACGACCGTCTCAAAGGAAGTGGAACTGGATTTGTTGCCGACCGGCAACCATGCTGGCAAAGAGGGCGAAGCGGCGCAAGTGGATCGCATGACCGCGCGCGGCCAGGTGGTGATTACTTCGCAGGGCAGGCGAGGCACCGGGGAGCAACTGGCGTATACGGGCGAGACCGGGGAATACGTTCTGACCGGGACGGCAGGCGAACCGCCTAAAATGACAGATGCGGCGCGGGGAACGGTGACTGGCGAGGCTTTGATTTTCCACAGCCGCGATGATAGCGTCAGTATCGAAGGCGGCGGACGCAAGACCCGGACAGAAACTACGGCGCCACGGTGATGAGCGGGCAAGACGAGAAAAGCTAGGAACAGGGACTAGGGACCAGGGACTGAGGCACGAATGCCCCAAAGGCACGATTGAAGGTTAGATGGAAACACTGAGAGCCGAGGGGATCGGCAAGAGCTACAAGGGACGGCAGGTTGTTCGCGGCGTTGACCTGGAGATCTCCCGCGGGGAGGTGGTGGGGTTGCTGGGGCCGAATGGCGCCGGCAAGACGACCATTTTCTACATGATCGTGGGACTGGTGACGCCGGAGACCGGGCGCGTGATGGTGGACGAGACGGAGATTACGCGGACGCCGATGTACCTGCGGGCGCGCAACTTCGGCATCAGCTACCTGCCCCAGGAGCCATCGGTGTTTCGCAAGCTCACCGTGGAGGAAAACATCCTGGCCGTGCTGGAGGCGCAGCCTCTGGGCAGCCGGGAGCGGAAGACAAGGGCCGAGCGGCTGATCAACCAATTGAACCTGGGCCATATCCGGACGACGCGGGGCTATGCGCTTTCAGGCGGCGAGCGGCGGCGGGTAGAGATTGCGCGCTCGCTTTGCATCCAGCCGAACTTTATTTTGCTCGACGAGCCGTTCAGCGGCATCGACCCGATTGCGGTGCTGGAACTGCAGAAAATTATCTTCGACTTGAAGGCCAGCGGCATAGGGGTTCTGATTACCGACCACAATGTGCGCGAGACGCTTAGCGTTACCGACAGGGCGTACATTATTGCCGAGGGAAAGATCTTCCGAGCCGGCACTCCGCACGAATTGGGCAACGATGTGGATGTGCGGCGCGTCTATCTGGGCGAGGGGTTCTCCCTGGGATGAGGGTGGAATGGGGGGCAAGTCCCGGGTTCGAGAGCCGGTTGAGGCGATTCCGGTTTTATCAATTTCAAGGAACGGTTGATTCGGGTGGAAATTCCGGGGCGAGATTCCCGGATTGAGAGCCGCCCGATCCGGGACAACTGGCTTGTTTCGAGCCAATTTGTCGATCAGCGTGTTTCTCATCCAATTACACTGATACCAGGTACAAACGGGAATCGAGTTCCTTTTATGGCGCTGCTTCAACCCAAATTGAGCCTCAAGGTATCGCAACGCCAGGTCCTCACTCCGGGCCTGATGCAAATGGTGAGCGTGCTTGCGCTCAACAAGCTCGAACTGAAGGAGATGATCGATGCCGAGATGGTTGAAAATCCCGTCCTGGAGGAGATTGACGAGACGGTTCCAATGCTGGATGAGGTTGCGGGCCGGCAGGAACGGCAAGAGCGCAACGAGCGGCTGGAACTGCAGGATCGAGGCCAGGAGGAAACGCCGGCCCCACCCAAGGACCCGTTTCTCGAGATCGATTTCGGATCGTACTTCAGGGACTACCTGGACCCCGGCTACCGCACCCAGCCGGAGTACGAAGACAGCGAAAAGCCCTCGTTTGAGAATTTTCTCTCCCAACCAACGACTTTGTCCGATCACTTGGCGTGGCAACTGGGCGCTCTGACGCTGGACGCCGACCTTCACCTGGCGGCCGAATATGTGATTGGGAATCTGAACGAAGACGGATACCTGTCCGCGGGCGAAGAAGAACTGGCCGCGGCTTTTCGGCAATCAGAGGGGAACGAACCCGTTGAAGACCATTCCGGGTCGAACGGGACGGGGCAGAAACCGGCCGACGGGGCGGCCGTATCGGGACCGGCAGGGGCAGCAGACCTGGAAATGGTGCGGCGCGGCATCGACCTGGTGCAGCATCTTGACCCGGCGGGAATCGGTGCTCGGGACCTGCGCGAGTGCCTGTTGCTTCAGATAGCCGCGCAGCAGCACGAGTTCAGCCATTTGTATGCGAAGCCCGCAGCGGACCCGGACGAGGACCCGCATGGCAGCTTCCGCGCCGAGGCTGAGGCGCGCATTGAGGAACGCCGGCGCAGCATGGAGGTGGCGGCGCTGATTGTGGACCACCACTTGCATCTGCTGCAGAAACGCGATGTGAAAGACCTGGCGCGTGCGGCGCAGGTAACCCAGGCGGAAGCCCACGCGGGGATCGAGTTTATCCGCACCCTGGACCCACGGCCAGGGCGGCTCTACAACCGCGAGCAGACCCGGCTGATTGAGCCCGACGTTGTGTTTTTGAAGCGCGGCGGCGAGTGGGTCGTATCAATGAACGAGGAAGACCTGCCCAGTCTGCGGCTGAGCCAGCGTTACCGGCGGATGCTCACCGCCGAAGGCACCGACAAAGAGGTCAAGGATTATGTGAAGGAGCGGTTCCGCTCCGCGCTGCAACTGATGCGCAACATCGCGCAGAGGAAGAGCACGATTCTGCGCACCTGCGAAGTGATCGTCCGCCGGCAGCAGGATTTTCTGGATGAGGGCATTGAAGCGCTGCGGCCAATGATGATCAAGGAAGTGGCCGAGGAAATTGGCGTTCACCCGTCGACGGTGAGCCGCGCGGTGGCCAACAAGTATGCGCACACGCCGCAGGGCGTGATTGAGCTGCGTTTCTTCTTTTCAGAAGGTTCGAACGGGCCCGAGGGCGCGGACACGTCGCTGCTGGTGTTGAAGCGCAAGGTCCGCAAACTGATTGAGGATGAGGATGCGCGGCATCCGCTGACCGACGACCAGCTTGCAGCGTTGCTGCAGTCGCAGGGCATCCAGCTTACGCGGCGCACGGTGGCAAAGTATCGCGAAGACATGAATATTCCCTCGACGCACCAGCGGCGGCGTCGGGACGGGTGATATTACGCATTGGCCGAGTGAATTCGGGTCGATTTGCAGAGAGTTGAGGTATCCCAGGTCTCAAAAACGAGACCTGGGCACCCTGCTTTTTAGCGGGATCAAACGGTCAAAGACTGAAGCGACTCTCCAATTTGTTCTCCCTTTCCAATGATAGAATCCGGGTTGCGATCGGAGTGACCGATTCGCGGCGCCGTATTGATTGAACGAACCGGAGGGTGGCTCGATGGGCAAGGAACGGAAACCGAAGACTCTTGAGGGTGATGGCCTTTCAACGCGCGGCTCACTGACGCGGCGCGAACTGATGCAGGCGGCGGCGTGGGTAACGGGCGGCGGGTTGCTGGCCGGTCGTGTTCTGGAACCCGAGGCGGTTCTGGCTGATCCATCGGCGGCTGCGGCGAGTTATCTGACCAGGGACAGGATCGCTTCGACACCAACTTATAAATACCGCCCTTACAGGTCAAAGCGGTCGGTAGCGGCGGAGACCGCTTCGTGGGTGCAGATTGATCTTGGGGAGCCGCAGCGGATCGACGAGATTCGGATTTTTCCTGCCAACCAGAAGATGGTGCCGGGGAAGGACGCCTACTTTGGCGGCGAAGGATTTCCCGAGGGATTCAAGATTGAGGTTGCGGAAGAAGCGGGGTTTGCGAAAGCGGCAACAGTCGTCGACTTTACGCATGCGGCCTTTGAGAACCCAGGTGACACGGTTGCGAGTTTTCCCGGGTTGAAGCAGAAGGCGCGCTTTGTACGGCTGACGGCTACGAAGCTGGCCGCGCCGCCGTGCAGCCCGGACAACCCGGACGCGAACGAGGGGACACCGGTCTGTTCCGCCGAAGGCAAATACTATTTCGCGTTGTCGAGAATCGCGGTGATTGCGGGCGGCAAGGACGTGGCCGTGGGACGGCCGGTGACTTGCGATAAAGAGCACGGCAATATGGACGACGCGCAACAGGTCACGCGGGCAGAGCGCATCGAGACCGAGTACATTCACCGCGACCGGCCTGAGTACGTGACTGATCCGGCGACATGGAAGCCGGTGACCTACAAGGCGCACGCGCCTGCGACGGGCGTGACTCTCAACGGCGGCATCTTTGAAACAACGATGCGCAACAACATTGGCTACCTGCTGGAGTCCTACACCGTAGACGATCTCCTCATTCAATTCAGAGACCGGGCAGGCAAGCCGATTCCGCCGATCAATCGCAAGGTGGACCAGTTCTGGGAGACGGATCTTGCCGGGTCAAATGCGGGACGCTTTTTGATGGGCGCGGGCAACACGCTGCGCTGGATCGACGACCCGGAACTGCGCAAGCGGATGGACGCCGTGGTGGCGGGGATTGCCGAGTGCAAGCAGCCGGATGGGCACATCATGGCATATCCGGAAGACTCGGTCTTCTTTTCAGAGCGCGGCGCCTACACACGCGCGTGGCTGACGCACGGGATGATCGAGGCTGGATACGGGGGGCATCCCGAAGCCTTTGAAATGCTGCGCGGCAACTATGACGTATTCAACCAGGCCAAGTTTCTTCCCGAACTTCTGCGCGGCGCGGTGCAGGGCGGCCAGGGGATGATCGGCAATACGCGGATGTACTTCACGCCCACAGGCAAGCCGGCGGACATCCAGGTGATTCAGCGGTACTTTCTTGAAGACAAGTGGCTGGAGGAGTTGGCCCGCTACGACAAGGACCAGGTGTGGCAGTACGGGTATGACAGGCCGCATTGCTACCTGCTGACCAATCTTGAAGCGTACATGGACGTGTACCGGGCTACGGGCGACAAGCGCTGGCACGACGGCGTAAAGGCCGCATGGGAGATGTACAAGGACCACTGGATTCAGCCCGGCGGGTCGGTTGCCATTATTGAATACACCTACAATCCGCCGGATGCGCTGTCGCTTACGCAGAAGCTTGGGGAACTGTGCGGGAACTCGTTCTGGACATTTTTGAGCCAGCGGTTCCAGCTGATCAACCCCGAGGAAGAACGCTACGCGGCGGAGATTGAGAGCTCGATTTACAACGTTGCTATCGCCAACCAGCAGGAGACAAAGGGACTGCGGTATCACACCATGCTGGTGGGCAAAAAGGAAGAGGGGACACGGAACAACACCTGTTGCGAGGGGCAGGGCACGCGGCTGATCGGCTCCTTCCCGGAGCATATCTACTCGGTGGCCGAGGACGGGGTGTACGTCAATCTCTTCGAGCCGTCGACGATTCATTGGCAGCACGGTGGCGCGCCTCTCAAGGTGAATATGGAAACGAAGTTCCCGCTGGGCTGCGATGTGAAGCTGACGGTTTCAACGGCGCATCCGAAGGCGATGAGGCTGCGGGTGCGGGTTCCGCGTTGGGCTTTGAAGGAGATGGCCGTCGCGGTAAACGGAAAGGCTGCGGGGAGCGGCAAGCCGGGCAGCTTTTTGACACTTGACCGTACCTGGGCCGAGGGAGACGTGGTGAGCTTTATCCTGCCGGCCGGATTTGCAGTTGCGGAGTACAAGGGTGCAGACCAGATTGCAGGGCACAAGCGCTATTCGCTGACCTGGGGACCGCTGCTGTACGCGGCGGTGGGGTCGAAGGATACGGTGCTGCGGCTGCCGGGAGGGGCCGGACCGCTGGATTTGGGCCGCCACCTGATTGCGAAGCCGGAAGCTCCGACGCACTATACCGTGGCGGAAAATTCCGGGGTGACTTACATGCCGTACTGGCAGGTGGCTGAAGAGGAGTTCACCTGCTTTCCGGTGATTGACACGGTCTCCTGAGGGATACCCAACCTGACGACAAGATGCGGGGGGGGCACATGTCGGAGGGAGTTTCTGAATCAGCTTTGCCCGAATTGGGTTGCCGGTCTGTTTCCGGCGGCGGGGGCGGTCTGCGCGCACGGGGCGAATTCTGCGTCTTTCAATCGAGAGTTTCCCGTCATATACTGTCTTCTCCCTGTCCCGGAAATTGATTGCCGGCCAGTTGATCCGGCATCCCTGGGGCCGGGGAGAACAAGTTCAAAGTAGATAGAAGCGCGTGGGTGTAGAATCCAGAGTTCTCCAGGCAGAGTCATGCTGCGAGAAAGAAGAGCGGAGGCTGACCATGGAAGTGGAGTTCACCGCCAGAAAAGTGAGAATCTCCAAGGTGCTGCGCACGCAGGCCGAGGAGGGTTTGGAACGCATCGCCCGGATGCTGGGCAAAACCGCTAGCGCCAGCGTGACCTTCAGCGCGCAAAAACTTCTACAATTTGCCGAAGTAACCATCGTCGCCCGGCAGCAGACGATCGCGGCCGAGGGCAAGGGCGCGACGCTTGCTATAGCGCTGCGGCAGGCCCTGGCTCATGCCGAGAATCAGGCGCGCAAGCACCGGGACCGCCGGATGGCAAGCAAACGGCTGCCCAAGGAAGAAAAGATCCTGACGGCTCCGCCGGTGGCCAGGCCCAAGGCTCGCGCCGCTCAGCCGAACGCAGACGAAGAGCAGCGGTCTGGCCGCGGAGGCAAGGCCAAGGCTCGCGCCAGCATCGCCGTTCACTCCTTCCCAGCGCGCAGGGCGGTGGTGGAACCGCACATCATCGAGAGCAGCGAGGCGGTGGCCCTGAGGCCGCTGACCATCGAGGAGGCGGTCAAGGAGGTCGAGTTCCGGGACCGCGACCTGCTCGTCTTCCGCAACCCTTCGGGGGACCTGTACGTGCTGCATCGCAGGCGCGACGGGCACATGGAGTTGCTGGAAATTCCATAGTTCCGGTTCTGAAGCGTGAAATCGATTGGAGAGCCTTGCGCCCACCTGTGCCGTTAAGGCAGGTGGGCGCTCGGGCTTGCCGTGCCCGGATTTACCGCGTGCCAGGTTGTGGGCTTTGGCATGCTGCGGAAAAAGGCGAGGTTTTGGAGAGAAAGCACGAAAACCATACCCCAGGGGCTGAAGCCCTCGTTGATTTGATTCACGTTACACTGGGGATAAATCCCCGGCCTACCGTACGCGCGAGTTTTTCCGCAAGCTGTTTGGCATCCCCATGCCCGTTTCCCATCCTGAAATCAGGAGTTTCCCGGTCAAACACTCATCCCCTGCCCCGAAATGAGGCATAAAGCAGACTTTGGTTGCATCCGATACCCGGTTTAGGGGATTTATGCGCACCTGCTTCCGGAATAGGATGCAGGAGATGGCGATCCCCGGCACGATCCGGATTCGATGGCCACGGGCCATGAAATCCGGCGAATCAAGGGGCACAGGCCGTTGGAACGCCCGATGAGACCCGGGCAGAACTGACGCCAATCGGAAACCGAGAGGCTTTTTCTGGCGGATTTCTGCCGGATGGGCGATCACGGCGCCGGGCTCTGGAATTGAGCCGAATGGAGTTAAAAGACGGCTTGGGCCGGAGGGAATACACGAAATGGCAGCTGCACTAGTTTCCTGGAGCACAATGAGCTTGAATCTTCCTGAAAACTCGGATTCCATGCACCAGCAGGAGATTCTTGACGCTCTGCCGGCGCTGGTTTTTCTTGAGCGGGCAGGCAGAATCGTCTTTGCCAATGCAGAGGCCCGCCAGATGCTGGGCATGACCGAGGGAGCGTGGACACCGCGCCCTGTAGAGGAAGTTCTCTGGGGCCTGTTTCCAGGAACCGCCGAGCCGCAAACGCTGCTGACCCGCACCGGGAAGGGAAGCCCCTTCCACGCCACGATGCCTGCCAAGGGCGGGCGACTGCAGCCGGTTGAAGGCACCTATAGCGTTCTTGACGCGGAATTGCGCGAGGCGGTGATTGTCGCGCATCCCGGAGGCCGGGAAAAGGCTCCCAAATCGCGCCTGATGGAGGACGTGCTTTCGAGCATTCCCGAGGCGGTGGTGATTGTGCACGGCACCCACGTGCTCTACACAAATCCCGCATTTACGCAGATGTTCGGGTTTACGGCAGACGAGGTAAGCGGCGGGAACCTGCGGGAATTTATCGTTCCTGACACGCGTCAGTTTGAGAATGCGGCCATCGAGAAAACGGTGGACGACTATGGTCACGCGGCGCTGGAAACCGTGCGCCTGAACAAGGCCGGCGAACTGGTGGACGTTGCGCTGCTTGCCGGACCGCTGCTGGTGAACGAGTCCAAGGTGGGCTACGTTCTAAGCTTTCGCAACATCGTGGAGCGCAAGCAGATTGAAGCACGCCTGCAGCACGACGTAATGCACGATACATTGACGGAGCTGCCCAATCGCGGGCTTTTCCTTGACCGCTTGAACCTGGCATTGACGCGACGCGCCCGGCGGCTGGACCAGAACTGCGGGGCACTGTTTCTGGATCTCGACCGTTTCAAGGAAATCAACGATGCACTGGGCCACGCCGCGGGGGATGAACTGCTGACAGCGGTGGCCGGCAGGCTGAGTGCAGTGCTGCGCCCGCAAGACACCGCTGCCCGGTTGGGCGGCGACGAGTTCGGCGTGCTGGTGGAAAACATCGTCACCGTCGCCGATCTGGACATTGTGGCCAGCCGCATCATGCAGGAGATGAAGCGGCCATTTGAGATTTTCGGTCACGCGGTGGACGTGAACGTCAGCATCGGCGTGGCGATGGCGGGACCGGAGCACCTGACCCCCGATCTGCTGTTGCGTGACGCCGACCTGGCAATGTACCGGGCAAAGGAACAAGGCGGCGGGCGATTTGAGATCTTTGACAAGCATCTGGAAACGCACATAACCAACCAGCAGGAGAGAGAGCGGGAACTGCGCCGCGTGCTTGAAATGCGGGAGTTCGAAATCTGGTATGAACCGATTTACCGGCTGACGACCGGTAGGATCGAGGGCTTCGAGTCGCAGTTGCGCAGGCGGCGGGCCGACGGCACGGTCGAGAGCTTTGGCGATTTGCTCGCCCTGGCTGAAGATACGGGGCTCTCCATCACCCTTGGCCGCGAAACGCTGGAGACCGTGTGCAGGCAACTGCGGGCATGGACAGAGAGCGTCGAACAATCGGATCTGACCATGAACATCAACCTGACGCGCCGGCAGTTCTATCGCCCGGACATGGTTGCACAGTTGAAGAGAGTGCTGGAAACGACTGGAGCGAATCCCGGCCGGCTGATGCTTGAGATCAGCGAGACCACATTGAACGAGGATCCGGATGCTTCGGTAGCCATTCTGCAGCGCATGGTTGACTTGAACGTGCGGGTGGCGGTGGACAACTTCGGCTCGGGACTTGCGCCGCTGAACCACCTGGTGCGCTTGCCTATCGACGTAGTGAAGATGGACCCCAAATTGACGGTGGTGGCGACAACGACTGGGCGGCAGTTGGCGCTGGTTCAGGCGCTGATGCAACTGGGCCACACGCTTGGCGTGCAAGTGGTGGCGCAGCAGATAGAAACCCGCGAACAGCTGGATGCGCTTTGCCGCATGGGCTGCGAACTGGGGCAGGGCCGTTTTCTGTCGAATCCGATGGAACCGCCACAGGCGCTTGCGGGAAGAAACGGCTGGGCGCTGATGCCGGGGGCCTGAACCCCGCAGCAAAGGTCATGCGGGACGACGGTCATGAGGTGTAGCATGAGCGCATGACGCCTATAAAATCGGCGCCCCGAGCCGCCTCAAGGCCTGCGGCAGCCAAACGATCAAGGACAGCCCAAAAGCCGGGCAGGGAACTGGTGATTGTTACCGGAATCTCTGGCGCGGGCAAGGCATCGGCGCTGAAGAGTTTCGAAGATCTTGGCTTTCACTGCGTAGACAATCTGCCGCTTGAACTGCTGCCCGATTTTGCCGGGCTGGTAGGCAAGTCCACAGAGGTTGAAAAAGCGGCCATCGTGGTGGATGTGCGCGAAGGCCTAACGCTTGACCGTCTCCCCGAAATCCTGAAAAAGGTAAGAAAGCTTCTGCCCACGCGCGTGGTTTTTCTGGATTGCCAGGACGCGGTGCTGGTGCGGCGCTACTCTGAAACCCGGCGGCCGCACCCCCTGGGCAAGACCGAAACTGTGTCGCGCTCCATTGTGGAGGAGCGGCAACTGCTCGACCCCATCCGCAATGTTGCCGATACGCTCATCGATACGTCCAACTTCAACGTGCACGAGTTGCGCGCCCACATCAAGGCCCGGTTCGGTCACGAGGACGAATCGAAGCAGTGGCTGGTTTCGTGCCTGAGCTTCGGCTTCAAGAACGGCGTGCCGCTGGACGCGGACATGGTTTTCGACGTGCGTTTTTTGCCCAACCCGCATTTTGTGCCGGAGTTTCGCAAGCTTACGGGATTGGACCCGAAGGTGGCGGCATACGTGCGCGGCTTTAAGCAGAGCAAGGAGTTTCTCAACCGGGTGACGGACCTGATGCTTTACCTGCTGCCGCACTACGTGCAGGAAGGGAAGAGCTACCTGACTGTGGCGTTTGGCTGTACCGGCGGGCAGCACCGCAGCGTGATGATGGCCGAGGAGATGAACAAGCGGCTGAAGAAGGCCGGCTACCAGGTGAAGGCGCTGCACCGGGATATACCGCGGTAGATTGGCCAGCGGAAATGAAAGGGAACCAAAATCATGAAGATCCGCAACTGGACGGCCGCGGGCGTTTTGGGCTTGATGACTCTTGCTTTGGCCGCACAGGCGCCCAATGCGGGCGTCGTCGCGGCGTCGCTGGCCGAGACCATGAAGTCGATCCAGAATGAGCTGAGCCAGGTGGGAAAGCTCAACTTTGTAATTCACACCAGGGATAAAGAGGGGGGCAACGCTACTGTCGAATACAGCACTGAAGTGAGCAATGTGGCGACCGACCCGGCGAGTTGCACGGTTCAATATCACCGGAAGAGATGGATGGGCGGCGAGGTTGCGAGCGACGAAGATGTTTCGTTCAGCCTTCGCGAAGTGCTGGGTCTTTCAGTGATGACGGTGGAGCAACATGAGAAGGCCATTTTTGAAAAGGAGAAGACCTCACCTGAAGACAGGCAGGCTCTGCACATGCAATTTGACCCGCCGATGCTGATGGTTGTGGCGCGAAAAGCTGGAGACAAAGAGGAAGGATTTGCTTTTACGGATGAACAAATGGCCAGACGCGCGGCAAAGGCCATCGGTCGCGGGGTGGAATTGTGCGGCGGCAAAAACGTTCCGTATTGAAGGGTGGAATGGTTGATGGCAATTGAAGGTAGATGGAAGATCTTTGCAGGGTTGGCGCTGGGGTTGGCCTCGTTGCCGGTACAAGGGCAATCGAACGCGCCCGCCCGCTCCGTGCAGAAGCATGCGGCTGTTGAGTTTCTCTTTCCGGAGCAGGTGACCGTGGCCGCGGGCAAAGCCGCCACCGTGGAACTTCATTTCCGCATTGCACAGGGCTTGCATATCAACTCTCACGCGCCCAAGGAAGCATATTTAATTCCGACAACCTTCTCGATTCCGGAGGGGGCAGGCGTGCGGCTGGAATGGGCAAACTACCCGGCGGGCCTGGACTATACGCTGCCACTCGATCCAACGGAAAAGCTGAATGTGTACACTGGCGAGTTTGTTATAGAAGCGCGCCTGGTGGCCGCAGCAGGGGATCACCTGGTTGAGGCGAAGCTGCGCTACCAGGCCTGCGACGAGAACGCCTGCATGCCGCCGAAGACGATTACGGTGCCGATTGATGTGGCGGGGAAGTGATGAAGCAGGGATTAAGGATTAGGGACTAGAAAAGCCTGCTGAATGAGAGGTTCGTGGTTTCCCACCCATTCGCCAGAAAGACGGCGAATGGATGGGGCACCCGGCACCGCAGGTGCTTACGCTCCCGCCTTCTTCTCGATCTTGCCCCAGGAGTCTTTTAATGGCAGTGTCCGATTGAAGACTAGGTTGCCGGGGGTGGTGTCTGGATCAAGGCAGAAGTAGCCTACGCGCTCGAACTGGAAGCGGTCTTCGAGTTTGGCGTTGGCTAGAGAGGGCTCAAGTTTGGCGCCCAAGAGGACTTCAAGAGAGTTGGGGTTGAGATTGTCGAGGACGCTGCCGTCTTCTGAGAAGTCGTTGGGGTCGGGCTTCAAGAAGAGCTTGTCGTAGAGGCGGATTTCAGCGGAAATGGCGTGTGCGGCCGAGACCCAATGCATGGTGGACTTTACTTTGCGGCCATCGGGCGAGTTGCCGCCGCGGCTGGCAGGATCGTAAGTGCAGTGGACTTCGACGACACTGCCGTCTGCGGCCTTTTCGACGGAGTTTGCAGTGACGAAATAAGCGTTGCGCAGGCGGACTTCCTTGCCCGGAGACAGCCGGTAGTACTTGGGCGGCGGAACTTCGCGGAAGTCGTCCTGCTCGATATAGATCTCGCGCGAGAAGGGCACCAAGCGGGTTCCTGCCGTGGGGTCTTCGGGGTTGTTTGCGACTTCGACTTCCTCGACCTGATCGACCGGGTAGTTGTCGATGACCAGCTTGAGGGGGTGCAGGACGGCCATGGCGCGGCTGGCGCGGCGGTTGAGGTCGTCGCGCTGGAAGTGCTCAAGCATTTCAACATCTGTGCTGCCGTTGGTGCGTGAGACGCCGCTGGCGGCAACGAAGGTGCGGATGGCTTCAGGCGTGAATCCGCGGCGGCGGTAGCCGGAGAGAGTGGGCATGCGGGGATCGTCCCAGCCGTTGACGCGGCCTTCCTGCACGAACTGGATGAGGCGGCGCTTGCTGAGCACTGTGTAGGTGATGTTGAGGCGGTCGAACTCAAATTGCTGCGAGGGGAAGATGCCGAGCTGCTCGATGTACCAGCGGTAGAGCGGCTGGTGATCGGCAAACTCCAAGGTACACATGGAGTGGGTGACGCACTCGAGCGAGTCCGATTGGCCGTGGGCGTAGTCGTACATGGGGTAGATGCACCATGCGTCGCCGGTGCGCTGGTGCGAGGCGTGGAGGATGCGGTACATGACCGGGTCGCGCATGTTCAGGTTGGGCGACGCCATGTCGATTTTGGCGCGCAGCACACGGGTCCCGTCGGGGAACTCGCCGGCCTTCATGCGGGTGAAGAGGCCGAGATTCTCTTCGATTGTCCGGTTGCGATAGGGAGAGTCCGTACCGGGCTCAGTGAGGGTGCCGCGGTGCTGGCGGATCTCTTCGGCGGTGAGGTCGTCAACGTAGGCCTTGCCGGCCTGGATGAGCTTGAGCGCCCACTCGTAAAGCTGGCCGAAGTAGTCGGAGGCGTAGCAGAGGCGGTCCCACTCAAAGCCGAGCCAGCGGACGTCCTTCATGATGGAGTCGACGTACTCCAGCTCTTCATTTTCGGGGTTGGTGTCGTCGAAGCGCAGGTTAGTTTTGCCGCCGAACTCGTCGGCGAGGCCGAAATCAATGCAGATGGCCT
>CAIWFH010000101.1 GCA_903911925.1 uncultured Acidobacteriaceae bacterium
CACCGTGATGTTTGTCAAGGGCGTCACCGCCTACAACGCATGGAAAGACACACTCGGAAAGCCATGAAAACACCATTGATCCTGTTGTTATCAGCCCTCCTTGGACCGGCTCAATCGGAGGACTCCCGTCCGGTTCCCGAATTACCCGGCGCGGAACCGCAAACCCTGGCTCATGCGCTGGCCGCCCGCAAAGCCACGGAAGCCAAAGCCAAGGATGCCATCATCGCCCTGGATGCGGCGGAACCCGCACGCCTGCCAACCGCATTCGCGCGAAAGCTCGCCCAGCGGTGGAACGAGCCGCACGGCAATGCGATGCAAACCCTGTTGAAGGAAATCAGGGAGGCGGAAAAGTCGGGCGATGCCGAAACCTACCGCCACCTCACCGAGACCTACACCATCTGGGCCGAAAAGTATCTCGTTCGCGACCCGCAATCCGCCAACAAACCGAATCCCTGACTCCCATGCGCCAGCCCATCGACACCGACTATGTGAGCAAAGCTTTCATCGGCATGACCTCGCCGATTCTAGGCCTCGTCACGTCCTATCAGGAACAAATCGAGTGGCACCTGCGGGCCGGTTCGCTGCTCGTCGGCCTGGCGGTCGGCATCCTGTCGCTGGTGAGCATGGTGCGGAAGATGCGGCGGAAGTGAACGTTCGCCTCGCACATTCGGCGCGGAACGCGACGTAAAGTGAGAGGCGTTGTTCGCATTCTCCTATTTGAACGTCACCATATGCTCGGTACTGGCAACTCCTTCGCGATCCGCATAGGGGCGGTAGATCACCGTGACGCGATATTTATTTCCCTCCTTGAGTTTGTAGGCACATAGCCCGGTTCCCGTGAGGAAGGGAAAGGCCAATCCTTCCGAATGGTGGGACCCGTTCATTTGGCTACAGGCTTCTCGCTTGGAAGTGTGTAGGAGACTTCGCCACTGACCCACATCCGCCACCCCGGATGCTTTCCGCAGTCAAACGTAATCCTGTTGATGGGGCCTAACTCGCGATCGCGCGGAAGCACGGCGAACTTGTGGGTCTGCATCCGATAAAGCAGTCCGTCACCCCGGCACACGAGCAAAACCTCATCCAGTTTTTCGTTCTCGCCATAAGCTTGGATGTCCATCTTTCTATACTCCTTCGGCCAGTCGGCTCGCAGAGCCTGCCAAAGCTTTGCTCGCTTCGGGTTCTGGTCTTCCGCAGCCACGCCAACCTGGATCGTGGAGACGATTGCCACTGCAACAATAGAACATAGTATCAGTAATCTCATATGCATTCCTTCATATATGACACCGGACTTGGCGATTTCTTAGGCGATTTAGTTCAACGTCACGGCTGTGGCGCGGGACTTCCGTCGCCACGAGCCGGGGGCTCGGCAGTTCTATCGCGTTTCCAGTGGCGTTGGTGGATCGCCACGATGGCCTTGCCGGCATACTCTTTCACGTAGCGCTGCTGGATGTGGTCGGGATTCGGGTCAATGCCGTCCCACGGCCGAAGGGATTCCAGAAACGGGATGCAGTCCGGCCCCGCTTTGCGGCCGAGCGCCTCTATGGCGGCATAGCGACGATATTGCCCCTCCGTCCACGAAGTATTGGCCGCCATGGCCTTCAAGTTCTGCTGTGATTCCGCGTTGATCTCCATCGTGGTCACGAGTGTGGTGATGTTGTTCCGCATGGTGTCGCTGGTCTCCTCGGCAACGCGTTTCTTCAGTGCCGAGACAAGTTCTGGGGACTGAAGTTGCTCAAGGGTATCCCGCACCGGATCCATGTTCCATGCCTGCATTGTCTTGCGCTCCAGCCTGTACAGGTCATATTGAAGCAGCAGGAACGTCCGGCCCAATTCTTCACCCAGGTCCACGAGAGCCGCTGCCGCTTTGCACCGGATACCAAGTTGCTGTCTCTGGTCCCAGACAATGGCCTTCAGGTCCGACAGGCTTTCCTTTGCTCCAATGGAAGCGAGCGCGCTTGCTGCCATTTGCCGCAGCACGCTCCCCGCGGGGGCGGAATAGGGATCATGGATTCTGAGCGGCACAAAACCATATTTTGCGACCAATTCGTCGCCGGCATCGCGGGCA
>CAIWFH010000102.1 GCA_903911925.1 uncultured Acidobacteriaceae bacterium
CACCCTGCGTAGCAGGCTCTTGTCCTTCACGATGCGGATGTACTCTTCGATGACAGGCCGGCGGGGCAAACCCTCCGTGAGTGAGGCCAGGTAGGCGACGCCGCCGATGGCCTCGACCTCCTTGTTGCGGGCCAGTTCGTTGGCCAGGGTCACAATGTCGACGGCGCGTTGAGCGTCCATCAACTCGTTCATGCGCATGAAGATCCGGCGGTGCGAGTCGAGGGAAAAGTCTTCCTCTGTGAGCTTCTCAGCGGCCTCGGAGTGGGCGGCATTGTCCAGCAGAATTGCGCCCAGAATTGTCTTCTCGGCGTCGATGTTCGCGGGCAATCCGGCATCGAGGGTCAAATCGGGCATAGTGGCCATATCTCAAAAGTGTAGGCCAGGGTCGGCCTGTGCAGAAGTTGGTCTGAACTGGAAATTGAGGAAAAGATGCCAGGAGAGACGGCTCCGCGGCGCCATGGATTTTGGTTGTCGCCACAACCCGGCTTCCAGTTTGCCCAACCCCTGCGGCACGAAGGTCAATCTGCGGCCAACCGGCGTTCCTACCTCCCGCCAAGCAGAAAGATAAGTTCCTCCGGAGCGCAACCGAGGATGACAGGACTACCCAAGGCCCCGACGGGGCCGCGCCGGACTTAGAACTTATCCGTAAATTGCGCATTCAGGTAGCGCCGGTCTCCAGACCGGCTGTACTGGCGGTGTCTTCGCCGCCATCAGCGATGCGAGGGTCAGAAAATCCGCATGCCAGCCGGCATGGAGGCTGACGATGCTTATTTGCGGATAAGTTCTTAGTCCGCGATTAGCAAAGCAATAAAATTAGACGCATCTAGTCCTAATTGAAAA
Organism: uncultured Acidobacteriaceae bacterium; assembly: GCA_903911925.1. Taxonomy (GTDB): domain Bacteria; phylum Acidobacteriota; class Terriglobia; order Terriglobales; family Acidobacteriaceae; genus Telmatobacter. The sequence continues at coordinate 841 of CAIWFH010000102.1, forward strand.
TCCACACGTAATAAGCATTGAATCGACAGAATAGCTGCTGCGCCAATGCGGGTTTACCGTGTCCATGAAATTGTGACCTGAATATGCGCACCTCAAGGGCAGCGTCAGTCGCAAGGGGCTTGGCCGCCAATCTCTCAAAAAGTCCAGGCGCATGAGTTCCAGTGAGTAATCAAGAGTCATATTTTTCGTTCAATGGAGACCTTTGTAAAGTTTGGACGAAGAACTTTCGATGTGGCAGAGCTTTCTTAAAAGCGTTGCATTGACAATTTGGAAAGTCTAACTATATGATGGCTGCCGTTCTCCTATGCATAGGTCCAAGTTGTTTCAGCAAGGGCCCTACTAGCTTATGACCGGGCCATCGTTAGCTTATGAAGTTCGCTTGAACACAAGCGAGCTGCATATGATCTGTGCCTAATTAGATTGTATGTCGGTCCGGGTCGTGTGACCTTGCCCTCAGAACACGTATCCCTTAACCGGCCGGTTTGGGGAGATTTGCATTCATCTCCGTCGTAGTCGAGGCGGTGGTAATGTGGGAATCGGCTTCCTTGATTTCCATCATTTCCACGGCCTGCCTGGATTGCCGCATACTCTCAAGCAGCGATCTTCAACGTTCGATCGGCCCAGTCTTGCTCGAACTCGATCGGGCTGACATAGTTCAGCGTCGAGTGCATTCGTGTTCGGTTATACCAGAGCAGCCATGAGATGGTTTCATCCTTTGCCTGGCGGATTGATTCGAAACGCTGGCCATGCAACCGCTCCACCTTCAGCGAACCAAACAGCGTCTCCGAGCAGGCGTTGTCCCAGCAATTGCCCTTGCGGCTCATCGATGGCGTAATGCCGTGCCCTTTGAGCAGATCGCTGAAGTCCTCGCTGGCGTATTGGCTGCCACGATCACTATGAAAGATCAGCTCCGCAGATTTGCCGGGATTGCGCGCGAGCCATGCCATCTCCAGTGCATCGATTACCAGGCTGCGCTGCATGTCTGGCCGCATCGACCAGCCCACCACCTTGCGGCTGAACAGGTCGATGACTACGGCCAGAAACAACCAGCCCTCATCCGTCGCGATATAGGTGAAATCACCTACCCACGCCTGGTTGGGCGCGGCCACCGTGAAGTTGCGATCCAACACGTTGGGCGCAATTGGAAAGCTGTGCCGGCTGTCGGTGGTGGCAACACGGAACCGCCGCTTGCCGCGGGCATGAATGCCGTGCTTCTGCATCAGCCGTTGCACCCGCAGTTTGCCTACGCGTATG
>CAIWFH010000103.1 GCA_903911925.1 uncultured Acidobacteriaceae bacterium
TCCGCTTATGCCGGCCGCCGCTCATGCGCTGGCGGTGGGCGGCTCACCCTTTGACACGGGCTTTTCCGCCATGCAGAACCTCTTCACCGGGACTGTTGCCAAGGTGGCGAGCCTCATCGCCATCGTAATTGGCGGCTACCAATTCGCCCACGGTGAACCGGGGGCGAAGAAGACGCTGGCAGGTGTCGCAGCAGGTTCGGGAATTGCCGTGCTTGCCGCCAACGTCTTGAGCTGGCTTTGGGGCATCTGAACAATCGCTGCTCCCAAAGTCGAAACCGCAACCATCAACTAACTCCAACCGTGAGGGGCCCGCATGCAGACACACACCAATAGCCGGCGCACAAACCGAGTCTACAAGAGCCTGCATAAGCCCCTCACGTACCTTGGTGTCGAGCGTACATTGTTTTACTTCGTGTGCGTTGGCGCGGTAGGCGTTTTCAATCTCTTCAACAGCCTGGTCGCCGGGTCCATCTTCTTCATTGGCGGCTACGTCTTCGGCCATTGGGTAACGAACAGCGATCCAGCCTTCCTTCGCATCCTTGCAAGGTCGGAACGCTACAAGCCGCGCTACGACGCGGCCAAGCAGAGCGTTCCGCCAGTGGAGGTGCTTTGATGGTGCGCATTGATAAAGTCATCAGGCCGTGGAGAGACGCCGACTCGCTGAATAGCCATATCAATCTGTATGGCTTTTGGAACGAGACCACATTCCTGACAAAGAGCGGTGACCTCGGCATGGTCCTGAGTGTTCCCGGCGTGGATTACGAAAGCCTGGACCACGCCGGTCAGGAATATGCGGTGAAGCGGATGGAGTCGGCTTTGAAGTCATTCGGACCCGGCTTCCACGTCTATCAATACTTGTTCAAGTCCAACCGTCCTGAGATTCCATTCGCCAGCTACGACGATCCCGTCGTGCAGGCGGCCATCGACCAGCGTCGCAGATTCTTCGAGGCAAAACGCGATCGCCTCTACCAAATTGAGATCTTCTATTGCATCCTGCTTGAAGGCGCCCGATCGAGGACTGGTATTGGTCCGGCACTGGCTCGCCTGTTTAGCGACCCTGCAGGCGCCATTGGCGAATTAAAGACCCAATTCACGAACAACAGTATGAAGACGCTGCTCAAGTCGCATATTGAACACGACCTCGCTCGACTCAACGGTCAGGTACAAGCGTTCGTTCGCCAGCTCGCTGACTTCGTGCAGATCGAGGTTGTGAATCAGCAGGGTCAGTTCCGATTTCTTCGCAGGCTCCTCAACTACGACGATTGGCGCATCGCCGGCCGGCCGAAGCATACCCAATTTCTCGACTACCAAGTCGTCAATTCAGACATTGAAGCGGAGCGCGACCACCTTCGCGTGGGCGATCATTTCGTTCGCGTCCTCACCATGAAGGAAGCGATCGCGGAGACCCGGCCCCTGGTTCTTGATTCGCTGTTGAAGATCTCGGGCAATTTCCACGTCGTCACCGAATGGGTGCCAATAACGACGGAGAAAGCGCGGAAGGAAGTAAACAAGCGCCGCCGCCATTTCAATGTAGCGAAGAGTGGCTTCATTTCGCAGTTAGGAAATGACCCGGCCAAGACGAATCCGCGCGATGTTCTGATCGATGAATCAAAACAGGCGGACATTGAGAACCTCGGCGACTGCTTGCGCGTGCTCGGGGACGGCCAATGCCTCGGTGATCTCTCACTTTCGATTGTTCTGCACGGCCCCGATCGGCATGAGCTCGATCGGCTCGCCGGCGAGTTCACTGGGGTTTTCACGAATGCGGACGGGAATCTCTTTGTCGAGACCTACAACCAGCTCAATTCCTACTTCGCCACCGTGCCGGGAAACTACGCGCTGAACCTGCGGAAGATATACCTTCTGAACAGCAACTACGCCGATCTCTCGTTCCTGTTCACGATCCTGCCCGGCGAAAAAGTCAATGCGCATCTTGGCGTGGAATACCTTGCCGTGCTTGAGACTGACAACTCCACGCCCTACTACCTCAACCTCCATGAGGGCGAAGTAGCCCACACGCTGATCCTCGGGATGACCGGAAGCGGCAAGTCGTATCTGTGCTGCTTCCTGCTACAGAATGCACAGAAATATGACCCGCTTACCTTCATCTTCGACATTGGTGGCAGCTTTGAGTCAATCACGACCATCTTCGGCGGAAGCTACCTCAACGTAGGTCAGGAAGCGCGGGATTTCACCATCAACCCGTTCTCCCTTCCTTATGGGAAGGAGAACCTGCAATTCCTCTTCAGCTTCTTCCGCGTGCTAATCGAGGGCAACGATGGGCGCTACCGTCTCGATTTCAAGGAAGAGCGCAAGCTGTGGGAGGCCATCGACCGGACCTACTTGTTAGAACCCGACCAGCGCACCCTCTCCAATTTCGCCAACATCATTGGCGATTTGAAGGACCGGCTACATCGCTGGACCCGCGCCGGTCAATATGGCTTCCTCTTCGACAATGCAGAGGACACGCTGTCGTTCAAGCGGTTCCAGACTTTCAACTTTCACGGATGGAGCGACGCTCCTGAAGTGCTGGAGCCGCTCCTGTTCTACGTACTGCACCGGGCGTCGAACGAGATTTGCGATCCGGAAAATCTCGGAACCTTCAAGACGTTCCTGATGGACGAGGCATGGCTCTTCATGAAGAACGAGACGATCCGGAACTACGTGGTACAGGCACAGAAGACATGGCGCAAGCACAATGCGGCGATGATTCTGGCCACCCAATCCATCAAGGAACTTGAGCAATCAGGCATGCTGCAGACTGTCGCCGAAAGCTGCCCTACAAAGATCTTCCTCGCCAATCCGGAAATGAACCGCGACGTTTACCGCGAGGCTTTTCATTTGAATGACACCGAACTTGAACTGATCGCCGGGCTAGTCCCTCCTGGCCAAATGCTGATACGCAAGGCGCAAAGCTCTAAGAAGGTGCACCTCAATGTCGATTCCATCACGCACTGGATGGCGACGAACAACGCCCGCGACAACTTGAAAAAGCGCGAGTACTTCGAGCGGCACGGCATTGCCGACGGACTTCGCCACCTTGCCGAAGATTATCCGTTTCAACCTCGACTGGCGGTCATTGCCGCCCCCAACCCTATTGGAGCTGTCGCATGAATCGCCGACCCTTTGCTATCGCCGGGCTTGCCCTGGCGCTCGTCTCTGCCGACGCTGGAGCGCAAGATGCGTCGGCTCGTACTGTGCAGTATCACTCGCAGGACATCGTACCCATCCACGCCAAGCTGAAATACACGACGTTGATTGAGTTGCCCGCAACCGAAAAGATCATGCAAGCAGCAACGGGCGACAAGGA
>CAIWFH010000104.1 GCA_903911925.1 uncultured Acidobacteriaceae bacterium
CCACGACGATGACGAGGATGAATTGAATATCCTCAAAACCCGGCCCGCTAAGAGATACGCATTCTGAGGGCAAGGTCAGAATGGCTGGTTGGCGCTGCGGCCGCATGCGCACCAGAAATAGGATTTGGAGGCTTCAACTTCAACAGCGTAGGGGCTTTTTTGTGCGATGACTGGATCTGACATGAGGAAGATACCTTTCAGTTTGGGGCTTGTTGAGAATTGCCGACTCTTTGGGGAATGGGGAATGAAGCGAGTCCGATTTTACCGCCCGGGTCCATCGTGTGCAATAGAAATACACCCGTGGTCCGTACCGGGAGCGGGTCGCCGGTCTCCATCAGGGCGTGCCGCAGGTTTCGCTGAACTCGAAGCCACTCGATGCGGATGGTTCGAGGAAAAGCATGTATTCACCGTTCTGCAATGGCTGATCGGCACTGACCTCCACGATCGATTCGCTGACCAGGAGTTTCTTGACCTTGATTTCGGCCCGCGGATTGAATCCCGGCATGAGGGTAAAAGACATGCGTCCGTGAATCGTCTGGACTGCCCGCTCATCGCCGAGCACTCGGAGGCGCACCAGGTGAATCATGTCTAATTCGGCAACCCGCGGCGCTTCAAAGCTGTTTTTCCAATGAATGTAAAAAGTTGGAACAGAATTCTCGACTTTGTCTGCGGCGTGGGCACGGTCGAAGAGATTCAGCGATTCGGGGACCACCCATGGAACTAGAGCAGCCGCGCGCTTTCTCACAATCTGCCTCTTGAGCTTCACATGTCCAAGCCCGACCCATCCTTCAACGTTTGCGAACATGACTTCGATTGGTTGGACCGCAGGTTTAATCCTGGTCCAGTCCGCAGGTTGAGCCTCTATCTTTCCGCATCGTCCTTCTTGAGCTCCCGCGTTCTGCGAGCCTGCAAGTAGATACGTGATAACACCCGCCAGCACGCCTAATACCGGAAGGCGGAACCTGTGATGTGGGGTCATGTCCTTAGTTTATTCGCTCCGGAAGCGGTTGGCCCGGTCGAACTCATCGCGCAATTCCGGCGTGCGCAGATTTTCGCGCAGGTGCGCGAGGCGCTGCTCAAGCGCAAACAGAGCGGCCTGCACTGCCTCAGTGTTGGTTAGCGCGATGTCGCGCCACATGCTGTAGGGACTTGCGCCGAGGCGGGTCATCTCGCGCAGCGCGCGGCCGCCCACGTCTTTCAACTCCGGCGCATCCCCCACTTCGTCTTCAAGCAGCGCGCTCAGAGCCGTGGCCACAAACTGCGGCAGATGGCTCACCCAGGAAACCAATTCGTCGTGACGCGCGGGGTCAAGGTCGATGGCCTTCGATCCCATGGCCGCAACCCACTCCCGCCAACCCTTCACCAATTCAGCCGAGTGGGGCGAACGCTGGACATCGGGATCGTCGGTAAACAGCCACACCGCGCCGCGAAACAGGTTCGCATCGGCCAGGGCCGCACCGCCACGCTCCTTGCCTGCCATGGGATGGCCGGGAAGAAATGACGCGCGCTCTGGCGTATTGAAAAGGCGCGCCGCGGCCGCAGAGATTTGGCCTTTTGTGCTGCCCACGTCGGTGACCAGGTGCTCCGAGCCGAGCACGCCAGACAAACGCTCCATCCAGTCGAGGGTGGCGTAAATGGGCACGGCCAGCAAAATCACCTGGGCTTCGCGGGCGGCCTGCAGGGGATCAGTCGAAATTGAATCGATAGCGCCCATCGCGAGCGCCTGTTGCGCGCCTTCCGCGCTGCGGTTCCAGCCGGTGATGGCGCCGCGAAAGCCTGCCGCACGTAGCGCCAATCCCACCGATGTACCCAGCAGGCCCGTGCCGAAGATGGCGATGCGTTCGATCATAGTCTCTGTTCAGGGTAATGCACGAAAGAAGGCACACATTGATCGGGACATTAATTACTCGACGGGAGCAATATGAATCACGTCCGATTCTCCGTTGCGCCGGCTCTCATCCGGTTCATCAGGCTCTTCAGAGCCTTTCCTGACTTTCTTCAGGATGAAATACAGGCCGATCAAGAGGAGGCCGCAACCGACCATCCAGACACCCATGAAGTACCTTTCCCGGCTGGCTGCGCCAAACTCTTCCAGCATGGTCTCAGAGAGATGTTGAGGATCGTAATAAACAAGAACAGGCGCGCCAACATTGCAACCTCTGGGTGTCAGCGCCGTATGGCATGTGCTGCTGTCGTCTTGAATTTTGATTCCATTGACTTTGAAAATATATACGAACGTGCAACCTCTTCCACAGTCCACGCGGGAGATTGTCCCGATCATCGTGGCTTCCCTCTTGGCCACATCCCAATAGGTCCAGCCAAAGAAGAGAAGTACACACCCTACCACGATGAAGACTTTGGCAAGAAGCAAGGACTTCCAAGATCGTAAGAATGTCATGCTCTAACCCAGCTAGCTCCGAAAACTCGGCTACAACGTCCTTCCCACCGCGGTGGCAATCAACCGCAACTGACCCATCAACTCGTCGAACTGGTCAAGGTAGAGCGTCTGCGCCGCGTCGCTGGCGGCCTTGTCCGCGTTGGGGTGAACCTCCACCAGGATAGCGTCAGCGCCCGCGGCCACCGAGGCCCGCGCCAAAGGAGCCACCAATTCGCGGTGGCCGGTGCCGTGCGAGGGGTCGCCGGTGATGGGAAGGTGCGAGAGCTTTTTCACCACCGGAATCGCGGAGATGTCCATGGTGTTGCGGGTCGCAGTCTCATAGGTCCGAATGCCGCGCTCGCACAGAATCACGTCGTAGTTGCCGCCAGACATGATGTACTCGGCCGAAAGCAGTAGTTCCTCAATGGTGGCGGCGATGCCGCGCTTGAGCAGCACCGGCTTGCGCGCCAGGCCCAGCTCGCGCAGCAGGTTGAAGTTCTGCATGTTGCGAGCGCCTACCTGGAAGAGATCGATGTAAGGCAGCATGGGCTCAATTTGCGAGATCTCCATCACTTCGCTGACCGTCAGCAGGCCATGCGCCTGGGCGGCCTCGTGCATGGTCTTGAGGCCCGGAATGCCCATTCCCTGAAAGGCATAAGGCGAACTGCGCGGCTTGAATGCGCCTCCGCGCAAGAAGCTGGCACCGGCAGCCTTGACGCGGCGGGCTGTTTCCAGAATCTGGATTTCGTTTTCGATGGAGCATGGCCCGGCCATGACCGCAACCTTGCCTCCTCCCACCGTGACGCCGTTTGCGAACTCGACCACCGTGCCTTCCGGCCTGAAGCTTCGTCCGGCCAGTTTGTAGGGCGAACTGATGCGGTGAACATGCAGCACGCCGGGCAGCAATTCAAACTTGCTCAGATCAACGCTGGCCGTGGGTCCCACGCCCGCCAGAATGGTTTGCATTGCCCCAGTTGTTCTGTGGACGCCGACACCGGCCTCCACCATGGCGCCGATGACGGTGTCAATCTGCTCTTCGGTGGCCTTTTCCTGCATGGCTACAATCATTGCCTGTTCCCTGTCTCGGGCGTCTGCGCGCCGGTGCCTTGGCCCGGCGCATGCGCCTGGGCATTTCTATCGGATGCCAACTCGTTGGTTTGCAGCGCCCGCATCACGTCGATAATGCGCTCGTAGATATGCGTCAATTCGATGTCTGGCAAGGGTCCCTTGTTGGCCGCGCGCACATTGGCGTAAACAGCCTTTTCGCGCGACGGCTCGTATACCGGCAGCGACACGGCGGCCTTCAAGTGAGCGGCCATTTGTGCGGCGCGGGCCCGCTCGCTCAGCAACTCCACAAGCTGGCGGTCCAGAACATCGATTTGATCTCGCAATTCTTCGAGCGTCATTCCATCCTCGTGTTGCATCCCCGGCAGCTCTTCATTGCGGAAGACCCGGTAAGGGAGCATAGGAGCCAGAGTTGAACAGTTGAGCCGGGTGCCCCACCCTCGCCGCGTTCCGGTTCTTGCGGCTAGGGTGGGAAGCTCGATGCAAATTCTGATGCGCGATAACTCTTTACCGGGCCAGCGCTGCCTGGGGCTCGCGCAGGCCCTTGATAAATCGAGCCACTGCGCCGGGCGCCGCTTCCGGCCCGCTCTCGGTGGTGGTCCGTTCAATCAACTCCACAATTGCGCTGCCGACCACCGCCGCATCCGCGAACTTGCCCACTTGGGCCACATGTTCGCTGTTCGAAATGCCGAACCCCACGGCTACCGGCAGCGTGGTCCATCGCCGAATGCGAGCGACCAGCGAGGCCGCATCGGAGGTCAGGTTCTGCTGCGTTCCGGTAATGCCGACACGGGAGATAGCGTAAACAAAGCCTTGCGAGCGGGTAGCGATGGCTTCAAGCCGCTCATTGGGACTGGTGGGCGCGGCCAGGAAGATGGGCGCGAGGTTTACCCGGGCCATCTCGGCCAGGTACTCGCCTGCCTCTTCGACGATCAGGTCGGTCACCAGCACGCCGTCAGCGCCGGATGCCGCAGCGTCGTCGGCGAACTTCTTCAGGCCATACCGCAAAATCGGATTGAGATAACTGAAGACGACCAGGCCCGCGGAAGGACGCGCGGCGCGAATCTCGCGGGAAATTGTGAGCACGTCCTTAAGCCGGGTGCCGCGGGCTACTGCGCGTTCCATGGCCCGCTGAATCACCGGCCCGTCGGCCAGCGGATCGCTGAAGGGCACACCCAACTCGATCACGTCCGCGCCCGCGTCGATGGCCTGCAGCGCGATGTCGCGCGTGACCTCGATGCTGGGGTAGCCGGCCGTTAAGTAGACGACCAATCCGGGTTTGTGCGTGAAGACGATCGGCATCGGAATTTATGCTCCCTGGATATTCAATTCGCGCGCCAAGATGCCCATATCCTTGTCGCCGCGTCCGGAGAGGTTCACCACCAGTATGTCACGGGCCGGCATCGACGGGGCTATGCGCAGGGCCTCGGCAACGGCGTGGGCGCTCTCCAGCGCCGGCAGAATTCCTTCGGTTCGAGACAGTTTGACTACCGCATCCAGGGCGGCTGCGTCATCCTGCGAAACGTACTCCGCGCGGCCCGAGTCGTGCAGCGCAGCGTGCTCCGGGCCGATGGAGGCGTAGTCCAGGCCGGCCGAAACCGAGTGGGTCATCGCAATCTGGCCGTTCTCGTCCTGAAGAACGTACGAGAAGGTCCCCTGCAACACCCCCGGAGCGCCGCCGCCGAAACGCACCGCATGCTGTCCTAATTCCGTGCCGCAGCCGCCGGCCTCTACGCCGATCAGCCGCACTTCGCGGTTGGGGATGAACTCGTAGAAAGCGCCAATGGCGTTCGATCCGCCGCCCACGCAGGCGATGACGGCGGTGGGCAAGCGACCTTCTTTCTCGATGATCTGCTCCTTCATCTCCCGGCTGATGCAGCGGTGGAAGTCGCGCACCATGGTGGGATAAGGATGCGCGCCGAGCGCTGAGCCCAATAGATAATACGTAGTCCGGACGTTGGTGACCCAGTCCCTCATGGCCTCGCTGATGGCGTCTTTCAGGGTTTTCGAACCGGACGAAACGCCGCGCACCTCGGCTCCCAGCAGACGCATGCGCAGGACATTCAATTCCTGCCGAGCCATGTCCACGTCGCCCATATAAATGACACATTCCATGCCCAGCAATGCACAGACTGTTGCGGTGGCAACCCCATGCTGCCCTGCCCCGGTCTCGGCGATAATCCGTTTCTTTCCCATGCGTTTGGCCAGCAGTCCCTGGCCCAGCGCGTTGTTAATCTTGTGCGCGCCGGTATGCAGCAAATCTTCGCGTTTAAGGTAGATCTTCGCTCCGCCCAGTTGTTCGGTCAGGCGCTTGCAGAAGTAGAGCGGCGTGGGGCGCCCGGCAAAGTCCTTGAGCAGCCCGGCTAACTCGGTCTGGAAAGCAGCATCGGCCTTGGCCACATCGTACTCATGCTCCAATTCGACGAGCGCCGCCATCAGCGTCTCCGGCACGTAGCGCCCGCCGTATATGCCAAAGCGGCCAGGCCGCGATTCGGATGGAACAGATGGAAGAATGACCGATGCCATGGGGCCTCCTGGGGTGTTTCCCGGGAAATGGGGAACATTTCAGTGTACTAGGGATGGAATCTTCGGAAGCTGAGTTTGAGCTATTGGCCGGGGCACCCAGGTTTGGAACTCATTTCTGTTTGCGGTTATTGCATTTCGGTCGCTTCGTCCCTAACCCTGCTGCGTCTCTCCGCGTGAGGTTGCAGCCCGCGCGCGCGTCACAAACAACCTGACCTTTCCAGGGTCCTTGCGCCCCGGAGAAGCTTCCACGCCCGACGCCACATCTACGCCCCACGGTTGCAGCGTGGCGATGGCTTCAGCCACATTGGTGTGGTTCAGTCCGCCTGCCGCGATCAATTTGAACTTGCCTGGATCGTTGAATACAGTTTTGCGCGCCTCGACCCAGTCAAATGTGGTCCCGGTGCCGCCAACCACTTCGCCAACGCGCGAATCCACCAGAACCGCATCCACGTTGGAGTCCGCAGCGATTGCGGCTGCTTCCTTTTTGGCCTCCGCTCCAGCATGCACCGCGCGCAGAATGCGCAGTTGAGGTCCTAGTCTTAAACGGAGCCGCGCCGGCAATCCTGGAACGGTGGAGAAGTGCAACTGAACTCCCGTTAACTCGCAGCGTTCAACGGTGGACACAATCTCATCCAGCGAGGCGTCCACAAAGACGCCGATCTTTTCTACACTCGGCGGCAGTTGCGGAGCGATGACGGCAACTTTCTCCACTTTGACCCGCCGCGGGCTGGGCGCAAAGACAAACCCTACAGCGTCGGCTCCGGCCACCGCCGCGGTCATCGCATCCTCAAGCGAAGTATTGCCGCAGATCTTGATCCAAAGGCTCATCGTGCCACTCCGGCTTCAGATAACAGCGCGGCCAGCGCCGCGCCTGGGTCGGGTTGGCGCATCAGGCTCTCTCCGATCAGAAAGGCGTCGAAGCCGGCGGCCCGCAAACGGGCCAGGTCTGCCGAAGTTGCGATGCCGCTTTCGGCTACACGGACGACCGAGCGCGGGATCCGATCCACGAGTTCTAGCGAGGTCTCGAGCCGGACTTCGAGAGTTTTCAGGTTGCGGTTGTTCACGCCGATGGCGTCGGTGCCTGTCTCTCCCAGGGCGGCCAGCACCCGATCCAATTCGTCCCCTGTATGCACCTCGACCAGCACGTCGAGACTCGCGGCGTGCGCCACCCCGGCAAATTGCTTCATTTCAGCATCGGTGAGCGCGGCCGCGATGAGCAGGATCGCGTCGGCCCGATGGGCGCGGGCTTCAAGGATCTGGTATTCATCGACGATGAAATCCTTGCGCAGGCAGGGCAGAGAAACCGCCGCCGAAGCCAGTTCCAGGTTGCGCAAGCTGCCCTGAAAGAATGGTTCGTCAGTCAACACCGAGAGAGCTGCCGCGCCGCCGGCCTTGTATCGCCGGGCCAGCCAGGCAGGATCGAAATCCGCGCGGATCAGGCCCTTTGAGGGAGAAGCCTTCTTGACCTCGGCAATAATCGCCGGACCATCGGCAGTCTTCCGGCGAAGCGCGGCTGCCCAGCCGCGTGGTTGATGAGCCGCAGCAAGCTGCTCCAACTTGACTGCCGGCACACAGGTTCTGGCCGCAGCCACCGTGCCCCGCGTTGCCGCCAAAATTGTGTCCAGGTGCGTTGACATGCGCTGCGTCGAGTATACGAGGAAGTCCACAATGCTCTGAAAATCCTGCCGAGCGGCGAGGAAGGCGTCGAAAAGGGAGGACCCGTCGACCGAATCGGATTTCTGGTGGGCCTGCAGGGATTCGAACCCCGAACCAAGGGATTATGAGTCCCCTGCTCTAACCGTTGAGCTACAGGCCCTTCAATGATAATAAATATTTTACATTCTTTAACTTAAGCCGAGAATCATGCCGGAAGCCAGTGCCGCGCTGTGTCTTTCGTTTCCTTCGCCAGTCTTACACAGTCTCTCGCCGCCCGCCAGTTCGGGCCAGGCAGGAAGACGGTTCTTGATGTGCGCATCCGACTCTTGACAAAGGTGGGAGACTTGCCTAAGCTAGATACAAATGCACAATATTCGTGCAAATGCACACCGCGCGTAAGAAATATGGTTGAAGACCTCCAATACGACCTTCTGGCTGAGGTTGCCTCGCTCTACTATGAACTGGACCTTAGCCAATCGGAGATTGGCGAGCGGTTGGGTCTGTCGCGGGTGAAGGTCTACCGCCTGCTGAAGAAGGCGAAAGAAGCGCGGGTCGTTCAGATCACCATCAACTGGCCCATGGAACGCGATAGCGGCCTTGAGGGTGAGCTGTCGAAGGCGTTCTCGTTGGATAAGGCGATGGTGTTGAAGTCCTCGCCCCAGGATTTCGGCCCTAACGGTGAAGGGATGGGTCTGCGGCGGCTTGGGCAAATGGCAGCGCGCCACCTGGCAACCACGCTGCAAGACGGAATGACGCTGGCGGTGTGCCTGGGCCGATCCTCGTATGAGGTGATCGATGCCTTCCGGCCGCTTACGCAGGCCCGCGTCAACGTAGCCCAGGCCATGGGCAGCATTCCATCTCTTATCCCCGACCTTGACAGCGCTGCTCTGGCGCGCCAACTGGCCAGCAAACTCGGGGGCCAGATTCTGCTGTTGTCTTCGCCTTTGTTTGTAAACAGTCCAGAGGCGGCGGAACTGCTGCGGTCGCAGCCGGCAATCGAGCGGACGCTGCAGGCAGCGCGGAATGCGAACATTGCGTTGGTGGGAATTGGTGGCACGAGTTCCAATACCAGCCACTACGTTGATGCTGAACTGATGACCGCCGACCAACTGCGGCAGCTTGAAACCGAAGGTGCGGCCGGGGACATCGGCGGGCAGTTTATTCGCGAATCGGGGGAACTGCATCCCTGCGCCATCAACAAATGCATCATCGGCCTGACCCTGGACGAGTTGCGGCGCATCCCCAATACAATCGCCGTGGCCGCAGGAACGGCGAAGGTGAAAGCGATATTGGGAGCATTGCGTTCAGGAGTGTTGAACGCTTTGTGCACAGACCAGCAGACTGCCGCGGAACTGGTGCGGCTGGGCCGGGCGGAGACATCCCCTTCGGCCGCATTGAGAGCTTAGATATTCGTAGAGACCATTGGGGAGAGCGATGAATGACGATTGGGTGATTGGCGTAGACCTGGGCGGCACCAAGATTGAGATCGGGCTGATCAGTCCCGAGAACCGCGTGACGGCGCGGGTCCGCATTCCTACTAATCCCGGGCTGGGGCCTGAGAGCCTGGTGCAGCGCATCGCCGCGGAAGTGGAAAAGCTGAGTCTCAAGAAACCGGTGGACGCGCGGATTGCCGCATTGGGTCTTTGCGCTCCGGGCCCGGTGGACAACTCGGCGGGAATGTTGCTCGATCCGCCGAACCTGGCGGGACTGCATTACGCTCCGCTGCAACAGATGATCTCAGCGCGGCTCGGCATCCCGGTGCAGATTGACCACGACGCCAAAGCCGCCTGCCTGGGCGAGTTTTATTACGGCGCGGGCCGGGGCGAGCGGAGCATGACCTATGTCATCGCCGGTACCGGCGTGGGTTCCGCCACGATATCGAATGGCCAGATGATCCGCGGCCAGAACAACACGGCCGGCGAAATCGGCCATGTGCCGCTGGACCGCGATGGCGATCTCTGCTCGTGCGGGTCGCATGGATGCGTAGAGACTTTCATTGCCGGGCCGTGGCTGGCGCGCCGGTACCAGAGGAAAATGCAAGCCGCGAATCCGGCCTCTCCAGAGAGCGCGACAGAAAAGTCCGCCGTGGATGTTGTGGATCTTGCGCTTGCCGGCGACGAGCTTGCGCGGCAGGTGATGGAAGAGGCAGGCAGCGCATTGGGCGCGGCGGTGGCCACGCTGGCCATGGTGCTGGATGTGGACTTGTTTGTGATTGGAGGCAGCGTTTACAAGGCCGGCGACCTGCTGCTCGAGCCTGCCCGCCGCGCGGTGCCAAAGCATTGTTATCGCTCAGTGGGATGCGGCGTGCGGATTGTGGCTACAGAAATTGGAGACGACGGACACCTGCTGGGCAGCGGCTGGATGGCGCGCCACGCACTGGCGGAGGCCAAGCGCAAAAGTGGAGTTGTGGCCGGCGACTCTCACGCTGGTTCGCCGAGGGAAGTTTCGTCGGAGGAGGCCCGTCTGGAAGACGTTGAAGGCGTAGTCTTCAACGTTCAGCATTTTTCAGTTCACGATGGCCCCGGGATTCGCACCAACGTGTTCTTCAAGGGCTGCCCGCTGCGGTGCGCCTGGTGCTGCAATCCGGAATCGCATCGCTTTCAGCCGGAGCTGGCCTTGTCGTCGCAGCAATGCATCCGCTGCGGCCAGTTTGGAGATATCTGCACGGATGAGTGGTCGCACGGAGCTGTAACGCAATCGCAGCGGGACAAATTCGGTCCGCGGACGGAGGTTTGTCCCGGAGGCGCCATGCGCTGGCTCGGCACGCGGCGGACGGCGGGCGATGTGGTGAACGAAGTTTTGCGCGACACACCCTTCTATACCGGCGGCGGAGGCATGACACTGACGGGTGGCGAGCCGACGGCGCAGCCCAACTTTGCTGAGGCGCTGTTGCGGCTGGCCAAGAGAGCGGGCCTCTCCACTGCAATGGAAACCTGCGGCCATACGCGCTGGAAGGTCTTTGAGCGGCTGTTGCCGCATCTCGACCTGGTGCTGTTCGACCTGAAGCACATGGACCCGGAGGTTCACCTGAAGTGGACCGGCGTGGACAACGAAGTGATTCTTTCGAACCTGCGGCACATGGCAGAAGTGAAAGCCCCGGTGACCGTGCGGGTGCCGCTGATTCCGGGCTTCAATGCAGATGAAAAGAGCCTGGCTGCGATTGCGCATTTTGTGGCCGGGCTGCCGGGTCTGGAAAAGCGCCTCAGCCTGTTGCCTTATCACGCAATGGGGAAGGCCAAGTATGCGTCGCTCGGCCTGCCTTACCGCATGGACGGCGAAGATATGCTGAGCCCGGAGAGGGTGCAGGAATTGACGCGCACATTGGAAGCAGAACAGATCGAAGTCTCGATAGGAAGCTGATGATTACACAACTGCCTGACCTCAAGTCGCAACCTGCCCTGGCCTTTCCGCGGGAAGAGTGGAAATCTGCCGCAGCGGGAGAGCGGCAAGCACGCACGCGCAAGCGCCTGGTAGACAACGCGCGCGAGATCGATTTGGTTCGCGCACGGCTCTCTACCGAGGCCTATCGCCAGACCGAAGGCAAGCCCATGCCCCTGCGGCGAGCTTCGATGCTGCTTCACCTGGTGCGCAATATGCCCATCGATATTCACCCCGACGAGGTGATTGTCGGCAACCGGTCCTTGTTGCCGCGGATGGGGGTGATCGCCCCGGAAGGAGCGGTGAACTGGATTGACGCGGAGTTGGACACGCTGCCGACGCGGCCGCAGGATCCCTTCAACATTAGCGCTAGCCAGATCAAGGAACTTCGCGAAGAGATCTTTCCTTACTGGCGCGGCTCGACGCTGGAGGACATTGTTGAGGCTCGGCTCACCGACGAGATCAAGCTTGCGGTCAAAGGCAAAGCATTCAAGCTGAACCAGACAGATCACGCACAGGGCCACATCCTGCCGGATGTGCCTGCGTGGCTGCGGTTTGGAGTCGGCGGGCTGCGCGCGCAAGTTCGGGCAGCGCAGCAAGCGAATCCGCAAGGCGATGCGGTTTTCTACGAGTCCGCGAACGTCGCGCTCGACGCTGCTGCGGAGTTCATTCTGCGCTACGCGAAACTGGCTGAAGCGCAGTTGAAGGCGGAGACGGACCGCGCACGCCAAGACGAGTTGGCGGGGATTTCGAGCGCCTGCCATTGGCTGGCAGAGAACCCCGCACGCGACTTCCGGGAGGCGCTTCAAGCGGTCTGGTTCCTGCTGGTGTTGCTGCAGATTGAATCGAATGCCAGCAGCTTTTCGCTCGGACGCATGGACCAGTACCTGCTTCCTTATCTGGAGCGGGATCTGGAATCCGGCTCGTTGACTCTGCCGGAAGCGCAGGAACTGCTTGAATACCTGTGGCTGAAGTGCAACGAGATTGTTTTGCTGCGCAGCAGTTCAAGCGCGCGCTACTTCGCGGGATTCCCGATCGGCTTCAACATCACGACCGGCGGGCAGACCGCGGATGGCCGCGACGCCACCAATGTTCTGAGCTTCATGTGTCTGAGGGCGCAGGCAAACCTGTGCATGACGCAGCCGAACTTGTCGATACGCATTCACGAACACAGCCCGCAGGACTTTCTAGAGACCGCCGCTTTTGTAATCAGCAAGGGCAGCGGAATGCCGCAGGTGTTCAACGACGAAGTGATTATTCCCGGGCAGATGCAGCGCGGCGTATCGCCTGAAGACGCAGTGAACTACGCAGTGGTGGGCTGCGTTGAGCTGTCGACTCCCGGCAAGGCGCTGGGCTGGAGCGACGCCGCGATGTTCAACATGGCCAGGATTCTGGAGTTGACGCTGTTTGGCGGAGCGGACCCGAAGACGGGCGCGCAGATCGGGTTGCGCACGCCGCCGCTGAATGAGATCGCATCGCTTGAGCAGTTGCAGGCGTGTTACGACAAGCAGACTGAGCATTTTGTCCGGCTGATGGTTGAAGGCTGCAACATTGTTGACCGCATCCACGCGGAGGTACTGCCCTCGCCGTTTCTGTCGCTGGTGATTCAGGATTGCGTTGCCCGCGGCGTGGACGTGACGGCTGGAGGGGCGCACTACAACTTCTCTGGAGTGCAGGGCGTGCAGGTGGCGAACGTGGCCGATTGCATGGCCGCCCTGGAGCTCGCCGTCTTCAACGAACACTGGGTGACCGGGCAGCAGATGCTGGATGCGCTGCGAAAGAACTTTGCGGGCGATGAGATTCTGCGACAGCGGCTTGTGAACTGCGCGCCCAAGTACGGGAACGACGATGACCGCGTAGACCACTTCGCTCACGATTGGGCCAACCGTTACAGCGACTTGGTAGGCGCGCATCCCACCGTCCGCGGAGGGTCCTACCAGCCGGGATTCTACACGGTGTCTGCCCACGTGCCCATGGGAGCCGTTGTAGGCGCTACGCCGGACGGGCGGCTCGCGGGCGCGCCCCTGGCGGACGGCGGCCTCTCGCCCAGTGCTGGACAGGACGTGAAGGGGCCCACGTCGGTGTTGAATTCGGTAAGCAAGGCGAACCTGTCGCTGGCATCGAACGGAACGCTGCTGAACATGAAGTTTCTGCCGACGTTTTTTGAAGGCGAACGCGCTCTGGCGAATTTCGTTTCGCTGTTGCGTGGATTCAGCAGCCTGCATGTGCCGCACGTTCAGTTCAACGTGGTCTCAGCCCAGACGCTGCGGGAGGCGCAGCTCAACCCGGCCGAGTTCCGAAGCCTGGTGGTGAGGGTGGCGGGTTACAGTGCCTATTTTGTCGAACTGGACCGCGATCTTCAGGATGAGATTATTCGCAGGACCGAATTCATTTGACGGGAATGCGCGCAACGCGTAGGTCTGGAGACCCACGCGACAGCCGGCCGGGAGGCTGGCGCTACACGTAGATTTCAGGAACTGCATGTAGTTTCTTGTTGGAACCGAAAGGAAGTAACAATGCTCTGCCTGTTGGATACCGCTAATGTTGACGATATAGCGCGATGTTTTGATTTCTATCCGGTCGCCGGGGTCACCACCAACCCGACGCTCATTGCCCGGGAAGAGCGCCCGTTTCACGATATCCTCACCGACATTCTCAAAGTGATCGGTGAAAGGACCATGCTGCACGTACAGGTGCTGGGCCCGGATGCCGAAACCATGGTGGCCGAGGCCAACCAACTGCGCGACCGGCTGGGCCCCGGAATTTTTCCCAAGCTTCCCGTGACGCAACAAGGGCTGAAGGCCATCCGCATTCTGGCCTCCGCAGGCTTCTCTGTTACCGCGACGGCGATTCTGACGCCTCTGCAGGCCCTGCTTGCGGCCCGGGCCGGAGCTGCTTTTGTGGCGCCATATGTCAATCGCATTGACAACATTGGCGGCGATGGCGAGGGCGTGGTTTTGGATATCGTCAAGATGTTCTCAATCCACGGGCTTTCGACAAAAGTGTTGACCGCCTCGTTCAAGAATGTTCGCCAAATACATGACATGGCCCTGGCCGGTGCGCACGCGGCAACCATGGCGCCGCAACTGCTCGACATGATCTTCAGTCATCCGCTGACCGATTCAGGAGTCGCCGACTTCAATGCAGACTGGGCCGCTGCTTACGGGGCCGACACAACCACGCTCGATAACGACACGGAGTAAGGCCCTGCCATGCTGAACGTCTTTTACGCCCTCGTAACCGTATTTGCCTGGGGAACCTGGCTTGCGCCCTCGCAGCACGTACCCATGAAGGGCCAGCAGACCCGCACGTTTTATGTAACGCTTGCCGTGCTGCTGACGGCCATCGTCATCGCTTTCTTCAAGGGCTTTCAAGGGCTCACGCTCGGCACCGCCTGGCTGCCCTTTGTCGGCGGCGTCATCTGGGCGTTGAGCGGATTGAGCGCATTTGTCGGAACCCAGCGGCTGGGGATGGCGAAGGCCTTCGGCATCTGGTCGCCGCTGAATATTATCGTTTCAATTCTGTGGGGAATCATCCTGTTCGGCGAGTTCCTGCATACCGGGACTCTCAATATCGTTCTGGCCGTAGTTTCATTCATGGTGATCATCGGCGGAATTCTGATGATCATTTTTTCCGGGTCCGAGGGAGATGCCAAAAAGCAAAGCGGCGCGGCTTTGTATGGATACCTGGGGGCGTTAGGCGCGGGCATTGGCTGGGCCAGCTACTTCATTCCCATTCGAATCTCCGGCCTCTCCATGTGGGTGGCCATGCTTCCGCTTGCGGCTGGCATGTTTGCCGGCGGCGCGGTCATCTGCATCGTGTCGAAGTCGTCGCTGCACCTGGAGAAGCCTTCCCACTACATGCGCGTCCTGTCCACAGGGCTGCTGTGGACTGCGGGCAACTACTGCGCGCTGCTGATGATGCAGCACCTGGGCACCGGAAAAGGCTTCACCATTGCTCAACTCTGCGTTGTGGTGAATGCGCTGCTGGGAGTCTTCTGGGAACACACGCCGCGACCGGGCACCAGGGCCGCGTACCTCGCACTGGCAGGGGTTGTGGTGGCCACGATTGGTGCCGCCGTGCTTGGAAATCTAAAGTAAACGGCGGCGTTATGCGTTCGCTTTAGGCGGAAGCCCGAACTGGTTGCGGCCCAGCGGCGTCAGATCGGCCTCAGTGGCGCGGCCTTTGAAGTCTACTTCAAAGTTGTCGGCGGGGAAATCGGGCGGCGTTTTGCCAGCCATGAAGGTTGCCGCTTCTCCTTTGAGGTAAGCCGAGTTCTTTGGGCATCCGCAGGTTCCGCCAATGTACATCACATTGCTGTAGCCCGGGCCGGTGTGCTCATCTTCGACAGCATGCACCAAATCCGAGTGCCAGAAGACGGCGTCGCCGGGCTGCATCAGCGGAATCGAAGTGCGCGCGGGCAGCAGCGGCGCGTGCCACTCAGGATGCACACCCAGAGCGCGTCCCGGCTCAGCGTCGCACAAGTTGTCGGCGGGAACGTCATCCTGCAGCGCACGCAGCAAAATGTAGGCCATTGCATTGGCAATGGGGATCAACTGCAGCGTGCCGTCTCCCTTGCCCTGCTTTGTGAGCGCGGTCCAGCCCTGGTAAGTGCGGAACATGGAGCAGACCGCTGGAGAGGGGATCTCGCGCACATCGGGCCGCCACGCGGCATCGAAGGGATCGTAGTCACGCCAATTTCCTGAGAAGACGTGGCGGTAAACCTGTCGAAAGTTGTCGTCGAGCCATCGCTCAACTGACCCGCCATCCACGTGAGGCGAGAGCCCCAGCGAAGCCGAGCCGGGCGGACGCCGGCGGATCCGGTCGGCATACACCGGCACCTGCTCGGGATCGATATGCCGCCGCCCCTCGCTTTCAGCCTTCCACAAGCGGTTGAGAAAGACCCGGGTGTTGGTGAGCGACTCGGATTGGCGCGCCTCCACCTGCGGACGCGACCAATAGATGCCGTAGATTTGCGGCTTTGCCATGGCCAGGGTGCCAAAGTACTTGTCCTCGGCGCGGTTAACCAGCTTTGCATCGAGATTGTTTTCTTCAACGTACCGGCCGATCTCGTCATCCCACGCGCAGGCTTGTTCCTCGGGAAATACGCAGCGAATCACGCAGGCGCCGCGATCCTTGATGGCTGCAATGGCTTCCGGCTTTACCGCGCCGCTGGCGATCTCTGCATATTGCACAATGGGAATCACGGGCTCGCCGGCCTCGCGTTCTTTTACGATTTGCGCCACCTTGCGGCGCATCTCCGTCTCAATTTCGCTGAAGACCCGGGCATACTCCGGGAGTTCCTTGCGCAGCTTTGCCTTGACCTTGCTGATAGCTTCCTGCAGATTTCCGACCTCAAGCGACATGGTTGCCATGGTGTTTGAATCCTTCGCATCATCGGGGGGAATAGCTCGAAGCAGCTTATGCCTTTCAGAGCAACCGACAGAGCGAGTGTACGAGCTTTACTGGGAAACTGGGAAGCGGCGCAACTGAAAGCCTCAAAATCCAGCTTCGATTTTCGATCACCTTTTCATCTTCAGGGACATGAACTTGCCGGCCCGCAGATGATTCTCAATGTCTTCGAGGCTATGCCCGGTGGTTTCCGGCACAAAGCGCCAGACAAAGAGGAAGCAGAGGAAGTTCAGCCCGGCGTAGACCCACATGGCGCCGCCGGTTCCCAGCACGGCAACCGTGCTCAGCGCGGTCGAAGTGATAATCAGGTTCGAGCCCCAGAGCGTGGCCGCGTGCACGCTGCTGGCCTTGCCGCGGATGGCGAGCGGGAACATCTCGGAACCCATGAGCCAGCCGATCACCTGGACGCCCCCGGCGTTGAAGACCATATAAATCAGCAGGCAGGCCACCAGCCACATGGAGCCGGTCTGTGTCTTTGCCATGTCAAGGCGGAACATAACCCCTAAGACGACCAGGCTGATGACGGTTCCCGGAACCATGACCAGGGTGAGCCTTCTGCGCCCGACGCGGTCTACGATGTGGCGGCCGATGGCGGTCATTGAGACAAAAACAATGGACACGCCCAGGCTGGCCAGCAGCGCGGCTGACTTGCCAAAACCCGCGCCCGACAGCACCGTGGGCGTGTAGTAGATCATGGTTTCAAGGCCGCCCAACTGGGTGAAGGCCGCCACGCCAAAGGCCGCGACGGCGGCGGGGCGAATCCACGGCTCCAGCAGCATGCTCCACTTGGCCTTGCGTCCGCTGCCCCCGGCAGCGACCACCTGGCGAATTTCTTCCATTTCAAAATTCACGTCTGCCGCGTTGTCACGCACCGATTCGAGCACCGCGCGCGCCCGCTCCATCGAGACATTTTCCGCCAGCCAGCGCGGGCTCTCAGGCAGCTTCAACATGCAGAGCAGGAGGATGATGGCGGGGAAGACGGCAGCGGCGATCATCCAGCGCCAACTCCACGCATCCTGCAGGGTAAAGCCAACGATGTTGGCCACCAGGATGCCAACTCCAATCGACAGGTTGAAGCTGATAACCAGCCGACCGCGCCGGCTGGGCGGGGCAAGCTCGGCAATGTACATGGGCGTCACCTGCGACGAGCCTCCCACAGCGAACCCGAGCAGAATGCGCGCAAATGCGAGAAACACGGGACTTGGTGCGAGGCTGGAGGCCAGCGATCCGGCGCAAAAGACGCAGGCCACGGTCATGATGGTGCGCTTGCGGCCGATGCGCTCAGAGATGGTGCCGCAGCTGAGCGCGCCAATAACCGCGCCCACCAAAATCGCCGACGCCACAATCTCCTGCATCCTGTGGCCCAGGCCGAACTCGCTGGTGATGGGCAGCAGCGCCCCGGAGATGATGCCCGTATCGTAGCCGTAGAGGAATCCGGCGATGGCCGTAACCCCGGTGATTACATAGAGAAAGGTCGCGATTTCCGCCTTGGGGCGATTGACTGCCAGAGCCATCCGGTATTCCTCGTTATTTCCACTTCCATTTGAATCGAAATGCTGCCGAGAATCATATCAACCGGGGTACGCTTGTGGTTGCATGAGTATGGAGTACGAGTTAACTGGAAGGTGGAAACGGTGCAAGGACTTATCCTGGCGTTGGCGCTGATTTTGCCGGTATTTCAGACGGCCCCGCAACTACCGGCCTTAAACATGATTCACGTGGACGTGAGCGGGCTGCGCACCAACAACGGCCAGGTGATGTGCTCGCTCTACGCATCGGGCGAGAGCTTTCCGAAGAACGACAACAAGGCCATGGCGCACGCCAAATCCGCCATTTCAAACGGTGAGGGCGTTTGCGAATTCATCGGCATCGGTCCAGGCCGTTATGCGATCGCGGTTTTTCACGACGAAAACTCCAATGGGAAGCTGGACGCCAATTTCCTGGGCATTCCCCGCGAGGGCGTAGGAGCCTCGAACAACGCGAAGGGCCATTTCGGCCCGCCGAAGTTTGAGGACGCCGCATTTCAGTTCACCGGCGGACGGATCGATATGAAGATCGCAGTGGCCTACCTTTAGGATTTCAGGGACCTCGGGTGACCCAAGCCTCCATCTTTCGACCTGCAAAAGCACGAATCTCGACAACGAACCGGAAGCCCAAGAATACTTGTTGCAACGAATATATTCCTCGCGCATCCAATAGTGAGCAAGGCAGAGGAGGTCAACCATGTCGCTTCGTCCCGTGAAGCAGATGCTCGAAACCAAGCCCACCATTGAAGGCGCAGGCGTAAAGCTGCAGCGCGCTTTCGGCTTTGGCAAAACAACCGAATTCGATCCGTTCCTGTTGCTCGACGATTTCAGGAACGACAACCCCGCGGATTACCTGGCCGGGTTCCCCTGGCATCCCCACCGGGGCATTGAAACCATCACCTACGTGCTGGCAGGCGAGGTGGCGCACGGCGACAGCCTGGGCAACAAGGGCCGCATGACCGCGGGAGACGTGCAGTGGATGACGGCGGGCAGCGGCATCATGCACCAGGAGATGCCCAAAGGCGACGACAAGGGCCGCATGCACGGCTTCCAACTGTGGGCCAACCTGCCCGCGGCGTTGAAGATGACCGACCCGCGCTACCAGGACATTCCCTCCGCCGCCATTCCCGAGGTGACCGAGGATGATGGCACCAAAGCGCGCGTGATTTGCGGGGAGTTCTGGGGCAAAACAGGGCCGGTGGAAGGCGTTGCAGCCGACCCCAGGTACGTGGATATTTCGGTCCCGCCCGGCAAGCGGAAGCGCATCAAGGTAGAAACCACGCGCAACGCGTTTGCTTACGTCTTTGCGGGCTCGGGGAAATTTCTGGATGCCTCTGATCCGCAGGCCGTGCTGACCGAGTCGGGCGTCGACCCCAACGCGCAGCCGGTCTACGACGCGAAGAACCACTCGCTGGTGCTGTTCGATCACGGCGACGAGATTGTCGTCCAGGCCGGACCTGAAGGCATTCGCTTCCTGCTGGTTTCAGGCAAGCCGCTGGAAGAACCTGTTGCCTGGTACGGCCCCATCGTGATGAACACGCAAGCCGAATTGCGGCAAGCCATGGGCGAGTTGCAGGCCGGGACGTTTATCCGGCATGGATGAGGAAACGGGGCATGAAGTCGGCGGGCCGGCTAGAGATGATCGGCTGGCCGCCGCCCTCAAACCCGTTGCGACAGCCCGCCAACAGGAGGATACTAGTGCCATGGCGACACAGCCCATCGGCGACCGTTTCGTTCCCGTGGAGGAATATCTCTCCACGGTTTACGAACCCGATTGCGAGTATGACGACGGCGTTGTCGTGGAGCGCAACTTGGGAGAAATCGAGCACGCCTACCTGCAAACCCTTCTTGCCACTTTGTTCACAAATCATGCGACCGCATGGAATATTTTTGCCCTGACAGAACAGAGGGTTCAGATTACTCCCAAGCGGTTTCTGGTTCCCGATGTATGCGTTATGAAGCGCGGGGCACCTTGGGAGAGCATTCTCACCCGACCACCGCTGGTGGCTATCGAGATTTTGTCTCCGGAGGACACTATTCGCAGAGCGTCCGCGAAGGCCGGCGAGTATCTGCAGTTTGGCATTGAGAATGTATGGGTGATTGACCCCAGCGCTCGCGTGGCCTACAAGGCCGGTTCCACTGGGCTCGACTTGGTTCGCTCAGGGGAACTGACCGTGCCGGACACTTTGATTCTGGTTAGCGTCATCGAGCTGTTTCAAAAGCTAGACGATGCCCGCGCCGGCAGAAACTCGCAATCCTGAACGGTTCGGATCTCGATCTCCCGCAGCCTTCACGCCCCCACCGGCAAAGCCGCTGAGAGAATATTCATCGGCGTCAACCCTCGCTGGCGTAGCGCTCGCAAACTGAGCGAATCATGCCGCTTCGCCAGCCGTCGCCCATTGTGGTCCACCACCAGCTTGCAGTGAAACCATGCGGGCGGCTCAAATCCAAGTGCGCGGTAAAGCA
This sequence comes from uncultured Acidobacteriaceae bacterium, assembly GCA_903911925.1. Lineage (GTDB taxonomy): Bacteria > Acidobacteriota > Terriglobia > Terriglobales > Acidobacteriaceae > Telmatobacter. The sequence goes on from CAIWFH010000104.1 coordinate 20,407, forward strand.
AAATCTGCCGCGCCGTCGACTTCAGCAGGTCGGCTCCGCGCACAACTTCGGTAATGCCCATCGCCGAGTCATCGGCGACGCAGGCAAGCTGGTAGCTGGGGCTTCCGTCGCGCCGCCACACCACAAAGTCTCCAAAGTCTTTGCCGGCTTCAAAGGTTTGCAGGCCCAGGTTCGCATCCTCGAAGGCCACAATCTCGCCATCGCGAACGCGAAAGCGCCAGTTGAAGCCGTCGGGCATTTCCATCTCGCTGGTGGTGGGTCCGGGTAGCTGCGGTGTGTGTCCCAGGTTGCCCCGGCAGGTGCCCGGATAAACCGGCTCGTCGTCCAGGGGTTCCAGTTTTTCGTTTCCAGATTCGGCGGTGCCTTCGTGCGGAGCGCCCAGCGCCGCTTCAAGGTCTTTGCGCGAACAGCGACAGGGAAACAGGTATCCGCGGCGCAGCAGCCGGCGCCACGCTAAAAGATAGAGGCTGCGACGCTTACTTTGCGCGTAAGGCGCGTGCGGCCCGCCCTTGTCCGGCCCTTCGTGCCAGCGGATGCCCAGCCAGCGCAAGTCTTCAAGAGCAGCCTCAGCGTACTGCGAGCGGCTGCGTTCGGCGTCCAGGTCTTCCATGCGCATAACCAGCGTGCCGCTTGCCTCGCGCGTTCGCTGCCATGCCGTCCAGAAGGTGCGCGCATGGCCCACGTGCAGGTACCCGGTGGGCGAGGGCGCAAGCCGGCCGCGGTAACCCGAAACCGGCGATGGAGGAAGGCTGGCCATACTCTTCCAAGTCTAGCCAGCCGCCGGCTCACGGCATATGGACAGTTTGATTCATGCCTAATCGGGTACGTCCCCGCCATCATCATGGTCGGCATGGTGGTGCTCGTACTGTCCGATCTTCTGATTCAGATGATCGGGGTCTACAGAGACCTGCACCACGTCCAGTTCATGCCCGCTCAGATCGAGAACGAACATGCCCATCTGCTTGCCTTCAGGGTGGATAAAGATCAGCGTCTGTTCGCCGCCTTTACCACCCCCGCGACCTGGACCTGTCGCCGGGGACCCCGGTTTGCGGCTGGTCTCGCGAATCATCAGTTCCCAGCCCGACCCCAGCTTCTCTTCCACCATCCGGTTCAGTTCCGCGCCGTCCACCGGCTCGGTAAAGTTGTCGAACTCCGCCACATGGATGCCGCCAACCCCGCCGCCTGTGGCCTTGCGCGAGATCAGGCTGATGAGCCCCAGGAAAGGAATGCGCGTGGCATGGACGTGGTACCGGCTCTCGATGGAGTTGACCACGCCGTCAAAGCCGCCCTCGCCGCTGCCGGCCAGCACCGCCACGGGCACGGCCATCGAGACAAAAGCAATTGGAATCAGCCAGAGATGCTTCATCATTTTTCACCTTTGCTTCCTTTGTCGCCCTTGCTGCCTTTTTCGCCTTTGGTGTTCTTCTCCAGATCGCCCAGCGCGCCCAGGCCGCCAATGCCTTTCAGCTTGCCCAGATCTTCCATTTTGATAGGCCCCAGAATCAGCACGATGGTCAGCTCTTTCGGTTCCGCCGTGAAAATGAACATGCCGTGGTTCTCGCCGTTCACCAGCTTCACCATCACATCCGTAGTCTCGCCGGTCTTGCGCTCCCGTTCGCGCACCAGCGGCGTCCATTCGCTGGTCTCAAAATACTGGCGCAGCTTTTCAATCTCTTCGATTGAATACTCGCCTTCCTTGTCAAACTCGTAGCTGCGCACGTAAATGCCCTCAAGGCCCTCAATCAGGTGGCGGGTAGCGGCCTGATCTTCGTCCCTGCCGTTCATAAACTTGGCGGCAAATCCAAGCATGTTTTTGCCCAGCGTGACCTCTGTGACATTCGAAGCCCGTGCAGCCAGTTCCTTCTCCACCGCAGGAGGCAGCGGCAACTGCGTGGTTTGCGCCAATGCGGTTGCGGCCATCGCCGCCGCCCCCAATGCCAACACCAGAATTCGATTCTTCATGGGTAGTTCTCCTTATTCCTGGGCGCGGCCGTGTGCCGCCAGTTGCCGGTTCATATGGTTCAGCGCATGCCCGGTTATGCGCAGCGCGGTCATCACCTGCTCGCGGGCAGCCTCGCCCCGGCGGCGCTCTTCTCTTACGTGAACATCCCACCCCGCGGCCCCGCCCATCACGGCGGCCAGCAGCACGGCGGCCGCCAGCCGCTGCCACACATAGCTGCGCGGCCTCTGCGCGGACCGCCGCGCCATGATTCTGCCCTTCAGGCTTGCGGGCGCCGACCGCCGCTCCAATGCCTGCCGCAATTCCTGTTCAAACTCCTCCATCGGCTCCAACCCCACGCACTTGCTCCTTCACCCTGACGAACTCTTTCAAATGGCTCTCTGCCTTGGCTCGCAGCAGCTTCAGGCCCCGCTGCAAATGGCTCTTCACCGTGGCCAGCGGCGACTCAAGCAGGTCCGCAATCTCTTCCGGCGTCATGTCCTCCTGGTAGCGGAGAACCAATGCCGCGCGTTGCGCCTCCGGCAAGGTGGCCAGCAGCTGTTCCACGCGCGCTCCCAGCGGAGAAGGCCTTTCCACAATCCTCATACCGTGGTGGTCTTCCATCTCCACCCACAAATCCAGGCAGCGAACCCGCCGCCGCCGCAGCGCATCCGCCGACCGGCTCATCGCCACGCGCCTTAGCCAAAAGCATGCATGCGCCGCCGACTCCATCTTGCCCAGGTGCCGGTCCAGTTCCAGAAACACATCCTGCGCAATCTCTTCGGCGAGGCCCCGATCGCCGGTCATCCGCAAAGCCAGCGAAAACACCATCGACTGATGCTCGTCCACGAGTTGTTCAAAGTCCGCCTGCCAGTCGTGGGCCATATATGTCGCTGCTACTCTCTAATCCGCAGAACTGCGGCCGTCGGGATGCAGAGAGTTACGGATTGCAGGGAAAAAAGTTCGGGTCAACATAATTTGGCAATGGCACGAGAGTTGCGCCAGCCTTTGGAAGAGAATCCTCTATTCTGCTTCTCCTTCGAGGAATCGCTTCAGAGCTGCGATATCGATCACCCGCATCTCACATTCCCAGATTGTGAGGACTTGCCATCCTAGGGCCTCTAGTTCGTTGAGGCTAGCCAAGTCTCGTTCCTTATTCCTAGCGATCTTTCTTTCCCAGTACTGGCGGTTGGCTTTTGGCACCCGTGACCCACGCGCACACGTGTGCCCGTGCCAGAAGCAACCGTTAACAAAGATGACCTTTCGTCTTGAGGGAAACACTAGATCCGGACAGCCTGGCAGCAACCTGACGTGGAGTCGGTAACGGTAGCCCTCCGCGTGAACCAGCCGTCGGACTCGAATTTCAGGGATTGTGTTACAGGACTTGACCGCCTGCATAATTCGGCGGCGTTCCTCCGGGGACTCCATGACTAGACTCGGCGAATTGAAGTAAGCGCCGACTCCTGGACAATCACTCCGTCTCGACGAACTCGGGTCTTCCTCACTGTGTCTGCATTCCGATACTCAACTTCGAAATCGACATGGTTGACCTCCTCCTGCCGACCGCCAAAGCAATCGTGGAATGCCTGCAGAATCTGAACGTCGGCCAAATTCTGTGACATCGGCCTTGGATTGTTGCGTGGCGAGGGCACCGTCGGAGGGAAGACGTAAATGCACGGCGGGGGTAGCTGATAGTGGGAAACGACAGTGGTGCGACTCGGGTCGCCTTGAAGCTTCGGGCAGGGCCGTCCAATGGTGCCGCAAACCATATCCGAAATGATTAAGCCGTCCACCTGCTGAGCACGTTCGATTATGTCGGCGCTTAGTCGCGTGTGGATGCCAGACCAGACGTTGTGCCTCGGGTCTGCGCCCGGATTTGTGCACAGGCTCCAAATTATGAATTCCTGGGCATGGGGCGGGCGTTCGTAAATGGTGGTGTTGTTGCCATCAAGGCATCCCTTTAGTTCAATGACTGCAACCCTACCGCTGGGCATGTGGACCGAGTAATCGTGACGGTTAGCGTCACCAGCAGATACCCAGTCCAAAATAAAATGGCGGTCCTGCATGTAATTCAGAATGCAGGTCGCAAACTCCCGCTTCTCTCGCATTGTCGCGGAGAACTGCCCCCTAATCCGTTCAATGGCACCCCTGAATAACCCGCTGTTGTAGAACTCGTTCTCATCAAGCCCGTGAGCTCCAATTCTATGGGCTTCGGTCTTGAGAGCCTCAGCGTACTCTAGGATTCGCCGCTGAAGGTCAGCATTTTGTTCGCACGGAATTATGCTCATGCAGCTGTTGTGCGCCTCGCTCTGGATGCCGCTAGTGTTGGCTCCAGTATATGCGCGGCGATATGGCGAACAACAGGAACTACCACTCCATCACCTGTTAAATGATAGGCTTCGTTGTAGTTGTCGGGGAGAATATAAGAATCGGGCAGCCCCATCAGGCGAGCTGTTTCTCGCGTGGAAATCAATCGCGCCTGGACCGACTCCCCATCAACGATCAGTACTGTTTGGCGGCTAGACCCTCCACCAGGAGTGCGCAAACACCCGGAAAGATCATCAAATCTGATCTCGGCGCGTTGGACCTTGCCCCCATTCTCGTCGATTCGGGTTCGTCGATAGAGGCCGCCGACGATTGGACGATTGAGCCGTTGGGCCTTCGTCAGTTTCGCCCGATTGCGGTCACTCATTTTCGAAAGAAGCTGGGCCATCTGCTCCCGCGAGTACATCGCTACCCCTTCCGGTGTCTCTTCGGCGATGTCTGTTAGGCCCACTCGGCGTTTTGGAGGCAGCGGAATCGTCCACCAAACCCACTCATTCTTAATTCTCGGCGGAAGCGTGAGAAACGGATCGACTATCCGCGAATGCCACACATCCTGTGGCCCTTCCGCGATGCACTCCTCGGGAAGTTCCACGTGGCTCCGGACGCAAACGATAAAGAGCCTAGGGCGAGACTGCGGGACGAAGAGAGCCGCATCAATCACAAGGGCGCCGAGGAGGTATCCGGCCTGCTGCACAGCGCTGCAGATGGCTGTAAAATCTTTCCCGTTGTGAGAGGTGAGGGTTCCGCAGACGTTTTCAAGCACGATCATCCGAGGGGCACGGTCCTCCGCTATCAGTGCCTTTATGAGCCTCCAAAAAGGCCAGAAAGTCCCAGATCGCTCTCCCCTGAGCCCAGCCCCGCCGCCCGCTAATGACAAATCCTGGCACGGGAATGACGCCCAAGCAAGGTCAGCGACCCCGGGCAGATCAGAGGTCCTTAGCTTCCCTACGTCAAGGGTTCGAAGTTCGCTATCGCCCCAGTTTCTTCGGTAGGTTTCACCTTTTTTGTAATCGAAGTCGTTGGCGAAAAGGCATTCCCATCTATTGCCGAGACCGGCACGAGCCATCCCGCCCCCTGCGAAGAACTCATAAAAGCTATGTCTCATCTGGACTGCATCCTCGGGTGGCTCGCCGTCAAATGAATGACATCGAAGTGGATGGGCCAATGGCCTTTCGGAATTATCGCGCACTCTGCGGTGGAATAGTGGGTACATATTCATTGCCGAACCTCATTGGTACATTAGGAGGCATTTTGGACCGAAGCCAGCGTCTCGGGAGCACAAAGTGAGGGTTCCGGTGCAAATCAGGTCCACCTGAATCGCCAAACTCCAGATTGGGAAGACCCCCTAGAACAAGTCGGGGATGCCCGGTGCCCCATCCTTTTCGCGCACTTTGCGAAAAGGGTGGGTAACCACGAACCCCAACCAGCCGGCTTTTCCCTGACCCCTGTCCCCTGATCTCTGCCCCCCGTCGATTTCGTGACCCGCTTGCAGATAATTAAGCGTCTCTGGCGCACAATCAAAATAGCGGTGAGAAAAGGACCGCAATCGGAGAAACCACCCGTGATCCAGGCCATCCAACCCGCCACCGCCGAGAGCCCGCAGGCAGCCTTCTATCCCTCCCTCAAAAACTCCGCCGTTGCCCTTTGCACCGAGGTCTGGCAAAGGATTCACGCGGCCACCCTGAAGCAAATCAGAAATGTCTACGCCCGGGTCTATCTCGTAAATCGGTCCGCACAAGTTCTCCATTTTCATGAACTTGGCTTCCAGGTTCCTCAAAACAACCAACTTACGGTAGAACCGTGCTTCCAGGCCGTTGAAAATAGAAGATTTGCTCCAAACACCTTACGTGGGGTGGGGAGGGGTGGGGATCGCATGCTAGCCAGTCGCCAGGCCCCTGTTCTTGTTCAAAACAAATCTGGAATGCTGTGGAACGCAATCCGCGTCGGCGCGGCTTTGTAGGCGGTGAGCATGGTCGCGGGAGCCAGCGTACTCATGCCGTACTTGTTGTTCAGCTCGTCCATGGCCGCCAGCAGTCGCGCCCGGTTTTGCTCCTCCTCTGATCCGTCAAAGAGGTTCAGCGAGTGCAGGCGATCGGGAACCAGGCCGTTCAAGTGGACGCCGATGAAGTACGGATGCTCGTACTCGTTGCCCGAAGGCCGCGAGGCCCACAAGCGGCTGAGCGCGGCGATGAGCGTCTGATTATCCTGGCACTCGCTGAGGCGCAGTTCGCTCTTCCATCCCTTGGTTGGCACGCCAAAGGTGCTTACCGGCGCTTTCTCCCCGCGCGGAACGGCAAAGCCAATCGCCAGTCCGATGCTGCTGGCCCACAAGCCGCCGGCGCGCAGGCGCATAGCCGCCTTGTGCAGCAGCTTGTGAGCGACGGCCCAGGCCTGTTCCGGGTTGCGCATCTCGGGCGCCAGCACATGCTGGTGGCTCATCGACTTCAGATGCTCGGTTTCCGCCATGTCGAAGTCTTCGCCCTGGAGCCAGTGCCACAGGCGCTCGCCCCATACTGAGCCCCAAAGCTCGCCGGCCTGTTCGCAACTGAGCGCCAGCATCTGCTCCATGGTGTGAATGCCCTTGTCGTTGAGGCGCTTCTCGGTCTTGGCGCCTATGCCGGGCAGATCGCGCAGCGTAAGCTGACGCAGGGCTTCGGGCAGCAGGTCGAGCGGCAGCGCCACCAGGCCGTCGGGCTTCTCCATGTCGCTGGCCACCTTGGCCAGGAAGCGGTTGGTGGCCAGCCCCACGGAACTGCGCAGCATGGGGCCTACCTGCTCAAGGATGCGCGCCTTCACCCGGCGGCCCAGATCCATGGCAGCCAGCAGGGGCCGTTCGCGACCCATCAGGCGGCAGGCCATCTCGTCAATGGAGCAGACGGCCGTTACCGGCACACAGCTTTCCACCGCCTCAACAATGCGGTGATGGAAGTCTACGTAGATCTCGTGCCGCGCCTCGACCAGCACCAGCCCCGGGCACATCCGTTTGGCATCGGCCACCACGGTCCCGGTTCTCACTCCGTAAGCCTTGGCCTCGTAACTGGCGGCGATGCAGACCGTAGTGTCGGCCATCATGGGCACCACCCCCACCGGCTTGCCCCGCAACTCGGGCCGCACCTGCTGCTCGCATGAGGCAAAGTAGGAGTTCAGGTCCACGAAGAGCCAGTTGACCTTTGGCCCGCCCCCCCCGGCCGGCTCATGGGCAGGCTCCGGCGCCCCCGGCTCAATCTCGGGGAATTTGAGTTCCTCCGGCCAAGGCCCATCCTCTTCATTTGGCATCGGATTGGGGCCAGTTTCCATATCGGAATTATATTCGCCTTTTATTCCCCATTATGCAAGTGTTCTTTTGGCTAAATTTGGCCTTATAGACCGAGAAAATTCGGCGGTGGTAAGATGGTTTCGCTGGGACCCCAGCGCTCTGAAGCTCGGTTGAGTTGCCATGAGCATTGCGGCACATCAAAGTTTTGGAGTCTGTTCTATGGTGTCCTTTGACATGCAGAGTCTGGCTCACTGGTTTACCTCGAACGAGAACGCCATCGCCGTGATTGTTACAGTCGGCGTGGCGGTGTTTCTGGTTTGCTGCCTGGAGTGCACGAACTGCTCCTGCCGCGAGAAGGACGATCTGTTCCGGCGCCGGGAAGGCTGAGGGCGACAGCCAAGGCTGCTTTGCCTGAGAGTTGAAGCCATAGCTCGTCACTGCACTGGCGGCTTCAAATACTCCTCAAAATGCGCCACGATCCTGTTGAACAGATGCCGCCGCACCTCTGCCCCGGCAATGGAGTGGGTCTTGCGCGGGTAGATTTGCAGGTCGTAGGGAATGCCCGCTTCAATCAGCTTCTGCAGAAACTGCACCGAGTTCTCCATGTGAACGTTGTCGTCGCCCGTTCCATGAACCAGCAGGAGCCGCCCTTTCAGATTGGCAGCCGAGTTTACAACAGAAAAATCTTTATAGCCCTGCGGGAACTCCGCGGGCAGGCTCATATAGCGCTCGGTATAAATGGAGTCGTAGTTGTGCCAGTCGGTCACCGGCGCTACCGCGACCCCGGCGCGGAAACGGTCGGAGTGCGTGAGCGCATAAAGCGTGAAAGTGCCTCCCCAACTCCATCCCCACCACCCGAGGCGCTGCTTGTCCAACTGCGGATACTTTTCAAGCGCGGCGTCCACCACCGTCAGCTGGTCCTCAAGCTGGATTGGGCCAAAATTGTGCCAGGCGGCCTGCGCAAAGGCGCGGCCCCGGTCGCCGGTTCCGCGATTGTCTGCATGAAGAACGGCAAAACCGTGCTGCGTAAGCAACTCGTCGAACAAAATCCCTTCGCTCCAGCGATTGGCGACCGTCCCCTCGCCGGGGCCGCCGTACGGGTTAACGATGAGGGGCACGCTCGCCGGGTTTGTGCCTTCAGGAAGCAAGATGGTCGCGAAGAGGCTCGTTCCATCGTGAGCCTTCACCTCCAGGTGCTCCGGCGCGCGCAGTTGGTACGGCTCAAGCGCCCGGGTTGACCAGACAGGGCTGCACCTGGCAGCAGAATCCGCTCCGGCAGATTTATCGGGCGCCTGGCACAAGCTCACCTTGGTCGGTTCCATCAGCGCCGACCGGCGCTCAACATATGCGCTGCCATTGGGCGCAAAGGTGGCTGTGTGCGTTCCCGCCCCGGTGCTTAACTGCCTGCGTTCGCCGCCGAAGCTCACCTCCCACAACTGCCTGTCCAGAGGGCTACCCTCGTTGGAAACGTAATCGACGACCTTGGCGTGGTGATCGACTCTGAGCACTTCGCCCACCTCGAAGTCGCCCTTGGTCAGTTGCCGTTCCAGCTTGGCTGTGGTGGTCTCGGGTTTGCCCTCGTCGTAGCTATAGAGATAGAGGTGGTTATTGCCGTCGGTCCAGTTTGTCAGCAGGATGGTGCCCATGCCCACCGAGACATCGTAGCCGTCGTCGATGAACTTATCGTCGGCAATTTGCAGAACCAGGTGCGCCAGCCCGGTAGCGGCGTCGGCAAAGTAGATGTCCCGATGCTTGTGATCGCGGCTGAGCGTTTCAATCCACAGCGTCTTGTGGTCGGCCCAGCCGAAGCGCGGAATGTAGTCCACCGCCGGCTTGATCGGCACCTTCATCCACATCGTTTTGCCGCCCTCTGTATTTACCACCCCCACGCGAACGTCCGGATTGAGATCGCCGGGCTGCGGATAATGCTGTAAGTCCACCTGCGCGTGCGTCGGTATCCAGTCTTCGATCGGATATTGCGGCACGTCAGTCTCGTTCATCTGCAAATAGGCAAGGTTCTTCGAATCCGGCGACCAGAAGTAGTTGCTGCGTGTCTCCAGTTCTTCAAGGTAGAGCCAGTCCACTTCGCCGTTGAGGATGCCGCTGTTGGGGGATTGGGCCGCGGCCGACATGGGCGTTCCGGTGTCTTTCAGGTGCACCACGGCAAGGCTGTGATCGCGCACAAAGCTGATGAACTCGCCGTTAGGCGAGAACTTCGGATCGTCGCCCGCGGCAGCGCCGGTAAACCCGATCTGAATTCCTGTTCCGTTGCGCAGGTCGTACATCCACAGCCGGCCGTTGGAGTCGAACAGCAGGTGCTTCGAGTCGGGAGCCCAAAGGTAGCTGGCCATCTTGTAGCGATCGCGGTGGTCGTTGTCAGCCTCTGAAGCGGCGGCTCCGGATAGCGTGGCCAACTTGGCGTGGCCAACCAGGATGTGCGGCTTTCCAGTTCCCGGGTCCAGGTCGACCAGTTCCCCGCCATCGAGATAGGTCAGATGCTTTCCATCCGGCGACCAGATGAGTCCGCTCGGCGGATGCCCAATCAGCGACCCATGCCCGTAGATCGCTTCGACGGTCAGCGGCTTGGCCGGGGCCTGTGCGGCCAGCGGAATCGCTGCCAGGCCGGTGACGGCAATGGCGAAAATCAGGCGAGTAGCTGAATAAGACAAGTTATCCCTCCCTGGGGTCAACGGGCTGTTCAGAATCGCGGTTCGGAAGGAGGCTCGAGCTTGACAGCTCCATAAAGCGGAAAACCAGCACAATCCGCAGCCTCGCACAATCCTCTTCGGAATTCTTTGCGGAACACCGATTTTCTTTGCAGCCTGAGAAGCTCAACGTTCTCTTTGGCCTCCGCCTCTGCGGCGGCGCTTCCAGCCAGAAGTGTAAACCACTCATTTTGCAAGTTGCACCGGCGAAGCATAGAGAGTATGTTGCGGGCTATGCACTGGGCAACTCCGGCAGAACGCAGAAGTACGGGACAGGCGCGGCGCAAGCAGGTGGGCCGCCAGGAACAGAGCACATTCAACCCCAAGGCGCGCAAAACTTCTCCGCTCAAGCTGCTTGAGCGCGCTTCGCGCGGCCGCGTCCCGGCGCTCGTCAGGCTGAAATACCAACTCATGGCTGAGTCGCCCTTTGGCTATTTCCGCGGCGCCGTGCCGGTAATGGCCGCCGACCTGGCAGGCTTGCCCAACACCGGTATCTCAGCCCAGCTTTGCGGCGACGCACACGTTCGGAACCTGGGCGCATTTGCTGCGCCCGATGGCCGTCTCGTCTTCGACATCAACGACTTTGACGAGACCATCCGCGGCCCGTTTGAGTGGGACCTGAAGCGTATGGCTGCCGCGCTGACGCTGGCGGGCCGCGCCTCCGGCCACAAGGGACCGGGAATTCGCGAAACAGTGGTACGGTGCATTGCTCACTACACGGCCCAGATGCGCGCCTTTGCGCAGATGCCCAGCATCGATGTCGCCTTCTTCCAGGTTCGCCGGCTGGGCCATGCCGAGCCCGTGCATGCAGCCCTGCTCAAAGCCGAGCGCGCCACGCCGCAACACGCGCTTGAGCGGCTTACGGAAATCGTAACCGGCAAATCCGATTCGTCGCGACGCTTCAAGGAGATGAAGCCCACCCTCTCTCGCGTTACCGCAAAGCAGTCCGCCGCCGTGCTGTCCGCGCTTGGCCCGTATCGCAAAACTCTCGAGCCGCAGCGCCAGCACCTGCTCTCGCTGTATCGCCCGGTGGACGTGGCCTTCAAGGTGGTGGGAACCGGCTCGGTGGGCCTGCGGGATTACTGCGTCTACCTTGAGGGCAACGGCCCCAACGATCCGCTCTTTCTGCAAATCAAAGAGGAGGCCGCTTCGGCCTATGTGCCGTACCTCCCCGGCGCGCACCCCGCTCATCACAACGGGCAGCGCGTGGTCGAAGGGCAGCGCGCCATGCAACTCGAGTCGGACCCCTTTTTGGGCTGGACGCGCATCGACGGACGCGACTACCTGGTGCGCCAACTCAATGACCACAAGGGGCCCATCAATCTTGAAGACCTGAGCGGGGGCGGGTTGGAGGCTCTTGCCGAAGTCTGCGGCGAGTTGCTGGCCCGCGGTCACGCCCGCTCCAGCGACCCGCTGGTCCTGGCAGGCTACCTGGGCTCCGGCAACGGTTTTGCCGAAGCGTTGGCCAAGTTCGGCGCTGCGTACGCCGACCAAACCGAAAAAGACTGGCAGGCACTCTGCCGCATCCTCAAAGTCAAAGCCAGTTGAGCGATCATTACTGCCGCCGGTAGACGTCGTAGCCGCGCAATCGGATATCGAGCACGAAAGCACCCATTAATTCCTTCATTGTGGGCTCACGCTGCGGCGTGGGGTCCTCTTTAATCTGCAGTCCGCGCTTCACAATGAGCCACCGAATGTTGTGCGCGCGGACCTGTTCCACGACCTCGACGGGTGAGTAGGGATCGGCTGCCGGGTCAAAGAGCAGCACCGGGAATTGCGGCACGCGCCCGGTGACGAAATAGAAAGGGTCTTCACCGGGGAGGAGAATTATCCCATCGGAAGCCGGAATATGCGCTTCAGCAAACCGCACCAGTTCCTCAAAATCAGGCAGGTAGGGGCCAGGTGTTCCCATGCCTGCAAGCTGCGGAAAGGTCGCATGCACCACCGGCCCCTCGGGAAACTGCGCGTAGCTAAGGCGCTCCTCGCTGGCGGTATAAAAGGCTCCGCACAGCAGCAACGTGGCGGCAATGACTATTCCCAATACCGAAGCACCAACCGGCAAATTCGAATTGGAGCTTGGGTTGAGTTCGGAACCAAGAAAAACCACCATCTCCGCAATGAGCAGAATAAGGAGCGGCCAAATCGCGTAGGTGGAACCCCACAACTGCTGCGACATCAGGGTCCCGTTGATGGTCAGCAGCACAATGCCCGGCAGCAGCGCGCAAAGACTCGGGCCGCGGCGAAGGTTCCAGAGCGTATGCGCAGCCGAGAGAATCAGCAGCAGCAGCCACAAGGCCAGCAGGCTGTCGCCGCGCTCGTCCGCATCGTCGTAAACCAGCAGGGAAGCAACCGTCCACAGAAACGGTGCGGCAAGCAGCGCGAGCGAAGCAACCCGCGCCGATGCACGGGTCCTGAGCCGGCTTCGCCAAAGCGCCAATCCCACCGCCACACACGGCAACATCCATAGCAGTGACTGCTCCCTGTAGACGCCGATCATCTGCTGCAGGCCCGGCAACCGCCGCTCCGCTGCAAATCCGATCGTCCAGTAAATGTAGTTGCGCAGGCCAACGGTGAAATGCAGCAGCAGTGCGGCGGTGGTCAGTGCCGTGGCTAATCCGCCAAGCGCCGCCAGCAACGCCGGGGTTTCCGCACCGGCCGGCGCGAGCCGCAGGAACCGCGCGGCCAGCAGCACCAAGAACGCCGCCACCACCGCCGCCAGAAACACCAGGCCAATGTTCTGCTTGAAGAAGAGCGGGAGAACAACGGCCCCGCCTGCTGCAAACGAGCGCCACGGCATCGATGCGTGCCGGGTGCCCGGCTCACCCGCAGAATCACGATCAAACCGTTGTAGCAGCCAGATGGCAACGAGGATCGAAAAGGCGCAATCGCAGTCGTAGGAGGGATGCGGCAAAATGCAATAGATGCCGAGCACGGTCAGGGGCAGAGACAGCAGACCCGCAATCCACCAGGCTCCCCTCACTGCGCGCAGCACAATCCGCCACGCCAGCACGGTGCTCACGCCGCCCACCAGCGCGCAATACAGAACGTGATGGAAGAAGACCCGCCCAGTCAGCCGGATGATGGCGGCCTGAATGAGAAACGTAAGCGGCGCGTGCGCGAAGGGGAAATCGCGATAAGGCATCTGCCCCAGCGCCATGCGGGTGGCGCTGTCGAGCACGTAGCTCAAGTCCCACAGCACAACAAGGTGGGCGTTCTGCCAAAGCACCACCGCCGCCGTGGCTGCAAAGAAGCAGGCCGCGGCGACAAAGTCGCGCCGTTTCCAGCCGGCATCCGGGTGGGGCTGATGTGCGGGGTCAGTCATGATTCAGCTTCCCACTGTAAATGCACGAGGCCCTACAATAAACCGGTATGCCCACCGCAGTTCGTTCGCACGCGAAGATCAATCTTGGCCTCTATATCGGCGCTCCGCGCGCCGACGGGTTCCACTCACTGGCGACGGTTTACCAGACACTGGAGCTTTACGATGTTTTGACGGTGACCGCCCGGCCTGCCGCGGTAACCGCGATCCGGCTGACTTCAAACGACGAGCGGGTTCCAACCGATGCCCGCAATACCGCGTGGAAGATGGTTGCGCTGGCGCTTGAGGCGCTGGGCCTCAACGCCGAAGTTGAGATTCATATCGACAAGCGGCTGCCGGTGCAGGGCGGGCTGGGTGCAGGGTCGGCCAATGCGGTGGCGGCGCTGGTGGGGCTGGAAGCGGAACTAGGCTTAGCGGGTCAGCTGGACATGGGGGCCTGGTTGGCAGAACCCACATTTTCAAATGCAGGTCCTTCGACTCCGCCGCGCTCCGCTCAGGATGACAGACCTTCATATGAGCCCGCTCACGATGACCGATCGAAGAGCTGGGGAGCAAAACGTCTGGAACTGGCTGCCCGGGTCGGGTCGGATGTGCCGCTGTTCCTCATTGGCGGCGCGATTCTGGGCCTTGATCGGGGTCAGGAAGTCTATCCCCTGCCGGATTTCGAGCCCACCTGGTGCGTTGTGGCATTACCCGAGATTGGCGTCTCCACTCCGCAGGCCTTTCGCGACTGGGACGCCCTCTGCGCCGCGGAAGGTTTGACCGCCGAGGCCAGTACAGATAAACTGAATGAGTTGAGCCGCGCCTACGCGAGCGCCTTTTCGGGAGCGATTCCAGGAGGTCGGCAGGTTGGCTCCTTCGGTGCCCTCTCAAATGAGGGCCTGGCCGGACCACTTGAGTCCGCGCTTGTCCGCACCGGGATCAGTAGCTGGATCCAGAACGACTTTGAACGGGTCGTCTTTCCCCAGCATCCCCCCCTTGCAGAGATCAAGCGCATTCTTGTGGCTTCGGAGACCCCGGAGGCAGCCCGCTATGCCTCGCTGTCCGGTTCCGGTTCGGCTCTTTTCGGGTTGTACCTGACCAGGGAAGATGCGGAAAAGGCCCAGGAGCGCCTGAAGCAGCAGAAAGTACGGGGCACCATCACCCGTACCCTGCCGCGCTCAGACTACTGGAGCCAGATGTTAACAAGTCATTGACAGTCAGCCGCTGTGGGAGAGAAACTCGCCTTCGGCTGTCAAACGGTGGGCGATCGTCTAATGGTAGGACAGTGCCCTTTGGAGGCACTTGTCCAGGTTCGAATCCTGGTCGCCCAGCCAGTTTCTTCAAGAGAAGCACCGGAAAACAGCCAAAGCCAACCAGCTTGGAGGTGTACGGAAGATGGAAGTGGAAGCCTTGACGGTACCGACGTTGGAAGACAAACAGCAGCCGGGCGCGGACGATGAGCGGAGCGACGGCTCGCTCAAGGGCCCAAATCCTGGCGCAGCACCTGAGATAAAGCCTCAGGGGGTCAAGCCGGCCGCAGAGCGCAAGCGCACCCGGAATCTCAGCGAGGACAAGCGTTTCAAACTCTTCAGCGGATCGGCCAACCGGCCCCTCACCGAGGAAATTGGCCGCCACATCGGCGTACCGGTGGGCGAATCAAAGATCCAGCGCTTTGCCGATGGGGAAGTGTACTTCCAGCTTCTTGAGAACGTGCGCGGCGTCGATGTCTTCGTCGTGCAGCCGACCTGCTACCCCGTTGACCAGCACCTCGTTGAACTTCTGGTCATGATTGACGCGCTCAAGCGCGCCTCGGCGGCCCGCATCACGGTGGTTGTGCCCTATTACGGCTACGCCCGCCAGGACCGCAAAGACCGCCCCCGCGTGGCCATCAGCGCCAAGCTCATTGCCGATTTGCTCACTACGGCCGGCGCCAATCGCGCCCTCTTCGTCGACCTGCACGCCGCTCAGATTCAGGGCTTCTTCAACATTCCCGTCGACCACCTCTTTGCCAGCCCGGTGCTGGTGAGCTACTTCCGCGAGCTCAAGCTGCCCAATCTGACAGTTGTTTCGCCAGACGCAGGCGGCGTGGAGAGGGCCCGGTTCTTCGCGCAAAAAGTAGGAGCGCCGCTGGCCATTGTGGACAAGCGCCGCACCGAGATCAACGTAGCCGAAGTGATGAACGTGGTCGGCGATGTGAAGGGCAAGAACTGCCTCATCATCGACGACATTATCGACACGGCAGGCACGCTGGTAAAAACCGTGGACGCCCT
Source organism: uncultured Acidobacteriaceae bacterium (assembly GCA_903911925.1). Taxonomy (GTDB): domain Bacteria; phylum Acidobacteriota; class Terriglobia; order Terriglobales; family Acidobacteriaceae; genus Telmatobacter. The sequence goes on from CAIWFH010000104.1 coordinate 36,203, forward strand.
GTACGACGCCGGCGCCGCGGCCGTATATGCCTGCGCCAGCCACGCCGTGCTTTCCGGCCCGGCCATTGAACGCATCGCCGCTTCGCGGATTGTTGAAGTGGTTGTCACAAACACAATACCCCTGCGCGAAGCTGCGCAGAAGTTGCCCAAGATCAAGGTGCTCTCCATTGCCGGCCTGCTGGGCGCGGCCATTGAGAGCATTCACATGGAGACCAGCGTGAGTACGCTGTTCTCGTAGAAGCAGTTCGCAGTTCGTAGTTGTCTGCGTACGTGGAAGATCAACTTGGCTAGTAAACAGAATGCAGGGAAGGTAATCTCGGCCGACTTTTTGCTGAGAACTGCGAACTGTGAACTGGCCTTTCACAAAGGGAGCGGAGCCCAAACAGCCCGTGCCCGACACAAGGAAACGAGAGAGAAATGCCTGAAGTAGTCATAGCCAAGCCCCGTGTGGGCAAGTTCAACAAGAATGCCGCTCGCCGCGTGCGGGTCGCGGGCAAGATTCCTGCCGTACTGTATGGTTCGGGGCACGACCCCGTTGCTGTCGAAGTGGACCCCAAGCAGATTTCGAAGATCCTTTTCTCCGAGACCGGCCACAACACCATCTTTGACGTGGAAGTTGCAGGCCTGCCCACGGCCAAGGCCATGATCGTCGACTGGCAGCGCGAGCCCATCAATGACCTCCTGATTCACATTGACCTGAAGCGCATTGCCCTCGACAAGACCCTCAAGGTCAGGGTGCGGGTCAAGCTGGTTGGCGTTCCGCTGGGCGTCAGAAACTCCGGCGGCATTTTGGACCAGGTACTCCGCGAAGTCGAAGTCGAGTGCCTCCCCGCCGACATCCCTGCCAGCATTGCGGCAGACGTCAGCAACCTGGAGATGTTCCAATCGCTGCGCGTCAGCGACTTGCCCCACTCGGACAAGGTCAAGTACCTCAACGCCGAAGACGCCACCGTCGCTCACGTGGTTTCGATCCGCGAGGAAGCGCCCACCGCTGCGGAGACTGAAGCAGCCGCTGTGGCTGCCGCTACCGCGGCAACCGCAGCAGCCGAGCCCGAGGTTGCCAAGAAGGGCAAGCCCGAGGACGCTGCAAAGAAGCCCGAGGCGAAGAAGTAAGCCTTGGTTGAAGCAAGCGAGTCCGGTAAGAGCCAAGGCCCGTTTCTTGTGGTGGGCCTTGGCAATCCCGGCCCCGAGTATCTGTGGACTCCGCATAACGCCGGGTTCATGGCCATTGACCGCATCGCCCAGCAAGAGGGCGTTGTGGTCCAGAACCGGCGATGCCGGGCCGCTACAGCAACCTGCCGCATGGTAGGGCGCCAGGTGGTTCTGGCTAAACCGGAGACCTTTATGAACCTGAGCGGGCTCGCAGTGGCCGCCCTGGTTCAGGAGTTTGAGGCGGACCCATCGAAAGACCTCCTCGTGATTCATGACGAGTTGGATTTGACCTTGGGGACCTTCAAGATCAGGGAGCGCGGTTCGCCCGCGGGCCACAACGGTGCCCGCAGCATAACCGGCGCCCTGGGAACCCAGGAGTGGTTGCGCCTCCGTATTGGCGTGGAACTCGATTTGCCACCGGAGGCCATTGCGGCCGGCGGCAGGCGGCCGGGCAGGGATTACCTGCTTTCGCCCATGCGCAAGGCGGATTTGACGGTGCTTGACGAGGTGTTGGACCGGGTGGCAACCGCAACCCGCCGCATTCTCGAACTGGGACCGGCAGCCGCGATGAACGAGTTCAACCGCCGGGACAAGAACAGTCCTGCGGAAGAGTAAGAGCAGCAAGAGCAACAACGGCCGCCATGGCGTTTCAACCAGCGGCAGGGTCTGGAGTCAAAGGGACTCCAGCGGAAAAGGAAAACGGATGTCCCGTGTGTATGAAGTGATGTTTATTGTTCGGCCCGACGTGGCCGAAGAGGATGCCGACAAGCTGATCGCCGGCTTCTCCGACACCGTTACCAAGGGTGGCGGAGTGGTCAAGACCGTCGAGAAGATGGGCCGGCGCAAGCTTGCTTACATGGTCCGCAAGTTCAACGACGGCAACTATGTTCTGCTGACCATCGAGGCCAACGGCGCGGTGGTGTTGGAGCTTGAGCGCCGCCTGCGCGTAACTGAACCGGTGATCAAGTTCATCACCGTCCGCATCGACGAGGAAGAAAAGCGCCTCGCCAAGGTTAAGGCACTGCGCGGCGTTCGCCGCAGCTCAATGCCGGCCGTCGCGGCTCCCGTTGCAGCCCCTGTGGCAGCGGCAGTTCCAGTTGTCGCCGCGGAAGCCGCGGAAGCCGGCGAAGCGGTCCAGGCCAGCGTCTAAGGCTTGTCATGAATTGCCGCTGCCGGTATCCGGGTGCGGCCGATCCAGTGTTCTGCCAGGCGAAGACCGCTTGCCGGAACCCAAGAGAGTAAAGAGGAAACACCATGTCTGAAGAGACTCCAGGAAGGGCGCCCGAGGGCGCACCCCAAGCAGAATCCGCACCAGTTTCAAGCCCGGGCCCGGGTTCAAGTTCCGGCCACAGTTCAGGTCCCCGCCCCGGCGGACGCCCCGGCGGCCCCGGCGGCCGACCCTCCGGCGGCCCCGGCGGCCGCGGCAAGTTCTTCCGGCGCAAGAAGGTCTGCAAGTTCTGCACCGAGAAGATTGACGCGATCCCTTACCGCGATGTCCGCCTGCTGCAGGGCTTTGTGGCCGAGCGCGGCAAGATTGTGCCCCGCCGCCTGACCGGCGTTTGCACCACGCACCAGCGCCGCCTCACCCGCGCCATCAAGCAGGCCCGCAATATCGCCCTGCTGCCGTTCGCGACGCGCCACTAGGAAGAGCGGTTTCAGAGGGTTGGCCGGGGCTTTGGATGAAGGGTACGGGCTTTAGCCCGTGCATCATGCCTGGCAGAAATCTAAGGGGCTTTAGCCCCTGCGGGAACGTTGGCAAGCGGACGTAAACACTTCGCGCGCCGGCGCCCGAGACAAATTGGAGATTTAGTCATGGAAGTTATTCTGAAGGAAGACGTAGTCCACCTGGGCCACCGCGGAGAAGTCGTTAAAGTGGCCGACGGCTACGGACGCAATTTCCTGCTGCCGCGCAAGCTGGCCATGCAGGCCACAGCCGCCAACAAGGCCGTCATCGAGCAGATGAAGACCGCCGCCGCCCGCCGCTCAGCCACTGAGAAGGTGATCGCCGAGGAACTGGCCACCAAGCTGGCCCCCGTCGAGCTCAGCTTTACCCGCAAGTCGGGCGAAGCCGGCCGCCTCTTCGGTTCCGTAACCTCAGCCGACGTCGCTGCCGGCCTGGCAACCGAGGGCTTTGAAGTGGACCGCCGCAAGATCGTCCTCGACGAGCCGCTCAAGAGCGTTGGCGAGTTCTCGGTCGCCATCCGGCTCCACCGCGAAGTCACAGCCCACGTCAAGGTCAAGGTTCTCGCCGAAGCCACGGAAGAAGCTGCCCCCGAAGCTCCGGCCGCCGAAGAAGCCAAGGCCGAGTAGCTTTACCGAACAGAGCGCGCCCCCGCCTTCCACCTCGGTGGAGGGCGGCGCGTGTTTCCCGCTGAGCCATCCAGTGATTCGCCAACCGGAGATCGCACTCCTCTTGACCGGCGATTATGACCCCTGTTCGCCTCCCTTTCAAGCTGCCCGCAGGAACTTCCTGTTCTCAATCAGGATGGGCTTGCTGCATCCGTGGCAATAGAACTCGGGCACGGTGATGATGCTGTGGATGCGGATTCCGCACCAGGGGCATGTGCCGTGCATGGCGCCAATGCCGATCATGGGGCCCAGCAGCGGCGCCAAGACGGCCACAATAATCATTGGCACGCCCAGGAGTGCGCCCAGGCCAGTGAGGCAAAGCATGGTTCCCACAATCGCCAGGATGGGCACTGTGATCATGCCGAAGAGAAGTCCCGCGAATGCCCCACGATACGGCGCTTTTTGAGCGGAAGTCGTGGCAGCCGATGTTGCTAATACGGGCGGAGTTTCATGACGGATGACTGCTCCGCAGTGGGGACAGAACTTCCACGGAGCAACAACCTGCGCTCCGCAATTTGAACATAGCGCGTCCATTCTTAAATGTCCTCCTTGAGGGTGAGCCAGCATAGCACTGCGGAAATAGTGCGGACAAGTGGAATTCGCCCCTCCAGGTCTCGTTAGCGGCGGGTTATTCACCGCTTCCACATCTCCCTTCGGCCTTATTCTCAGTAGAGACCCTCCAATGTCCGACTTTGCCCAAACCGTAAAGCAGCAGGCCGACATCGTCAAGGTGATCGAGGGGTATATCCGTCTGCGCAAGGCGGGGGCGCAGAACTACTCGGGGCTTTGCCCGTTCCACAAGGAAAAATCGCCATCGTTCTCAGTGCATGCGGTGCGGCAGTTTTACCACTGCTTCGGCTGCGGGGCTTCGGGGGATGTTTTCAGCTTTGTGGGCAAGATTGAGAATGTGGGCTTTCCCGAGGCGGTGCGGATTGTGGCCGGGAAGTGCGGCATTCCGCTGCCCAAGCGGGAGTTTTCTTCTCCGGAGGAAGCTGCGGGAGCACGCCAGCGGGCGAAGCTCATGGAACTGCATGAGACGGCGACCGTCTGGTTTGAAGAGCAGCTTCGCGGGCCGGAAGGGGCCGTGGCGCGCGAATACCTGGCAGGCCGCGGACTGACGCCGGAGGGGATTGCCAAGTTCCGGATCGGCTACTCGCCAGACAGCTTTAACGCCCTGCGCGACCGGCTCAGCGGGATGGCGGACGGCGAGACGCTGCGGCTGAGCGGGCTGTTCAGCTGGAAGGAACAGGGCGACGGGACGCAGGGACACATCTTCGACCGCTTCCGCAAGCGGGTAATGTTCCCCATCGCCAACGAAAGCGGCCGCGTGATTGCCTTTACCGCACGGACGCTGGAGACGGGCGACAAGGCCGGACCCAAGTACATCAACTCACCGGAGACGCCGCTCTATACAAAGGGCACGGTCCTGTTCAATCTGGACAAGGCCAAAACCTCGATCAGGCAAGCGGAGTTTGCACTGCTGGTCGAGGGGCAGATGGACTGCATCTCGGTGTTTCTGCGCGGCATCCATAACGTGATTGCCACTAGCGGAACGGCTTTTACCGAGCAGCAGGTGGGGCTGCTGAGGCGGCACACCTCGCAAGTTGTGGTGAACTTCGATCCGGATGCGGCGGGCGCCAACGCGGCGGAGAAGTCGATTGCGCTGCTCACCGAGGAGGGGTTCACCATCAAGCTGGTGACGCTGGATGGGGGGCTGGACCCGGACCGGTATATCCGCGAACGGGGGGCAGAGGCTTACATCGCAGCGGTGCGTGGGGCGCGGCGGCAGTCCGACTACTTGATTGAGAGGGCCCGGGGGATGTTCCCGGGAGGCAGCGCCGAACAAAAAGTGAAGGCCATGAACTACCTGTTGCCGCACATCCGGCGCATGCCGGAAAAGTTGGCGCGGGACCAGTTTGCCGCCGACGCCGCGCAAAAGCTGGGCATCGATTCGGCTGTTCTGCGGGAGGAATTGCGGCAGGCGGCGCTGAAGCGGCGGGATCACGTGGAGGCGCGGGCAACGGCGCTGAACGAGGTGGAGCGGATACTGATTCGTGCGTTCGCGATTGAGGATCCAGAACTTGGAGATGCGCGGCGGCTGGCGGCCGAGGCTTTTGCCAAACAACCAGCCTGGTTTGAGCATCTTGGCGTGTTTCCAGCACTGCAAATCCTGGCTGTTCGCGGAACCAGCGCCCCCTTGCAAATTGTAGAGGATACTGCGCAAAAGGCTTTGGTAGCCGATGTGCTCCTCAAGGAGAACAAGGCCCCCACGGAAAACGAAGTTCATAGCGCGATCCAGGAGGTCCAGGAGCGGGCTATTGAGAATCGCCAGCGGGAACTGCGCGCGTTGATCCCCGAGGCCGAGCGTCGCGGGGACTTTGCCGAGCTGGCCCTGCTGACCCAGCAAAAGGTGGACCTGGACAAGGCGCTGCGGCAGTTGCACAACCAGAAGCCGCCGGAGAGCTGACGCTGCGGCCGTGGGTAGCCAAGGCGTGTCAGGTAGCCCGAATTATTGCGTCAAACTGGCTTTTTGTGCGTCAAATGGACAGGAACAGAGCGGGCGGCAAGCAGGCCGGCCCCGTCCCAGTTGAAAGAGCGGCTCGAGAAGGTAGGCGGTTTCGCCTGGAAATTGGTTGGCGAAAGTGGGCCAGGCTGTGGTAGTCTACTAATCTCTGTGAGGATGCGCGCCCCTCTGCCCCAACAATGAGCTTCGGCTCACGGGCGACCCAGGCGAAAACCTGAAGCGCTAGTCATCCTGTTCCGAGCAACTACCTGAGACCGCTATTTTTTGCGGGTGACCGCAAGTCTATGTCTGGAATTGCGCGAAGATTTCCGTTTGGAAATATTTTTTCGCGTTCCCAGGCTGGACCCCGCACCGTTGCGCAACACGGTGCCTAATCTCGATTGCGCGAAGAGAGCAGGAGCATATTGGCGATTGACGAAAAATTTGAGCACGATATCGACAGCCTTATCGAAGTAGGCAAAGAGAAGGGCTATCTGACCTACGGCGACGTGAACGACATGCTGCCGGAAGAGATTGGCTCGGCCGACGATCTGGACGACTTGATTACGACCATCGGGACCCAGGGAATTGATCTGCTGGACGCGCCCAAGTTTCCCGGCGACAAGGATTTTGAACTGGAAGAGGGCGAAGACGTCGAGCTGGATCTGACGCCTGGGACGCTTGAAAAAACCAACGACCCGGTGCGCATGTACCTGCGCGAAATGGGCACGGTTCCGCTGCTTACGCGCGAAGGCGAAGTGGAAATCGCCAAGCGCATTGAGCGCGGGCAGCTGCGCGTGCTGAAGGCGATTTCGCGTTCGCCCATCGTGATTCGCGAGATTGTGGCGCTGGGCGAAGACCTGAAGCGCGGCGTGCGCAATGTAAAAGAAGTGGTGATCTTCGACGAAGAAGAACTCACCGAAGAAGTGGTGCAGACACGCGTGAAGGCCACTGTGGCCCGCATCGACGCGCTGGTGAAGCACCAGAAGAACATCTTGAAACTGGAAGAGAAGCAGGCCCCGGTGCCTGCCGGCGCACCCAAGGCGAAGGTGGCCGCGGCGCGCCACACGCGCTGGATGATTGCGCGCGAGAAGGTGCTGATCTCGCGGATTGTGCGCGAACTGAAGTACACGGCCATGGAACGCAAGCGGCTGCTGGACAAGGTCAACAAGACCGTCGACACCATGCGCACGCTCGAGCGCCAGATACGCTCGCTCGACCAGAAATTCGAAGCGAGCAAGAGTGAAGACCTGAAGAAGGAATACAGGCGCCAGCAGAAAAACTGCAAGGCCGATCTGGAAAAGATCGAGGGTGACGCGGGCGTGTCGATTCTGGAACTGAAGCGCACGCAGCGCGAGATGATCCAGGGCGACATGGACGCCGAGCAGGCCAAGAGGGAGTTGATCGAAGCCAACCTTAGGTTGGTGGTCTCGATCGCCAAGAAATACACCAACCGCGGACTGCAGTTCCTCGACCTGATTCAGGAAGGTAACATCGGCCTGATGAAGGCGGTGGATAAGTTCGAGTACCGCCGCGGGTATAAGTTCTCGACTTATGCGACATGGTGGATTCGCCAGGCCATTACCAGGGCCATTGCGGACCAGGCACGCACTATTCGTATCCCGGTGCACATGATCGAGACCATCAACAAGCTAATCCGGACGTCTCGTCAACTGGTGCAGGAGTTAGGCCGCGAGCCTTCCAGCGAAGAGATTGCGCGCCGCATGGACATTCCGGTGGCCAAGGTGCGCAAGGTGCTCAAGATCGCACAGGAGCCCATCTCGCTTGAAACGCCCATTGGCGAAGAAGAAGACTCGCACCTCGGCGACTTCATTGAAGACCGCCAGGCCGTGTCGCCTTCCGAAGCCGTGATCAGCGTGAACCTGAAGGAGTACACCTCGCAGGTGCTCCGCACGCTGACGCCGCGTGAAGAGCGGGTCATCAAGATGCGCTTCGGCCTTGAAGACGGCTCCGAGCACACGCTGGAAGAGGTAGGGCAGAGCTTCCAGGTGACGCGCGAGCGCATCCGGCAGATTGAAGCCAAGG